>NZ_JBSFVE010000010.1:0-197812 GCF_053592165.1 Streptodolium elevatio
TTGGCCTTGTCCTGCTCGCTCAGGTCACGCCAGGTGCCCTCGTACCCGTAGTGGATGAGCGACCAGCCGTCCTTGGCGTAGTACGTCTCGTCGAATATCACCGCGTCGGGCTGCCCGAGCTTCCAGAACCGCAGGAATCCGGCCATCAGGGTGATCAGAATGCACGGCAGCCAGCCACCGCCGGTGTACGGGGTGGAGTCGGTGAAGTTGGGGACGAGGCGTTCGCGCAGGGAGATGCGGGGCCGGGGGCGGAACGAGAAACGCGCGAGTGTGCGCGACCACGCGTCCGCCTCCGGCGGTGCGGGCGCGGCCCCGCCGCCCCCTTCCGGGGTGCGCTTGCGGGTGGGTTTGTCGGTCGCCACGTCGCTCGTCACGCGGTCATCGTATTGACCGCGAGGCGGTGCGGTGCCCACCACGGGGGAGGATGGTGCCGTGGAACATGAACCCAGCGGTGTCCTCGTGCTTGCCGGTACTCCGATCGGCGAGGTCGGCGACGCGCCTCCCCGGCTGTCCGCGGAGCTCGCCGCCGCCGATGTCGTCGCGGCCGAGGACACCCGCCGTCTGCGCAGGCTCACGAACGCGCTGGGCGTCGAGGTCCCCGGGCGGGTGGTCTCCTATTTCGAGGGCAACGAGTCGGCGCGTACGCCCGAATTGGTGCGCGATCTGCTCGGCGGCGCGCGTGTCCTGCTGGTCACCGACGCCGGGATGCCGTCGGTCTCCGACCCCGGCTACCGCCTCGTCGAGGCCGCCGTGGCGGAAGGTGTGCGGGTGACGGCCGTGCCCGGCCCGTCCGCCGTGCTGACCGCCCTGGCGCTGTCCGGCCTCCCGGTCGACCGGTTCTGCTTCGAGGGCTTCCTGCCCCGCAAACCGGGCGAGCGGGCCGGCCGTCTGCGCGACGTGGCCGCCGAGCCGCGCACGATGGTCTTCTTCGAGGCACCGCACCGCGTCGCCGACTCCCTCGCGGCGATGGCCGAGGCCTTCGGCGGCGAGCGGCGCGCTGCCGTCTGCCGCGAGCTGACCAAGACGTACGAGGAGGTACGCCGCGGCCCGCTCGCCGAACTCGCCGCCTGGGCCGCCGCCGGCGTACGCGGCGAGATCACCGTCGTCGTGGAGGGCGCGCCGCCCGCGAAGCCGTCCGATCTGGGCCCCGACGAGCTGGCCGCCCTCGTGGCCCGCCGGGAGGACGCCGGCCAGCACCGCAAGGAGGCGATCGCCGAGGTCGCCGCCGAACTCGGGCTGCCCAAGCGCGAGGTCTTCGACGCGGTGGTGGCCGCGAAGCGCAAGGGCTGAGCCCCGGCCGCCCGCTTGCGGGGACGCGCGTCAAGCGCGGGCAACGGGTCGGTAGCACAATGGGAGTGTTCGGCCCAAGCAGGCCCCAACTTCTTCATTCTCCTCACTAGAAGATGCCAAGGCCGCGTAACCACTGGTGCGCGGGGCCGCACCGGGGGCATTTCCTGGGAGTCCGGGCCGAGGAACCACCGAACCGTCGGTGGGAAGGCCGCGCGAGGAGGTCGCCATGAACCAATCGACCATCGTGCACGAGGCGTACTCGTTCGTGTGTCTTGGCTGCGGCCACGGCTGGGAGCGCGCGTACGAGATCCACCACGTCACCGACCTGCAGGGCAAGCAGGTCTGCCACTACTACCACGACGGCAACCGCGTACCGTCGCCGTTCAGTCGCCCCAGCTGCGAGCACTGCGAAGGCGCTCGCCTGCGGATCCTGCCCGCGGGCCGGGTCGCGTCCGCGGCGGCGCCCCCGCCTCGGCCGTCGTCCGGCCGACACCACTGGCATCTGCTGCGCCTGTCCCGCCGCTGAGCCACCGCCGACCTGCGGGGCGGCCCACCCCGGGACGGCCGGGTGGGCCGCCCCGCCGATACTCGGGGGCGACCCACCCGCCGCGGGCCGTAGGATTTCCGGCATGGCGGCCACTGGATCCACTGATCTCTCCACGACCCCGGGCGGACACGCGGGCGGCAAGGCGTTCTACGTCACCACCCCGATCTACTACGTCAACGACGCCCCGCACCTCGGCCACGCCTACACGACCGTCGCCGGCGACGTGCTCACCCGCTGGCACCGCCAGCGCGGCGAGAAGGTGTGGTACCTGACCGGCACCGACGAGCACGGCCAGAAGGTCATGCGCACCGCCCTGGCGAACGGCCTGACGCCGCAGGAGTGGTGCGACCGGCTCGTCGAGTCGGCGTGGAAGCCGCTGTGGAAGCACCTCGAGATCGCCAACGACGACTTCATCCGCACGACCGAGCCGCGGCACGCGCAGCGCGTGCAGGAGTTCTGGCAGAACCTGTACGACAACGGCGAGGTCTACAAGGGCTCGTACGAAGGCCCGTACTGCGTCGGCTGCGAGGAGTTCAAACTCCCCGGCGACCTCGTCGACGGCACCGGGGAGTACGAGGGCCAGAAGCTCTGCCCGATCCACGGCCGCCCGGTGGAGATGCTGTCGGAGGACAACTACTTCTTCCGGATGTCCGCGTACACCGACAAGCTCCTCGCGTTCTACGAGGCCAACCCGGACTTCATCCAGCCGGCCTCGGCGCGCAACGAGGTGCTGAAGTTCGTGCAGCAGGGCCTTCAGGACCTGTCGATCTCGCGTTCGACGTTCGACTGGGGCATCCCGATCCCGTGGGACTCCGGGCACGTCCTGTACGTCTGGATCGACGCCCTGCTCAACTACGCCTCCGCCGTCGGCTACGGCACCGACCAGGCCAAGTTCGGCGAGACGTGGCCCGCGGACGTGCACATCGTGGGCAAGGACATCCTGCGCTTCCACGCGGTCATCTGGCCCGCGATGCTGATGGCGGCCGGGCTGCCGCTGCCGCACAAGGTGTTCGCGCACGGCTGGCTGCTGGTCGGCGGCGAGAAGATGAGCAAGTCGAAGCTGACCGGCATCTCGCCGCAGCAGCTCACCGACCACTTCGGCGTCGACGCGTACCGGTACTACTTCATGCGCGCGATCCCGTTCGGCCAGGACGGGTCGTTCTCGTGGGAGGACTTCTCGGCGCGCTACACGTCCGAACTCGCCAACGACTTCGGCAACCTCGCATCGCGCGTCGCCGCGATGGTCGGCAAGTACTTCGGCGGCACGCTGCCCGCGGCAACCGCGGCCGGCGCACCGGAGAGCGCGCTGCACGAGGCGCTGGCGGAGACGGTGAAGACGTCGGACGCCAAGGTCGAGCAACTGGACTTCCAGGGCGCGCTGGACGACGTCTTCGCGTACGTCAAGCAGGTCAACGGCTACCTGACCGAGCAGGAGCCCTGGAAGGTCGCCAAGGACACCTCTCCCGAGGGCCAGGCCCGCCTGGCGACGATCCTCTACTCGGCGGCCGAGTCGCTGCGGGCGCTCGCCGTCCTGCTCAACCCGGTCATGCCGGCGACCGCCGAGAAGTTGTGGGTCTCGCTCGGTGCCGAGGCGCACCTCGGCGCGCTGGCCGACCAGAAGCTCCTGGACGCGGGCAACTGGGGCCTGCTGCCCGCCGGTGCCACGGTCACCAAGGGCGACATCCTCTTCCCGCGCCTGGAAGAGAAGCGCGACGAGCAGAAGGACAGCTGACCCGATGGGCAAGCGCACACGCCGCGACGGCGGGCCGGGGGACACCACCCCGCCCCCCGCACCCCCGTCGCTGCGGGTGCCCGTCTGGGACGCGCACACGCACCTGGACCTGCAAGAAGGCGACATCGGCTCGGCCCTCGCCGCGGCCGCCGCGGTCGGGATCTCGACGCTCGTCCAGGTGGGCATCGACGTGCCGTCGTCCAAGTGGGCGGCCGAGGCCGCGCTCGACAACCCGCGCGTGCACGCCACCGTCGCCCTTCATCCGAACGAGGCACCCCGGCTTGTGCACGGGGACCCGGACGGCTGGTCCGGGCAGCGCCGCGAGCCCGGCGGCATGGCGGCCCTCGACGCCGCGATCGCGGAAATCGACGAACTGGCCGCGCTGCCCCAGGTACGCGGCATCGGCGAGACCGGCCTCGACTACTTCCGCACCGGCCCCGAGGGCACCGAGGCGCAGCAGGAGTCCTTCCGCCGCCACATCGCGATCGCGAAGCGGCACGGCAAGGCCCTGGTCATCCACGACCGGGAGGCGCACGACGACGTCCTGCGCATCCTCGTGGAGGAAGGCGCCCCGGAGACCGTGGTGTTCCACTGCTTCTCGGGCGACGCCGAGATGGCCAAGACCTGCGCCGAGCGCGGCTACGTCATGTCCTTCGCCGGCAACGTGACCTACCCCAGTGCGCAACCCCTGCGCGACGCGGTGGCCGTGGCGCCGCTGGACCTGCTGCTGGTCGAGACGGACGCGCCCTTCCTCACCCCGGCCCCGCACCGCGGCCGACCGAACGCGCCGTACCTCGTCCCGGTGACGGTGCGCGCGATGGCCGAGGTCAAGGGCGTCGACGAGGACACGCTGTGCGCGGCCCTCGCCGCCAACGCCGAACGGGTTTTCGGCACGGGCTGACCGGTCGGGCCCGGTTCACCCGTACGCGGTGGAACGGCAGTTGGGCATCGGCAACCTGTTACAGTCCCTGCTCGGTCGACTGGCACCGGTCGACCTGCACCGGCCGCACGTCGGCCTGTGGGCCGACCGGCAGGTGAGGGAGCCACCCTTTTGAGTCGTTCCGCCGAGCGCGGGCGTAGGCGCGGGAAAGCGCCCCGCCGCGGGTTCTCGCCGCGCATGCTGGTGCCCCAACTGCTGGTCGTGGCCGTGCTGGTGGGCGGCACCACGGCATTCGTGCAGTACGACAAGACGGTCACGATCGTCGTCGACGGCGAGAAGCGCCGCGTGCACACGTTCGCCTCGAACGTCGGCCAGGTCCTCGACCGCGAGCAGATCGACATAGGGGAGCACGACGTCGTCGCACCCGGCCGCAACGCCGACCTCGACGACGGCGACCAGGTCGCGATCCGGTACGGCCGCCTGCTGAACCTGACTCTGGACGGCCGCCCGCAGCAGGTGTGGGTGACCGCCATGTCGGTCGCCGAGGCGATGGACCAGCTCAAGGTGCGCACCGACGGCGCGTACCTGTCGGTGCCGCATGACGCGCCCATCGGCCGCGAGGGCCTTGCCGTCGACGTGCGCACCGAGCGGGGCGTGACCTTCATGGTCGACGGCCGTCAGATCCCGGTGCGCACGAACGCCGCGTCCCTGGGTGAGGTGCTGCGGCAGGCCCAGATCGCCATAGGGCCGCAGGACCGCATAAGCGTTCCCACCGACACCTACCCCACCGAGGGCATGACGGTGTCGGTCCTGCGCGTCACCGGCACGACGGTCGTGAAGGACGAGCGCATCCCCTTCGAGACCAGGAAGCAGGACGACCCCACGCAGTTCAAGGGCAACGAGTCGGTCGAGACCAAGGGCGCCGCCGGCATCAAGAGGGTGACGTGGGCGTACGAGACCGTCGACGGCGTCAAGCAGAACCCGCGCAAGGTGTCGGAGGAGATCGTCAAGGCCCCGGTGCACCAGATCGTCAAGGTCGGCACCAAGCCGCTGCCCACCTCGGTGGCCGGCGCCGACGGACTCAACTGGACCGCGCTTGCGAAGTGCGAGGCGGGCGGCCGTCCGACGGCCGTCGACGCGTCCGGGACCTACCACGGGCTGTACCAGTTCGACGCGCGCACCTGGCAGTCGATGGGCGGGACGGGGGTCGCGAGCACGGCGCCCGCGGCGGAGCAGACGTACCGCGCCAAGCTGCTGTTCGTGAAGCGGGGCGCGAGTCCGTGGCCCGTCTGCGGCCGTAAGCTGTATACGTGAGTGATCGTCCCGCGGGACCCGGTCTCCTCGGTCCCGCGGACATCCGCGAGCTGGCCGGGGCACTGGGCGTCCGGCCCACCAAGCAGCTCGGCCAGAACTTCGTCATCGACGCCAACACCGTGCGGCGCATCGTCCGCACCGCCGAGGTGCGCCCCGACGACGTCGTGGTGGAGATCGGCCCCGGCCTCGGCTCGCTGACCCTGGCCCTGCTGGAGGCCGCGGACCGCGTCGTCGCGGTCGAGATCGACCCCGTGCTCGCCCGGCACCTGCCGACCACGGTCGAGGCGCGCATGCCCGAACGCGCCGACCGGTTCGCGCTCGTGCACGCCGACGCGATGACCGTCACGGAGCTGCCCGGCCCGCCGCCGACCGCACTCGTGGCGAACCTGCCCTACAACGTCTCCGTCCCCGTCCTGCTGCACATGCTCCAGACCTTCCCGAGCATCGAACGCACGCTGGTGATGGTGCAGTCCGAGGTCGCCGACCGCCTCGCCGCCCGCCCCGGCGGCAAGGTGTACGGCGTCCCGTCGGTCAAGGCCGCGTGGTACGCCGACGTCAAGCGCGCGGGCGCGATCGGCCGCAACGTCTTCTGGCCCGCCCCCAACGTCGACTCCGGCCTCGTCTCGCTGGTCCGCCGCGAACCGCCCGCGACCACCGCCACCCGCGAGGAGGTATTCGCCGTCGTGGACGCCGCGTTCGCGCAGCGCCGCAAGACGCTCCGCGCCGCACTCGCGGGCTGGGCGGGCTCGCCGGCCGCGGCCGAAGAGGCGCTGGTGGCCGCGGGGGTGGACCCCAAGGCGCGCGGCGAGGCGCTCGACGTCGGGCAGTTCACACGCATCGCGGAGGCGGGGACGCGGTCCCGGCCCGGCGGCCCACCCCCCGCGTAACCACCTCCTCACGGGCCGTACGATCGACGCGACCCGCATCCGAGAACGAGGGGCACCCGCACTCGTGGCTTCCGTGACCGTCCAGGTTCCCGCCAAAGTCAACCTCCAGCTCGCCGTGGGGGCGGTCCGGCCGGACGGGTACCACGAGCTGGTGTCGGTGTTCCACGCCGTGTCGCTCTTCGACGAGGTGACCGTCACCCGCGCCGACACCCTCACGGTGACCGTCGAGGGCGAGGGTACCGACGACGTCCCGCTGGACCGCACCAACCTCGCCGCGCGCGCCGTCGAACTGCTGGCCGACCGCCTCGGCACGTCCCCCGACCTGCACGTGCACATCCGCAAGGGCATCCCGGTCGCGGGCGGCATGGCCGGCGGCAGCGCCGACGCCGCCGCCACCCTGCTGGCCTGCGACACCCTGTGGCGCGGCAACACGCCCCGCGAGATGCTGCGCCGGCTCGGTGCGGAACTGGGCAGCGACGTGCCGTTCAGCGACCTCGGCGGCACCGCGATCGGCACCGGCCGGGGCGAGCGCCTGGCCGCGGTGCCCTCGGTCGGCCGCTTCCACTGGGTTTTCGCGCTCGCCGACGGCGGCCTGTCGACCCCGGCGGTCTACGGCGAGTGCGACCGGCTGCGGGCGGTCGCGGGGGCGGACGTACCGGATCCGGCGCCGCACGAGGGGCTGATCGCGGCGCTGCGCGCGGGCGATGCGGCCGCGCTGGGCGCGAGCATGGCGAACGACCTCCAGGAGGCCGCCCTGTCGCTGCGTCCGGCGCTGCGCGCGACGCTGGCGGCGGGCACCGCGGCCGGGGCGCTGGGTGCGCTGGTCTCCGGCTCCGGGCCCACCTGCGCGTTCCTCGCGGCCGACGAGGTCGGCGCACACGCGGTCGCCCGGGCGTTGGAGGCGTCGGGCACGTGCCGCACGACGAGAGTGGCGTACGGTCCGGTGGGCGGCGCCCGCGTCCTGCCGCGCCTGCGCAACGCGGAGAGCGCACCAGGCGTGCTCTGAGCGCATTGGGCGTGCTCTGTGCGTGCTTTGGCGTACCGGGCGTGGTCTGAGCGCACCCGGGCGTGCTCTGCGCGCACCGGCCGAACCCGCTGTCACCCGAACCGCTGTCACCCGACCCGTAGAATCGGGTGTTTCCCGTCCCCCCAGAAGGTCGTGCTGTGGCGAACCTGGTCAACCTCGAGTCCGTCAGCAAGGCGTACGTCATGCGTACGCTGCTCGACGGCGTCTCCCTCGGCGTCGGTGAGGGCGACCGCATCGGCGTGGTCGGCCGCAACGGCGACGGCAAGACGACGCTGATCAGGGCGATGGCCCAGAAGGAGCCCGTCGACTCCGGGCGCGTCACGCACATCACCGGTCTGAGCCTGGGGATCCTGAGCCAGCAGGACGACCTGGACCCCGGCGCGACCGTGCGGCACGAGATCGTCGGCGACCGGCCCGACCACGACTGGGCGGGCGACGCACGCATCCGCGACGTCATCACCGGCCTGTTCGGCGGCCTGGACATGCCGGGCTTCCCGCAGGGCATGGACACCGTGATCGGGCCGCTGTCGGGCGGCGAGCGCCGCCGCATCGCGCTGGCCAAGCTGCTGATCGGCGAGCACGACCTGATCATCCTGGACGAGCCCACCAACCACCTCGACATCGAGGGCATCTCGTGGCTGGCCGGGCACCTGAAGGCGCGGCGCTCGGCGCTGGTCGTCGTGACGCACGACCGCTGGTTCCTCGACGAGGTCTGCACGCGCACGTGGGACGTGCAGGCGGGGCGGGTGCACGACTACGAGGGCGGCTACTCGGCGTACGTCCTGGCGCGCGCAGAGCGCGAGCGGATCGCCGCGACCGAGGAAGTCAAGCGGCAGAACCTGATCCGCAAGGAACTGGCCTGGCTGCGCCGCGGCGCCCCGGCACGCACCAGCAAGCCCAAATTCCGCATCGAGGCCGCCAACGAGCTGATCGCCGACGAGCCGCCGCCGCGCGACCGCTCCGAGCTGATGCGGTTCGCGAACGCCCGGCTCGGCAAGACGGTGTTCGAGCTCAAGGACGTCACCGTGCAGGCCGGGCCCAAGACGCTGGTCGAGCACCTGACGTGGAACCTCGGCCCCGGCGACCGCATCGCCCTGGTCGGGGTCAACGGCGCGGGCAAGACGTCGCTCATGCGGGCGATGGCGGAGGCCGCATACGAGGAGAAGGAGCCCGCGGCCGGGCGGGTCGTGGTGGGCAAGACGGTGCGGCTGGCGTACCTGTCGCAGGAGGTCGCCGAACTCGACGCCACGTGGCGCGTGCTGGAGGCGGTGCAGCGCGTGCGCGAGCGCGTCGACCTCGGCAAGGGCCGCGAGTTGACCGCGGGCCAGCTGTGCGAGCAGTTCGGGTTCACCGGCGAGAAGCAGTGGACGCCGGTCGGCGACCTGTCCGGCGGCGAGCGCCGCCGGCTGCAACTGCTGCGCCTGCTCATGGACGAGCCGAACGTGCTGTTCATGGACGAGCCGACCAACGACCTCGACATCGAGACACTGACCCAACTCGAAGACGTGCTGGACGGTTGGCCCGGATCACTCGTCGTGGTCAGCCACGACCGGTACTTCGTCGAGCGCACCACCGACACCGTGTGGGCCCTCCTCGGCGACCGTACGCTCCGCATGCTGCCCGGGGGCGTCGACGAGTACCTGGCGCGCCGCCGGGCCGCGGTGGAGGCCGCGGTGCCGTCCGCCGCGGTGCGGCAGCGCACCGGCGACACCCGTGCGGCCAAGAAGGAACTCCAGAAGATCGACCGCCAGTTGGCCAAGCTCGGCGAGCGCGAGGAGAAGCTGCACGCCGCCATGGCCGAACACGCGACCGACTTCGGGAAGGTCGCCGACCTGGACGCCGAACTGCGCGCCGTCGCCGCCGAGCGCGACGATCTGGAGTCCCGGTGGCTTGAACTCGCCGAGGAGGCGGGGGAGTAGGCAGGTGTCGGTGCCGAGCGCGGCCCGCGCGGGTTGCTAGTGCTGTGACCGGAAAGGTTCACCGGTTCTCGCCGCCCAGCACGGCGCCTCGCGGCGTTGCGGACCCTCGCGAGTACGACCGAGTACGAGCTTCGGGCCCGCGCCTTGCGATGCACCGCACTGAACGACGAGAACCGGCAAACCTTCCCGGCCACAGCACTAGACGCGCTGTTGGACGTGGTGCCGGACGGTGCCGAGCGCGGTGCCGAGCGGGCTGTCGGACGTGGTGCCGAACATGGTGCCGAGCGCGCTGTTGGACGTGGTGCCGAGCGCCGTACCTAAAGTGGCGAGAGCGTGCGGTTGGACGCGGTGCCGGTCTGGTGCTGAACGTGCTGCTCGACGCGGTGTCGAACTGCTGCTGGACGTGGTGCGAACGGGCTGTCGGACGCGGGGCCGAACGGTGTCGAACCTACTGTTGGACGCGGGGCCGGACGCGTTGTCGGACGTGGTGCCGAGCTTGCTGTCGGACACGGTGCCGAAGGGGGCCGAGCGTGTTGTTCGACGCGGTGTCGAACGTCGTGGGGTCTTCGTCGGTTCGGGTGGTCGGCGGTGGCGGTTGGCACGTTGGGGTGGCGGCGAACGTTCCCGAGGTAAGGAAGGGTCGGGCGGGCGGAGCGGCGGTTGTCCCAAAGAATCGCCCCAATTCCCCACGGGCACCGCATCGCACCCGTAGTCTGAACGGCGGTACCGGTGGGCGTTCCCGCGCCTGCCGGGGTTGTGGGGGCGGGAGGGGCAGTCGCGGGGACGACGCCTGAGCGGGCTCGGTGGGTGCGGATGGGGATTTTCACCCGCGGGTTCGGTGGCGTCGACTCGGCACGTGACCGGAAGCGTTCTGCCGACGGTGACGATGCCCCTGACTTTGGGGGGCTTGATGGGGTTGGAGACCACGTCGGCAAATGCGCTGCGCGCGGGCCTGCGCACCCTGGTCGTGGGGGCCGGGTCGGCCGGTAGCGCGCTCGCGCGGGATCTGCTGCGCACACCCGAGTTCGGGTTGTGCCCGGTGGGATTCCTCGACGACGATCCGCACAAGAAGGAGGTCCGTGTCGCCGGACCGCCCTGGGAGGAGCCCGGCCTGCCGGAGACCCTCCCGGTGCTCGGCGGCCTGAACGAACTGGTGGGTGTCAGCCTCGAATTCGGTGTCGAAGTCGTGGTGCTCGCCATCCCCGGGCTGCCGCCCGAGGACTTCCGCAAGGTCGCGGCCGACGCCTCGGCCGTCGGCGCGAGCGTGCGCTACCTGCCGTCCTTCCTCGTCGCGCTGCGGCGCGACGTGGTCGGCTCGGACATGCGTACGCTCGACGTCAACCGGCTGATCGGCCGTCAGGAACTGCACGTCGTCTCGGCGTCGGTACGCGAGGTCATCGCGGGCCGCCGCGTCCTGGTGACCGGGGCCGGCGGCTCGATCGGCAGCGAACTGTGCCGCCAGGTGTACGGGTTCGGCCCCAGCAAGATGTACATGCTGGACCACGACGAGTCGAACCTGCACCGGCTGCAACTCGACGTGTGGGGCGAGGCCCTGCTCGACGACGACACGCTCGTGATCGCGGACATTCGGGACCGTCCGCGCATCGAGCAGCTCTTCCGCGACCTCAAGCCCGAGGTCGTGTTCCACGCCGCCGCGCACAAGCACCTGCCGCTGCTCGAACGGCACCCGTGCGAGGCGGTCAAGTCCAACGTGCTCGGCACCGAGAACCTGGTGCGCGCGGCGCTGGACATCGGCGTGGAGCGGTTCATCCTCATATCCACCGACAAGGCCGCCGACCCGGTCTCGGTCCTCGGCGCGACGAAGCGGCTCGCCGAGCTGATCGTGCAGGCCAACACGCAGGCCCCCGGGGTCTTCGCGGGCGTGCGGTTCGGAAACGTGCTGGGCAGCCGGGGCTCGCTCCTGTCGGTGCTCGCCGAACAGGTGCGCGGCGGCGGCCCGGTCACCGTGACGCACCCGGACGTCACCCGCTTCTTCATGACCATCGAGGAAGCGGTCGGCCTGGTCCTGGAGGCCGGGCGGATGGCCCAGGGCGGCGAGATCTTCGTACTCGACATGGGCGATCCGGTGCGGATCGTCGATCTCGTCCACAAGTTCGTGGAACAGGTGAACCAGCCGCAGGTGGAGATCCGCTTCACCGGCCTGCGGCCCGGCGAGAAGTTGCACGAGGCGCTGTTCTCCCAGGCCGAGGAACGCCTGCCGACCGAACACCCGCGTGTCTACGCGACGGTGCCGCCGGTGGACTCCCTCGGCGCGGTGGTGCGCCTGCCCGATTTGTACGGCGCGGCCGCGGGCAACGACAACGAAGCCGTCCGGGTGCTGCTGACGGAGCTGCTGCCCGGGTACGCTTCCGCACCGTCCGAGGGAGCCGCGGCTTTCGCGGCGCCCTACCCGGACGACTTCTGAGCGATCCCGCGCAGGCGCCGCCGGACGCCTGGCTCAGGGGCTGTCGGCCGCCCGCTCCGTGGCGCGGACGGCCGACAGCCTCTGAGCCGAACCGCCGAGTGCCGGGCCCTTCCCGTCACTCGGCGGACCGGGCCGTCGTTCTTCACGGCATGACGACGCCGATGACCCCGACGACGCCGACAACCGCGCAAGCCCCGCCGGCGAACGCCGCCGCATCAGCCGCATATGCCGCGCCCGCCGCGACCCCGCAGGCCCGCCTAGCGGCCGAGAACATCCCGTACCACTCTGGCGCCGACCGCATTCGGCGGCAACTGGCGCTGATCCGGCCCGTCGTCGAACACACCGTCAAGCCGCTCACCGTGCTCGACCTCGGCTGCGGCGACGGGTACGCGACCGCGCGCATCGCCCAACTGCCGGGCCTGGCCGCGAGCCCGAGCCACCGGGTGATCGGGGTCGACCGGTCCGAGGCCGCCCTCGAGCGCGCCCGGGAACGCGGCGTGCAAACCGTACGCTCGTCACTCGACGCGGGCCGGCTGCCCTTTGCGGACGGCGAGGCGGACATCGTCGTCATGAACGAGATCGTCCAGCACCTCGCCGACCCCGGGGCCGCGGTGGCCGAGGCGTACCGCGTCCTCCGTCCGGGCGGCCACCTGTTCGTGTCCACGCCGAACCTGGCCGCGTGGTTCAACCGACTGCGGCTCCTCGCGGGCGTGCAGCCGGCGTTCTCCGAGGTCGCGCCGTCCGGCGTGCCCGGGCCACCGGACGACAACGCAGTCGGCCGGCCGCGGCTGTTCACCCGCCGCGCGCTCGTGGAGCTGCTGACCTCGGGTGGGTTCCGTGCGGTCCGGGTGACCGGCGCCGCGTCCGACGCGGTTCCGGCCCCCGGGCGGCCGCTGGACCGCCTGCTCACCCGGGTGCCGTCCGCGGCCGCGATCCTGCTGGCGCACGCGCGTACGCCGGCCCGGTTCAGCCGGAGAACTCCAGAAGCAGCGGGTGGTGCACCGAACGCCGGTCGCAGGGGCCCTGGAACACCACCCGGAAGTCGCCGAACTGCCGCCGTACCAGCATGAGCAGTTCGGAGTGCGGGTAGACGCCGCGCGCGCCGGACACCTCGACGTACAGGTAGTGCACGGTCATGCCGCCGAGGCACTTGAGCACTTCGAGCTCGTAGCCCTCGACGTCGATCTTGACGAGGTCGTACTCCTGGTTGCCGGTCACGGTCGAGGGGTCGCTGACGCTGCGCACCGCGAGGCTGCGCGGCGTTCCGACGGAGTCGACCTGGTCGGCGAGGACCGAACCGGTCGCGGAGCGCCCGGGGTCGAAGAACATCTCGTCGACCGGGCGCGGCGAGAGCGCGTACGGCCAGATGCGAACTCCCTTGAGCGCGGCGGTGTTCGTCTCCAACTGCGGGAGGATCAGCCCGTTCGGTTCGAACACGTCGACCTCGGCCTCGGGGGCGAAGTGCCGGAGCGTGACCGCGAACTGCCCGAGATTGCCGCCCACATCGAGGGCGGTGCGGACCCGGAAGCCCGGCCGCAAGTTGCCCAGCAGGTCGCGGCTCACCTCGCGCGGACAGGTCTGGAGGTTGAGCGGCGTCGCGATGTCGTCGAACGCGAACTCCTGGTCGAGGTAGCGGACGGTACGCCCCCGCCCCCGCGCGCACCGCGTGTACGACGCGACCATGTCGCCGTAGTAGCGCAGCTTGGCGCCGGTCGCCAGCTCCGAGCCCCACCAGGCCCGATTGCGCTGCCACAGACGCAGGTTCGTGGCGTAGCGGCGGTAGCGGGTCTCCGGTGCGCGCTCGTTGGCGTCGCGCGTCGTGCCCTGGGACGGCACCCGAGCCGCCGATGGCGAACCACCGCCCTCGGACGCGACGGAGGTGGCAGGGTCGGTCGGCTGATCCACGGCTCTCCTCGGGGGACGGCGTCAAACACCCTTCGCAGGGCGGACATACGGGGTAGGGCGGTAGGGCGGTGAGTACGGCGAGCGGGCAAGCGGTCGACGAACAAACGATCGAGCAAACTGCCGAACGAGCTGCCGAACGAGTTGCCGAACGAGCAAACGGACGAACAGCGGAACGAACGGGCCTGCGCCGCGGACGAACGGGGGAACGCGAGGTCAACGAATCAGGGCACCAGGTGGTCACTTCGTCGCTCGATCAGGGGAACATCCGGTCGCGCCGGAACGCGTCGCGGCCTCAAGGCGATGCCGCGCTGGTACATCTGGGCCCGTGCGCGTCTGCCTGTTCAACTGGAAGGGCCCCGGCCACCCCGCGTCGGGCGGGGCCGAGGTCTACACCCGCGAAGTGCTGCGCCGGTGGGCCGCGCGCGGCCACCAGGTCACGTGGTTCAGTGCGGCGCTGCCCGGACGCGCGGCCGAGGAGACCGACGTCGACGGCGTACGCCTCGTCCGTGCGGGCGGGCCGCTGGGCGTCCACCGCGCCGCGCGTGTCTGGTACCGCGAAGCTCTTGCGCGCGGTGAGCGCTTCGACCTGCTGATCGACGAGGTCAACACTCGGCCGTTGGGCTGCGCGCGATGGAGCGGGGGAGTGCCGACGGTCGCGCTCGTGCACCAGGTCGCGCGGGAGACCTGGAACTGCGAACTCCCCTGGCCCGTGGCGATGGTGGGCCGCCACGTGCTCGAACCGCGTTGGCTGCGCGCGTTGGCGGACGTTCCGGTGCTGACCGTCTCGCCGTCGAGCCGCAGGTCGCTGCGGGCGTACGGGCTTCGGCGCATCGAGTTGGTGCCGGAAGGCGTCGACACGCGCAATCGGCCGTCCGTGCCGCGCGAGGTACGCCCCACGCTGGTCCACGTCGGTCGGCTGTCCGCGGTCAAGCAGATCGACCAGCTGTTCGACGCCTTCACGCTGCTGAAGCGTGAGATCCCGACCACCCGGCTGTGGCTGGTCGGAGACGGCCCGGAGTACGCGCGGCTGCGCAGGATCGCGCCGCAGGGCGTCAACTTCCACGGCCGGGTCCCGGGTGCGGTACGCGACCAGCTCGTCGCCCGCGCGCACGCCCTGGTGTGCACCTCGATCCGCGAAGGGTGGGGCCGCGTCGTCGACGAGGCCGCCGCGATGGGCACCCCCGCGATCGGGTACGCCAACCCGGGCCTGCTCGACTCGATTCCCGCCGCGGGCGGAGTCCTCGTCAGCCCCGACCCGCGCTCGCTCGCGGTCGGACTCGTCGAACACCTGCCCGCCTGGGCCGAGGCGCCGTCCCCGGAAGGCTGGCGCGGCGGGGCCGTCCCGTGGGACGACGTCGCCGACGCGGTCTGGTCGGCTTGCGAGTCGGCCCTTCCGGCCTCGGTCGAGGACACGGCGGACCGCCCCGAATATGCGACCTGACCCGGAGGCGTGGGCAACATCTACGTGCTCGAACAGGCATTCGAAAACGTGAGCTATTGTTGACCTTATGTCCGTCTATCTCCAGGCGTCGCTCTTCGGGCAGGGCGACGACGCCCGGCTCGGCCCGACGCGGGGGATGCGCCGTACCGCCCTCGGCGAGGGGGCGTGGATCGACCTGCTCCCCGGCTGGCTCCGGGGCGCCGACGCACTGTTCGCCCGCCTCGCGGGGGAGGTCCCGTGGCGGGCCGAGCGGCGGCAGATGTACGACCGCGTCGTGGACGTCCCGCGCCTGCTCGCGTACTACGGCGCCGCCGACGACCTGCCCGACGCCGCGCTCGCCACGGCACGCGAAGCGCTGTCCGCGCACTACGCATCCGAGCTTCGCGAGCCCTTCCGCACCGTCGGCCTGTGCTTCTACCGCGACGGCCGGGACAGCGTCGCCTGGCACGGCGACCGGATCGGCCGCGGTGCCACCGAGGACACGATGGTCGCGATCGTCTCGCTGGGCGCGCCGCGCGACCTGCTGCTCAGGCCGAGGGGCGGCGGTGCCGGCCGGACCGTCCGACGACGGCTCGGCCACGGCGACCTGCTGGTGATGGGCGGGTCGTGCCAGCGGACCTGGGAGCACGCCGTCCCCAAGACCGCCCGCCCCACCGGCCCGCGCATAAGCGTCCAGTTCCGACCCCAGGGCGTGGCCTGACCCGGCTCGGCCACGGCTCGGACCCGCTCGGCCCCCGTTCGGAATCGCCCCGGCCCGGCTGCGACGCGGCTGGGATTCGGCTCGGCCCGGCCGGGACGCGCCTCAGCTGCGGCGGGCCCGGCGTTCCTCGGCCATGCCGCACAGCATGCCGCCGACCTCGACCGCCTTGAGGAGGACGAGGCCGACGGTGAGGGCCGGCGCCTTGGCGAGGCGTGCCGGCGAACCGACGAGCGACGTGCGTCCGAGCGGACGCCGCTGCTGACGCGGGAGCATCGCGTAGTCGTAGAAGTTGCGGCCGTAGTAGCGCTTCTTCGCGAACGCCCGGCCCAGCGAGACGCGCCCCTCGTCGTGGCCGACGGCGGACTTGAGGCGGCCGATCGTCCAGCCGTCGGCGGCGACCCGTTCGGAGAACTCCCAGTCCTCGCCCGCGTAACCCGACTCCTCGTATCCGCCGGCCAGTTCGACCGCGTCCCGGCGGAAGAAGCGGGCGCCCTCGGTGTCGGGGCCGCCCGCGGACAGGCGCTTCTCGTGGGCGCGGCAGCGGGCGAAGAACCCGGCCCCGAACGCGTATTCGGGCACGATGAGGCCGCCGAGGCCCGGGTCCTCGCAGAAGGCCGCGGACGCCTCCGACGCGGCCCCGGCGTCCAGGACCATGTCGCTGTCGAGGAACGCCACGACGCGCGCCCGCGCGGCCTGCCACCCGGCGTTCCGCTGCGCGCTGCGCTCGGGGCCGTGGGTCAGGACGCGGTCGGCCCAGCGCGCGGCGATCTGCGGCGTCCCGTCGGTCGACGCGTTGTCGACGACGATCACCTCGACCGCGACCCCGACCTGTGCGCGCAGACTCCGCAGGCACGCCTCCAACGTGCGCCCCGAATTGCGCGTGGGCACGACGAATGAGACCTCGGGCACCGCAACCGCCTTCCGTGATGACCGGCCGCTGAGACCGGAGGACCGCACCGTGCGCCCCGACCTCGAGCCCCGCGACCTTGAGCCCGGCCGACGCACAGTCGACGTATCGGGTCAACGAACAGAGGTCACGGCGGACACTCCGGAATCACCCTTTGGTGGGAAGCGCGTGCCCGGAGGCCCGCAAGATCGTTGTCGGGCCGGCGGCGTTCGCCACCCGCCGTACGCGGGGCGGCCCCGACTTCGTCCGCCGCGGCGGCCCACGTGTCGCGGCCTGCACCTTCTCAGTCGACTTCGCAGTTGCGTCCGCAGGTTGCCTTCGCAAATGCCTTCGAATCCGTCTTCCCCGACCCCGCCGTGTGTCCCACGTCACTAGGCGAGGTACCGTGGCCGCGTCGAACAACCGTCGGACCGTACCCGCAACTGCGCGGGACGGCACACGAGAGGCGGACGAGGATGATCGACCCGGAGTTGAAGGACGCGCTCGACCACATGCTCGGTGACCCCGAGCACTGGGTGCACGTCGGCACCGTGACACCGACCGGTGAACCGCATGTGACCCCAGTGATGCTGGCGTACGACGACGATCACCTCTATCTGAGCCTGACCGGTCGCACCAAGAAGTCGAACCTCGAGAAGAACCCCAAGGTCTGCATCTCGATAGCCGAGGACGGCGACATCGCCCACGTGATCGTGTGGGGCGAGGTGGAACTGCGCGAGGACGCGTGGGCCCAGGAGCGCTGGGAGTTCGCGATGCGGCACATTCTGGGCGACGAGGGACTGACCCAGCAGCACCGGGCGCTCTCGCGGGAAGGCACCAGCCTCGGCGTGGTCACCCCGACCCGCTGGCGCATCTTCGGCCTCGACGGCGGGCCGGGCGGTCCCGGCTACTTCGTCTGACCGCCGCGCCCGCCCGCAGGCCGGGTCCCTCGAACAACCCGCAGTCCCACGGCTTTCGCTCCCGCAGCCCCTCGGTCCCCGCTCACTCCCTCAGGCGCTGCGCTCAACTCTTGAGCCTCTCAGCTCCGCAGCCTCTCAGCCGCGCAGGCGCTCAGCCCCGCGGTCCCGCGGCGTCTCGGTCCCCGAACCGCCCCGCCCGCACCTCGACCGCGTCCAGCAGCAGGTCCAGGGCAAGCTCGAAGTTCTCCTGCGGCCCGACCGTGGGCAGGTACGCCGACGCCGCGGCGATGCGCGGGTAGCGGTCGGCGGGCGCCCCGGCGTACTCGCGCGACCATGCGCCGTCGTCCCCCGACTGGGCCTCCTGATCCAGCGTCAGGAACGCGGCCTCCAGCCCGCTCCACGACAGGATGAAGTCGACGAGCACCCGGTAGTACCGGACCGCCTCCTCCGGCGGGAACCCCGCGTCCGCGAGCGCCCCGAGGATGATCTCCACGGCGGCCATCTCCGCGGGCCGCCGCGTCGTCCGGGCCACCGACAGCACGGCCGCCTCGGGGTGCGCGAGGTACACCTCGCGGCTGCGCACGAGCATGTCGCGCAGCGTCCCGCGCCAGTCGCCGGACGGTGCGAAGTCCTCCATGCTGCGCGCCAGCAGGCGGTCCGCGACGGCCAGCACAAGCTCGTCCTTGTCGCGGAAATGCCGGTAGAGCGCCGTCGGGTCCACCCCGAGGTACGCGCCGATCCGGCGGAACGTCAAGGCGTCCGCGCCCTGCTCGTCCAGCAGCGCGATGCAGCCGTCGACGATGCGTTCGGGGGACAGCCCGGGCCGTCCGCCCGCCCGGCCGGACGCCGCGCGCCGCCGGGTGCCGCGTACCCCGGCCCCTGATCCGGTGCCTGCCACGACGTACCCCTCCTTGCTCCGGCGGTCTTCCGGTGTTGTCCGGTGCCTTGCGGCGCCTTCCGATGCCTCTCGACACCTGGCGGCACCGCACGGCGCTTCCGCCGCCGCCCGGCGCATCCCGCCGCCTCCCGGACGCGCCGGGTCCCGCGAACACCGCTTCCTGCCGCCCCATCTTGCCGTGCCCGGTGCGGGAAAGGGCCCGCAGGTGTCGAGGGGAACACTTTTGTCAACGCCATTGACTTATCCGTTGACATCCGTGTTTCCTTACGACTGCCTGACACCCCCGGGACGCCGTGGCCGCCGACCGAGCCCAACCCGCGTCCCCCGAGGAGGCGTTACCCGAGCTCCGCCTGTTCCGCCATGCCCTGCCCTGGAGTGCCGATATGTCCGTTGACACCGACCGCCCCGCGGTCCCGGACGCCTCGTCCGCGGCGTCGTCCCCGACGCCCGGCGAGCCGCGCCTCGCCAAGACCCTCGGCGTACGCCAGGGCGTGGTGATCGCGCTCGCGAACATGAGCCCGACGGTCAGCATCGGCCTCGGCCTGGGCCTCATCGGCATGGAGGTCGGCACCAGCCTTCCGGCCACCTTCCTCATCGCGTGCCTGCCCATCCTGGGCATCGCCGTCGGCTATGCGCGTCTGTCCGCCCGCGACCCGAACGCGGGCACCACCTATATGTGGGTGCGCCGCGCGCTCGGGCCGTGGTTCGGCTTCATGGTCGGCTGGATCGGTGTCGCGAGCTCGATCCTGTTCCTCGCGTACGGCACACAACTCGCCGGGCAGTTCACCCTCGGCGTCGCCGCCGAACTCGGCGCCGACATCGACCCGCTCAACTCGATGAAACTGGCCACCGCCATCGGCGTCGCCTGGGCCGCGCTCATCACCTACACCGCGGTACGCGGCGTCGAGATGGCCGCGCGCGTGCAGGCCATCCTGTTCGGGTTCGCCGCCGTTGTGGTGATCGTCGTGTGCGTGGCGGCCTTCGGGGGCTGGGGCGACGCGGCGCCGGTGAGCGACTTCAGCGCCGGGTGGTTCAACCCCTTCGGGTTCGACGACACCACGATGCTCGCCACCGGCGTGCTGCTGGCGGCGTACAACTTCTGGGGCTGGGAGACGGCGTTCAGCATCTCCGAGGAGAACGTCGACCGCCGCGTCGCCGGCAAGGCGGGCCTGCTGTCGATCGTGCTCGCCGCGGGGCTGTTCGTGTTCGCCGCCGTGGCGTTCCAACGGGCGCTCAGCCGCGAGGAATTCGCCGAGTACGGTGCCAACGCGCTGCCCTACCTCACCGACAAGATGTTCGGCGGACAGGGCGCGCTCATCGCATACATCGCGATGCTGCTGTCGACCGTCGCGTGCCTCCAGTCGAGCGTGATCGGCGGCGCGCGCCTCACGATGGCGATGGGCCGCAACGGAGTCCTCGGCAAGAGCTGGGCGCGCCTGCACCCGGTGCACCGCACGCCCTCCGTCAGCACCTACCGCACCGTCGCGATCAGCCTTGTGCTGGCCGTCGCCGGGACCGCGCTGGGCAAGCTCACCGACGTCATCATGGCGACCGTGACCGCGGTCGGGATCCTGGTCTCGTTCGGCTACGGCATCACCGGGGTCGCCTGCGTGATGATCTTCCGGCGCGAACTGTTCGACTCGGTCCGCAACTTCGTGACCCTGGCGCTGCTCCCCGGGGTGGCCGGACTCGCACTTCTGCTGCTCGGCGGCTACATGGTGCACTCGAACTGGGCCGCCTCCGACACCCTCGCGTTCGACGCCGAGAACGGGCGCTTCCTCGTCGTGGTGCCGCTCACGATCATCGCGTTGGGCGTCCCCATCGCCGCGTGGAACCGCTACGTACGCAAGCCCGCCTACTTCAGCCTGCCGAAGTCCGTCGACCCGGACACCGCCGCGGCGACCGCCGAACCCGGCGGCCCCGCACCGCACCCCAAGCACCCCAAGCACCCCGAGCACCCCGAGCGCTCCGAGCACTCCGAGCCGCACCCGGCGCCGTAGTCCGCACCCGCGGCACCCCGGACCGCACCGAACACCGCAGCACACTCCCGAAAGGCCGCCGACACCCATGACGCACGCCGACCTCGTCCTGTTCAACGGTCCCGTCCTGACCGTCGACCCGGCCCGCCGCTGGGCCACCGCGGTCGCGGTACGCGGCGGCCGCATCGTCGCCGTGGGACACGACGAGGTGCGCGAACTCGTCGGCCCCCGCACCGAAACCGTCGACCTGGCCGGCCGCCTGCTGGTTCCGGGCTTCCAGGACGCGCACGTGCACCCGGTGTTCGCGGGCCTCACGATGAGCCGCTGCGACCTCTCGGACGCCGAGACGCAGGAGGACAGCATCGCGTCGGTGGCCGAGTACGCCGACGCGCACCCCGAGGTCGAGTGGATCCTCGGCGGCGGCTGGTCGTTCGAGGCGTTCCCCAGCGGTCTGGCGACCCGTCAGATGCTCGACGCGGTCGTCCCCGACCGGCCCGTCTACCTGCCCGTACGCGACGGCCACAGTGCGTGGTGCAACACCCGCGCGCTGGAGATCGCGGGCCTGGACAAGAACTCGCCCGACCCCGCCGACGGCCGCATCGAACGCGAGCCCGACGGCACCCCGAGCGGCATCCTGCACGAGGGCGCCATGGGCCTGGTCGGCCAGTACGCGCCGCAGCCGACGCGCCAGGACTACCTGAAGGGCCTGGCCGACGCGCAGGCGTACCTCCACTCGCTCGGCATCACCGCGTGGCAGGACGCCATCATCGGCGAATTCGGCGGCTGGAACGACCAGTTCGACGTGTACACCGAGGCGGCCGAGTCCGGCCTGCTGACCGCGCGAGTGCGCGGCGCGCTGTGGTGGGACCGCGAGAAGGGCGCCGAGCAGCTCGACTTCCTCCTGGACCGCCGGGCGCGCGGCACCGTGGGCCGCTTCAACGCCGGCACCGTCAAGCTGATGCAGGACGGCATACCCGAGAACTTCACCGCCGCGATCGGCGAGTCGTACCTCGACGCCTGCGGCTGCCAGACCGGCAACAAGGGCCTGTCGATGGTCGACCCGGAGCTGCTGCGCGACTACATCACGCTGCTCGACGCGCACGGCTTCCAGGTGCACTTCCACGCGATCGGCGACCGCGCGATCACCGAGGTGCTGGACGCCGTCGACGCCGCCCGCCAGGCAAACGGCTTCAACGACCTGCGGCACCACGTCGCGCACGTGCAGATCGTCGAGCCGGGCGACATCCCGCGCTTCCGCGAACTCGACGTCGCCGTCAACATGCAGCCGCTGTGGGCCGCGCACGAGAAGCAGATGGACGAGCTCTGCATCCCGTTCATCGGCACGGAGCGCAGCGCGTGGCAGTACCCGTTCCGCGCGTTCCAGCAGGCCGGCGCGGTCCTCGCGGCGGGCAGCGACTGGTCGGTCTCGACGCCCGACCCGATGGCCGGCATCCACGTGGCCGTCAACCGCCGCGTCCCCGGCTCCGACAGCCCGGTGTTCCTGCCCGAGCAGCGCCTCGACCTGGCCACCGCCATCGCCGCCTACACCGCGGGTTCGGCGTACGTGAACCACCTCGACGAGACCGGCTCCATCGAGGTCGGCAAGCTCGCCGACCTCACCGTCCTGGACCGCAACCCCTTCGCGGGTGCGCCCGAGGACATCCACGAGACGCGCACCGCCCTCACCTACGTCGAAGGTGCCCGCGTCCACGCCGCCGACAACGCCTGACCGCTCCGACGGCGGCCGGTCGCACCCTGCCGGGGCGACCGGCCGCCGCACCCGCCGAGCGTTCGACCGAGGGGTCCGGCGAACAGCCCGCCGAGCGGTCGACCGGGGGATCCGGCGAACGCCCCGCCGACCATGCGCGGAACGGATACCCGCGGCCACGGGGGAGGCCGCGGAGCGGGCAGGCACTAGGCTCGGCCGAGCAGACCCTCGTGCCCGGTAACACCAAGGAGATGCTGTGCCGTCCATCGACGTCGTCCACGCCCGCGAGATTCTCGACTCCCGCGGCAACCCCACGGTCGAGGTCGAGGTGGTCCTCGACGACGGCAGCCAGGGCCGTGCCGCCGTCCCGTCCGGCGCCTCCACCGGTGCCTTCGAGGCCATCGAACTGCGTGACGGCGACACGTCGCGCTACGGCGGCAAGGGTGTCGAGAAGGCCGTCCTCGCCGTCATCGAGCAGATCCAGCCCGAGATCGTCGGCATCGAGGCGGACGAGCAGCGCATCGTCGACCAGACGATGATCGACCTCGACGCCACCGCCGACAAGTCCAACCTGGGCGCCAACGCCATGCTGGGCGTCTCGCTGGCCGTCGCGCACGCCGCCGCGGAGGCCGCCGAACTGCCGTTGTTCCGCTACCTCGGCGGGCCGAACGCGCACGTGCTGCCGGTCCCGATGATGAACATCCTCAACGGCGGTGCCCACGCGGACACCAACGTCGACATCCAGGAGTTCATGATCGCGCCGATCGGCGCGGAGACCTTCGCCGACGCGGTGCGCTGGGGCACCGAGGTCTACCACGCGCTCAAGTCCGTCCTGAAGTCGCGCGGTCTGGCCACCGGCGTCGGCGACGAAGGCGGCTTCGCCCCCGACCTGCCGAGCAACCGCGACGCGCTGGACCTGATCGTCGAGGCGATCGGCAAGGCCGGGTTCGAGCCGGGCCGCGACGTCGCGCTCGCGCTGGACGTCGCCGCCACCGAGTTCTACAAGGACGGCGCGTACACCTTCGAGGGCAACGCGAAGTCGGCGGCCGACATGGCGGCGTACTACGCGGAGCTGGTCGCGGCGTACCCGCTCGTGTCGATCGAGGACCCGATGAACGAGGAGGACTGGGAGGGCTGGAAGCAGCTCACCGACACCCTCGGCGGCAAGGTCCAGCTCGTCGGCGACGACCTGTTCGTCACCAACCCCGAGCGGCTGCAGCGCGGCATCGACACCGCCACGGCCAACGCGCTGCTGGTGAAGGTCAACCAGATCGGCACGCTCACCGAGACCCTCGACGCCGTGTCGCTCGCCCACCGCAACGGTTACCGGTGCATGATGAGTCACCGTTCGGGCGAGACCGAGGACACCACGATCGCCGACCTGGCCGTCGCCACCGACTGCGGTCAGATCAAGACCGGTGCCCCGGCCCGCTCCGAGCGCGTGGCCAAGTACAACCAGCTGCTGCGCATCGAGGAGATCCTCGACGAGGCGGCGGTCTACGCCGGCCGCAGCGCGTTCCCGCGGTTCTCGGCCGAGGCCTGACGCATCGTCGGACCGGCCGCGCGGGTGACCGTGCGGCCGGCCCGACGGCAGGGAGGGCGCGTGTCCGACGCGGACGCACGCAAGGGGACCGAACCGGGCAAGGCGGGCAGGGGAGCGGTGGCCGGCGGTACGGGCGGGCGGAACGGCTCGGGCAGCGGCTCGGGCGCCGCCGCCCGGCGTACGGGCGGCGGGGCGGCCAGGCCGTCCAGGACCGCCAGACCGTCGTCGTCCGCCAGGCCCGCACGGCCGACCCGGCCCGCGAAGGCCGCCGCGCCGGCCCGCAAGGCCACCGCGAACCGGCAGGCCGCGCCCGGCAGTCCCGCGCCGAAGCCGGCCAAGCGCCGCCGCATCGTCATCACGTGGGGCGGCACCAAGGGACGGCCCAACCGGCTCACCGGCCGCGCGGGGGTGCTCGCCCTGGTCGTGTGCGTTCTGGCCATCGCCCTCGTGGTGCCCGTCCGGCAGTACATCAGCCAGCAGCGCGAACGCCAGGACCTGCGCGAGCAGACGCGCGACCACCGCGAGGAGGTCGAGCGCCTGCGCGAGGAACTCGAGCGGTGGAAGGACCCCGCGTACGTCCGCCAGCAGGCGCGCATGCAACTCCACTACGTCAACCCGGGCGACGTCGCCTATTCGGTCGTGCCGCCGCCCGCGCCGACCACCTCGCCGGACGACGCGGCCAAGCCGAAGGGCGACTGGCCGGACAGCTTGTGGACGACCGTGCGCGAGGCCGATGCCAAGCCCACGCCGTCGACGGCTCCCCAGGCACCGCCTCCCCCGCCCGACGAGACCATCACCGACCCGCGGAGCGGCGGCCGCTGACCACCCGCACCAGCACCCGCCCCCGCCGCGGCCCGCGCCGAGACCGTGTGCCCGGCTCGGGCTGCCCGTCGACCCATGCGGTACATCGTCCGCCCTCGGACCCGTTCGCCCGCCCCGTTCGCCCGCCCCGCCCGCCCCGTTCGCCCGCCCCGGCCCCCCGTCCGCCCGCCGCGCCGCCACCGCGCCCGGACCACCCCACCGAATCGGAAATACTGAACGGCATGGATCAGCAGGACGTCGCCTCCGTCACCGCCCAGCTCGGCCGCACACCGCGCGGCCTGCGCGGGGTCGCCCACCGTTGCCCGTGCGCGCTGCCCGACGTGGTCGAGACCGCGCCGCGCCTGGAGGACGGCAGCCCCTTCCCGACGATGTACTACCTGACCTGCCCGCGGGCCGCGTCGGCGATCGGGACGCTGGAGTCCGACGGGCTGATGCGCGAGATGAACGAGCGCCTCGCCGCGGACGCCGACCTGGCGGCCCGCTACCGCGCCGCGCACGAGGACTACATCCGGCGGCGCGACGCGATCGAGGTGCTGGCGGGCTTCCCGTCCGCGGGCGGTATGCCCGACCGGGTGAAGTGCCTGCACGTCCTGGTCGCGCACTCGCTCGCCGCCGGACCGGGCGTGAACCCGCTGGGCGACCAGGCGCTTGCGGCGCTCCCGGAGTGGTGGAAGAAGGGTCCGTGTGTGGCCCCAGACGGCAGCACCGCCGATTCCGCCCCCGCCACCGCCACACACTCCGACTCCGACGCGAACTCCGCCCCTGCCGCCCGGAACGGCGGCACCGGCACAGAAACCCGAGGGGACTCGTGACGACCGAACGCGTGGCCGCGATCGACTGCGGCACCAACTCGATCCGCCTCCTGGTCGCCGACCTGGACCCGGACACCGGAAGCCTGACCGACCTCGACCGCCGGATGCGCATCGTGCGGCTGGGGCAGGGCGTCGACACGACGGGTCGGCTCGCCCCCGAGGCGCTGGAGCGCACGTTCGCCGCCTGCCGCGACTACCGCGACGCCATCGACGCGCTGGGCGCCAAGCGGCTGCGCTTCGTGGCGACCAGCGCGAGCCGGGACGCCGAGAACCGCGAGGACTTCCGCACCGGCGTACGCGAGATCCTGGGTGTCGAGCCCGAGGTCGTCACGGGCGACGAAGAGGCCGCGCTGTCCTTCACCGGAGCCACCCGCGAACTCGCCGGCGCCTCGCCGGACGATCCGGGGTCCGCCGCGTCCGGCTTCGAACGCCCGTTCCTGGTCCTGGACATCGGCGGCGGCTCGACCGAGTTCGTGCTCGGCGGCGACCGGGTCGAGGCGGCCCGGTCGGTGAACATCGGCTGCGTCCGCATGACCGAGCGCCACCTGCGCTCCGACCCGCCCACCCCCGCGGAGATCGCCGCGGCCAAGGCCGACATCGAGGCCGCGATCGACCTGGCCGCCGAGTCGGTTCCGCTGGACCGTGCCAAGACCGTGGTGGGCCTGGCGGGTTCGGTCGCCACCGTGGCCGGCATCGCGCTCGACCTGCCGGAGTACGACCCGCGGCGCATCCACCACTCGCGCATCGCGGTGGACCGGGTCCGCGAGATCACCGAGAGCCTGCTCACCGGCACCCACGACCAGCGCGCCGCGATCCCGGTCATGCACCCGGGCCGCGTCGACGTGATCGGGGCGGGGGCGTTGGTCCTGCTGACCATCATGGAACGCGTCGGGGCCCGCGAGGTTGTGGTGTCGGAACACGACATTCTGGATGGAATCGCCTGGTCCGTGCTGGGCTGAACAGGCGGCCGTCCCACGCCTCGGGATAGTTGGCGACTTTGTTTGTGAAACTCTTCACATGGGTGGCGCCGATTCTTTTCGTCACCTTGGGGCTAAGTGGGGGCGTTCGCGGGCCGGCCCGTGCGGCGAGCGGGTTGGTTGCCCCTGTCGTGGGCTCGTTCCCAAGATCATGGCGGGGATCACACGGCCTGCGGGAGATCCCGGCCCTCGTGGATCGTTGCAGGTCACCGCCCTGTTCCGGGGGCCCGGTTGGGATACCAAGGCGTTCGGGGTCGACGGCCCGGACAACCGCAGGCGGGCGCCCCGGAAAACAAAACCGCGCAGGGTATCACGGGGATGCGGGCAGGCATCCAGCGGGCTCCCGACCGGACCCCCTCCAGCTCCGGGATACTTCCGTACATGAGCAGCAACAAGGACCGTCGCCACCGCATCCTCGTCGTCGGCGGCGGGTACGTCGGCCTGTACGCCGCACAGCGCATCCTCAAGAAGGCCAAGTACGGAGAGGTCTCCGTCACGGTCGTGGACCCGCGGTCGTACATGACGTACCAGCCCTTCCTGCCCGAGGCGGCCGCGGGAAGCCTCTCGCCGCGCCACGTCGTCGTCCCGCTGCGTCGCGCCCTTCCCAAGGCCGACGTCGTCACCGGCCGGGTCACGGTCATCGACCAGGACCGCAAGGTCGCCCGCATCGTCCCGCTCGTCGGCGAGGCGTACGACCACGAGTTCGACTACCTGGTCGTCGCCCTCGGCTCCATATCCCGCACGTTCCCGATCCCCGGTCTCGCGGAGAACGGCATCGGCTTCAAGACCATCGAAGAAGCCATCGCCCTCCGCAACCACGTGCTCGGCCAGCTCGACGTCGCCGACTCCACCACCGACCCGGAGATCCGCCGCAAGGCGCTGACCTTCGCGTTCGTCGGCGGCGGCTTCGCGGGCATCGAGGCCCTCGCGGAGATCGAGGACATGGCCCGCGACGCGGTGAAGTACTACAAGAACATCAGCCGCGACGACATGCGCTTCATCATGGTCGAGGCGATGCACCGCATCCTCCCCGAGGTCGGCGACGAACTCGGCAAGTGGACCTTGAAGAAGCTCAAGGAGCGCGGCATCGAGTTCTACCTCGAGACGTCGCTCCAGTCCTGCGTCGACAAGCACTGCGTGCTGTCGGACGGCACCGAGTTCGACGCGTCCACCATCGTGTGGACCGCGGGCGTCAAGCCCAACCCGGCGCTCGCCGACTTCGGCCTGCCGCTCGGCCCGCGCGGCCACGTCGACACCCGCCCGACGCTCCAGGTAACCGGCATGGACCACGTGTTCGCGGCCGGCGACAACGCGCAGGTGCCCGACCTCGCCGCCGGCGAGGGCGCCTGGTGCCCGCCGAACGCCCAGCACGCGGTACGCCAGGCCAAGCAGCTCGGCGACAACGTCATCAGCGTGATGCGCGACTTCCCCCCGGGGGAGTACAAGCACAAGAACCTCGGCGCGGTCGCCGGCCTCGGCCTGCACAAGGGCGTCGCGATCATGTTCGGCAAGTTCAAGCTCAAGGGCCTGCCGGCGTGGCTGTTCCACCGCACGTACCACATGTACGCGATGCCGACCTTCAACCGGAAGACGCGCATCGTCGCGGACTGGACGCTCGCGATGTTCTTCCGCCGCGAGATCGTCTCGCTCGGCTCCATGGAGCACCCGCGCGACGAGTTCGCGGAGGCGGCGCTGCCGCCCGCCCCGGCCCCCGAGGCCGCGGCGAGCAAGAGCGCCTGACCGCACGGCGGCCGCCGGCACGACGCGCGGACCGCACCTGATCGACCGTCAGGGCCCGTACCCCGGGAAGGGGTACGGGCCCTGACGCGTTGCCCGGGTACGACCCGGTTCCGCACCCACCGGTTGCGCGAAACCGGTTGCGTACGCCCGGCAAACGGACTAAATGGAGCGTCATTCACGCCGCTGCTGGGAAACGTAGGAAAGTCGACATGCAGCGGGAGTGAGGCGAGCGCAGTGAGCACGAGTACGACGAGCACCGGCAAGCCGAGCAGAGGTCCGGGCGGCGGTTCCGCACCCCGTCTGCGCACCGCGCCCGGCACCGCCGGAGCCGCGGCCGAACCGGGCAGCGCCCCGGACGCCGGACGCTGGCCCGGCCTCGCCGAGGTCCCGGACGTGCCCGCGCGCGCCCTGGTGGCCAAACGCATCTTCCTGGCCGCCGTGCGCGGTCTGCGGGTTCGCGTACACCTGCCCGGCGGGCGCGTGGTCGGCGGCGGCGGCTTCGGCGACCCGGTGATGCGCATCGTGCGGCCCGACGAGTTCTACCGCCGCATCGGCGCCGACGGCCTGATCGGGTTCGGCGAGGCGTGGATGACCGGCGCGTGGGACGCCGACGACCCGACGGGTGTGCTCACCGTGTTCGCGCGCCGCCTCGACCGCCTCGTCCCCAAGCCGCTGCAGAGGCTGCGCCGCTGGGCCGTCGCCGTGCGCCCGGTCGACGAGGAGAACACCCCCTCTGGAGCCCGCGGCAACATCAGCCGCCACTACGACCTCTCCAACGACCTGTTCGCGCTGTTCCTCGACGAGACGATGACCTACTCCTCGGCGCTCTTCGAGCCGGGCGACGAACTGGCCGACGCGCAGCGGCGGAAGATCGACGCCGTGCTCGACGCCGCGGCGGTCGGCGCGGGCACGCGCGTCCTGGAGATCGGCACCGGCTGGGGAGAACTCGCCCTGCGGGCCGCCGGCCGGGGCGCGGAGGTCGTCACCATCACGCTGTCCGAGGAGCAGCGCACGCTCGCCCGGCGCCGCTTCGAGGAGGCCGGGGTCGCCGACCGGGTCGACGTGCGGCTGTGCGACTACCGCGAAGTGTCGGGCACGTACGACGCGGTGGTCAGCGTCGAGATGATCGAGGCCGTCGGCGAGCGCTACTGGCCGGCCTACTTCGCCGCCATCGACCGGGCGCTCGCCCCCGGCGGCCGGGCGTGCGTGCAGTCCATCACCATGGCCGACGACCGTATGCGCGCGGCCCGCGACACCTGGACGTGGATGCACAAGTACGTCTTCCCCGGCGGTCTGATCCCCTCGACCGAGGCGATCGACGACGCGCTCGCCGAGCACACCCGGCTGCGCGTCGTCCAGCGCCGCGACTTCGGGCCGCACTACGCGGAGACGCTGCGCCTGTGGCGCGAGGGCTTCCTGGCGCGCGCGGAGGAGGTCGAGCGCCTCGGATTCGACGCGACGTTCCGACGCATGTGGGAGTTCTACCTCGCCTACTGCGAGGCCGGATTCCGGGCGGGATACCTCGGCGTCTCGCAACTCACGCTCGCGCGGCGTGTCCGGTGAGCGCGGGTCCGACGACCGAGTCGTGCGCGGGTGGTCAACAGGGTGCTTCGATGCCGCTACGCTCGGCATCGCGCCCGGATGGTGGAACGCAGACACGGCGAGCTTAAACCTCGCTGGCCGCACGGCCGTGCCGGTTCGAGTCCGGCTCCGGGCACCGGATGAAATGGCTCTGACCTGGGGAAACACCACCGACGCCGCCACGTCGGACCAGGCCGGGAGAGTTCGAGTCCGCACGGGAGGGATTCCCCGTGCGACGCCTCAACCCTCCGTACCGCACTCGTCACGCGCGGCAGAGCCCGGGAACGTTCCATAGAACTCCTGATGCCGGTGCCCCGGAGCGGCAATGACGGGTGTCCCTCACCACGCCGCTCCGGCATCGGGCACAATCACGGTCGCCCGCGCGTTCTCCATCCACAGGATGGGGAGATGAGTTCTCCGTCCTGCGGATGGGGTAGAGATCCTGCTCACGGGTAACACTAAGGCTTTACTGAACGATTACCCTTGAGCCAGACCCCGCACAGACGCAGGGGCATGGAGGAGTTGACATGAGGAGCAGCAACCCGGTCCTCTCGCGGCGGGGGGCCTTCGGAGCGCCGCAGGCCGGGCCGCAGCAGGCGCCGCAGTACGGCGCGCCTTACGGGCAGCAGCCGTCCGGCGGCGGCAACCCGTTCGGCGGGAACACCGCCCAGTACGGGCAGCAGCAGGCGCCGTACGGCCAGCAGATGACCCCCGACCAGCTGAACCAGATGTACCGGCAGCAGTCGGCCGGCCCGCTCCAGACGGGCCGCATGACCGTCGACGACGTCGTGGCCAAGACCGCCCTGACGCTGCTGACCGTCGTCGTCTTCGGCGCCGGCGCGTGGGCCCTGCTGCCCGCCGAGAACTACGCGTGGGCCTTCGCGTCCATGCTCGCGGCGTTCGGCCTCGGCATGTTCATCACGTTCCGGCGCACCATCCACCCGGCGCTGGTCATCGGGTACGCCGCACTGGAGGGCATCTTCCTCGGTGCCGCGAGCCACGCGTTCGAGAACGCGTACAGCGGCATCGTGGTGCAGGCGGTGCTCGGCACCGCGGCGATCTTCGTCGCGATGCTGTGGGCCTACAAGTCGGGCCGCATCCGGGTCACCGCGCGGTACGCCCGCATCGGTATCGCGATCGCCATCGCGTTCGTGCTGCTGATGATCGTGAACCTGATCTTCGTCGCCTTCGCGGGCGGCGACGGCGTGCGCGGCGGCGCGATGGGCATCGTGTTCGGTGTGATCGGCATCGCCCTCGGTGCGTTCTTCCTGTCGCTGGACTTCCACGAGGTCGAGCAGCTGGTGGCGGCGGGCGCCCCGGAGCGCGAGGCGTGGCGGGCCGCGTTCGGCCTGACCCTGTCGCTCGTCTGGATCTACCTGGAGCTGCTGCGCCTGCTCGCGATCTTCCGCGACTAGCGCGCCGGTTGCCGCCGGTTGCCGCGTGCGGCGTACCGGCTCAGAGCCGAGTCGCCGGCGCTCGGTCACCGGCGGAGTGGCAGGCGCGGTGAACAGCAGTAACAGCAGTAGGTGACAGCACAGTGGCGGTGGCCCTTCACAGGGTCACCGCCACAGGTGTTCTGCGCACTTCTCCACGAAGGTCTCGGTGGTCGAGATTCCTGAGGGGCTGTGTCCCGGGTCAGCGCATGCCGCGCGACATGCGGCGCCGGTCGTGTTCACGCATGATCGCGGTGGCGTGGCCGTGCGCGATGCTGTGTTCGTCCTGGAGCCAGTGGACCCGGTCCTCGAAGCGGGAGAAACAGGGGCCCTCGTCGATCTCCTTGAACCATTCGGGGAGTTCGCGGCCGGTGACGGAGGGAACCCGGGCGAGAAGGTTCCTGTGCGTCTCTTCGGAGAAGTGCGGCAAGGACATAAGCGCCTCCGGTGAGCGTTCCGTGACCCGAGCGTGCATGACGGGCGAACGGTTGGCAACTGGTCGAAGCGCATCAGTCGGTGCGATCGCCGAACGGTACGCTCCGGATATGTCCACCCTCCCCGCTGAAACGCCCCGGCAACCGTCCGGAGACGGGTCCGGTTCGGCGCCCTCCGAAGTGGCGGTGCTGGCCCGGGAGGTGCGCAGACTCGCCGAGCGCTTCCGGCATCTCTCCGAGTCCCGGCTGCGTGCGCGCGTCTCGCCTGACGACCCATCAGATTCGGGGCGTTCGCGCGCTCAGGCGGGCCTCGCGCTGGCCCGCAGGCTGGCCGCTCTCGGCGACGCCCCGGACGGCCGCGAGGTCCCGGACCTCGGGGTGTTCGCGGTCGGCGACCAGATCGCGGTGACGGGGCTCGACCTCGCGGCGCACCTCGGTGCGCGCGTGCGAGCGGCGGCCGGGTCGGACGACCGGGCCGCCGCCGCGATGTGTGTGGAGGTGTCGGAGACTGCGCTGCGCGAGGTGCGCGCGCTGGCCGCGCTCGTGTGAGCCGCCGCCGACGCGTGCGTCAGGCCGCGGGGCGGGCGTAGACGCGGTCGGCGAGGAAGAACGCCGTCGACTCGTGCACCTGGAAGGTCAGCGAGCGGCCGCCGCCGACCTCCGAGGTGCCGAGCAGGCGTACCTCTTGGCCCTCGGCGAGTGCGGCGCCGACGAGTTCGGCCACCTCGCGGTCGGACGGCATGACGACGATCGAACCGCCGTCGGCGAAGTCGAAGACGTCCAGTCCGCCCGCGGTGCCGGAGCGCAGTCCCGTGACGGCGGTGCCGCGGGCGGCGACGCCGAGCAGGTGCGCGCCGGTCAGATGGGCCGGGAGCATCGGGGGCAGGGCCTGCGACGGGTGCGGGGTGGTGAACCGCAGCGGCGGCAGGTCGGCGGCTCCGGCACCGGCCTCGGCGCCGCCGTCGGCCTCGGGGGCGGCGGGCGGCGGAGTGAGGACGGCCATCGCGGGGTCCTGGCGCGGTATGCGGGGCGCCGGGACCTCGGAAGGAGCCGCGGTGGCGCCCTCCGGGACGTCCTCGAAGGCGGGCTCGGGCGCGGCCTCGGCCTCGAACAGGGCCGCCATGAACTCCGCGTCCCAGAGCTCGTTCGTCCGGCGCTCGGCCCGGGAGCGCAGCGCGTGCTTTGCCGCGAACGCGACTCCGGCGGCGCAGGCGGCGGCGATGAGGGCGGGGACAACGTACGACGACATGGCGAACCTGGACCCTTCGCAAGCGTGGGTGGGGGGCTCCTCCAGGGGTTGTGCGGGTCTCCGGGGGAGTACGTCCAGGTTCGCCCGCGGCAGGGGGTCCGCGGCAGGGTGCGACGTCCTGACCTGCGGGGACCTTTGGCGTCAGCCGAACGGGTGACGGGGTGGCCGGGGTGCGGAAACTGCGGCGCCCACCTGAGAACGTGCAGGTCAGGTGGGCGCCGTGGGGATGCGTGAGATGTCCGTCTCAGGACTTTCGGCCGGAGCGGGAGCGCGAGCCCCAAGTCCGGAGTCCCAAGTGGGGCCGGAGCTGGGTCAGCTCAGGCGCTCCAGCACCATCGCCATGCCCATGCCGCCGCCGACGCACATGGTCTCCAGGCCGAACTGCTTGTCGTGCCACTGGAGCGAGTTGATCAGCGTGCTGGTGATGCGCGCGCCGGTCATGCCGAACGGGTGGCCGATCGCGATCGCGCCGCCGTTGACGTTGACCTTGTCCACCTCGAAGCCCAGGTCGCGGTAGGACGGGATGACCTGCGCCGCGAACGCCTCGTTGATCTCGACCAGGTCGATGTCCGCGGTGGTCAGGCCGGCGCGCTTGAGGGCGAGGCGCGAGGCCTCGACCGGGCCGTACCCCATGATCTCCGGCGAGAGGCCGGTGACCGCGGTGGACACGATGCGGGCCAGCGGGGTCAGGCCCAGCTCGCGCGCCTTGGTGTCGGACATGACCACGACCGCGGCGGCGCCGTCGTTGAGGGGGCACGCGTTGCCGGCCGTGACCGTGCCGTCGGGGCGGAAGACCGGCTTGAGCTGCGAGACGCCTTCGAGGGTGGTGCCCGCACGCGGGCCGTCGTCCTTGGTGACCACGGTGCCGTCGGCCAGCGTGACCGGCGTGATGTCCTTGGCCCAGAAGCCGTCCGCGATGGCCTTCTCGGTCAGGTTCTGCGAGCGGACCGCGAACTCGTCCTGGTCCTCGCGCGTGACGCCCTTGGCCTGTGCCAGGTTCTCGGCGGTGAAGCCCATGCCGATGTAGACGTCCGGCAGCAGCCCCGACTCACGCGGGTCGACCCACGTGTCGCCGTTCTCGACCGCGGCGGCGGTACGCGCGGCGGCGTCCGCGAACAGCGGGTTCTTGGTGTCCGGGATCGAGTCGCTGGAGCCCTTGGTACGGGTCGAGCTGACCATCTCCACACCCGCCGAGATGAACACGTCGCCCTCGCCCGCCTTGATGGCGTGCAGCGCCATGCGGGTCGTCTGGAGCGACGACGAGCAGTAGCGGGTGATCGTGGTGCCGGGCAGGTGGTCGAAGCCGAGCATCACGGCCACGTTGCGGCCCATGTTGAAGCCCTGCTCGCCGCCGGGGAGGCCACAGCCGAGCATCAGGTCGTCGATGTCGCGCGGGTCCAGCGAGGGGACCTTGTCGAGCGCGGCCTTGACCATCAGCGCGGTCAGGTCGTCGGGACGCACGTCCTTGAGCGAGCCCTTGAAGGCGCGGCCGATCGGCGAACGCGCGGTGGCGACAATGACTGCTTCGGGCATGGGACTACTCCTTGGCCGTCTCGGTACGAGGACAGGGGTGGTCTCTCGTCTGGAGCTGAAGCTACTTCCTGGTAGTCGAGGTGGCGAGGGGGTCGGCGCGCATTCGCCGTGCGATCTGCCCCACGTCCGACCTGACGGCCAGTCAGATCAGGCTACTCGACGGCGCGTCGGTACCCTCCGCCGCGTCCCGGCCGCCCGGTCCGGTGCCGGTCGCGCCCTTGCGCTCCTTGCCGTCGCCCGCCTGCCCCTCGGCCTGCCCTTCCGTCTTCCCGGCCGCCTGCCCGCCGGCCTGGTCCTCGATCTGCCCCTCGGCCTGCCCGTCGGCCTGCTCGTCGGACTGTGTGGGCGCCGGGATGCGCCGGCGGCGGCGGTGCCGCAGCAGGGCCCAGCGGCCGCGGGGGCCGCGCTCGTTCCCGGCGACCTGGGTGCCGGCGACCTCGGTGCCGCCCTCCTCGACGGCCTCCACCGCCGCGACCGCGATCGGCAGCACGCCCTCGCCGCGGAAGCTGTCCGGACGCTCCTCATCCAGCGGCCACAGGTCGAGCGCGGCGCACACGGACGGCAGGATCGCCATCGCCGCGGTCGAGTAGCCCTCCGCGGACGGGTGGAACCGGTCCGGGCCGAACAGGTCGCCGGGCCGCGCGGCGAACTCCGGGCCCAGCAGCGCCCCGATGGACACCGTGCGCCCGCCCGCCTCGACCACCGCGATGGTCTGCGCGGCGGCCAGGCTGCGGCTCCACTGCCGGGCCAGGTAGCGCAGCGGCTGCGCGATCGGCTCGATGGTGCCCAGGTCGGGGCAGGTGCCGACGACGACCTCGGTGCCGGCCGCGAGCAGGCGGCGCGTGGCCTGCTCCAGGCGGCGTACCGAGTCGGCGGGGCGTACCTGGTGGGTCACGTCGTTGGCGCCCACCATGATCATCGCGACCTCGGGCTCGGCCTCCAGCGCCAGCGTGACCTGGCGTTCCAGGTCCGACGACTGCGCACCGGACTTCGCCACGTTGACCAGCTGTACGGGCCGCTCCGCGACCGCCGCGAGCCCGCACGCCAGCAGCGCGCCGGGGGTGTGCAACGGGTTGTCGACGCCGAGCCCGGCCGCCGAGGAGTCGCCGAGCACCGCGAGGCGGATCGGCGGGCCGTCGAACTCCGGGAACTCGCCGTACACGCCGTCCGCGGTGGGCGGTTGGCCGACCGGTACGCCGACGGTACGCCGGGCGATCTTGGCCTCGGTATACAGCACCGCGACCATCGCACCGGTCAGGATGCCGACGCCGCCGCCGCCGAACGCGGCGGCCGCGGCGATCCGGCGCGCGGTCCTGGTCCGGATCATCGCGGCGGTCCGGAAGTGGTCGGGGTGTTCATCGGCCGGACTCCTCCCGTCGCGCGCTTCGGCAAGCCGTGCGACGACCCTAACCGACGGTCACGACGCGCCATTCCCCGCAAGGCCGGTGGAGAGAGCCACGCGGGGTATCACCCGGGATATTTCGTCCTAAGGTGTCCGTTGACCGGTCACCCCGGTCACCCTGGCGGACCAGGGAAGGACGCGAAGAGGAGCCCTGTGCGCTACGTCGACTCGATGCTCGACCTGATCGGCAACACCCCCCTGGTCAGGCTCAACAGCGTCACGCAAGGACTGCAGGCGACCGTGCTGGCCAAGGTCGAGTACCTCAACCCCGGCGGCTCGGTGAAGGACCGCATCGCGGTGCGCATGATCGACGCCGCCGAGGCGTCGGGGCAGCTCCAGCCGGGCGGCGTGATCGTCGAGCCGACGTCCGGGAACACCGGCGTGGGCCTCGCGATGGTCGCCCAGCAGCGCGGCTACCGCTGCATCTTCGTGTGCCCCGACAAGGTGAGCACCGACAAGATCAACGTGCTGCGGGCGTACGGCGCCGACGTGGTGGTCTGCCCGACCGCCGTCGACCCGGCGCACCCGGACTCGTACTACAACGTGTCCGACCGCCTGGTGCGCGAGACGCCGGGGGCATGGAAGCCGGACCAGTACTCCAACCCGCAGAACCCGGAGTCGCACTACGTCGCCACCGGCCCGGAGATCTGGGAGCAGACGGAAGGGCGCGTCACCGCGTTCGTCGCGGGCGTGGGCACCGGCGGGACCATCAGCGGCACCGGGCGCTTCCTCAAGGAGGTCTCCGGCGGCGCGGTGCGCGTGATCGGGGCGGACCCGGAGGGGTCGGTGTACTCGGGCGGCAGCGGTCGGCCGTATCTCGTGGAGGGCGTCGGCGAGGACTTCTGGCCGACGGCGTACGACCGCACCGTCGCGGACGAGATCATCGCGGTGTCGGACCGCGACTCGTTCCTGATGACCCGTCGGCTCGCGCGCGAGGAAGGCCTGTTGGTCGGCGGCTCGTGCGGCATGGCGGTGGTCGCGGCGCTGCGCGCGGCGGAGGGCCTCGGCCCGGACGACGTCGTGGTGGTCCTGCTGCCCGACTCCGGGCGCGGCTACCTGTCGAAGATCTTCAACGACGAGTGGATGGCCGACCACGGCTTCCTGGAGGCGGCACCGGGCGAGGCCAAGGTCGCCGACGTCCTGTCGCGCAAGCAGGGCGACCTGCCGGCCCTCGTGCACGTGCACCCGGACGAGAGCGTCGGCGAGGCGATCGGCATCCTGCGGGAGTTCGGCGTGAGCCAGATGCCGGTGGTGAAGCCGGGCGCGGGGCACCCGGACGTGATGGCCGCCGAGGTGGTCGGCAAGATCGCCGAGCGCGACCTGCTCGACGCGCTGGTCGCCGGCCGCGCGGGGTCGGACGACCCGCTGGAGAAGCACATGTCGTCGCCGATGCCGGTGGTGGGTTCCGGCGAGTCGGTCTCCCGGCTCGCCGCCGTACTCGAATCGGCGGATGCCGCCCTCGTGCTCGTCGACGGCAAGCCGCAGGGCGTCGTCACGCGCCAGGACCTGCTGGGACACCTCGCCGGGACGTGACACGCGGGGTACGCGGGGGTGGTGCGCTGCATCGCCCCCGCGTCCTCGCCGCCCCGCGTCCTTGTCGCATCCGAGTCCTCGTCGCATCCGTGTCCTCGTTGCCCCGCTCCCGCCGAGACGGGGTTCTTACACGATTGGCCATGTCCGAATCGTCTGGTCATGTCCGCGTAGCCGTCCCGTAACACGGCCGGGTGAGGGTTGCTCACGTGCCCATCCACGCACGGAGGTGATCAACCATGGCGCTGTGGCGAGTTCGCGCACAGGTCGACGACGATCCGGGACGCCTGGCCCGGCTGACGGCAGTACTCGCCGCCCAGGACGCCAATGTGCTGGCCCTCAACGTCCAGGCCTGCGAAGGCGGTCCGGTCGACGAGTTCTTCGTGCACACCCCCGCCCGGGTCAAGGACTGCGACCTGCGCGACGGCCTGGTCGCCGCCGGCGGGCGCGGCGTGGTCGTGGTGCCCGCCGACGCGCACGAGCTGGTCGACGGCCCCACCAAGGCCCTCGTGTTGGCCGCGCACCTGCGCGACCACCCGGACGCGCTGCCGCAGTCCCTCGCCGAGTTGCTCGGTGCCACCGACGCCGTGTGGATCGACCCGGACGCGTCCCTCGGCGGTGTCTACACCGGCGACCCGGAGGTGCTGTACGTCCCGGTGCCGGACGGGCGGGCGGTGCGGGTCACGCGTACCGGCATGCCCTTCACGATGACCGAGGCGGCCCGTGCCGCCGCGCTCGCGCGCATCCCGTCCGAGGCGCCCATGCCGCCGTCCGCGTCGACGGGGACGTGGCTGCTGCTCACCGACGGCACGGAGGTGCTGGTGCGCCCGGGTCGGGTCGACGACGTGGCGGGCGTACAGCTGATGCACGACCGCTGCTCGCCGGAGAGCCGTCGGCTGCGCTACTTCACCTCGATCCCGAACCTCCCGCGCAACGCACTGGAGCGGCTGCTCGTGCCGCGTGCCGGCATCACGCTGGTCGCGGTACGCCCCGACGGCGGCATCGCCGCGGTCGGCTCGCTCCTGCACACCCGCGAACCCGGCAGTGGCGAGATCGCCCTGCTCGTCGAGGACGCCTGGCAGGGCCGCGGACTCGGCACCGCCCTGCTGCGGCGCCTTGGTTCGCTCGCGCAGTCCCGCGGCATGGCCGAGATCCGCGCCCACGTGCTGCCGGGGAACCGCCGCATGCTCGGGGTGTTCGACCGGGCGGGGCTCACCGGGCAGCGCACCTTCGAGGAGGGGGTCGTGCTGCTCAGCATGCCGGTGGTGCCGAGCGCGCTGCCGGGGCGCTGCGCCTGACTTGGTGCCGTGGGTGCCGCGGTGCCGCGGTGCCGCCCCGCGCCTGCGCGCTCGGCCGGTGCTCCCGCTGGTGCTTCGGTCGGCGCGATCCGGCGGCGCGGGGCCGTGCGGGCCCGTGCCGGAAAGCGGACGGCGCGTCACCCGGAAGGTCCCGCGCTCCGCGCCACTAGGCTCCTGCCATGGACACCGCACCTGTATCCGACAACCCCCAGTTCATCCGGCTGAGCCTGGACATCGTCCTCGAGGTCACCGATGAAGGGGCCCTGCGCGCCGCGGCCTTGGAGGCCGTCAAGGGCGACGAGGACCTGACCGCCGAGGAGCGCTCCGACGCCCTCGCGGCGATCGACGCCGACCTGGCCGAGTCGGTCTCGTACCTGATCGACCCGTTCAGCCTGGTCGCCGATGTGCCCGGCACCGAACTGAGCGAGGCGGGCTGGCAGTCGGAGGGCGCCGAGTACGCCCCCGACGACGAGGACGAGGTCGACGAGGACGAAGCCTGACACGTCCCGGACGAGTTCCGGACCTTTCCTTTTCCCGCGTATTCACCGCGTTTTCCCCGCGTCTTGCGACCGCGCGGGCGGCCCGTCCCGACCGGGGTGCGGACGCCGTACGACCGGTCGTGCCGCGCCGGGACGAGCCGACGTCCCCCGGGTAACGGTGTCGGCTCCCAACGGGTGAATCCCGCTCGGGGGCGTTGCCCGCTCCCGAGCTCCTTCGTTGTCCCGGATGCCGCGCCGGTTCGCGCGGCACTGTGACATGGAGGATCAATGAACACGGTCAAGAAGGCGGTCTTCGTTTCCGCCGCCGCCGGCGGTCTCCTGGCCGCGGGCATGGGCGCCGCCTACGCCAGCTCGGACGCCGACGGCGCGACCACGGGTTCGCCCGGCGTCGCCTCGGGCAACCAGATCCAGGTTCCCGTGCACGTTCCGGTCAACGTGTGCGGCAACACGGTCAACGTCATCGGTCTGCTGAACCCCGCGTTCGGCAACACCTGCGTGAACTACGGCTGACCTGGCGTCAGGCGCGGCGAAGGCCGCAAACGTGCGGCGGGCGCCGGACGGGACCACCAGTCCCTGTCCGGCGCCCGCCGTCGTCGTGCCGGGGGGCGCGTCGAACCGTGCGTACCGCGCGCGTCAGGCGTGCGTGCGCCGCGCGTCAGGCGTGCGTGCGCCGCGCGTCAGGCGTGCGTGCCGCCGTCGATGCGCAGCGTCGTACCGGTGACGAACTTGCCGTCCTCCGAGGCCAGCGCGGCGATCATGCCCGCGATGACGTCCGGGTGCGCCATGCCCTCGCCGATGAGCGGCATGAGCTTGCCGAACAGCTCCCATTCGGCGTCGGCCGGCACCTGGTTGGGGGTGTCGTCGACGATGCCGCTGGAGATGCTGCCGGGCGCGACGCACAGCGCGCGCAGGCCCTGGCGGCTGTACTCGAGCGCGATGGCGTGCGTGAAGGCGTCGATGCCGCCCTTGGACGCGGCGTACGCGGCCATGTAGGGGTGCGCGAACGCCGCCGACGTGGAGCTGAAGTTGACGATGACCGCGCCCTCGCCGGTCTCCAGCAGTGCGGGCAGCGCGGCACGGGTCATCAGGAACGTGCCGGTCAGGTTGATGTTGATGACCTGGTTCCACACGTCCAGCGAAAAGTTGTGGGTGTGGCCCGCGCGCAGGATGCCCGCGGCGTTGACCAGCACGTCCAGGCCGCCGAGGCGCTCCACCGTCTCGCCGACGCCCTCCGCGACCGCCGCCTCGTTCGAGACGTCGAGCACCGCCGTCGACAGCTTCGCGTCGACCCCGGCCTCCTTGGCCATCGCGCGCGTCTTCTCCAGCCCGTCCGCGTTGACGTCGACCGCGTGCACGGTGCCCGCCTCGCGCAGCAGGCGCAGGACGGTCGCCTGGCCGATACCCGACCCGCCGCCCGTGACGATGATGCGCCGATCCTGGAACCTCTCCACTGCTTTCCTCCTCGCATGGGCGACCGGTGGCCCGCCCGGGGTCGTCTGACCCCATCAGATGCGCAAGACGCCGCCGGTTCAAGTGCTTCGGTCGGCGAATTGAAACACGTTGCAGTGGCGGGTAGGCCCCCGAGCTTCACCCATGCGCGTGATTGATGTGATTTGCCGGGGAATGCCGGGAATGAATCCGGGGAATGTCTGGGACTTGTACGCAGGACCGCGCACCGTCCGCGGACGACAAAGCGCGACCGACCAACCGCGAACGACCAATCGCGCACGATGAAAGAGGTTCCCCATGGCAGAGCGCCCGATCAAGGCGGCCGAGGCCGGAAACGCACCGTCCGGCTCCTCGTCCGGCCACTCGATCCAGGTGTCGGCGCTCGAGTCCGACAAGGGGCGTACCGCGATCGCCGACTCCGTGGTCGCCAAGATCTCCGGCATCGCGGCCCGCGAGATCTCCGGCGTGCACGACCTCGGCAAGGGTGTTTCGCGGGCGTTCGCGTCGGTGCGCCAGCGCGTCCCGGGCGGCAAGCCCAACGTCGCGCAGGGCGTGAGCGTCGAGGTCGGCGAGCGGCAGTGCGCGGTGGACCTGACGATCATCGTCGAATACGGCGTCGCCATCTCGGAGGTCGCGCACGCGGTCCGGGAGAACATCATCGAGGCCGTGGAGCGCATGACCGGCCTTGAGGTCGTCGAGGTCAACCTGTCTGTCGACGACATCTACATCGACATGGGCGACGACGACAGCTCGTCGGGCCGGTCGCTGCAGTAGTCCCGCGGAAACCCGCGCAGCAGCCCGTACACGGGGGATCCCTGGAACGGCCTCTTCTGGCGGGAGGCCGGGGGTACGGCGGTCGCAGAGGGGCGGCCGCCGTACCCCCGTTTCACTTCCCGGGCGGGAACGGCGACGGACCCAGCACCTCGTAGCCGGCCCGGTGCGCGGCCTCGGCGACCGCCGGCAGATTCGCGTCCGACAGCTCGGTGTCCGCCATCTCGGCGGCGAACTCCTCGAATCCGGACGGCTGCGTCAGGTGCAGCGTCACCGCCTCGTCCGACACCACCCGGAACGCGTGCGGCACGCTGTGCGGCAGGAACACGAACGCGCCGGTCTCGGCCCGCCAGCGCGCGTCGCCGCACGCGACCTCCAGTTCGCCGGACAGCACGTAGAACGCCTCGTCCTCGATGTGGTGCACATGCCACGGGGTACTGAACGCACGTTCGGCCCGCCGCTCGAACACGGTGATCTCGTCACCCGTCTCGCGCCCGGTCGCCAGCATCCGCAACGGCTGTCCGAGGAACGTGCGCGAGCCGCCGAGGCCCTCCCCGGCCTTCAGCATGTACCGCCTGTCTCCGCTGGTCATGACGCCTCCTGAACCCCCGGAGGACCTGCGTTGTCCTGCCCTCCCAGTATCCGCGCGTGACCACCCGGACGCCCACAGCAGTACCGTGCCGCGCTCTTGCCCCGCACACCGCGGCGGAGAGACCCTGGAACCACGCGCGACCGGGTACGCCCGAAGCGCCGCCTCCCACGACGCCGTGCGCGGTCCGCGCCGAAACCAGGTGAACGTCATGCGCGTGCTGCTGACCGGACGTATGGACAACGACGCGGCCAACCAGGCAATTGCCGACGGCACGATGCCGAAACTGCTGCAATCCCTCGTCGAGCAGATCAAGCCCGAGGCGGCCTACTTCACCACCACGAACGGGCAACGCACCTGCTTCTTCGTGTTCGACATGCAGGACTCCTCGCAGATGCCGGCCATCGGCGAACGCCTGTTCGCCAGCGGCATGTCGGTCGCGATACGTCCCGTCATGAACCTCGAAGACCTGCAGAAGGGCCTCGCCGCGATAGACCGCTGACCCGCGACCCACTCGGTTGGGCCCGCTCGGCACCGGGCATCAGGACGAGACGTACGCCGATCGGAGCAGCCATGGTCACCATCGCCCTGTTCGCCGCCGTCCTGGCAGCGGCGCTCATCGCCCTGACCATCCTGGTCACCCGCCGCAGCCCGTCCCGCACCACGACCGTGGAAGGCATCGCCACGGAGCGGGCCCACACCACCACCGCCCGCGCCGTGGGCGGCCTCTGGGGCGTCCACGGCGCCGGCACCGAAGCCACCGCCGGCCTCACCGCCCCCGAGTCCACCAAGTCCTTCCACTGACCCCGCCGCCGAAGGGACCCGGCAGAGTTGGCCCTGAACTCGGCAGAATCCGGCCGTGCAGGTTGCCGGGACCGGGCATGACGGCCGGTCTGCGCCGCCGCGTACCGTCGCCGACCGGGGATCGGCGAGGGGGCGATGGTGGCAACCGGCGCGGCACAGGACGGACTCTTTCTGATGGCCTGGGGGATCGGAGCCACGGCCCTCGGCGTCGTCATCGCGACGGACTTCCGTGGCGCCGCCCGGCGCGTCTACGGGTTGGCCGCGCGAAGTGTGTGGTCCGCCGCGCACCGAGACCCGAGCCGACGAGCCGTCGCGTTCCTTCGCGCGGGAGCCGGCCTCTTCGCGCTGGCGGGGCCGATCGCCTTGGCGTGGGGCGTGTTCGAGCTGTCCCGACGGCGGCAGGGGCCCGGATTCCCGGAGCGATTCCCCACTCCGGTCATCGTGATGTGGTTTCTGATTGCCGCGGTCGGACTGCTGCAACTGTGGACGAGATCCGGGTGGCTCCGCCGCGCGTGCGCCAAGGGCGGCACCCTTCGCCGCGCCGCCGCGGCGGTACTCACCGCAGCCATGGTCGGCTCTGTGGCCGCGGGTTCCTTCGGCCAACCGGTGACCATGTTGTGCTGCTGGCTGGTCGGCATGTCGGCGGCCCTGACGCTGCTCCTTACCGGCAAGGAGCTACCCGCGAACCCATGACTGGCGTGGTCCGTGACTTGTCATGGGTCGGTCAGGGGGCCCAGGGCAGGCGCAGGGCCTCGATCTCGGTGTCGTTCAGCAGCGCGTCGACGAGATCCGGGTGCCCGGCGACCTTGGTCGCCCACAGGTCGTAGTCGGTGCACAGGATCCAAGAGCGGTCCTCGGCCCAGAGATTGGACGGGCTTAAGTCGACCCCAGGATGGTCGTACAAGACCTCGGCGTCACCGAGGCGGCCGGAGCGTACGAGGAGGTTGTCGAAGTCGGCGACCCCGAGCAACAGCGGGCTGTAGTAGGCCATACATGGCGTGTCCGGTCCGGCAGGACTGCACTCGGTGAGGATGCCGATAAGCCGGTTCCAGGTCTCACGGTCCAGGCTGCCCTCGGTAGGCAGAGCGATGTCCGGCAGCCGACTGCCCTCCGTCGGGGGGAAGGTGAGGCACCGATAGCAGGGCAGCAGGCCCTCGGGCACCACGGGGTTCCCGGTCCGCCGGGCCAGTTCCGCCCAGCGCAGCCGCCGCCAACCAGGACCGGGATTCTCGGCACGTCCCAAGCCACCACCCGGGGCCGTACCGCCAATGTCGAGAGCGATCCCGGGCGCGTGTTCGCGCTCGTACATGGCGTTGAGCACCCAGGCGGAATCGGGCATCGCAGGCGGCATGAACCCGGTCACCCCGTCGCCGCACAGCTCCAGCAACCACGCCGTCGCACCGGGCGGCGCCACCGACCACAGGTCAGACAGCCGACGCAATTCCTCTCGCATCCGCCCATGATCCCGACACACCCCCCAGGCCCCGTCGCCGGTCACCAGGTCAGCCGAGGCTGCCTCAGCCGTTGGCTTTGGCGACGCCGATGGGGCACGTGACTCCGGTGCCGCAGTAGCCGGTGGGGTTCTTGCCGAGGTACTGCCGGTGCCAGTGTCTGCGACTGCATCGCCTGAGAAGAGTCTTCAAAGACCCGGCTCACAGCACTAGGTTCGGGCGCCGTTGGGCCGGGGCTTGGAGGGGTTGCTTGGTCATGCGGACGGTGTTGGTCTCACGCGTACGTTGCCGCTGTGGTCGCAACTCGCCATCATGCTGCCGTCGCGGTTGAACGCGACGGTGTAGAGGGTATTGCCCCAAATTCGTGGAGTGCCGTCCTCGTAGACGGTCGGGTTGTTGTGCGCGTTGTAGGGGTCGCCGAAAGGTTGGCGTGTGTGGGCGTCCCAGAGGCGGACGGTGCCGTCGTCACCCGCAGTGGCGAGCAGTCGGCCATCGGGGTGGAACGCCAGTGAGAAGACCGACCCTTTGTGCCCGATCAGAGGGTCGCCGATCGGGCTGCGGGTCTGTGTGTCCCACATTCGTACGGTGCCGTCTTGGCCGCCGGTGGCGAAGAGGTGGCCGCCAGGGTGGAACGCGACACTGAACACCCAGTCTTGGCGCGTGGCCAGGGGGGCGCCGACTGGACGGCGGGCCTCGGTGTCCCACAGACGTACAGTGCAGTCCTCCCCGCCGCTGGCGAGGAGTCGGCCATCGGGGTGGAACGTCATCGTCCACACCGGCTTGTCGTGCCCGGTGAGGGCATCGCCGACCGGACAGCGCCTCGCGGGGTCCCACAGCCGCACTGTGGCCTCTGACCCGGCTGAGGCAAGGAGGCTCCCATCGGGGCGGAATGCCATTGTCTTCACTTCACCGGTGTATCCCTCGAGGGGTACACCGGTTTCTTGCTGGGTGTCGCTGTCCCACAGGCGTATGACAACGCCCGCAGTGGCGAGCAGTCGGCCGTCGGGCTGAAACGCCATGGCCCTCATGCCACCGTGATCGATGAGAAGTTCGCCAACCGTCTCCCGCGCGTGGATGTCCCACAGCTGAGTCCAGTAGTAGCCAGTAGTGACGGCAAGACGACGACCGTCGGGGTGGAAAGTTACCGTCTCCATGGGCTCGTCTGCGGTGGTCAGGACGTACCCGTCCAGCGGCCCCGAACCCGTCTCCTCAGCCATCTGCCTTGGTTACGCCTATGGGGCAGGAGACGCCGGTGCCGCCCAGGCCGCAGTAGCCGTTGGGGTTCTTGTCGAGGTACTGCTGGTGGTACGGGTCAGCTGTCATGAGTTGTGTCACTTGGGTTGAGGGGTGCGCTCGCGGGCTCGGGGAGGTTGGTGCGCCGAGGTGGGGGTCTCCAGATGAACGTCTCCGCTATCTCGTGGCTGAGGGGTTTTCCCTGCCACTGATCGGTGATGTCCAGCCATCGTTCGATGACGGCGGTGCGCTCGGTCCTGACGTCCTCGCGGTTGTAGCGCAGGTCGAAGGAGTAGACCCGCCCGCCGTCCGACACGACGGTGCCGTACTCGCTGTCGGCCCCGTCGGGGAAGAGAAAGACAAGAACCGTGTCAGCCGGGACCAGGCCGTGCTGGTTGAGCAGTTCCCGCAGTCGCGTCCACAAGGCGTGTCGGCCCGTTCGCATCAACCGGGTGCAGGTCACGTACATCGTGGCCGTCGGCCAACAAGCACGCGCCTCAGACGTCAGCACCAGTTCCCGGTCCCCCCACTCTGGGAGGCTGCCGCCGGGCTCGGCGCCGCGATACCGCGACGTTTGCTTCCTCGACAGACGACCGCGCCGAGAAGTCTCCGGTACGAACCGGTGAAGGGGCCTACGAGGCATAGGCCTTTCGGATCGAAATCATGTCCACATCATGCCAGCCGTCGGCATCGTCGAAGACCGCCTCGACCACGTACGGGTAGCCGTCAGTGTCGACCCACCGCGTTGCGGCGGCGCGCAGCAGCGCGGTGGGCGGTGTCACGTCGTCAGCCAACTGCCTTGGCTACGCCGATGGGGCAAGAGACGCCAGTGCCGCCCAAACCGCAGTAGCCGTTCGGGTTTTTACTGTCGGAGAGGTACTGCTGGTGGTATGTCTCGGCGAAGTAGAAGGTGTCCGCCGGGAGGATCTCGGTGGTGATGTCGTCGTGCAGGGCCTTGGTTAGGACCTGCTGGTAGGCGTCGCGCGAGGACTTTGCGGCGGCTTCCTGGTCGGGGGAGTGGGTGTAGATCGCGGAGCGGTACTGGGTGCCTTCGTCGTTGCCCTGGCGGTAGCCCTGAGTGGGGTCGTGGGCTTCCCAGAAGACCTTGAGGAGGGCTTCGTACGAGACCTGGGCGGGGTCGAAGACGACGCGGACGGCCTCGGTGTGGCCGGTGCGGCCGCTGCAGACCTCTTCGTACGTCGGGTTCGGCGTGGTGCCGCCCTGATAGCCGACGGCGGTCGTCCACACGCCGGGGGTCTGCCAGAACTTGCGCTCCGCACCCCAGAAACAGCCCAGGCCGAAGTCCGCGACCTCAAGGCCCTCGGGGTACGGACCCTCCAGCGGGTTGCCGAGCACCGTGTGCCGGTCCGGAATCGAGAAGGGGCGTCCCGCCCGGCCCTTCAGGACTTCGTCGGGGTCGGGCATGCGCGGGGTGAAATCCCTGCGGTCGAAGAGCACGGCGTCCTCCGTCGTCGGGTACCGGGTGTGCCGACATGCCGCGAATACGCAGTGTGCTTGGATGTCGCTCCGCGGCGTCGACACAGTACGCCCAACAACCTGCATACGGAGGGGATTCCATGGCGCGCCGGGGGGCGTGGCGGTGGGGGCTCGTGGCGGTCGCGCTGTTGCTGACAGTGACGGGCTGCCGGGTGGCGCCGGGGGTCCAGGGCACGGCTCGGGACGTCCGCGACGCGGGGGTCTTCGAGGTTCTCGGCGAAAACGACCACCCCCCGGACTCGACCGACCTCGAGGCCGTCGAACGGGTGCTCGGCATCCTCCTGCTGTCCCGCGACTGGGGCAAGGACTTCGTCATGTTCGACGTCGTCGACTTCAGCCTGTGGGCGACGCCCTCGGTCGACGAGGACTGTCGGATCTCCGCATCGGCCCTGCCCGAAGGCACGCCTGCCGGGGGTGCTGCAGCGGCCTATCTGCCGCGGCCGGAGCATCTGCGCGACTGGGCGTCGAACGAGGACAAGATCCTGGAGTCGTACCGGTTCTTCGCGCAGTCGTCGGTTGCGATCCACAAGGGGCCGCTGGTCGCGGGAGTCGAGATCGACACCTTCCGGGACACCGGGCGGCGTTGCGGCAAGCAGTTCAACGGCGACGTCACGTACCACGACGTGCGCGCAGTCGTCCTCGACAAGGTCGCGGGATATGACGAGGTGGTCGCGGACGGCGGCTACGTCGTGGCGGCCGGCTTCGGGCCGCCGGACGGCTGGCGGTTCGTCGACGCCGTCGCCCGCAAGGGCAACGTCGTCGTCAGGGTGTACCTCGACGCCCCCGCCGACTCCGAGGCCGAGGCCCGCGAGGTCGGCAGCCCGCTCGACCTGGATTTGCGGGAGCGGGTCTCGGCCGCGCTCGCGATGATGTCGGAACGTCTGCTCGTCAAGGCCGAGTGACACGCCGCGCGATCGGGACTCGCGATGCGCGACGGCGCGGGGGAGGTGGGCGGGACCCATTAGCGTTGCGTCATGAGCGCTGCGAATTCCGGCAATCCCGGCACCACCGGTACCCCCCACACCCCGCACGGCTTCGAGACGCTGGCCATCCACGCCGGCCAGGAGCCCGACCCGCTCACCGGCGCGGTCGTTCCGCCGATCTACCAGGTGTCGACGTACAAGCAGGACGGCGTCGGCGGCCTGCGCGGCGGCTACGAGTACAGCCGCTCGGCCAACCCCACGCGGACCGCGCTGGAGGAGTGCGTCGCCGCGCTGGAGGCCGGCGCGCGGGGCCTCGCCTTCGCGTCGGGGCTCGCCGCCGAGGACTGCCTGCTGCGTACCGTGTGCAAGCCCGGCGACCACGTGGTGATCCCGAACGACGCGTACGGCGGCACGTTCCGCCTGTTCGCCAAGGTCCTCGACCGCTGGGGCCTGGACTGGACCCCGGCGCCCTCCGGCGACGCGGACGCGGTGCGCGAGGCGATCCGCCCCGGCGTCACCAAGGTCATCTGGTGCGAGACGCCCAGCAACCCGCTCCTCGGCGTCGCGGACATCGCGCAACTCGCGGACATCGCGCTGGAGTCGGGGGCGCTGCTGGTGGTCGACAACACGTTCGCGTCGCCGTATCTGCAGCAGCCGCTGACGCTCGGTGCGGACGTCGTCGTGCACTCGACCACGAAGTACATGGGCGGCCACTCGGACGTCGTCGGCGGGGCACTCGTCGCGGCGGACGCGGAGCTCGGCGAGCGGCTGGCGTACCACCAGAACGCGATGGGTGCGGTGGCCGGGCCGTTCGACGCGTGGCTGACGCTGCGCGGGATCCGGACCCTGGGCGTACGCATGGACCGGCACTGCGCCAACGCCGAGCGCGTCGTCGAACTGCTGAGCGGGCACTCGGCCGTCGCCGAGGTGCTGTACCCGGGCCTGCCCGGCCACCCGGGCCACGACGTCGCGGTCAAGCAGATGAAGGCCTTCGGCGGCATGGTGTCGTTCCGGGTGACCGGCGGCGAGCAGCGCGCCGTCGACGTCTGCAACCACGCCCAGTTGTTCACGCTCGGCGAGTCGCTGGGCGGCGTCGAGTCGCTGATCGAGCACCCGGGGCGCATGACACACGCGTCGGCGGCCGGTTCGGCGCTGGAGGTCCCGGCGGATCTGGTACGCCTGTCCGTCGGCATCGAGTCCGCCGACGACCTGCTGGCCGACCTGGAGCAGGCACTGCGCTGACGCCGACATCAGGCACCCGACACCTCACACCTGACACCTGACATTCGGCACGGGCAAGCGGGGCCGGGGCTTGCCTCGAGGGCGAGTCCCGGCCCCGGCTCGTCGGCCCGTCCGGGTCGGCCCGGTCCGACGGGTCAGGTGGCGATGCGCCCCGCCGCCATGCAGTCGTTGCACGACGCGAACGACGAGCCGTCCGGCTCCAGAACCTCCACCGACACCGCCCCGGTACGGCTGAACCCCCAGAGGAACATGACGCCGGGCAGCCCCGGCACCCGGTCGGTCGCCATGTCGCCGGAACCGGCGGCGTCGGTGAGGCGCCCCCGCAGCGACGCGGGAGGCGCGGTCGGACCGATCGCCACGGCGACGACCAGCGAGTATCCGGCGGGCGCGTACTCGCCGGGGTTCAGGACCGCCACGTCGAGGCCGCCCGGGCGCGGCAGGAACCGGCACGAGTTCACGACCCCGGTCGACTGGTCCGCCGCCAGGTCGCCGATGCACCAACCCTGGGCGTGCACCCATGCGTTCGCGCCCAGTCCGACCGCCGTACGCGGGATGGGGCGACTCGGGTTGCTGGGCTCCGGACCGGGCGGCGACGGTACGGGCGCAGGCCCCGCCTGCCGCTCCGTCGGCGCCGGTACGGTGACCGCCGCCACCGCGGCGAGCCCCGCGCCGGCCGCGACGGCGGCGATCAGCCGGGTGAACCGCAGCCGGGCGGCGGTACGCCGCGCGCGCCGCGAACCACCCGCAGGCAGCGGGCGCATCGGGTAGTCGGGCGGCGTCCCCACGGGCTGGTCGGGCGGGAGCGCGGCAGGCGTCGGTTCGATGGTGATGCTCATGCCACCGCCTCCACCATCGCCCCCAGGCCGACCCCTGTTCTCGCTCCTGCATCGGACCGTGGTCCGGACCGTGCGGCCGCGGTGGCGAGGCGCGTGCCCCTACCGGCTCGGTCGCAGCGCTCGCTCATCGGCCCTCCTCGGACCGGACAGCCGGGATACACACGGCTGTTGGCGCCGTTTCCGGCGCCGCATCGAGTTTGTCGGCCACTTCTTACGCGATGCCCGGCGCGGAGTCCGGGAAACGCTCCTTGGCCCCGGTGGGCCCGGCGTGTCCGCGCGCCGCGGCCGCACCGCGTCGGCGCCGCCAACTACCGTGCTACACATGTGGTTTCGTGCCACCACTCGGGTGCATGCGACCCACCTCCCCCGAAGAGGCAGATGTGGTGGATGCGGCTGACGAGCCGAACGTGTCGACCGAGCCGACCGAGCCGACCGAGCCGAACGTGTCGAACTCGGCAGCCGCACCGGCCGCGACCGACGAGGCCGCGGAGTCCGGAGCGCCCGGCGCGGGCGTCTGCCCGTGGGTGACGCCGACGCCCGCGGTCCACGTGATCGTTTCCCTCGACCGCCGCCGGTCCGCGCCGCCGGGCTGCGCGGCGGTGCCCACACCCGCGGCCGCGGCCAGGCGGGCCGCGGCCCGTCCGTACGCCGAGCGCACCGTCGCTTCGCGCACCGCCAGCGCTTCGGCGGTGTCGAACTCGTCGAGCCGCGCGTACGCCCGCAGCACCGTGACCGCACGCTCCAACCGCGTCAGCCCGTCCAGCCCCCGCAGCACCTCGTCGCGAGCCCGTTCCGCCTCGGCGTCCGTGCACGAGCCCGGTTCGCCGGCCCCGACCGCGGCGCCGACTCCGGCCCCGGGTGCGACTCCCGCCCAGACCTCCGCGGAGCCGGCCGCCCACCCTCGGCCCGGCCCCCGCGTCGGCTGCGGCCGCCACGGCAACGGCCGCCACGGGTCCAGGTAACCGGCCACCAGTGCCCGGTGCGCGATGCGCGTCGGATCCGACTCCGCCGAGTGCCGCCACTTGAGATAGGTGCGGGCCAGTGCCCTGTCGACCCGCCGCTCCGCACGTACCGGGTCGCCGGTCAGGAGTTCGGCGGTATGCAGCAGCCGGTCCCCCACGGCGCGGACGAACGCGTCGAACTCACGTTGATCGCGGCGATGCACGACACCTCCCGGCGGTGCGGCTTGTGATGTGCACTTGTTCCACCAGGGGAGCGAATGGATTCCCTTGACCGGAATATCACGCGTAGGCGCATATCTGGACCGGTTTCACGAGGATTCCTCCTCGCGAAGATCATTCGATCGATCCCGGAACGTCCGTTTCACGCTGCCCGGTTGCGCGGGCCGCACGCCCGTCTCCGCGGGCGACATGCGCGGGATGCGGTGAGCGGACATCCGGTACGCCGTGCCGGTCGGGGCCCTATCCTTCGTGCCACCACATCCCCACGACGAGTGAGCCGCAATGACACCCGACCTGGCGCCCGACGACGCGCTGTACGACCGGATGCAGCACGAGGTCGCGCTGTTCGCGCGGCGTGCCGAGCAGACCCGCCTGGGTGCGGCCGGCGAATTGCGCTACACCATGGACCGCGCGGCGTACCTGCTGCTCGGCCGCCTCGAAGTCGACGGCCCCATGGGCGTGAAGGCACTCGCACAAGCCATGTCGATCGACTCGTCGACCGTGACGCGGCAGGTGACGCCGCTGGTCGAGCAGGGGTACGTCGACCGCGTGCCCAACCCCGACGACGGCCGCGCGGTCCTGCTGCGGCTGTCCGAGATGGGCCTGGACCGGCTGCACCAGGTCCGCCGGGCGCGGATCCAGCTGATGGCCGAGATGTGCGACGACTGGGCGGCGGAGGACCGCGAGCGGTTCACCGAGCTGCTGGCCCGGTTCAACCAGGCGATGGTGCGGCGCCAGGCGGCGCGTGCGGGGGCCGAGGGGCAGCCCGCGGCCGAAGGGTGACTCGCGTCCGAGGACTGAGCGCGTCCTGAGGACCGCGCGCGGCGACTGACGGCTCGTCAGCCCCGCCGCGCGCAAAGGCCCGTGCCGACTCACGCTGTCCGACTCAGGCTGTCCGACTCGGGCTTTCGGCTTCAGGTTGGTCCGATTCAGGGTTGTCCCCGAGGCGCACCGCGGGCCGTCCGGGCCACCATGAACCCACCGATCGCCGCGGCGTTCCGGTGGCGGCAAGTACGGGACCCCGCCCGTACGCCGAACGCCACCGCCGCGCGGTGAGGCCCCGGGGGGAGGTCTCACCGCGCGGGGCTCCGCACCAATACGTTCGGCCCGCATCGACCCGGGCCGCACGTGGGGGGTCCAGGGGGACACCCGGTGCAAGGCGGAGCCGAAGAACCCGCGGCGATCGGCCCACCCGGCCCGCCGACAGTCGCTCTGCCGCGCTCCGCGGTTCGACGGCCCAGCGGCGGAGGAGGATGTCCCGGTGGCTGCAACCGGATCACCGCTGACCGTCGTCCTCGTCGACGACCACGAGGGTTTCCGCAGGCTGGCGACCCGGCTGCTGACCTCGTGGGGGTACCGGGTCGTGGGGGAGGCGGCCGACGGCCCCGGGGGCGTCGAGGCGGCCCGGCGGCTGCGTCCCGACCTGGTGCTGCTCGATGTGCAGCTTCCGGGGTACGACGGCTTCACGGCGGCCGACCGGATCCGGGCGGACGACGCGGGGGTGGGGATCGTGCTGATATCCGGGCGGGCGCGCGACGACTACGGCGACCGCATCGCGGGGGCGCACGCCGACGGCTACATCTCGAAGGAAGAGCTGTCGCCGCAGAGCCTGGCCGCGACCCTGCGCGCTTCGGCCGCACGGAGCCCGGCCGCGCCGACTCCGACCACGCAGCGCCAGACCGCGCAGCGCCCGGGTGACCCGCCCATCGCGGACGACCGGTGAACCGCAGCACGCGCGTCACCCGGACCATCATCGCGGGCCAGGCCGCCGCCACCCTCCTCGCGATCGTCGCCGTCCGCTACGGCGGCTACCACCTCACGTGGTCCGAGACCATCAGCCACACGGTTCTGCCCCTGCTCGCCGGATGGGCGTTCACCTGGTGCGCCGTCGTCGCCGCGGAACGCCGCCGCCCGGGCGAGACGATCTGGCCGATGCTGCTCGCCGCCGTGATGTGCACGCTGATCCTGTTCGGCGGGGTGCACCACAAAGTCGCCTTCCTCGTCGGCTTCTTCGCCGACTGGCTGGTCATGGGCGTGATCGCGCACGTCATGACCGACTTCGCGCGGGGCAAGGCGTACCCGCGGCTGCGGCGTGCGCTGCTGGTGGCCGCGTACGTCACCACCGGCCCGTGCGTGGTCGTGTGGTTCTGGCTCGGCGGCGGCTGGGACGTCCGGCCGCGCGACCTGCTCGCCGAGACCGACGTCGCCAACATCTCGCCGCGCCGCGCCGACATCGTGTTCTCGATGCTGCCGACCATCGTGTACCTCGTCGCGCTCAGCCTCTTCTGCGTCCGCTGGTGGACCGCGAGCCGGCTGCTGCGCCGCGGCTGGACCCCGGTGCTGCTCGGCAACATCGGCATGACCGGTGTGTACGTCTACACGGGACTGATGGTCATGGTCCCCGCGCTGCGGTCGACGTACGGCACCGGCATCGCCGCCGCCCGCGTCTCGCTCGCCGTGTGGCCGCTGTTCCTGCTGGCCGGCATGATCCGGGCCCGCGCGGGGCGTTCGGTGGCCGCCGACCTGGCCGCCGAACTCGGCCATTCGCCCCCGCCGCCCGGCCGCCTGCAAGGTGCCCTGGCCCGCTCGCTGCGCGACCCGAGCCTGCGGCTGATCTACTACCGCCCCGGGTACGACGACTACGTCGACCCCGACGGCCGGCCGCGCCCGCTCCCGGAGCCCGGGCCGGGCCGCGCAGTCATCGCGCTTCCCGGCGTCGGCGCCATCGCATACGACCCCGCACTCGACGAATCCCCGGACCTCATCTGGGCGGTGGCCGCCACCGCGCGGCTGCTGATGGAGAACGAGCGCCTGCACGCCGAGGTCCGGGCCCAGCTGGCCGAGGTCCGCGCGTCGCGCACGCGCATCGTCGAGGCGGGCCTCGCCGCACGGCGCCGGATCGAACGCGACCTGCACGACGGAGCGCAGCAGCGGCTGGTGACGCTGGCGCTGATGCTGCGGGTCGCGCGTACCCAGGTGCCGGGCGGCGACGAGGCACTCGCGGCAAGCCTCGACGAGTGTGCCGGGGAGCTCAAGCTCGCCATCGCCGAACTGCGCGAGCTGGCCCGCGGCATCCACCCGGCGGTGCTGACCGAGGCCGGGCTCGGTGCCGCGCTCGTGTCGCTCGCCGAGCGGTCGCCGGTGCCGGCCGAGGTGGTCGCCGTGCCCGAGGACCGGTTCCCGCCGGGCCTGGAGGAAGCGGTGTACTTCGTGGTCAGCGAGTCGCTGGCCAACGCCGCGAAGCACGCCGGCGCCGCCCGCGTGACGATCGCGGTCCATCAAGGGGAAGGGGCGATGACGGTGGAGATAGCCGACGACGGGGCGGGCGGCGCGGATCCGTGCGGTGGCTCGGGCCTGCGCGGACTCGCGGACCGCGTCGAGGCGTTGGACGGCGTGCTGACCGTGCACAGCCCCGAGGGCCACGGCACCCGGGTCGTCGCGGAGCTGCCGTGCGCGTCGTGATCGCGGACGACGCCCTGCTGTTCCGCGAGGGCGTCGCGCGCCTGCTGGCCGAGGCCGGCTTCACCGTGGTCGGACAGGCCGGCGACCCGGACGGGCTGGTCGCGCTGGTCCGCACCGAGCACCCCGACGTCGCGATCGTCGACATCCGCATGCCGCCGACGCACACGACCGAGGGGCTGGACGCCGCCGTCACCCTCGACTCGGTACGCCCCGGTATCGGCGTGCTGGTCCTGTCCCAGTACGTCGAAGGCCACCACGCGGTACGCCTCCTCGGCGGCGACGCGCCCGGCCGCGGCTACCTGCTCAAGGAGAGCGTCACCGACCTCGACCGGTTCGCCGCCGCGATCCGCACGGTCGCGGACGGCGGCGTCGTCGTCGACCCGGAGGTGGTCGCCGGCATGCTCGGCCGCCGACGTACCGGCGGGGCCCTGGCGGGGCTGTCGGACCGTGAGGCCGAGGTGTTGTCGCTGATGGCGCAGGGACGTTCCAACCAGGCCATCTGCGCCGAGCTGTTCCTCAGCCCGAAAACGGTCGAGACCCACGTGCGCAACATCTTCGGCAAGCTCGAACTCCCGCAGGGCGCGGACGGGAACCGGCGGGTACTCGCGGTCCTGACCTTCCTCCGCGAGGGGAAGATCGGCCGGTGACACACTGAGGGCATGAGTTCGCCCTCACCCCAGTCGGTCTCACTGGACGACATCCGCGTCGCGCACAAACTGCTCGACGGCGTCGCCCGCACCACGCCCCTCGCGGGCTGCCGTGCGCTGACCGAGCGCATCGGCGGTCCCGTCTACCTCAAGTGCGAGAACCTCCAGCGCACCGGCTCGTTCAAGATCCGCGGCGCGTACGTGCGCATCGCGGGCCTCACCGAGGACGAGCGGGCGCGCGGCGTCGTCGCGGCCAGTGCCGGCAACCACGCCCAGGGCGTCGCGCTCGCCGCGCAGCTGCTCGGCGTACGGTCCACCGTCTTCATGCCGGCCGGGGCGCCGCTGCCCAAGATCGCCGCGACCCGCGGCTACGGCGCCGAAGTGCTCCTGGAAGGCACCACCGTCGAGCACTGCCTGGTCGCCGCCAAGGAGTACGCCGACGCGACCGGCGCGGTGTTCATCCACCCCTTCGACCACGAGGACATCGTCGCGGGCCAGGGCACGGTCGGCCTGGAGATCCTGGAGCAGTGCCCGGAGGTGCGCACGATCCTCGTCGGCACCGGCGGCGGCGGTCTGCTCGCGGGCGTCGCGGTCGCGGTCAAGGCGCTGCGCCCGGACATCAAGGTGATCGGCGTGCAGGCGGCCTCCGCGGCCGCGTACCCGCCGTCGCTGGCGGCGGGCCGCCCGGTCGCGCTGCCGTCGGTGACGACGATGGCCGACGGCATCGCGGTGGGCTGCCCCGGCGAGGTGCCGTTCTCGCTGATCAGCGAGCTGGTCGACGGGGTGCGCACGGTCGGCGAGGAATCGCTGTCGCAGGCACTGCTGCTGTGCATGGAGCGGGCCAAGCTGGTCGTCGAACCGGCCGGCGCGGCGTCGGTCGCGGCGCTGCTGGAGGCGGGCGGCTCGCAGTCGTACGTCACCATCGAGCCACCCGTGGTCGCGATCCTGTCCGGCGGCAACGTCGACCCGCTGCTGATGCTGCGCGTGCTGCGGCACGGCCTCGCGGCCGCCGGGCGCTACCTGTCGCTGCGGGTACGCATCCCCGACCGCCCCGGCGCGCTGGCCACGCTGCTCGCCGAACTGGCCGCGACGGACGCGAACGTGGGGAACGTGACGCACGTGCGTACCGACGCCTCGCTGCAACTGGGCGAGGTGGAGGTCGAACTCCAGTTGGAGACCAAGGGCGTCGAGCACTGCCGCGAGGTGATCGCGGCGATGACCGAGGCGGGGTACCCGGTCACGGAGGCGTGAGCGGTCGGTCGGGCGACACACGCGCGCAGCACGTACACGCGGACCTTCTCGCGACACGCGCGGACCTTCCGCGGCCGGATCTTGCCCTCACGCTGTGTCAGTGCGCTGTGCTTGGCTGGTGACGACCTGTGGCCGGGGGAAAACCGGTCGCGCCGGTTCGGGTCGCGCGGCAGGGTGGAAAGCGACACGCACAAGATCGGATACCCGTCCGGTCGCGACGGCCGCCGACCCGGCCACGCGCCGCCATCACGACTGACGCGGAACACCGCCCGAGGAGTGATCCAACAACATGCAGGATGCGATCGTCGCCGAAGGTCTGGTCAAGACTTTCGGCGAAGTACGGGCGCTCGACGGCGTCGACCTCAATGTGCCGACGGGGACCGTCCTCGGCCTGCTCGGGCCGAACGGGGCCGGGAAGACCACGACCGTGCGGGTCCTCACCACCTTGCTCACCCCCGATTCCGGACACGCCACGGTGGCCGGGTTCGACGTCGTCAAGCAGCCGAACCAGGTCCGCCGCTCGATCGGGCTGTCCGGCCAATTCGCCGCCGTGGACGAGTACCTGACGGGGCGTGAGAACCTCCAGATGGTCGGCGAGCTCTACCAGATGAGCGCGAAGGACTCGAAAGCCCGCGCCGTCGACCTGCTCGAATGGTTCAACCTCGCGGATGCGGCCGACCGGCCGGCCAAGACGTACTCGGGCGGTATGCGCCGCCGGCTGGACCTGGCCGCCGCCCTGGTGGTCCGGCCTCCGGTGATGTTCATGGACGAGCCGACCACCGGCCTCGACCCGCGCAACCGCCTCGCCCTGTGGGAGGTCATCCAGGACCTCGTCGCGGACGGCACCACGCTGCTGCTGACCACGCAGTATCTGGAGGAGGCCGATCACCTCGCGCACGACATCATGGTCGTCGACCACGGCAAGGTGATCGCGCGCGGCACCGCCGACCAGCTCAAGGCCCAGACGGGTGGCGAGCGCGTCGAGGTGGTCGTCCACGACCGCGAACTGATCGGCACCGCGACCGAGGTCCTGCGCGGTTTCAGCCGCGACGACGTGGCCATCGACCAGCACACCCGCCGCCTGACCATCCCGGTGCAGGGCGGCGCCAAGCTGCTCGCCGAGGTCATCCGCGAACTCGACCAGCGCGGCGTCGAGATCGACGACATCGGGCTGCGCCGCCCGACCCTCGACGACGTGTTCATCTCGCTCACCGGCCATCACGCCGAGGACGCCGACGACAACGGCGACGGCGGTGACGACGAAGGCGGGGACGCCGGACGCCGTACCGCCGACAAGGCCGCACAAACCCGGAAGGACGCCGCCCGATGACGACCGACACCGTGGCGAAGGGCTCGATCTCGCCCACCTCTCTCGCGCCGAAGCCGCGCGGGGGGCTGGTGCAGTCGTTCCACGACTCGATCGTCATCGCCAAGCGCAACCTGATCCGCATGACCCGGATCCCGGAGATCGTCGTCTTCGGCATGATCCAGCCGGTCATGTTCGTGCTGCTGTTCGCGTACGTCTTCGGCGGCTCGATCAACGTCGACGGGTCGACCGACCCGAAGATGTTCCGCGAGTTCCTGATGGCCGGCATCTTCGCCCAGACGGTCACCTTCGCCACCGCCGGTTCGAGCGCGGGCATCGCGGAGGACATGACCAAGGGGCTCATCGACCGCTTCCGCTCGCTGCCGATGGCGCGCGGCGCGGTGCTCACCGGGCGGACCATCGCCGACCTCGTGCAGACGGCGCTCACCATGGTCGTGCTGATCGTGGTGGCGCTCCTGGTGGGCTGGCGGGTCCACGAGGGCATTCCGAAGGCGCTGGGCGCGATCGCGCTCATGCTCCTGCTCGGCTACTCGTTCACCTGGATCGGCGCGCTGATCGGGCTGTCGGTGCGTACTCCGGAGGCGGCGACCTCGGCCGGCCTGATCTGGCTGTTCCCGCTGACGTTCGTGTCCAACGCGTTCGTGCCGACGGCCGGCATGCCCACCTGGCTCCAGCACATCGCGGACTGGAACCCGTTCAGCGCGACCGTGCAGGCGGGCCGCGTGCTCTTCGGGAACCCGGGCGTGTCCGAGTCGAACGCCTGGCCGATGCAGCACCCGGTGTGGGCGTCGCTGCTGTGGTCCCTGCTGATCATCGCGGTGTTCCGCACCCTCGCGGTCCGCAAGTACCGCTCCGCGACCGCCTGATCGGCAACGCCGCCCGACGGGCGGCAGCGGAAACCGAGCACCGACGACGCGGAAGGGCCCCGGCCACGGCCGGGGCCCTTCCGCGTCGCGCGTCGCTCTCGTCCTTGCTCCCGTCCGTGCCGCCGTCCTCCCGCCGCACCGCTGTTGTGCGGCGGGGGACCGGCCGGTCGGGGCCGGCCGGGTGCCCGGGGTCAGCCGGTGTAGGGCTTGACCTCGATGATCTCGACGTTCATCGACTTGCCGTTGGGCAGCTCGTAGCTGCCGCTGTCGCCGATCTTCTTCCCGTTGATCGCGGTGCCGAGCGGCGACGCGGGCGAGTAGACCTCGACGTCGTTGCCGACGTCCTCGCGCGAGCCGAACAGGAACGTCATGGTGTCGTCCTTGTCGCCGTCGAACGCGACCGTGACGATCATGCCCTGGCTCACCACACCGGTGTCCGCGGGTGCCTCGCCGACCTTCGCGTTGTCCAGGAGGCCCTTGAGCTGGCGGATGCGCAGCTCCTGCTTGCCCTGCTCCTCCTTGGCCGCGTGGTAGCCGGCGTTCTCCTTGAGGTCGCCCTCCTGCCGGGCTTCCTCGATCTTGGCGGCCAGCTCGGTACGGCCGGGACCCGACAGGTGCTCCAGCTCGGCGGTGAGCCGGTCGTACGCCTCCTGGGTGAGCCAGGTGACGTTTTCGCTGGTCTGGGTCACGGATGCTCCTCGTCGGTCATGGAACGTGTTCTCGCCCCGGATAAATCAGCGCCCCTTCACCATCCGGGGCCAGGTGCGCCGCCGGCGATGAAGGGACGAAACCCCGAGACTAACAATTTCCCAGGCGGACCGGCACTCATGCGTCCGCTCAGACGATGCGGCAGCCGTCCAGCTCCGCGGTGTTGGGCCGGTCCGTGGTCTGCAGCACCTCGGTGAGCGTCGTGTTCGACACTCCGGCCGGGACGCGGACCTCCTTGCGCCCCACCTCGGCCCCGTCGCCGCCGCGCGAACGCAGCACGCAGACGGCCTCCTTGCCCTTGTCCTTGCGCACCTCGACCTGCACCTCCACGGACCGCTCCGACGTCACCCGATAACTCGGAATACTCGCCGTGACATCGCGGTTGGCCTGGTCGAGACCGATCCATACGGTCCCGGAGACCAGCAGCACCAAGAAGACGACAAAGGCGATCCGCAGCTTGCGGTCCTTGCCCCGCACGGGGGCGCGGCGGCCGTAGCGGTCGCGGGAGAGCGCGGCATCTGAACCGGCCGAACCGGCGGTCTGGGTCACTGGTCCACTCCCGTGCCTCGGTCCGCGGACCGGCGGGTTTCGCCCGGGCCCACTGCTTCGGCCACTATATGACGGGTCTCCGGAGCACAAGGGGGCCGCCTCCGCAGAACCCGGGGGCGCTATCAGGAGGAGCGACTTTTCCCGTGAGTGAGCGGCTGAGGCTGATGGCGGTGCACGCGCACCCCGACGACGAGTCCAGCAAGGGCGCGGCCACCATGGCGCGGTACGTCCGCGAGGGTGCGGAGGTCCTCGTCGTCACCTGTACCGGGGGCGAGCGCGGATCCGTCCTCAACCCCAAGCTCCAGGGCGACCCGGAGATCGAGGCGAACATCGACGAGATCCGCCGCAAGGAGATGGACGCGGCGCGCGAGATCCTGGGCGTCGAGCAGGCGTGGCTGGGCTTCGTCGACTCGGGCCTGCCCGAGGGCGACCCGCTGCCGCCGCTGCCGGACGGCTGCTTCGCCCTGCAGCCGGTCGAGAAGGCCGCGGAACCGCTGGTACGCCTGATGCGCGAGTTCCGCCCGCACGTCGTGACCACGTACGACGAGAACGGCGGCTACCCGCACCCCGACCACATCCAGACCCACAAGGTGAGCGTCGCGGCGTTCGACGCCGCGGGGGACCCGGACGCGTACCGCGAGGCCGGCGAGCCGTGGCAGCCGCTCAAGCTCTACTACAACCAGGGCATTTCGCGGGCCCGCGTGCAGGCCCTGCACGAGGCGATGGTGGCGCGCGGCCTGGAGTCGCCGTACGGCGAATGGCTGGAGCGCTGGGGCGACCGCGACGAGCGCGACATCACGACGCGCGTGCCGTGCGCCGACTACTTCGGGCTGCGCGACCAGGCGCTGATCGCGCACGCGACCCAGGTGGACCCGGACGGCTTCTGGTTCCGGGTGCCGCTGGAGGTCCAGCGGGAGGTCTGGCCCACCGAGGACTACGAGCTGGTGCGTTCGCTGGTCGACACCGACCTGCCCGAGGACGACCTGTTCGCCGGGATCCGGGCCGCCGCGAACGTCTGAGCGACCCGGCGCGGCGCGCCGTCCCCCATACGAGCGACCTGACGGCCGCCCCTCTTTTCTCATGCGCACAAGCGCGTGCGACCCTTGAGGGGCGGCCGTCCGCGTTCGCCCGCCGCATCCGTCGACTGGAGGAACCCCATGACCGACCTCGCCCTGCAGCTTGCCGCGCTGGAGGAGGACAAGGTCACCCCCGGCCTGTTGGGGTTCACCGTCGTCGCGGTCCTGGCGGCGGCGACCTGGCTGCTGCTCCGCTCCATGAACAAGCAGATCCGCCGCGTCAATTTCGAGGAGGCGCCGATCCAACGCGACCTCCCCGTCCAGCGCACCTCCGCCTCCGACGAAACCCCCGACGCCGCCACCCCCGACCCCGAAAACCCCGCCGACGCCGCAGACAACCGCAAGACACAGGACAACGGCGCCAAGTAGGCGGGTGGTCGTCCTGCGAGGATGGCGGTATGAGCAACCGCCTTGCGGGATCGACCTCGCCGTATCTGCTGCAGCACGCGGACAACCCTGTCGACTGGTGGCCTTGGGGGGAGGCGGCGTTCGCGGAGGCGCGGCGGCGGGATGTGCCGATTCTGCTGAGTGTCGGGTACGCGGCGTGCCACTGGTGTCATGTGATGGCGCACGAATCGTTCGAGGACGCGGAGCTTGCGGCGTACCTGAACGAGCACTTCGTGGCCGTCAAGGTCGACCGTGAGGAACGCCCCGACGTCGACGCGGTCTACATGGAGGCCACCACCCGCATGACCGGCCAGGGCGGGTGGCCGATGACGGTGTTCTGCACACCGGACGGCGAGCCGTTCTACTGCGGGACGTACTACCCGCCCGCGCCCCGGCACGGCATGCCGAGTTTTCGGCAGTTGCTGGAGGCCGTCGGCGACGCGTGGCGGGAGCGCCGCGACGACGTGGTGGCGAGCGGTGCCAAGGTGGCGCAGGAGCTGGCCGCCCCGCGCGGCGGGCTGGTGGGGGCGCAGCCCCCGGGCGTCGAGGACCTGGACGCCGCGCTGCGGGCGAGCCTCCGCGACTACGACGAGGCGCGCGGCGGGTTCGGCGGGGCCCCGAAGTTTCCGCCGTCGATGCTGTTGGAGTTCCTGCTGCGGCACCACGCGCGCACCGGTGAGCGGGCCGCGCTCGACATGGTCGAGCACTCCTGCTCGGCGATGGCGCGCGGCGGTATGTACGACCAACTCGGCGGCGGCTTCGCCCGGTACTCCGTCGATGCGGAATGGATCGTTCCGCACTTCGAGAAGATGCTGTACGACAACGCGCTGCTGATCCGCGTCTACACGCACCTGTGGCGCACCACCGGCTCGGCCTTCGCCCGCCGGATCGCCCTGGAGAGCGCCGACTTCCTGGTCCGCGAACTGCGCACGCCGGAGGGCGGGTTCGCGTCCGCGCTGGACGCCGACAGCCTCGACGCGGCCGGCAAGTCCACGGAGGGCGCCTTCTACGCCTGGACGCCCGACCAACTCGCCGAGGTGCTCGGGCCGGACGACGGGGCCTGGGCGGCACAACTGTTCGAGGTCACCGAGGCCGGTACCTTCGAGCACGGCATGTCGGTCCTGCAGTTGCTCGCCGACCCCGACGACCCGGCCCGCTACGAGTCGGTACGCGAGCGGTTGTTCCGCGCCCGCGCCGAACGCAGTCGGCCGGCGCGCGACGACAAGGTGGTGGCGGCCTGGAACGGCCTGGCCATCGCCGCACTGGCCGAGGCCGGCGCGCTGTTCGACCGGCCGGACCTGGTCGAGGCCGCGATCGCGGCGGGCGATCTGCTGGTCAGCGTGCACCTGGGTGCCCCCGGGGCGGCACCCGTGGACACCGCCGCCGAGCACGGCGACGAACACCGGGGCGAACTCCGGGACGAACTCCGGGACGGAGACAGCGACGACCACGGCCAGGACTGGGGCGATCGGCTGGCGCGTACCTCGCGTGACGGCCGCGCCGGGCCGAACGCGGGTGTCCTGGAGGACTACGCGGACACCGCCGAGGGCTTCCTCGCGCTGTACGCGGTCACCTCGGACGACGTGTGGCTGACCTTCGCGGGTGTCCTGCTCGACGTGGTCCTGGGCCATTTCACCGGCGAGAACGGGGAGTTCTTCGACACCGCGGACGACGCCGAGCAGTTGTTCCGGCGCCCGCAGGACCCGACGGACAACGCGACGCCGTCCGGCTGGACCGCGGCGGCGGGCGCGCTGCTTTCGTACGCGGCGTACACCGGCTCCGCCGAGCACCGCGACGCCGCCGGGGTCGCCCTCGGCCTGGTGAGCCCGCTCGGCCGGCAGGCGCCGCGCGCGATCGGCTGGGGTCTCGCGGTGGCCGAGGCGTGGCTCGACGGCCCCCGCGAGATCGCGGTGGTGGGCCCGTTCGACGACGCGGCGACGCGTGTACTGCGCCGTGTCGCTCTGATGGCGACGGCCCCGGGGGCGGTGGTCGCGGTGGGTGAGCCCGCGGAGGACGGCGGCGGCCCGGTGGCGCTGCTGCGCGACCGTCCGCTGCAGGACGGGCACCCGGCCGCGTACGTGTGCAGGCACTTCGTGTGCCGGGCGCCGACCGGCGACGCGGCGGAACTCGCCGCTCAGGTCGGCAGTCGCGACGCTGGGTAACGCTATGGTTTCGTGACGTAACACCAGAATTCGCATGGCATACATGCATACTGAGTATGCTCTCTCCTGCAGAACCAGCTCTGGGGGACGTCGGCTCATGCGCGGATTCGTGGTGTTCCGGGAAAAGTTGTCACTCGCCCGCAAGGGCACGCCGCCCGCTTGGGCGCTGCTCGCCTTGGCCGCGTCGGTCGTCGTCTACCTCGGGGTGCGGGGCCTGACCAAGCCGTCGATGGTCGACCTGGTGGTCTACCGCGCCGAAGGTGCCGCGGTCGCGGCCGGCGTCGACCTGTACGGCCCGCTGGCCACGCCGCACAACCTGCCCGCGACCTATCCGCCGTTCGCCGCACTGCTGTTCACCGTGCTGATCCTGCCGCCGTACGAGGCCCTCCGGCTCACCGTGATCGGCCTCAACATCGCGCTGCTGCTCGTGGTGGCCCTGCTCTCCTGCCGCCTAGCCGGCATCGACGGCCGCCGCCGCACCACCGTCGCCGTGGTCGTCACCGCCGTCGGCATGTGGGCCGAACCGGTCTTCACCACCTTCCGCTACGGCCAGATCAACCTGCTCCTGCTCGCGCTGGTCCTCGCCGACTTCACCCGCCCCGCCACCGCCCGCACGCGCGGATTCGCGCTGGGCATCGCCGCCGGAATGAAGGTGACACCCGGCATCTTCGTGCTCTACCTGCTGCTGACCCGCAGGTTCCGCGAAGCCGCCGTCGCCACCGTCACGTTCGCCGCCACGGTCCTGGTCGGCGTACTGGCCCTGCCCGACGCGAGTCGCCGCTTCTGGGGCGAACTGGTCTGGGACGCCGACCGCGTGGGCCGCCTGGAGAACGCGGCCAACCAGTCGATCCGCGGCTTGGTCGTGCGTATCACGCACACCCGCGAGCCCGACAAGGCGTGGCTCCTGCTGGTCGCCGTCGTCGCGGTGGCCGGGCTGGCGTGCGCGGTCTTCGCCCATCGCCGGCTGGGGGACCGGTGGGGCCTGCCGGTGTGCGCGATGACCGGTCTGCTGATGGCCCCTATCGCGTGGACCCACCACTGGGTGTGGTGCGTACCGATCGCCGTACTGCTGTGGGCCGATGCCCGTCGTGCCCTGGCCGCCGTCGCGGTCTTCTGGACCTTCGCGGTCTGGGCGGTACCGCATGTGCCTTACGTGGAACTGGACTTCGCGCCCTGGCAGACCGCGCTCTCGGCCTGGTACATCCTGTTCGGTCTCGGCTTCCTGGCGTTCGCCGCGTGGCAGGCGCGGCGGGCGGCCCGGCCGGCCGCCGCGGTCCTTGTGCCACGGCGGTCGGCCGCGCCGGTGAGCGGCAGCCGCGCGCCCTGACCGCCGCCGCGCACCGCGGTTGTGTGTGCCCGGACCGCCGCGTACCACGGCCGCATGCGGCCATGGCCGTCGCCGCACCCCGCGGCGGCCCGTCCGCTACATCGTGTGCAGGCCCGACGCGAGGAAGCGGAGCGCCTCGTCGACCACCTCGACCGGGTCGCGGACGAAGCCGTTTTCCGCCCACAGCAGCATCGACTCGTTGAGCACCCCGACGACCGTCGCCGCCGCGTACCGCGGCTGCGGGTCGTCGGGGTCCCGTCCGGAACGCTCCGCGAACACCTCGGCCATCATCCGCATCGTCTCGCGCTGCTGGTGGTACGAGCGGGCCTGCACGGCCGGCTCGGCCACCGCGAGGCGCATCCGGATCTCCATCTCCGCGCGGCCGTCGTCCATCATCGCCCGCAGCGGTCCCAGAACGGCCTGCCGAACCGTTTCGACAATCGGCGTGCCGGGCGCCACCGCGCGCAGCGCCTGCATGATCGCCGGGTCGTACTCGTCCGTCAGCACGACGTCTTCCTTGGTCGGGAAGTACCGGAAGAACGTGCTGGGCGACACCTCGGCCGCGTCGGCGATCTGATCGACCGTGGTCGCGTCGTACCCCTGCTCGCGGAAGAGCCGGTACGCCTCGCGCCGGATCGCCTCGCGGGTCCGCCGCTTCTTGCGCTCGCGCAGGCCGAGCGGGGGTTCCGGGAGTACGGAGGACTGTGGCGGGCCGGCCTTCGAGGTCATGGACGCCATTGTCGGGCAGCGCCCCAGCCGCCCGGAACACGAGCGGGGGCGCACCTCCCATGTCATGCCGATGCCACAGGCGCCGGATCCGCCGCACCGCCCGCGGCACCGTCGGCCGCACGGTCCGGCCGCGCCCCCCGCGCCGCTTCCCCTGTCTCTTCCCCCGTCGCGACCGCGGCCCGGCGGCCCGGCAGGAACGCCGCGACCAGCAGCGCGACCACGACCGACACTCCGCCGCACACCAGCAGGACCAGGTCCATGCCGTGCACGAACGCGGACTGCGCGTCCGCGAGCAGCGCGGTGTCGCCGGTGCGCGACGCGACCTGCGCGGCCGCGGCCACCGAGTCGTCCGCCGGACCGACCGCGTCGAGCCGGTCGCTGTACGCGGCGGCGAGCAGGCTGCCGAGCAGCGCGATGCCCAGCGCGCCGCCGACCTGCCGCATGCTCTGCAGCAGGGCCGACCCGACCCCGGCACGCTCCGGCGCGATGGTCGCCATCACCGCGTCCGTGGCCGGCACCAGTGACAGGCCGAGTCCGAATCCGGCGAGCGTCAGCCACAGGGCGATCAGGCCGTATCCGTCGGACGCGCTGCCCGTCGAGCCCAGCAGCACGGCACCGCCGAGCAGCAGCAGGCCGACCGGGATGACCACCCGGAACCCGAGGTGGGGGACGAGTCGGTCGCTGAGCACCGCGGCGACCAGCAGCCCGCCCATCAACGGGACGAGGCGGACGCCGGTGCCCAGCGCGTCGAACCCGTCGACGGACGCGAACCGCTGCGGCAGCACGAACAACACGCCGCCCATCACGAACGACGGGACCACCGCGGCCGTCGAGCCCCACAGGAAGTGCCGGTCGCGGAAGAGCCCGAAGTCGATCATCGGTGTCCGCGAGCGCGTCTCGCGCAGGACCAGGGCCGCGAGCAGCAGGACCCCGGACGCCGCGAGCACCAGGACGACGGGGTCGACCCAGCCGCGGCGCGGTGCCTCGATGACACCGAAGACCAGCGCCGCGAGCCCGACGGCACCGAACACCGAGGCCGGGACGTCGATGCGTCCGGCGTGCGGGTCGCGCGACTCCGGCAGCAGCAGCGCGCACGCGATGCCCGCGAGGACCACGAACGGCACGTTGAGCAGGAACACCGAGCCCCACCAGAAGTGCTGGAGCAGCAGGCCGCCGAGGATCGGCCCGAGCGGCATGCCGAGTGCCATGCCCGCCGCCCACAGCGAGATCGCCCGCGAGCGCTCCTCGGCCGGGAACAGGCTCGGCAGGATCGACATCGACAGGGGCATGATCAGCGCCCCGCCGATCCCCATGAGCGCCCGCGCCGCGACGACCATGCCCACCGAGTCGGCGAACGTGCCCAACAGCGAGGCCGCCCCGAAGAGGCCCAGCCCGACCAGGATCAGCTTCTTGCGCCCGAACCGGTCGCCGAGCAGGCCCGCGGGCAGCAGCAGCGCCGCGAAGACGATCGTGTACGCGTCCACGATCCACTGCAGGTCGCCGGTGTCCGCCCCCAGCTCCGTCGCCATCGTCGGCAGCGCGACGTTGAGGATCGTCATGTCGAAGCCGAGCACCAGTACGCCCATGACCAGCGCGCCGAGGGCCCACCACCGGCGGGGGTCCGCCGTCGTCGTGTCCATGTCCACCCCTTGGTAGTAGCTGTTAAATGACAGTAGCTATCAAAAGATTTCAACTGTCAAGAGGGTGCTACTGTCATAAAGTGCCTCGGCCTGCTCTCCGGGCAGGGGCCGGGCGCGCAAAAACGGCCGAGGCCCGCATCCCTGGGGATGCGGGCCTCGGCCCGAAGCGTGTCCGGTGTGTCAGGAGGTGTGGCGAAAGTACATCCGTCGGGTGGGGGTTCGCCTGCCGGTTGCCGGTTGCCGGTTGCGGGCCTGCGGGCCTGCGGGCCTGCGGGGCAGTGCCTACTGGGTGTACGCCACCAGCGAGACGCCCACGTAGTGGGCGGTGAACGCCGCGAGCGTGAACGCGTGGAAGACCTCGTGGAAGCCGAACCAGTGCGGCGAGGGGTCCGGGCGCTTGAGCCCGTACACGACGGCGCCGAGGCTGTAGAGCAGGCCGCCCGTCACCACCAGCACCAGGACCGCGACCCCGCCCTCGCGCAGGAAGTCGGGGATGTAGAAGACGGCGGCCCATCCGAGCGCGACGTACACGGGTGTGTAGAGCCAGCGTGGTGCGCCGATCCAGAAGACCCGAAAGCAGATGCCCGCGAGGGCACCGCCCCAGACCACGAACAGCAGCGGCGAGTCGACGCCGAAGAGCAGGATCGAGAAGGGCGTGTAGGTGCCCGCGATGATCAGGAAGATGTTGGCGTGGTCGAGGCGCCGCAGCACGGCCTCGCCGCGCGGGCCCCAGTTGCCCCGGTGGTACAGACCCGAGGTGCCGAAGAGCATCGCGGCGGTCAGTGCGAACACCGCGCACGCCAGCCTGGCCTTCGTGGTGTCGGCCACGGCCACCAGCACGATCCCGCCGGCCACGGCCAGCGGGAAGGTCCCCAGGTGAAGCCAACCGCGTAGTTTGGGTTTGACGGCGGGGCCGTCGGGCGCGAGGGCGTGTACGTCCACACTCATGCGGGAAGTGTACTTACGGGGACGTAGGTTACCTGTTGGTAGGACGTGAAACTCATCACGGAATATCCGCGCCGAACCGGGGTTCTCGCGCCGATCTTTGGGTCATCCGCCCGTTTTGGGGGCACAACTTCCCGGCCGGGGCCCTCCCGCCCGATCCCCCGTGTGGGTGACCGCGTTAAAATCCCCGCAACCCTCAACCCCGACGCCGGGGGCTCGCCGTCCCCGGCGCGAAATGGAGCGATCGTGGCGTACGAGGCCCTTGGCCTGGACAAGGCCCCGACGAAACACAGTCAGCTGATCGAATGGGTGCGCGAGATCGCCGAGCTCACCCAGCCGGACCGGATCGAATGGTGCGACGGTTCCGAGGCGGAGTACCAGCGCCTCGCGGACCTGCTCGTCGAAAAGGGCACGTTCAAGAAGCTCGACGATGTGAAGCGTCCCAACAGCTACTACGCCGCGTCCGACCCTCGGGACGTAGCGCGCGTGGAGGACCGCACCTACATCTGCTCGGAGAAGCAGGAGGACGCCGGTCCCACGAACAACTGGGTCGCCCCGGCCGAGATGCGCGCCAAGTTCGGCGGGCTGTTCAAGGGCTCCATGAAGGGCCGCACGATGTACGTCGTGCCGTTCTGCATGGGCCCCCTCGGCTCGCCGCTCGCCGCCTACGGCGTCGAGATCACCGACTCGGCGTACGTCGCCGTCTCCATGCGCACCATGACCCGCATGGGTCAGCCGGTGCTCGACATCCTCGGTACCGACGGCGACTTCGTGAAGGCGGTGCACACCCTCGGTGCCCCGCTGGAGCCGGGTCAGGCGGACGTCCCGTGGCCGTGCAACGAGACCAAGTACATCTCGCACTTCCCCGAGGACCGGGAGATCTGGTCCTACGGCTCCGGCTACGGCGGCAACGCCCTGCTGGGCAAGAAGTGCTACGCGCTCCGCATCGCCTCGGTCATGGCCCGCGACGAGGGCTGGATGGCCGAGCACATGCTCATCCTCAAGCTCACGCCGCCGTCCGGCGCCGAGCCGAAGTACGTCGCCGCGGCCTTCCCGTCCGCATGCGGCAAGACCAACCTCGCGATGCTCCAGCCCACGGTCCCGGGCTGGAAGGTCGAGACGATCGGCGACGACATCGCGTGGATGCGCTTCGGCGCGGACGGCCGCCTGTACGCGATCAACCCGGAGGCCGGCTTCTTCGGTGTCGCACCCGGCACCGGCGAGGAGACCAACGCCAACGCGATCAAGACCCTGTGGGGCAACTCGGTCTTCACCAACGTCGCGCTCACCGACGACGGCGACGTGTGGTGGGAGGGCATGACCGACGAGGCGCCCGCACACCTGACCGACTGGAAGGGCAACGACTGGACGCCGGACTCGGAGACGCCGGCGGCGCACCCGAACGCCCGCTTCACCGTCCCCGCGTCGCAGTGCCCGACCATCGCCCCCGAGTGGGAGGACCCGGCGGGTGTGCCGATCTCGGCCATCCTTTTCGGCGGCCGCCGCGCGAGCGCGGTCCCGCTGGTCACCGAGTCCTTCGACTGGCAGCACGGCGTCTTCCTCGGGGCCAACGTGGCCTCCGAGAAGACCGCCGCGGCCGAGGGCACCGTCGGCGAGCTGCGCCGCGACCCGTTCGCGATGCTGCCGTTCTGCGGCTACAACATGGGCGACTACATGGCCCACTGGCTGGAGATCGGCAAGGCGACCGACGCGTCGAAGCTGCCGAAGATCTACTACGTGAACTGGTTCCGCAAGGACTCGGACGGCAAGTTCGTCTGGCCGGGCTTCGGCGAGAACAGCCGGGTGCTCAAGTGGATCGTCGAGCGCCTCGAGGGCATCGCGGACGGCGTCGAGACGCCGATCGGCGTCCTGCCCACCCAGGACTCCCTGGACCTCAAGGGCCTGGAGCTGACCGACGCCGAGCTCGAACTGCTGCTCACCGTCGACCGCGAGATCTGGAAGCAGGAGGCCGCGCTGGTCCCCGAGCACCTGGAGAAGTTCGGCGAGCACACGCCGCAGGAGCTGTGGGACGAGTACAACGCGCTGGTCTCGCGCCTGGAGGCGTGACGTACCCCTCGCGGCGTACGGCCTCCGGGTCCGTGTGAGGTACGCGCCCTGAGCGCGCCCGGGAAGCCGGGTGCGCGAGGGGCCGGATGTGTGAGACGGCTCCGCCGGAATACCCGGCGGGGCCGTTTCGCTTGCATGACACGCGGAGTCTTCACCGACTCTTCACGCCGCTCGGCGTTCGGGTGATTCCCGCTGGTCCGGTTGCGGGAGTAGGGTTTCCGGCGCGGGTGATCCACAGGACGGAGGAGCGGCAGGTGGACATGAGCCTGCGGGACCTCGTCTACGGCGCCTACGGGCGGCGCATCGAGACCTCGCTCGACCCCACCGACGTACCGCGCCACGTGGGCGTGATCCTGGACGGCAACCGGCGTTGGGCCAAGGCGTACGGCGAGCAGCCGGCCGAGGGCCACCGCAAGGGCGCCGACAAGATCCACGAGCTGCTCGGCTGGTGCGAGGAGGTCGGTGTCGAGGTCGTCACGCTGTGGCTGCTGTCCACCGACAACCTCAACCGGCCGCCGGAAGAGCTCGCCGATCTCATGGAGATCATCGAGAACGCGGTGCGCGACCTGGCCGCGACCCGCCGCTGGCGCGTGCACCCGGTGGGCGCCCTCGACCTGCTGCCCGAGCACACCGCGACGGTCCTCAAGGAGTCCGAGGCGGCGACGTCCGACATCAAGGGCGTGCTGGTCAACGTCGCGGTCGGGTACGGCGGACGCCGCGAGATCGCCGACGCCGTCCGCTCGCTGCTTCAGGAGCACGCCGAGCGCGGCACCTCGATCGCGGAACTGGCCGAGGTGCTCGACGTCGAGCACATCTCCGAACACATGTACACGCGCGGGCAGCCGGATCCCGACCTGGTGATCCGCACATCGGGTGAACAACGGCTGTCCGGATTCCTCCTGTGGCAGAGCGCGCACTCGGAGTTCTACTTCTGCGAAGCGTTCTGGCCGGACTTCCGCAAGGTCGACTTCCTGCGCGCACTGCGCGACTACGCGGCGCGCCACCGCCGTTACGGTGCCTGAACTTTCCCGGCGGCCAAACGTTACGGCAGCAAATTCGGTGGCTGATACCCCGTCTGTTGCGAACATGAACGCGCGGCAAATGATCGCCCAGATTGTGTTGCGACGCATCCAGTAGGGAATAACCTCGCCAGACCTGGCGGCCACCCGCCGGGTGTCGCAACACAGGTGACCCCCCGTCACCTGCCAGGGAGGCCCTTCCGTGCGGATACTGCACCACTGTCCACGGCGACAGGAGGGCCAGGCACCCGGCCCTCGGGCCCGGTCCTGGACTCCGAGCGATCAGGGCGTACGGTGCGCGCGCCCTGAAAGGGGGCGAGGCATTCCGTGGCCACGAACCAACGCCGTGCTCCGCAGCGCCGCACGTACGTCCTTGACACCAGCGTGCTGCTTGCGGACCCCGCCGCATTCCTGCGGTTCGACGAGCACGAAGTGGTCCTGCCCGTCATTGTGATCACCGAGCTCGAAGCCAAAAGGCATCACCCCGAGCTCGGCTATTTCGCCCGTCACGCATTGCGCAGTCTGGATGAACTGCGCACGAGGCACGGCCGCCTCGACGCGCCGATCCCCATCGGGGAAGCCGGCGGAACGCTGCGGGTGGAGTTGAATCACATCGACGCGACCGTCCTTCCGCCCGGATTCCGGCTGGGCGACAACGATTCGCGGATTCTGGCGGTGTCCCGGCACCTCCAGGCGGAAGGCCACGACGTCACGCTCGTGTCCAAGGATGTGCCCATGCGGGTGAAGGCATCGGCGATGGGTCTCAACGCCGAGGAGTACCTCGCCGAGCTGGTCAGCACGTCCGGGTGGACCGGCATGGCCGAACTCCAGGTAGCCGCCCAGGACATCGACGATCTGTTCGAGCACGAGCGCGTGCAGATCGAGGAAGCGGCCGATCTGCCGTGCCACACCGGCCTGGTGCTGGTCAGCGAGCGCGGCAAGGCGCTCGGGCGGGTCACCGCCGACAAGCAGGTGCGCCTGGTACGCGGCGACCGCGAGGTGTTCGGCCTGCACGGCCGCAGCGCCGAACAGCGCATCGCCCTGGACCTGTTGCTCGACCCGGAGATCGGCATCGTCTCGCTGGGCGGCCGGGCCGGCACCGGCAAGTCGGCACTGGCGATGTGCGCGGGGCTCGAAGCCGTGCTCGAACGCCGCCAGCACCGCAAGGTGATGGTCTTCCGCCCGCTGTACGCGGTGGGCGGCCAGGAGCTCGGCTACCTGCCCGGCACCGAGAACGAGAAGATGAGCCCCTGGGCGCAGGCGGTGTTCGACACGCTGTCCGCCGTCACCACCGCCGACGTCATCGAGGAGGTCGTCGGGCGCGGCATGTTGGAGGTCCTGCCGCTCACCCACATCCGCGGCCGTTCGCTGCACGACGCGTTCGTCATCGTCGACGAGGCGCAGTCGCTGGAGCGCAACGTCCTGCTGACGGTGCTCTCGCGGGTCGGCAGCAACTCGCGCGTGGTGCTGACACACGACGTGGCGCAGCGCGACAACCTGCGCGTGGGGCGGCACGACGGCGTGGTCGCGGTGGTGGAAAAGCTCAAGGGGCACCCGCTGTTCGCGCACGTGACCCTGAGCCGCTCGGAGCGCTCGCCGATCGCGGCGCTGGTCACCGAGATGCTGGAGGACCTGCCCGCCTAGTCCCGCCCAACTGGTGACGCGGCGCGCCGCCGCTCGTTTGTCCACAGGTCCGGGGACACCCGTCGAGGGTGTCCCCGGACCTGTGCGCACGTCCTCGGCGGAACAGGGCGAAAGTCCCGGTTCGCTATGACGTATGCCTTGTTGGGGAGTTGACGGCGCCTTTATCCGCGTCCGTGCAACGCTGTCCGCGCCGCTTCGCGAGGGGCCGAAACGAATGAGCGTAATCCGCGCCGGAAGTCCCGTGCGACGGAACCGATTTGTTGCCCCGCTCGTGGCCGGTGTGACTTTCGACACGTGCACGAAAATTGCCTTCGCGCGTCGCCCTGAGGCAGGCTCGTTGACTTGTAGGACCCCGCGTACGGCTGGGTGGGTCTCCCGACAGGGCGACGCACCGGCGAGATTTCGCCGCAAAGCTCACGCAAGCGAGTAGTCCGGCGCCGTACGCCGCCCGCAACAACGGGCCGCCCCTCACCGGGTGGACCCGGGCCAGTGCCTCCCGTGACCAGCACGAACGGGGAGGCCAGCGACAGGGGTGAGGCACGTCTGCCGCCGTCAGGCTGCGGACGACTGCGGAAGGAAATTGTGTGAGCCGGGTTTCGGTCCGGGGGATAGCCGTGGCCTCTGCCACGGCCGTGACGGCGGTCGGCGCTGTCGTCGGTATCACGGGTACCGGTGCGTCCACCTCCAACGCCCAGACGGTCGACACCGCGAGCAGCACGACGAAGCTGCTTGACGTGCCGGGCACCGCCCAGGCGCAGCAGGTCAGCACCGGTGTTCTTCAGCAGGCGGACGCACAGACCGCCGCATACGACGAGGCCCAGCGCTTCCAGGCGGCCGAGGCCGCCCGCATCCAGGCCGAGCAGAAGGCCGCCGCCGACAAGGCTGCTGCCGACAAGGCCGCCGCGGAGAAGGCTGCCGCGGAAAAGGCCGCCGCCGCGAAGGCAGCGGCCGACAAGAAGGCTGCCGAAGAGCGCGCAGAAGAGGCCGCGAGCCGTTCCGAGACCCGCACGCCGGTCACCACGGGTGACCCGAAGGCGATCGCGCGGTCGATGATGAACGCGACGCAGTTCCAGTGCTTCAGCAACATCGTGCAGAAGGAGAGCGGCTGGCGCGTCACCGCGACCAACCCGTCCTCCGGCGCGTACGGCCTGGTCCAGGCCCTGCCCGGGTCCAAGATGGCCTCGGCCGGCGCGGACTGGCGCACCAACCCCGCGACCCAGATCAAGTGGGGCCTGAACTACATGAACAGCCGCTACGGCAGCCCCTGTGGCGCCTGGTCGTTCTGGCAGTCGCACCACTGGTACTGAGCCGACCGGGGCCGACCGCGGCCCCCGGAAGCCACGAAGAGCCCCGCCCGCGCCTCTCTGAGGCCCGGGCGGGGCTCTTCGCACATCCGACCTTGGGGAGCGCTTGTCGGCGCGTCTGCGCGCGCTCGTACGTGTGCCTCGGCGCTTCACAGCGCCGGAGATCCGCCTGATGCTTCTTCGGTTCTACTTCGCTGGTCCGGGGGTGGTGACCAGCGCACCGCCCGGACCGGGTGAGGCGTACGCGCCGGGGAAGGACCCGAGGCGCACGAAAGCCTTGATACCCGGACGGTTCGGTACAAAACGTGGCCAATCCCCCGGCATCCGCCCGGTGCCCCCGGCCCCCCCCCGGGGCCCGGGGGCATCCTATGGCACCCCGGGGGCCCCGCCCGGGTGTCTCTGCCTGCCGTACGGTCCGCCGAACGCTCGCCGGACGGGCGCCCGGCGCCGGTCAGCTGCGCTCGGTCAGCTGCGCTCGGTCAGCTGCGCACCAGATCCGCAGCGGTCAGATGCGCTCGATGATCGTGCCGGACGCATTGGCGCCGCCCGCGCACATGGTCACGAGCGCGGTGCTGCCGCCGGTGCGCTCCAGCTCGTGCAGCGCGGTGGTCAGCAGCCGGGCGCCGGTCGAGCCGACCGGGTGGCCGAGGGCGATGGCGCCGCCGTTGACGTTGAGCCGGTCCGGGTCCGCGCCCTGCACCTGCGCCCAGGACAGGACGACGGACGCGAAGGCCTCGTTGACCTCGTAGAGGTCGATGTCGGACAGCTTCATGCCGGACCGCTTGAGCAGGCGCTCGGTGGCGTCGTTCGGGCCGTCCAGGTGGAAGTACGGGTCGGAGCCGACCAGGCACTGCGCGACGATCCGGGCGCGCGGGCGCAGGCCCAGCTCGCGGGCCTTGTCCTCGTCCATGAGCATGACCGCGGCGGCGCCGTCGGAGATCTGCGACGAGTTGCCCGCGGTGTGGATGCCGTCCGGGACCACCGGCTTGAGGTTCGCCAGCTTCTCGACGGTGGTCTCGCGCAGGCCCTGGTCGGTGGTGACGGTGCGGGTCTCGCCGGTCGGCTTGCCCTCCTCGTCCAGCACCGGCGCCTCGACCGCGACGACCTGCGAGTCGAAGCGGCCCTCGTCCCACGCGCGCTTGGCGTTGGCCTGCGAGCGGGCGCCCAGCGCGTCGACGTCGGCGCGCGTGATGCCGCGGTTCTTGGCGATGCGCTCGGCGGCGGTGAACTGGTCGGGCAGGTCGATCGCCCAGTCGTCGGGCTTCGACTTCTGGCCCGGCTTCTGGGTGTGGCCGAGCGGGTTGCGGCTCATCGACTCGATGCCGCACGCGACGCCGACCTCGATGGCACCGGCCGCGATCAGGCCCGCGACCAGGTGGACCGACTGCTGCGCCGAGCCGCACTGGCAGTCGATGGTGGTGCCGCCGGTGCGCTGGGGGAGGCCCGCGTAAAGCCACGCGTGGCGCACGATGTCGCCGGACTGCTCGCCGGCCTGCGTGACACAGCCGCCGATCGCCTGGTCGACGAGCTGGGGGTCGATGCCGGACCGCTCGACGACCGCGAGCTGCGCCTTGCTCAGCAGCTGGAGCGGGTGCAGCCCGGCGAGATGGCCGTTGCGCTTGCCGATGGGGGTGCGTACGGCCTCGACGATGACGGGGTTGCCCACGCTGCGCTCCTTCGCGTTGTCGCCAGGTCTTCGGTGCCATGACCGGGGTTCTATGACTTGGTCAAGGATATGCCAGCTCACGGTACGGCGAGCGGGCCGCCTGGACAAGCCCCATGGATGTAACTCTTGGTGTTCGTGTGATACGCGGTGACCAGTGTTGATGGAACTGACCGTGGGTCACGAGTGGCGTATGTCCGCTCTGCGATTACGCTTCGTAGCGTGAACGACGACGGGGCTCGCGGGGGGTCGCAGGCGCATTCCAGGCCCGCGGACCGCCGTTCGCAAATCCTGCGGCACGCGTGCGCGCTGTTCGCCCGCCAGGGGTACGGCGCCACGACGGTCCGTCAGATCGCGGACGCCGCACAGCTGTTGTCGGGAAGCCTGTACCACCACTTTCCGTCCAAAGAGGCGATGCTGCTCGACATCCTCGAGGACTTCTTCGCCGGCGCGCTGCAGCGGCATCGCGCGACACTGGCCGCGACCGATGATCCGATCGTCGCTCTGCGTGGCCTGATCCGCGGCAGCCTGACGGTCGTCGCGGAGCACCCCGAGGCGTCGATCGTGGTGGTGGCCGAGTGCCGTCGGCTGGCCCAGACGGAACGCTTCCGCTGGCTGTCCGAGCGCACCGCGCAGACAAGCGCGATGTGGCGGTCGGTGATGGCGGACGGGGTACGCGCGGGTGTGCTGCGCCCGGACCTGCGCCCGGAGGTCACCGCACACCTCGTGCAGACCGGCGTGTGGGCGATGGCGCAGTGGTACCGCGGCGGCGGGCGGTACGACCCGGACGAGGCGTCCGGCCTGCTGGTCGACCTCTTCGTCCGCGGCATCGCCAAGCCCGGCGCCTATCGGTCGCGCCCGCTCGGGCCGATCCTCGGCAACACCCGCCCGGCGACCCCGGCGGTCGGCATCGGCCCGGACGACAACGAGGCACCGCGCGCCCGGCTGGCGCGGCTGCTCCCGGAGGGCGCCGGCGCACGCATGCGCATCGGCTATGCGGCCGGGCTGCTCTTCGCGCAGCAGGGCTACACGGTCACCACCACGCGGCAGATCGCGGATCTCGCCGGAGTGCCGGTGGGCAGCCTCGCGCACCACATCGGCAGCAAGGAACGCCTGCTCGCGCACATGCTGACCGGCTTCTTCCAGGAACTGCTGGCGGCCTTCGACAAGGACGCCGTCGCCCGGCCGGCGCCGACCCGGCGGCTCGAGGGGCTGGTCGCCCGGACCGTGGAGGCGCTGGCCGGGCACGGGGTCGCCTCGGTGATCCTGCTCAACGAGCGCGGGACCGAGGAGGTGCCGCAGTCGGAGCTGTACCGGCTGCTGGGCGCGGTCGAGGGCGTGTGGACGCGGGCGCTGGTGGACGGGATGCGCTCGGCGGAGTTCCGGACAGACCTCGACCCGGGGTTCGTGCAGCGGGTGGTGCGTACCGCGATCTCGACGAGCAGCGGGGCGTACCGCGGACTCGGCGTGCACGACGTGGCGGGGCTGTACCAGGAGATCGTGCTCGGCGGCATGGGCGCCCGGCGCGCCTGACCGGCGTCCTCGCCGACCGGCTGACCGGCTGACCGGCTGACCGGCTGACGGGCCGCGCGTGCGCGGGAATGCGAACGGGCGGTACGCACGGCCGGGTTCGGCCGTGCGTACCGCCCGTCGGCGGTCATCCGATGCTGTGTGCGACGTCGCGTGCGACGCGGCACGTGTCAGCCGAGCTGTGCCTCGGACTCCAGGGTGACGCCCACCGCGTTGAGCACCGCGGCGATCTTGATCGCCTCCTGGACCGTCTCGCGCGGCACGCCCTCCTTGCGGAGCACCTGCTCGTGCGACTCCAGGCACCGGCCGCAGCCGTTGATCGCGGAGACCGCGAGCGACCACAGCTCGAAGTCGGTCTTCGGCGCGCCCGGGTTGGCCATGACGTTCATGCGGAGGCCGGCACGGAGGTTGCCGTACTCGGGGTCCCCGATGAGGTGCATGGACCGGTAGTACACGTTGTTCATCGCCATGATGGCCGCGGCGGCCTTGGCGGCGTTGAACGCCTCCTCGGAGAGGTGGCTCTTCGCCTCCGGCTCCAGCTCACGCAGCACCTTCGGGCTGCGCGAGGCGATCGCGCAGGCCAGCACGGTGCCCCAGAGCGTCTGCTCGGGAAGCTTGGAGTTGCCGACGACCGAGCCCAGGTTGAGCTTCAGGTCCTTGGCGAACTCCGGCAGTTCGGCCTTCAGGACGTCCAGACCCATGGGTCAGCCCGCCATCAGCGCGGCGGCGTCGAGCGTCTCGCCGCCCTTCTGCCAGTTGCAGGGGCACAGCTCGTCGGTCTGCAGCGCGTCGAGGACCCGCAGGACCTCGTCGGGGTTGCGGCCCACGGAACCCGCGGTGACCATCACGAACTGGATCTCGTTGTTCGGGTCCACGATGAAGACCGCGCGGTCCGCGACACCGTCGGCGTTCAGCACGCCGCAGGCCTCGGCCAGCTCGCGCTTGAGGTCGCTCAGCATCGGGAACGGCAGGTCGGTCAGGTCCGGGTGGTCCTTGCGCCAGGCCAGGTGGACGAACTCCGAGTCGGTGGAGACGCCGAGGACCTGCGCGTCGCGGTCCGCGAACTCCTCGTTGAGACGGCCGAACGCGGCGATCTCGGTCGGACAGACGAAGGTGAAGTCCTTCGGCCAGAAGAACACGACCCGCCACTTGCCGTCGTACGACTTGTGCGTGATCTGCTCGAACGCCTTGTCCGCATCGATCGACACGACGCCGGTCAGGTCGTACTCGGGGAACTGGTTACCGACAGTAAGCACTGGGTCTCCTCCGCGATGGTGCCCGGGGCAGCCGTGCGGGCCCCGGTCGGACGTACTCGATCAAGGTGCCACACGCGGCATTGATCAGGGAAATAGCCAAGTCAACAACCGTTGATAGCCAACCCTTATCAGTGAGCGGCTCGTCGGGCCGGCGCCGACCGCGCGGCCTCGTGCCCCGAGGGCCCGCCGCACCGGCCGTCGAGAGTACGCCTGGGCGCGGCGGTTGCATACTCGTCGTGGTGAGGCCGGCCGGGGAGAGGGCGTCAATGCGCCCCGAATTCAACCGGTGGCCGGATCTGGAGTCCGCAATCACAAAATTCCCCGAAGGTGTTGGAAGGTCGGCGGTGGACGAGGCGGATCCGGAATTGCCGCGCCCCGCGTTGAGCGCCCTCGGTCCGGCACGTCGGAGAGGCTGTGTGCGAGCTGTTCCGGGCGCCCAGCGGGGCCGCAACACCGAGGTCAGCAGCGGGATGGCACGAAGTCCGCCCGGTCGGTCGGTGAATCCGGCAGGCCGTTGCGGCCGTAAGGTTGACGGGGAAGTCATATCGGCAGCGACTAATCGTCCGCAAAATCCCGACAAATAACCGGGCTGCCGCTCGGCCCGGCTCCCCGTGTTGGGTGTCATAAACTGTTGCCGATCATTTGCCAAGGAGTAGTCATCAGTACGCGCACCCCCACAGTGGCCCAGCTCAGGGCCTTCGCGGCGGTCGCCGACACGCTGCACTTCCGCGACGCGGCGGTGGTGGTCGGGACCAGCCAGCCGGCTCTGTCCAGCGCGGTGGCCGCGCTCGAGGAGACGCTCGGGGCGCAGCTCGTGGAACGCACCACGCGGCGCGTCCTGCTGACCTCGGCCGGCGAGAGGGTCGCCCGGCATGCACGGAGAGTGCTCGACGCGCTGGACGACCTGGTCGACGAGGCGGAGTCCGCACGGCGTCCGTTCACCGGGCCGCTGCACCTCGGGGTGATCCCGACGGTGGCCCCGTACACGCTGCCGACACTGCTGCGCCTGGTGCGCGACGACTACCCCGAACTCGATCTGTACGTGCACGAGGAGCAGACCCACTCGCTCCTCGACGGCCTCGCCTCCGGACGCCTGGACCTGCTTCTGCTCGCGCTCCCCGCGGGGGCCTCCGGCGTCGACGAGATTCCGCTGTACGAGGAGGACTTCACCCTCGTCGTCCCCGAGGGCAACGCGCTGGCCGGACGCTCCGACGTGCCGCGCTCGGCCCTGCGCGACCTCGACATGCTGCTCCTCGACGAAGGCCACTGCCTGCGCGACCAGGCGCTCGACGTGTGCCGCGAGGTCGGCGCAGCGGAGGCGGGTGCGACGCGTGCCACGAGCCTGCCCACGCTCGTGCAGCTCGTCGCGGGCGGGCTGGGCGTCACGCTCCTGCCGGAGACGGCGATCACCGTGGAGACGCGCCCCGGCTCGCAGTTGGCCGTCGCCCACTTTGCGGCGCCCGCCCCCTCCCGCCGCGTCGGACTGGTGATGCGCGCGAGCACCGGACGGGCGGCGGAGTTCGGGCAGTTGGCGGAGTCGCTGCGCGGGGCGCTGGCCCGACTGCCGGTCCGCATCGTCGGGTGAGCCTCCGGGCACAGGACGCCGAACGGGCCGCTCCGCGGTGGGAACGGCCCGTTCGTACGGGTGGCGCTACCGCTTGTCGGCGCCGGAGGTGACGACGAACCAGACGGGCGAATCGGAGACGTGCACCGTGGCGTCGGCGGCGTTCGGGCTCGGGGACGCGGCGGCCGGGGTGAGCGTGACGTTCACGGCGGTGTCGGGGTAGCCGTCGTGCATGAGACGCGGGTACCTCGCCCAGAAGTCGGCGAGCCGGACCACGTCGGCGTTCTTCGCGATGTCCAGCACCTGCGTGGCCGTGGGCACGGTCGGGGCGGGTCGGACGCGGTCGGGTTCGACGTCGAGCGAGAAGACGAAGTCGCCGCGCACGAATTGCGCCGAGAAGTGCGGCGGCCCGGTCGGCGCGCCGGCCTCGTCGTACCCGCCCGACCTGCGTACGAGGACACCCGTGCCGTCGGCAAGCGTCGTGGAAAGGCAGTCGCCCTCACGGACCTTGACGCCGTCGGGCGGCGGGCACGTCGTCGGGTACGACGCCTCCCGGTCGACCCCCGGCGGGATCGGCGTGCCCATGAACGTGAGCCGGAGCACTCCCTGCGGCGTCGTGAGCGCGTAGCCGTTGAGGGACCGGTCGGTCAGTGCGATGTCGCCCCAACCGGCGGGCAACAGGGACGTGAAGATCTCCGCGGCCTTCTGCTTGAACGCGTACTGGACCTGGCGCTGGTCGTCGTCGAGCTCCGGCTCGCCTTCGACGGGGTCGCCCGCCACGACGGGGAACGCCGCCGTCGGCGCCTCCAGCGGCGAGTCCGCGGGCCAGGCCCGCGGGTGCAGGGGCATCGACGCCTGGTACGTCGCGGCCGCCCCCGTTGCGTCGTTCCGCCACGGCGCCACCACGACGGCGGGTGTGAGCACGGCCGCGGCGGCGACGACCGAGATCGCGCCGGTACGCACACGTGCCAGTGCCAGGGAGCGCCTGCCCGCCTTGAGCGCGTGCGGGGTGAGGTCGGGCGTGGGACCGAGGTCGTCGACGGCCTCGGTGAGGAGAAGTCGGATTTGTTCGTCCTGCTGCATGGTGGTCCTCCGCATCCGGGCGCGGCGGGGCCCGGGAACCGGTTGACGGAACGTCAGAAGTCGTGCGGGGACGGCTCGGTGGCCGCCAGCATGTGTTCGGGCAGGAGTTCGCGCAGCCGCGCGAGCGCGCGCGACGACTGGCTCTTGACGTTGCCTTCGCTGCAACCGAGCAGCTCGGCCGTCGTCTCGATGCTCAGGTCCTCCCAGTAGCGCAGCACCACGACGGCACGGGCCTTCGGGGCGAGTTGCGCCAGTGCGTCGAGGATGGTGAGCCGCACCTCCGGGCGGTCCGGCGGGGTCGGCGGGTCGATGCGTTCGTGCAGTTCGCGCTCGTGGCGCGAACGGCGTTGCTCGTTCAGATGGATGCGGACCATCACGGCCCGGGCGTAGGCGTCGACGCTGTCCGCGCGCTGCGCGTGCCGCCAGTGCCGGAACAGCCGGGCCAGTGTCGACTGCGCGAGGTCCTGGGCCCGGTCGCGGTCGCCGCACAGCAGGTACGCGGTGCGGAAGAGGCGGTCCTGTCTTGCGTGGACGTACTCGGTGAAGTCCCGCTGTCGGTCCATGCGTCCCCCTGTCTGCTCTCACCCGGGTAGGAGCCGACAAGTCGGGGGAAGGTTGCAGTCCGCGCCGAGGCCGTCCGGCCCGTGCGGCCTGGCCGATGCGGCCGGCCGAGGCGGCGCGGCAGGCGGACTCCGCCCGGGATCAGCGCCGCGTCGCGGCGTCCAGCGCGCCCGCCATCCGGCCGGTGATCTCGTCGAGGATGCCGCGCGACGTCGCGATGTTGAGCCGCACGAACCCCTCGCCCACGTCGCCGAACCGCCGCCCGTCGTACAGCGCGACGCGGCCCTTCTCCAGGAAGAACGAGGCGGGGTCGGCCAGTCCGAGGGCACGGCAGTCCAGCCACGCGAGGTACGTGCCCTCCGGCATGCGGTGCGTGAGCTGCGGCATGCGCGTGGCGACCGCGTCGGCCAGCGCCCGGCGGTTGGCGTCCAGGTAGGAGATGGTGTCCGCGAGCCACGGGCCGCCGTGGTCGTACGCCGCGATCTGCGCCGCGATCCCGAGCGTCGTCACCCCGCTGCGCGCGATGAACGGCAGCGCCCACCACGTGGCGGCCGTCCCCGCGTCGCCGAGCACCACCTGCGCGCACTTGAGCCCGGCGAGGTTCCACGCCTTCGACGCCGAGGTCACGGTGACGCTGTGCGCGGCGGCGGACGGGTGGATGGAGGCGTACGGGATGTGCGTCTCGCCCGGCATCACCAGCGGGGCGTGGATCTCGTCGGAGATCACCCGCGCGCCGTGGAAGTCCACGATCCCGGCCAGCTCCAGCAGCTCCGGACGGGTGAACACGCGGCCCACCGGGTTGTACGGGTTGCACAGCAGCACCGTGCGCGCTCCGCCCGCGAGCGCCCGCCCGATGGCGTCGATGTCCAGGATCGGCCGGTCGCCCGGCACCTCGGCGGTGGTCAGCGGCACCGGCACGAGCGGCCGTCCGGAGCGCTCGACGATCTCGAAGAACGGCGGGTACGCCGGGACCGGGACCACCACGCCCGTGCCGCTCGACGAGAACGCCTCCAGGGCCAGTTCGATGCCGCGCACGACGTCGGGCACCAAGCCGACGCGGGAGGGGTCGACGTGCCAGCCCCACATGCGGGCCGCGAAGGCCGCGAACGCCTCCGGCAGCCCGGTCCCCGCGTCGTCGTCCGGGTAGCCGAAGTCCTCGCGGCCGACCGCGTCGAGCAGGGCCTCGCGGATCGGGGCGGCCACCGCGAAGTCCATCTCGGCCACCCAGGCGGCCAGCACGTCGTCCTCGACGGCCCGCCACTTGACCGTCCGGCGGCGCCTCAGCGCGGATATGTCCACATCGTCGTGCATAGGCATAGTCTGCATGCCGCGGGTCGCCCGGGTCGCGGCCGGTGGGCCGGAAAGCGCCCTTTCGGTCAGGCCGTCCTCGGCAGCAGGTCCCAGCCGTCCGGCAGGTCGGGCAGCGGCCATGCGGGGTCCGGGCGGAAGTCCTCCCAGCCGTCGCAGAACGGCGGGCCCCAGGCCTTGACCACGTCGACGGCTCGGCGGCCGCTCGCGTAGATGGCGTCCACATCGGCGTCGGTGAAGCGCCCGGCCTCGCGGGACGCGGCCAACTCGTCCTCGTCCTTGTAGTGCCAGCGGCGGTCCGGTGTCACCCACACGTCGAGGACCAGGTCCTCGGTGTCCACCCCGCCGGACCAGCGCTCGCGGGGGCGTTCGAGGTTGACGTACCAGCCGTTCAGACGCCGGTCCTGGCCCCAGAACAGCCACACCGACCACGGTTCGTCGGGCCGGGCGAGCATGAGCACGCCGCCGCCGAACCACTCCTGGACGGCCGGCACGAGGCCGAGCCGGAAGCGGTTGCCGAGCGGGGCGGTGCGCACGTCCGAGCCGTCCGGGAGCACCGGCTTGACGCGCCGGGTGCCGCCGGCGAGCCAGACCGCGAGCTGGTCGGGGTCGTCTCGTACGACTGTCACCGGGCGGCAGTCGAGGACCCGCCCGTTCCTGAGATAGCGCCAGAGGATCTGGTCGCCGGGGGCCCACGCCGCCGACGCCGGACCGCGCTGCGCGTCGTCGGCCTCCGTCATGCCCGGATGTTACGGCGTGCGCGGGCGGGTCGGAGCCGTTCCGCCAACCGTTCACTTTGGGTTTTGCCTGCCTTTGAGTCTTTGCCGGGCGGAAAATTCACCCGGGTGTGCGCGTGGGCGACGCGGCCGGGTCGGGCGCGGGGGCGGGAAGGAGGACGCGGAAGGCCGCCCCGGGGCCGGAATCGGCGGTGACGGTGCCGTCGTGCGCCTGGACGAGCGCGGCGACGATGGCGAGGCCGAGCCCGGAGCCGCCGCCGTTGCCCCGGCTGCGCGAGGAGTCCACCCGGTAGAAGCGCTCGAAGACGCGCTTGGCGTCCGTTTCCGACAGGCCGTCGCCGTGGTCGCGGACCTCGAACAGCGCGGTCCCGTCGGGCAGCAGGCCCACGGTGAGGTCGACGGCCGTGCCGTCGGGGGTGTGGCGCAGGGCGTTGGCCACGAGGTTGGCGACGACCTGCCGCAGGCGCGGCTCGTCGCCGAGGACCTCGGTCGGCCGGGCGGGCCGGCCGTCCGGCCCGGTGAGCGACACCGGCCGGTCCGGGGCCAGGCTGCGGATGTCGTCGAGTGCGTCGGCGGCGAGCATGCGCAGGTCGACCGGATCGCGGCGGAGCGGGGGTTTGCTCGTCCAGGCGGGCCAACTGGAGGAGGTCCTCGACGAGGCCGCCCATGCGGGCCGCCTCGTCCTCGATCCGGCGCATCATGCGGGCGACTTCGTGCGGTTCGCGGAGGCCGCCGAGCCGGTGGAGTTCGGCGAACCCGCGCACGCTGGACAGCGGGGTGCGCAGTTCGTGGCCCGCATCGGCGACGAACCGCAACATGCGGGCCTCCGACCGGGCCCGCGCCTCGAACGCGGTCTCGATCTGCGTCAGCATGCCGTTCAGGGCGGCGGACAAGCGTCCGATCTCCGTGCCGGGCGCGGCCGCCGGCACGCGGTGCGACAGGTCGCCCGCGGCAATGGCCGCCGCAGTCAGCTCGATCCGACGCAGCGGACGCAGCCCGGCGCGCACCGCGAACCACCCGGCGGACGCGAGCACGACGAGGCAGCCGGCTCCCAGCCCCAGGCAGACGTTGCGCATGCGCCGCACCGCGGCGTCCACGTCGCGCAGCGTCTGCGCCGCGACCACCGTTCCGGTGCCGTCGTCCAGCGGTACGGCGACCACCCGGTACCGGCCGTCGCCGCCCGGTGCCGCCCCGGTGGTGAACGCCTTGCGGTCCCGGGCGGCCTTCCGGGCACCACCGTCAGCCCCGTCCGATCGCCCCGGCGCCCGGAGCGCCCGCGGTCCCGGACCCCTCGACGACCGTGGTGGCGGACAGGAGCCCGTCGTCGCCGGTCGTGCCGCGGACCACGACGGCGTCACCCGGGTGCAGGTCGGCGGGGGCACCCTGCTCGCTGACCGTGATGGCGGTCGTCTGATCGGTCTTCACCTTGACGACCTTGCCGGACGAATCTGAGAGGTAGATGAATTCGCCGTCGACCAGCTTGACGGTGCCAACGGCTGTGCCGGCCCCGGCGGCGGCGCCCTGCTGTCCGGCCTGCCCCTGCTGCGCTCCGGGGGCCTGCTGTCCGCCCGGTGCCTGCTGGCCCTGCTGAGCCTGCTGCCCGGCCTGCCCTTGCTGCCCTTGCCCTTGGCGTCCGCCTGCCGCGCCCGCGGCGGCCGCGCCCGCACCCGCGGCGCCGGTACGTGCGCCCGGTGCCGCGGCGCTGCCCCCGTCGTCGTCCCGCTCCTGCTGGACCTTGACCCCGGCCGCGAACCCGGCCGTCAGCAGCAGCGCACCGGCCAGCGCCAGCGACAGCACCGGCAGCCTGGCCCGCGGCGGCGCGGTGAGTTCGTCGTCGACCGAATGCGCGCCGAGCGGTTCCGCGAGCACGGCCTCGGCGTCGGTACGGACCGCGGGGATCTCGCGGGTGTTGTCGTCCGCGGACACGCCGTTATGGCCGCTCCCGACGCCGTCCTGGATGCCGTTCTGGATGTCGTTCTCGATGCCGCTCCGGATGGCGTCGTCGCCACCACCGTCGGCGGCCCCGTGCCTGCCCCGCGCGACGCGGGCCGATGCTTCGTGTGTGCTGTCCATGCCGGTTCGAACCTCCTCGGTTGCCGGCCGCCCGCGCCCGGACCGGACGCAGGCGACTCACTCGTGCCGGAGCGCCTCGATCGGGCGCAGGGACGCGGCCCGCGCCGCGGGGTAACCGCCGAAGAAGAGCCCCAGGACCACCGACACCCCGAAGGCCGCGAAGACCGACGACGGCACGACGGCCGGCTCGATGCCGACGACCGTGAACCGCGCCGAGAACAGCCCCGCGGCCCCGCCGAGCGCGCCGCCGAGGACGGACAGGAGGGTCGACTCGGCGAGGAACTGCCCGAGGATCGCGCCGCGCGGGGCGCCGATGGCCTTGCGGATGCCGATCTCGCGCGTCCGCTCGGCGACGGTCACGAGCATGATGTTCGTGATGCCGATGCCGCCGACCAGCAGCGAGATCGCCGCGACGGCCCCCAGCAGCACAGTGAAGGTGCGGTTCGTCTCGTCGTTGGCGCTCAGCAGCGACGCCTGGTTCACGAGGCGGTAGTCGGTCTGTGCCGAACTGGTGATCTTGTGGCGGGCGTCCAGGATCGCGGTGATCTCCGCCTCGGCCTCGTCGGTGGCCCCGGACGAGGTGGCCTGCACGGTGATCTGGCTGAGCGATCCGTAGCCGGCCAGGCTCGCCCGCAACGTGCTGACCGGCAGCACGATCGTGTCGTCGGTGTCCTGGCCGGCCCCGCCCTTGGTGGCGAGCACGCCGACCACCCGGAACGGGATGCCGGAGAGCAGCACGTCCTTGCCGACCGGGTCCTCCGGGCCGAACACGTTCTCGACGATGGTGCCGCCGAGCACCACGACCTTGCGGGAGTTGTCGACGTCCGCGGCGGTGAGCGCGGTCCCGCGCGCGACCTCGTGGTTCGTCGTGGCGAACCAGTCGGGCGTGGTGCCCACGACGGAGTTGACCGTGGTCGACTGCCCGGCGTACACCACCGACCCCGTCGTGTTCTGCACCGGCGCCGCGGACTTCACATGCGGAGCCCGTACGGCGTCCACCAGCGCCCTGGCGTCGTCCAGCGTGAGGTCCTTGAGCTCGCTGCCGCGCCCGGCCGCGCCGAAGCGGCCGCCTCCGGCGGTGTGGCTCACGGTGATCAGGTTCGTGCCCAGGCTCTCGATCGACGCCTGCACCGATTTGGACGAGCCGTTGCCGACCGCGACGAGCAGGATCACCGCGCCGACGCCGATGAGCCGCGCTTCGGTTTCCCCACCGCGCGACCGACCGACGGACCGAGCGGCAGGCCGACCGACAGGCCGTCCGGGCGTCCTTCGGGAGCGCCCGGCGACCGGGCCAACCCGCGTGCCACCGACCCCGCATGGCAGAAGGCCGAGCAGGCATGCGCCGCACTGCGCCCGAGCCGCGCACCGGGCGAAGGCGGCCCGAACAGCGGCGGTCCTGGCGAACCCGGTTCGTCCGACGCACCGAACGCGGGCGGTACGCCGGGCGCCGCGGCCCCGAGCGCCGCCGCGGAGGCGTCCGTCTCGGCCGCACAGGTCTTCACCGGCTGCATGAAGGACCACAACGTGGAGGTCCCGGCTGGGGGAGTCACCGCCCTCGACCGTACGAAGCCGGAGGTCGCCGCGGCACTGACGGTGTGTGAGGCGCTGCTGCCGACGGGCGGATGAGGGCCCGCCGTGGTCCCGCGGAGCAGCCCTACGGCCGCGTCATGCGCAGCACGTCCAGCGCCTCGTCGAGCTGCGCCTCGGTGAGCCGCCCGGCCTCCACGTGCCCGCGTTCGACGACGACCTGCCGGATCGTCTTCCGCTCGGCCAGCGACTGCTTGGCGATCCGGGCCGCCTCCTCGTACCCGAGGTACTTGTTGAGCGGCGTCACCACCGACGGCGAACTCTCCGCGTACTCGCGCAGGCGCTCGACGTCGGCGGTGATGCCGTCCACCGTGCGGTCCGCGAGCACCCGCGAGACCGACGCGATCAGACGGATGGACTCCAGCACGTTGCGGCCGATGACCGGCAGCATGACGTTGAGCTCGAAGTTGCCCGCGGCGCCGCCGAACGCCACCGCGGCGTCGTTGCCGATCACCTGCGCGACGACCTGGCCGACCGCCTCCGGGACCACGGGGTTGACCTTGCCGGGCATGATCGAGCTGCCGGGCTGCAGGTCCGGCAGGCTGATCTCGGCGAGTCCGGTACGCGGCCCCGAGCCCATCCAGCGCAGGTCGTTCGCGATCTTGTTGAGTCCGACCGCGATGGTCCGCAGCTGGCCGGACAGTTCGACCAGCGCGTCACGCGCCCCCTGCGCCTCGAAGTGGTCCCGGGCCTCGGTGAACGTCAGGCCCGTGTCCGACGCGAGCGCCTGGATCACCCGGGCGGAGAAACCGCGCGGGGTGTTGATGCCGGTGCCCACGGCCGTTCCGCCGAGCGGGAGTTCGGCGACGCGCGGCAGGGTCGACTCCAGGCGCTCGACGCCGTAGCGCACCTGCGCCGCGTACCCGCCGAACTCCTGGCCCAGCGTGACCGGGGTGGCGTCCATCAGGTGCGTGCGGCCGGACTTCACCACGTCGGCGAACTCGGCGGCCTTGCGGCCCAGTGCGCTCGACAGGTGCACCAGCGCGGGGACCAGGTCGTGCGTCACCGCCGCGGTCGCCGCCACGTGGATGGACGACGGGAAGACGTCGTTCGACGACTGCGACGCGTTCACGTGGTCGTTGGGGTGCACGTCGCGGCCGAGGCGTTCGGCGGCGAGCGTGGCCAGCACCTCGTTCATGTTCATGTTCGAGGACGTGCCCGAGCCCGTCTGGAACACGTCGACCGGGAACTGGTCGTCCCAGCGCCCGGCGACGACCTCGGCCGCGGCCTCCTCGATCGCCGCCGCGATGTCCTTGTCGAGTACGCCGAGTTCCGCGTTCACCCGGGCGGCCGCCGACTTGATGCGCGCGAGGGCCGCGACGTGCGCGTGTTCGAGGGTGCCGCCGGAGATCGGGAAGTTCTCGACCGCCCGCTGCGTCTGGGCCCGCCACTTGGCGTGCGCGGGTACGCGTACCTCGCCCATCGAGTCGTGCTCGACGCGGAAGCCGTCGCCCGGCCCCTCGCCCTGGTCGGCGCCCTGGCCCTTGCTCATCGTCGTGCCTCCCAAGTGCGGTCCCTACCCGCGGCAACTCCCGACGGGACCGGGCTGTTCCCGGCTGCCGCTGCCGCTGCCGCTGCCGCTGCCGCTGCCGGTGCCGCTGCCGGGCTGTCGCTGCCCGGGCCGGTCAGGACAGGAGCAGGATGTGCAGTGTGCGCGGACCGTGCACGCCCTCGACGCGGTTCAGCTCGATGTCGCTGGTCGCCGACGGGCCGCTGATCCAGGTCTGCGGGCGGTGCGGGTCGAGCCGGGCGATCGCCTCGGGCACGGTGCCGACGATCTGGTCCGCGCGCACCACGCACAGGTGGTAGTCGGGCAGCAGCGTCAGTACGCGTCGGCCCTGGTCCGGCCCGGCGTCCAGGACGATCGTGCCGGTCTCGGCGATCGCGAGTGCGCACCCGGTGGCCACACCCGCCTCCGCGTCGAGCTGATCGGTCGTCAGCGGCGGGTCGTCGTAGACCAGTTCCACCCCGGTCGCGGCGAGCCAGCCCAGCCGCTTGCCGGGCGGCACCACGAGCCGTGCCACCCCCGCCTCGGTCAGCAGCGACACCGCCGTGTCGACCAGCGTGCGGGCGTTTGCGCGCACCACGTGCGCCCGGTAGTCGCCGGCGCGCTCGGCGAACAGCCCGACGAGGTCGGTGCCTTCGTCGCGCGTACGGCGGTACGTGCGGTCCACCACGGCCCGCGGCGGCCGCCCGTCGCCCGACAACGATCCGCGGATCCGCGCCAGGATCTCGGCCTTGGCCTCGGACGGCAGCCCGGGGTAGGTGTGCGGCAGCCCCGGGTGCGCCAGGTCGGTGTGCGGCAGTCCGGGCGGGTCAGTGAGGTCCACGTGCTGCAATGCGGTGTGCGACAGGAGCGTCGCGGGATCGTCCGCCGCGGGGTCCGGCCGCGCGGGATCGGTCGGTGCCGTCATTGCTCCTCCAGCAGGGCTTCGGGCGGGCCGGCCGAGGCCGGGTCGCCCTCGGTCAGGCCGCCGTCCGTGCGCTTGAACCACGAACGGAACGACTCGGGCGGCGCGGCGGGGGCGTCGCGGCTCGCCGTCCAGCCGGCCAGCGGTCCGGCCAGCAGCCGGGGTACCTTGCCGATGTGCCCTTTCCGGCCGATGAAGTGCCTGCTGAACGACGCCGCGTGCTGGGCCAGTCCGAGCCGCCAAGGCTGCCCGAAGACCCACTCCGCGGCCTTCATCGCGGCCTTCTCGCCGCGCTGCGCGGGGGCGCGTCCCAGGTCGGTCAGCTGCGCCCGCTGGCGTGTCAGGATCGCCGGGATGTCGATGCGTACCGGGCACGCCTCGAAGCACGCGCCGCACAGCGTCGAGGCGTACGGCAGCGACGCGGTCTGCTCGTCCACCTCGTGCTGGTTGATCCCGCGCAACTGCGGGGTGAGGATCGCGCCGATCGGGCCGGGGTAGACCGAGCCGTACGCGTGCCCGCCCACCCGCTCGTAGACCGGGCACACGTTGAGGCACGCCGAGCAGCGGATGCAGCGCAGCGCCTGCCGCCCCTCCGGGTCGGCCAGGACGTCGGTGCGCCCGTTGTCGAGCAGGATCAGGTGGAACACGCGCGGCCCGTCGCCCTCGGTGACGCCGGTCCACATCGACGTGTACGGGTTCATACGCTCGCCGGTCGACGAACGCGGCAGCAACTGGAGGAACACCTCCATGTCCTGCCACGTCGGCAGCAGCTTCTCGATGCCCATCACCGTCACCAGTACGTCGGGCAGCGTCAGGCACATGCGGCCGTTGCCCTCCGACTCGACCACGCACACCGTGCCCGTCTCGGCCACCGCGAAGTTGGCCCCGCTGACCGCGACCTTCGCCCGCAGGAACTTCTCGCGCAGATGCCGCCGCGAGGCCTCGGCGAGATCCGCCGGGCGGTCGGACAGGTTCTCCGGAGCCGGCCGTCCCGCGTTCCCCATCTCGTCGCGGAAGATGTCGCGGATCTCGCGGCGGTTGCGGTGGATCGCCGGGACCAGGATGTGCGACGGCAGGTCATGGCCCAACTGCACGATCAGCTCGGCGAGATCGGTCTCCCACGCGTGGATCCCGGCGGCGGCGAGGGCGTTGTTGAGGCCGATCTCCTGGGTCGCCATCGACTTGATCTTCACGACCTCGTCGGTGCCGTGGCCGCGGGCGATGTCCACGACGATCGCGTTCGCCTCCGCGGCGTCGCGGGCCCAGTGCACGGTGCCGCCCGCGGCGGTGACGGCCGCCTCCAACTGCTCCAGGTAGCGCGGGAGATGGGCCAGCACGTCGTCCTTGATCGCGGCGCCCGCCAAACGCAGTTTCTCCCAGTCGGGAACCTCGTCGACCACCGCGGCACGCCGCGCTCGGATGGTGTGCGTGGCATTGCGCATGTTGGCACGCAGTTGGGGGTTCGCGAGGGCGGCGTGCGCGGCCTCGGGGAAGGGCGGCATGCCGAGGAAGGTCGGCTCGGGGCGTACCGTCGTCATCGCGGGGCACCTTCCGCGGGTGCGTCGGCCTCGAAGAGGCCCGTGGTCGGATGCACCGGGTCGAGGGACGGCAGCGTCGGGTACGCCAAGTCGCCCGAGGGGAACGCCTCCAGGTCCGGGTGCGGACCGGTCGACGCGAGGATGTCCGCGAGGTGCATCACCTTCACACCGGTGTGCTGACGCGACATCACCCCGCCGATGTGCATGAGGCACGAGTTGTCGCCCGCGCACAGGACCTGCGCCCCGGTCTCCATGACCGCGGTCACCTTGTCGCGGCCCATGGCCGTGGACGTCTCGGCGTTCTTCAGTGCGAACGTGCCGCCGAAGCCGCAGCATTCGTCGGAGCGCGGCAGTTCGGCCAGCCGCAGTCCGCGGACCTTGCGCAGCAGCCGGAGCGGCCGGTCACCGACGCCGATCATGCGCGCCGAGTGGCAGGTCGGGTGGTAGGTGACGCTGTGCGGGAAGTACGCGCCGACGTCCTCGACACCGAGCACGTCGACCAGGAACTCGGTGAACTCGTACACGCGCGGGGCGACCGCGGCCACCCGCGTACGGAACGCCTCGGTGTCCTTGCCTCGGGCGCCCTCCGCGAGCACGGGGTGGTAGTCGCGCACCATCGCGGCGCACGAGCCCGACGGGGTGACCACCGCGTCGTACGGCTCGAACGTCTCGGCGAACGAGCGGGCGAGCGCCCGGGCGTCGCGCCGGTAGCCGGAGTTGAAGTGCATCTGGCCGCAACACGTTTGGGCGTACGGGAACTCCACCTCGTGGCCGAGCCGGCGCAGCAGCCGCACAACGGACTTCCCGGTCTCCGGAAAGGCCGTGTCGTTGACGCAGGTGATGAAAAGGGCGATCCGCACGAGTCACCTCCTTGATCGACTCTAAGGGCGGTCGCGGCGCCTCGCCCGGTCATCGCCGCCCGGTCATCGTGACCGGATGCCCGTTCGACGCCGTTCCACGCCGTAGGGTCTGGCCATGACGTGGAGGACGGCGCTCACCCGCCGCATGCCCGCGACCCGGCGGGCCCGGGTCCTGACCGCCGTAGGGCTGGTGCTCGTCGTCCTGGCGCTCGCTGCGATCGTGACGACGTCGGGCGGCGGCGGGGCCGCGCCCGTGCGCAGCGGCCAGCAACGGGTCGAGGTCGCCGCGGGCCCCGGGTCGCCGGACCGCATAGGCCTGGACACGACCGTGTACTACCCCGATACGGGTGCACCCGCGCCCGCCGTGCTGCTCGGCCACGGGTTCGGCGGCAACAAGTCCACCGTGCGCGCCGAGGCCGAGGGCCTGGCGCGGCGCGGGTACGTGGTCATGACGTGGTCCGCGCGGGGCTTCGGGGCGTCCGGCGGCCGTATCGCGCTCGACCAGCCGGACTACGAGGTGGCGGACGCGCGGGCGCTGGTCGACTGGCTGGCGGGACGTCCCGAGGTGCTGCTCGACCGACCGGGTGACCCGCGGGTCGGTGCGGCGGGCGTGTCGTACGGGGGAGCGCTGGCGCTGCTGCTCGCGGCGTACGACCCGCGCGTGGACGCCGTCGCGCCGCAGTGGACCTGGAACGACCTGGGCGAGTCGCTGCTCCCGAACGCCGCCGGCACGGGGCCCGCGACCGGCGTCTTCAAGAAGATGTGGGCCGGGGTCTTCTTCTCCTCGGGGGCGTCCGCGGCCGGCGGGCTGGGCACCGACGGGTCGGGCGCGCCCGGGGGACAGCCGCCCGGCGCCCCCGCCGACCCGGCCGACGCCGCGGAGTCGGTGTGCGGGCGCTTCACCGCCGAGGTGTGCGCGGTGTACGAGGAGGTCGCGCGCACCGGACGCCCCAGCGACCGAGCCGTGGAACTGCTGCGGCGGGCCAGTCCGGCGAGCGTCGCGGACCGGCTTCGGGTGCCCACTCTGCTGATCCAGGGCCAGAACGACTCGCTCTTCCCGCTCGCCGAGGCCGACCGGACCGCCCGCGCGGTGTCGGCCAACGGGTTCCCGGTGGAGGTCGTGTGGACGGCGGGCGGCCACGACGGCGGTCCGCAGCAGAGCGTGCTGGTCCGCGACAAGACGGTCGCGTGGTTCGACAAGTGGCTCGCCTCCGACGAGGGCGCGCGGGCCACCGAGGCGCGGCGGCAGGGCGGCGGGGGAGCGCCGGTGCCGGCGGGGCCGTTCTCGGTCACCCGGCTGGGCGGCGTCGACACCTCGACGCGCGAGCAGGTCATCCGGGTCGCCGAGGGCCCGCGCTATCCCGGTACGGACGGCAGCACCCGCCTGGCGCTGCCGCTGGCGGGGCCGGAGCAGACCGTCGTCAACCCGCCCGGCGGATCGCCGCCGTCGATGTCGACGCTGCCCGGTCTCGGACTCCTCGGTGCGTTGGGCCAGTCGGGTGACGCCTCGGCGCTGGGGCAGCTCTCGCTCGACATGCCGGGGCAGAGCGCGTTCTTCATGACCCAGCCGCTGGACCGCACGCTGCGGATCACCGGCGGGTCGACGGTGCGCGTGCGGGTCTCGGGAGCGGCCGACATCGTGCTGTTCGCCAAGCTCTACGACGTGGACCCGGGCGGCGGCGCGGTGCTGCCGTACCAACTCGCGGCGCCGGTGCGGGTCGTCGGGGCGGCGGACGGGCGCGAGGTGGAGATCCGGCTGCCGGAGGTCGACCGCGAGATCGACGCCGGGCACCGGCTGCGGCTGGTGCTCACCACCACCGACCTGGGGTACGCGACGCCGGCCGAGCCCGCCGCGTACCGGATCGCCGTCGTCGGCCCGCTGACCGTTCCCTCGGTGCCGGGCATCAAGCTCCCGCCGCCGGGCTACCCGTGGTGGACGTGGGGCCTGCCGGCCGTCGCCGCGGCACTCGCCGTGGTGCTGGTGGTGACCGGGAAGCGCCGTCTCAAGGAACGTGCCCCGATCGTCGCGCTCGCCGAAGTGCCGCTGCGGATACAGGGCCTGACGAAGCGTTACAAGGGCGGCAAGCTCGCCGTCGACGGCCTCTCCTGCACCGTCGAGCGCGGCCAGGTGCTGGGCCTGCTCGGGCCGAACGGCGCGGGGAAGACCACGGCGCTGCGCATGCTCATGGGGCTGATCCACCCGGACGACGGCGAGATCCGCATCTTCGGGCACATCGTGACGCCGGGGGCGCCGGTGCTGTCCCGGCTCGGGTCGTTCGTCGAGGGGCCCGGTTTCCTGCCGCACCTGTCCGGCCGCGACAACCTGTCGCTGTACTGGAAGGCGACCGGACGCCCGGCGCAGGACGCGCACTTCGAGGAGGCTCTCGAGATCGCGGGGCTGGGGGAGGCGCTGGACCGCAAGGTCCGCACGTACTCGCAGGGCATGCGGCAGCGTCTCGCCATCGCGCAGGCCATGCTCGGCCTGCCGGACCTGCTGGTGCTCGACGAGCCGACCAACGGGCTCGACCCGCCGCAGATCCGCGCGATGCGCGACGTGCTGATCAGGTACGCCGCGAACGGCCGCACGGTCGTGGTCTCCAGCCACCTGCTCGCCGAGGTCGAGCAGACCTGCACGCATGTGGTCGTGATGCACCGCGGCCGGCTCGTCGCGTCGGGCCCGGTGGAGGAGATCACGGGGGACGGGAACACGCTCGCGGTCGGGACGCCCGTACCGGACCGCGCGGTCGAGGTGCTCTCGGGGATGTCCGGGGTGGCCTCCGCGGTGCCGGAGGGCGAGGGCGTGCTCGTGCACCTCGCGGGCGCCGAGCCGTCGGCGGTCGTCGCCGAACTGGTGGGCGCCGGGGTCGCGGTGGACCGGGTGACCGCGAAACGCCGCCTGGAGGACGCGTTCCTCACGCTGATCGGAGAACAGCAGTGACCGCCGAGACCACGCCGGTTCCCCGGGGAACCGAGGACGCCGCGCCGTCCCGGGCGCACGGCTACCGGCCGCGGCACACCCTGCCGTTTCGGGTCGAGGCGCTGCGGCAGTTGCGGCGGCGGCGCACGCTGGTGATGCTCGGCCTGCTGGCGCTGCTGCCGTGGATCCTGGTCATCGCGTTCAAGGTGGGCGGTGATCCCGAGCGGGACACCGTGCCGACGCTGGTCGACGTGGCGACGCGCAGCGCGCTCAATCTGACGGCGTTCGCGCTGTTCGTGTCGACGGGCTTCCTGCTGGTGGTCGCGGTGGCGCTGTTCTGCGGCGACACCGTTGCCAGTGAGGCGAGTTGGTCGTCGCTGCGCTATCTGCTCGCGGCACCGGTGCCGAGGGCGCGGCTGCTGCGGGTGAAGCTCGCGGTGTCGCTGGCGTACAGCGGGCTCGCGCTGTTGCTGCTGCCGGCCATGGCATTGCTGGCCGGTGTGGTGGCGTTCGGGTGGGGGCCGCTGGAGATCCCGATCGGCGGTTCGTTGTCCGGCGGCGAGGCGATGCGGCGCATGGCGGTGGTCGTCGCGTACGGCATGGTGTCGCAACTCGTCGTCGCCGCTGTCGCGTTCTGGCTGTCGACGGTGACCGACGCTCCGTTGGGCGCGGTGGGCGGCGCGGTCGGCCTGGTGGTCGTCTCGAACATTGTGGACGCCGTGACCGCACTCGGCGCGTGGCGCGAAATCCTGCCCACACACTGGCAGTTCGCGTGGGTTGATGCCCTCCAGGCGGACATGGAGTGGGAGGGCATGATCAAGGGGTCGGCGGTTTCGGTCGGCTATGCCCTGGTCTTCATTGCGCTGGCTTTCCGCCATTTCGAGCGCAAAGACATCGTTTCCTAGGATTCCCGGGATTTGCCGGTCGGGATTTCGCCTGGTTCGGACCTGTTCAGATCTTGCCTACCAGCAGGTAGGTTTCCTCCGCACGTGTTCCTGTTACCCCTGGTACATCCCATCAAGGTGTGACGAAGGCGAGGGAACGTGTACTTGTCCGGAAATTCTCGGCGCAGATCCGTGCGGCGCGCCGCGGTGGGAGCCGCCACCGCGATGCTCGTGGCGATCGGCGGACTCGGCGTCCTGACCGGCTCCCCGGCCGGCGCCGCGACCACGCCGACACCGCTGCGCGCCGACCTGGAGGCGATCCGGGCCGCGGAGGCGCAGCAGTTGTACGGCAGTCCGGCGATCCGACCGGTCGACCAGCGCAAGACGTCGCTGATCTCCATCGGCGACAGCGAGATCTCCGGCGAGGGCGTCGGGACGTACGAGGCGCCCACCGACGGCCCGACGAACTGGTGCCACCGCTCGCCGCAGGCGGCCATCCACCGCACGGGCATCGCGGCGGACGTGACGTACAACGTGGCCTGCTCGGGGGCGTCGAGCCAGAACATCCGCATCGGTGGCACGAAGCAGTACGCCGACGAACTCGTGCAGTCCGACAGCCTCGCGATCAAGGCGCGCAACACCCGGCTGAAGCTGGTTCTGCTGGTCGTCGGGGGCAACGACGACCTCCAGTTCGGCCCGACGATGACCGACTGCGTCACGCGCCGGGTGTTCTTCCAGGGCGAGTGCCACGGCACCTACCAGCCGCAGTGGAAGGCCCGCGTCGAGGCGCTGCGGCCCAAGGTCGAGCAGGACGTGCGCGACCTGCGCACCGTCATGACCGACGCGGGATACGTCAGTTCCGAGTACAAGCTGGTGGTCATGGGCTACCCGTCGCCGATGAGCCCCGACGTCGAGGACAACCCGAACTTCCCCGGCTGGTACGCCGGCGGCTGCCTCGGCTACCTGCGCGACCAGGCGTGGGGCCGCAACGAGGCGGTGCCGATGTTCGCCGAGGCGTCGCGGCAGGCCGCCGCGAACACCGGGGCGATCTACCTCGACAACAGCCGCCTGTTCCACGGCCATGAGGTGTGCACCGACAACACGTGGGTGCGAGGGCTGTGGTTCGCCAACCTGGACCTGTTCGACGAGAACACCACCCGGCAGTCCTTCCACCCCAACGAGCGCGGCCACATCGCGTTCGCATCCTGCCTGACACAGCTGTACAACTCGGGTTACCAGACCGCGAGTTGCGTGGACCCGGCGAGCACCGGCAACACCGTGCTCACCGAGGGGGTCAAGGACTTCCGGCAGTTGCGGAACGAGGGCACGGGGCTGTGCGCCGACTCGTACGGCTACTCGTCGCGCAACTACACGCCGCTGCAACTGTGGCCGTGCCAGAGCGGTCGCAACCAGGGCTTCTGGTACGACGCGGCGAACCAGTCCGTGCATGTCGAACTGAGCCACGACCGCTGCCTCGACCCGGAAGGCGGTGCCCGGGCCGGCGGTACGCCGGTGGTCCTGTGGAACTGCAACGGCGGCCAGAACCAGCGCTTCGTGCAGACCGGCGGCACCCTGCGACCGGCCGACGCCCAGACGCTGTGCGTCACTCCGGCGGGCACCGACCCCACCCTGGGGGCCCGGCTCGTGCTCGCGGCCTGCAACGGCTCGGCGGCACAGCGGTTCGCCGCCGAGCCGCACCAGGCCGCGGTGTTCACCGAACTCAAGGCGGGCAACACCGGCAAGTGCCTTGATGTGGACGGCGGTTCGATGAGCAACGGAACGGGCGTCCTGGCCTGGGACTGCACGGGCAGCGCCAACCAGAAGTGGTTCGTGAACGCCGCGAGCGGCCAGGTCCACAGCCTCAAAGATCCCGCCTACTGCCTCGACAACCGCGGGACCACCGCGGCCGGTTCGGGGATCGGCATCTGGTCCTGCAAGGACGGCGTCGGCGCGTACCGCGACAACCTGCGGTTCGACTCCGTCTCCGGGCAACTCGCCGGCCGCGTCTCGGGATTGCGGATCACCGCCCCGACCGGCGGCAACGGGCCGGTGACGCAGACGGCGTCGAACGGATCGGCGGCGCAGACCTGGAACGCGGGGGCGGCGGCGCCGCTGGGATACAGCTCCATCCCGTACGACGCCTACTGACGGTCGCGGGCGCAACCGACCCGATCGCGCGGGCCTCCGCTCCGGTGTGGCAGCCGGAGCGGAGGCCCGCTGGCACGATGGGCAGTGCTCGGCCGCCGAACGTGCCGAGCCGCCGAACGTGCCGAGCCGCCAAAAGTGCTGAGCCGTCGAAAGTGCTGAGCCGTCGAAATCGCTGAGCCGTAGAACTCGTCCTGGGGGACCTGTGTCCGATACACCGCAGCACGGAGGCCCGGACGACCTGGGGCCGGCCGTACCGCCTTCGTCCGCGGTCCCGCCGCCGCCGAAACCTGGATACGCCCCGAGCGCGCAGCCGCCGGGCGCGCCGCCGTCGGCACCGTCTCCGGTCGGCGGCCGCTCCAACACGATGCTCTTCGTCGGGACCGCGGCCGGGCTCGTCATCGCCATCGTGATGACCCTCGTCGTCCTGCTCGGCGACGACGAGGACTCGTCGTCCGACAGCGCCGGTTCGGCGAGCTCCAGCGCGCCGGCGAAGCCTTCGGCGTCACCCGGTGACTCTCCAACCGCGACCTCGTCACCCTCCCGCACCCCCACCGCGACCCCGTCGGCCACTGCCACCGACGGCCCCACCGCGTCCGTCCCGCCGACCGGCGGGTTCCAAAACTCGCCCGTCCTGGCGGCCGCCCGGGTGCGCGGCCGCCTGATCGTCGGCACGAAGGGCGACACCCCCGGCCTCTCCTTCCAGGACCCGGCGACCGGGCGGCACTCGGGCTTCGAGATCGAACTCGCCCTGGCCGTCGCCGAGGACCTCGGGTTCGACGAGGACGGCGTGGAGTTCCGCAACGTCCCGTCGGCGGCGCGCGAAGCCGCCCTCGCGAGCGGCGGCATCGACCTCTACATCGGCACGTACTCGATCACCGCCCTGCGCAAGCAGACCGTGGCCTTCGCCGGTCCGTACTACGTGGCCGGGCTCACCGCCCTCGTCCGTGCGGGCGAGCCGACGATCACCGGCATGGACAGCTCCCTCGCCGGACGCACCGTGTGCTCCGTCACCGGCTCCACGCCGCTCCAGGTCGTCCAGACGAACGTGCCGCAGGCCCAGGTGTCCGGGCGTACGAGCTACGCCCAGTGCCTCGAGGACCTCCAGGCGTCACGCGTCGACGCGGTCGTCACCGACGACGCGATCCTGCGCGGCTACGCCGCTATGCGGCCGTCCGAACTCAAAGTCGTGGGAACCCCGTTCGGCGTCGAGAAGTACGGCATCGGGATGAACCACGACGATGCCGCCCTCCGCTCGGCGGTCAACGACGCGCTGGAGAAGGCCGCCACCGACGGCACCTGGTCCGCCGCCTACACCGAACACCTCGACCCCACCCGGACCAGCTTCCCGGCCCCGCCGCCGCTGGACCGCTACTGACCGCCGCACCCGGGACGCGCGACGCCCCCGCCCGGAGAGGGCGGGGGCGTCGTGCGAAGCGGTGGGAGATCAGGACCGGCGGACCGGGATGTTGGTGATCACCGCCGAAGTCACGTCCGCGAAGAAGTCGTTGCCCTTGTCGTCGACGACGATGAAGGCGGGGAAGTCCTCGACCTCGATCTTCCAGACGGCTTCCATGCCCAGTTCCGGGTATTCGATGACCTCGACGGACTTGATGCAGTCCTGGGCGAGGCGCGCGGCGGGGCCGCCGATGGAACCGAGGTAGAAGCCCCCGTGCTTGCCGCAGGCGTCGGTGACCTGCTGGGAGCGGTTGCCCTTGGCGAGCATGACGAACGAGCCGCCCGCGGCCTGGAACTGCTCGACGTAGGAGTCCATGCGGCCGGCGGTGGTGGGGCCGAAGGAGCCGGACGCGTAGCCCTCGGGGGTCTTGGCGGGGCCCGCGTAGTAGACGGCGTGGTCACGCAGGTACTGCGGCATCGGCTCGCCGGCGTCCAGGCGCTCCTTGATCTTGGCGTGCGCGATGTCGCGGGCCACGACGACCGGGCCGGACAGCGAAAGGCGGGTCTTGACCGGGTACTTCGACAGCTCGGCGCGGATGTCGCTCATCGGCCGGTTGAGGTCGATGTGGACCACGTCGTCGGAGAGGTCCTCGTGCGTGGTGTCCGGCAGGTACTTGGCCGGGTCGTTCTCCAACTGCTCCAGGAAGACGCCCTCGGCGGTGATCTTGGCGAGCGCCTGGCGGTCGGCGCTGCACGAGACGGCGATGGCGACCGGCAGCGAGGCGCCGTGGCGGGGCAGGCGGATGACGCGCACGTCGTGGCAGAAGTACTTGCCGCCGAACTGCGCGCCGATGCCCATGTCCTGGGTCAGCTTGAGGATCTCCGCCTCCAGCTCGACGTCGCGGAACCCGTTGCCGAGCGGGGAGCCGGTCGTGGGCAGCGTGTCGAGGTAGCGGGCCGACGCGTACTTCGCGGTCTTGAGGGCGAACTCGGCGCTGGTGCCGCCGATGACGACCGCGAGGTGGTACGGCGGGCAGGCCGCGGTGCCCAGCGAGCGGATCTTGCCGTCCAGGAATTTCAGCATCGCGGCCGGGTTCAGGATGGCCTTGGTCTCCTGGTACAGGTACGACTTGTTGGCGCTGCCGCCGCCCTTGGCCATGAACAGGAACTTGTACGCCTCGCCCGCGGTCGCGTACAGCTCCACTTGCGCCGGCAGGTTGTTGCCGGTGTTCTTCTCGTCCCACATCGTCAGCGGGGCCATCTGCGAGTAGCGCAGGTTGAGCTCGGTGTACGCGTTGCGGATGCCGAGCGACAGGTGCTCCTCGTCACGGCCGTCCGTCAGCACGTGCTGGCCGCGCTTGCCCATCACGATCGCGGTGCCGGTGTCCTGGCACATCGGCAGGACGCCGCCCGCCGCGATGTTGGCGTTCTTGAGCAGGTCGAGGGCCACGAAGCGGTCGTTGGGGGAGGCCTCGGGGTCGTCCAGGATCCGGGCGACCTGGGCCAGGTGCCCCGGCCGCAGCAGGTGGGCGATGTCCCGCATCGCCTCGCGGGCGAGGAGCGTCATCGCCTCCGGCTCGACCTGCAGGAAGCGGCGCCCGCCGGCTTCGAACGTCGAGACACCCTCGCTGGTCACCAGCCGGTACGGCGTGGTGTCCTCGCCCAACGGGAGCAGGTCCGTGTACTCGTTACTGTCGGCGGGGGGCATGGCCATCCTCGGTCGGCGGTGTCGGGGCGTCCTCCAGCGTAGAACGCCGGGGCACCCCCGACGGATGTGAGGTCGCGCTCACTCCCCGCCCACGCCTCCGAGAGGGTGGCACGTCGGCCACCACGACGCGGCGCGCTCGTGGAAGAGCTGCGGCCTGACAGTCGCGGACGGGCCCTTGTTCTGAGGCGTGGCCCGAGGGGGCGGGGGCCGGTTGCTCAGGGGCGGCCGTCGGGGACGACGGTTATGCGGATTGTTGCTGTGGCGTATTGGCCCTGGCTGTCGCGGATCGTGTAGCGGAATACGTCGGTGCCGGTGAGCAACGGGGTCCACGTTGTGTACGTGCACGCTCCCGAGACCCGGTCGCAGGTGATCCGGCCGTACAGGCCCCAGGCGACCGGCGAACCGATGATGCGCAGGTCGTCGCCGCGGTCGTTGGCCAGCAGGTTCAGCGACACGCTGCCGCCTGCCCGGGCCGTCGCGCTGTCGTCGACGGCCATCGCGGCGACCGGTCCCGGCGGTGTCGTCGGTCCCGTGGGCTGCGTCGGGAGCCGAGTGGTCGGCTGCGCGGTCGACCCGGTGGTCAGGGTCGGGCTCGGCGGTGCCGTTGTCGCGGGGGCCGGCGACGTGGCCGGCGCGGTCGCGGGAGCGCCGGTCGCCGGTCCCTCGGTCGTGGGCGTAGTGGACGGCGCGGTGTCGCCCGGGGGCGGTAGGGCAGGCGGGGTCGCGGCGCCGGGCCGGGTGGGGTCGGGGCGGCCGGAGGACGCGGGGTCGGGCGGCTGCTTCGGCGGCGCGCCCGGGGCTGCGACCGTCGTCGTGGCGTTCGGCGGGGACTGCGCCGCGGGCTGTGTCGGCCCGGGCGGCGGCACCGGTACGGCGGGTTCGGCGATCAGGTCGGCCCGCTTCTCCGGAGTCTTCGCGGGCCCGGAGCCGTCGGGCACGATGGCCGCGACGGCGATCACCGCGGCGGCGGCCGCGGCGACCATGCTGCCGAATACCGCCTTGCGGGCCACCGATGTCCCGGCCTTGCCGAGGGCCTTGGGGAGGCCCGTCCCGGCCGGCGGGCCGCCCGGAGCCGGGGCCGCGGGTGCCGGGCCGAGCCCGGGCCCGGCCGAGGCCCCGACCGAGCTACCGGCCGGTCCCGCGCCCGCCGGTCCCGCGCCGATAGTTCCCGAGCCGGCTGCCGTCCCCTTGCCGACGGCCCCTGCTCCGGCAGTCCCCGCGCCCGTCGATCCCGCACCGGCCGCCGACGCCGTACCGGCGACGGCGGCTCCGCCCGCGAGTGCCTCCGCCGACAGCGCGGTGGCCGCCGTACCGCCGAGGATCGCGGGGAGCAGCAGCACCCGCAGGTGCGCGTTGGTGGCGGCCAGTTCCGCGCACAGGCGCGTACAGGTCGGGCAGTCGGCCAGGTGGTCGTCGACCGCGCGCCGGTCGCGGATGCGCAGGGTGCCGCGCACGTATCCGCCGAGGCGTTCGCCGTGGGTCCGGCAGCGCTCCGGCAGGCGGCCTATGTGCGCCTTCAGGAAAGCCTCGCTCAGCCCCTCGCGCGCCCGGACCGCGAGCTGCGAGACCGCGTTGGGCGTCATGCCGAGCAGCCGGGCTATGTGCCGCGGCTTCTCGCCCTCGACCTCGGTGTGCCACAGGATCGCCTGCCAGCGGTCCGGCAGCGAGCCGAACGCCTGCTTGACCATGAGCAGGTCGGGGAGCGCGTCCTCGGTCCGCGGCGCGGACCCGCCCAGGGTGTCGAGCGTCGCCTCGTCGGTCGGCACCACCGTGCGCCGGGCCTGGGTCCGGTCCGCGTGGCTGTGGCGCATCGTCGTGCACAAGTACGCCCGGAAGGACTCGCGCGGCCCGCCGCCGCGCCGCAACTGCGCCAGCACCTCGACGAATGCGTCGGACACCAGGTCCTCGGCGGCGTCGGCGTCCGGTTCGAGCCGCCGTGCGTGGCGCAGGGCCGCGCCGTGGTGCCGGTTGTGCAGGACCGCGAACGCGGCGTCCGCATCCGGCCCGCCGGCGCGGGCACGCTGCGCCAGTTCGGCGTCGGACGCCGGGTGCTCGGCCGCCGTGCGGTTCGTCTCCCCGTCCATGCCGCGACAGCTTGCCATGGACGCGAACAGCTGTACTACGGTGCGGCGGTTCCGGTTTTCACCGGTGCCGCGACCTCTGCCGCGCGCACCGGTTCCGGGGCGATCTCCGGTGCCGGGGAAGGCTGTTCGCGCGTCATCCGCATGCCGAGGACGACACCCGCCCCGACCAGCGCACTACCCGCCAATTGCGCGGGGCGTACCTCGCCGGTGCCGAGCACCAGCGCCGACAGCGCCGCGGAGACCGGCACCAGGCCGGAGAACAGTCCGGCCCGCTCGGCACCGAGCGTTCCGAGCGCGGTGTACCAGAGCAGGAACGCCGCGACGGTCGCGATCAGCCCGATGAACACCAGCGCGGAGGCCTCGGCGAGGGTCGGCACGCGCAGCATTCCGGTGCCGTCCGAGAACCAGCCGATCGCGAACGACTGGGGCACCGCGAGCGCGGTCGAGTACGCCGCCACCCGCAGCGCCCCGAGCCGCGGCAGCAGCGGAACCGCGAGCAGCGAGAAGGCGATCTCGCAGACCAGCACGCCGAGCGCCATGAGCAGTCCGGTGGCCGAGGCGTCGCCGAAGCCCTCGACGGCGACCGCGCCCGCGACCACGAGGACCGATCCGGCCACGATGCGCGCGCCGGGCCGGCGCCGGGCCATCAGCGGCGCGATCACCGCGAGTGCGATCGGGGAGCAGCCCAGGATGCTGCCGACCGTCGCGGGGTCGGCGTGCTCCAGCGAGCCGATCAGCAGCTGGTTGAACAGGGTCTGGCCGAGCAGGGCGAGCAGGAACAGGAGGAGCCATGCGCGCGCCCCGACGCGCACGCGTGGCGGCTTGCGGAGCCGGAGGACGGCGTACATCGCGACGGCGGCGAGGGCGTACCGCAGGCCCTGGCCGCCGCCGACCGGGTAGGCGACCAGGGCGGCCGAGACGCCGGCCGCCGTGCCGACGAGGACCTGGGAGAGAGCTGCGAAAGATGCGCCGACGGACGGCGCCTGAGCGGATGGCCTCATGAGCCGCTACGTTAGGAGCCAGGTGGATCGGAAGGCAGAACCACCGATGTGCCCTGGGAGGGGACCACTTAGAGGGGACACGCTCATGGGAGACCTGCTGGTCGGGATCGACCGGGCCCGGGGTGCGGTCGGCGCGCAGATCACCGCGGGCCTGCGCGACGCGGTGCGCACCGGGCGTCTGGCGCCGGGCGACCGGCTGCCGTCGAGCCGCGCGCTCGCCACCGATCTCGGGGTGTCGCGCGGCATGGTCGTGGAGGCCTACGAACAACTTGTCGCCGAGGGCTATCTGACGAGCCGTCACGGCTCCGGCACGCGCGTCGCCGACATCCCCGAGAGCCGCGCACCGGGCGGCCCCGACGAGCCGCGCGACGCCAACGACATCTCCGTGCTGCCCTACGACCTGAAGCCCGGCACCTCGGACATGTCCGCCTTCCCGCGCGCGGCGTGGCTCGCCGCGACCCGGCATGCGCTCGCGACCGTGCCGCACAGCAGGCTGTCGTACGGCGACCCGGGCGGCGTCCCCGAACTGCGCACCGCGCTCGCCGCGTACCTCGGCCGGGTGCGCGCCGCCAACGCCGCGCCGGACCGCATCGTCGTGGTCGGCGGGGTCGCGCAGGGCATCGCCCTCATGGTCCAGGCCCTCGCGGCGCGCGGCCACACGCTGCTGGCCGTCGAGGACCCGTCCAGCGCGACCCAGCGCGGCCTGCTGCGCAGCAACGGCCTGCCCATCGTCGGCGTGCCGGTGGACGCTGAGGGCATCGACGTGGCGGCACTCGCACGTACCGGCGCCCGGGCCGTGCTGGTCACGCCCGCGCACCAGTACCCCACCGGTGTGGTGCTCTCCCCGGAACGCCGCGCCCAGCTCACCGGCTGGGCACGCGACGTCGACGGCCTCATCGTCGAGGACGACTACGACGCCGAGTTCCGCTACGACCGCGACCCGGTCGGCTGCCTCCAAGGTCTCGACCCGGACCGCGTCGTCCACCTCGGCTCGACCAGCAAGGCCCTCGCCCCCGGCATGCGGCTCGGCTGGGCGGTGGTGCCGCACACCTGGCTGGAACAGGTGCGTGAACTCAAGCAGTACGCCGACCTGGGCTCCGCGGTGATCAACCAGTTCGCCTTCGTTCAGCTGCTGGAGAGCGGCGGCTACGACCGGCACCTGCGCGCGATGCGGCTGCGCTACCGGGGCCGCCGCGACGCGGTGGCCGACGCGTTCGCCGAGTTCCTGCCGAAGGCGCAGGTCAACGGCATCCGGGCGGGCCTGCACCTGTACGTCGAACTGCCGCCCGGCAGCCGCGAGGACGCCGTGGTCGCCGCTGCCGCGGCCCGCGGCGTGCGCGTCGAACCGGTCGGCCCGATGCGCGAACCCGGCCCCGACGCACCCCCCGCGCTGGTCCTCGGATACGCGTCGCTCGGCGAGGACCGCCTGCGTGAAGCGGTGTCGCGGCTCGCGGACGCCTGCCGGGAGGCATCGGGCGACTGATGGGGGCGTGCCTGGCGCGGCCCTCGCGGCTAAGGTCGTGCCGTGGATCAGCCTCCGGAGAATGCCGAGTCCGTCGCACCCCCGCAGCCGGCGGGGCCGCCGCCCATGCCCCCGGCACCGAGAGCACCTTCGTCGCTGCCCACCGCGCCGGTCTCGGCCGCCGACATCCGTGCGTCGGACGCCGACCGCGACCGGGTCGCACAGGTGCTGCGCACCGCCTTCGAAGAGGGCCGCCTCACGATCGAGGAGCACTCCGAGCGCATCGAGGCGCTGTACGGCGCCAAGACCATGGGCGAGTTGGAGCCGCTGACCTTCGACCTGCCGACCGGTGCCGCGCGCCCGAACCTCGGCAAGGCGTCCTCGTCGTCACCCGGCCGCCCCGCCCCGGTGTCCTACCGGCCCGCCCAGGTCGGCTCCGCCCCCGCGGAATCGCCTTCGCTGGTCGCGGTGTTCGGCAGCGCGGAGCGCAGGGGGCCGGGGCGCATCGGCGCCCGCCTGCGGGCCGCGGCGGTGTTCGGCGGCGTGGAGATCGACCTGTCGGAGGCGACGTTCGAGACCCCGGTGCTGGTGATCAACGTGGCGACGGTTTTCGGCGGCATCGACGTACGCGTGCCCGAAGGCGTCAGTGTACGCGGCCACGGCGCGGGCATCTTCGGCGGATTCTCCGTGCAGCAGCAGGTGGCCGAGGACCCGGACGCACCCGTCGTCATCGTGCGCGGGGCGGCGATCTTCGGCGGCGTCGACGTCCGGCCGAAGAAGGCCAAGAGGCGCCCGCTTGACCGGAAACGTCACGAGGACGACGACTGACGGCGGAATCCCGCCATTTCGTAGACGTTTCAAGGGTGTTGCTTTCCCGTCAGTTGTCGTGATGCGCGGCATGTACCGGGATTTGGACGGGTAGGCGCATGGTGGGACGTACGACACGCCTACCCTGCGAGGAGATCAAACGTGCCCGAACCGAGCGATCTGACCTCCAGCCTCCAGGACGTCGCCGCACCTGCCGAGCGCTCGTCCACCTGGATCCCTCCGGCGACCGGTGCGTGCCGGTCCGAGCTCCAACTGTTCGTCGACATATCCGAAGAACCCGCCGTCGCACGGATCGCGCGGGAAGAGGACGCCAAGCGCATATGCGCGCGTTGTGCGGTCCTCATCGAGTGCCGTGCCGAGGCACTCGCCGCGAGTGACGCCGAACCCGCAGGAGTGCGCGGCGGGTTGACCCTGGAAGAACGCCAGGCCATCGCGCGCCGCCGACGCCGCAGAGGCGGCCGGCGAGCCACCGGCCGCTGACCGCCCGCCGCGTCAAGGTCCGCGTCGCGCGGTCTCCCGCTTCGCCGCCTCGCCCACCAGATGGTCGTGCGGAGTGTCCGTCGTCAGCCGGGCCAGCCGCTGCAACAGCTCGGTCAACTCCGCGTTCTGCTCGGGGGAAAGGTCCGCGATCACATCACCGAGCAATTCGCGGCGCGCATCCACGAGCCGCTCGACCACCGCGCCGCCGTCCGGGGTGAGTTCGAGGCGTCCTTGTACGTCGGTACGCGCCTGCCCCGCGGCGATCAGCTCCGCTGCGTACTTGCGCACCGAGTCGAGCGGCTCGTGGATCTTCCTGGCCAACTCCGTGTCGAGCACCGGCCCGAAGCGGTCGAGCTGCACGAGGCCGAACGCGCACGGCACCGAGACGTCCACGCCGGCCCGGTCGATCATGCGCTCGTACCGCGTCCAGCCGTTCTCGCGGTGCACCAGCTGCGTCATCGCGCGCTCGACCTCCTCGACCGACGTTCGCGCGGTCGGCCGGTAGGGGTCGAGCGCGTCGGTCCCCTCGGTGGTCCTGCGCAGCGGGATCTCCTTGAGCATCAGGCTCAGCAGGAACGCCAGGATCACCACGACGGAGGCGATCAGGAACACGTCCTGGAGCGCGTTCGCGTACGCGTGCACGAACCCCTGGTGCGTCGCGGGCGGGAGCGCCTTGAGGGCGTCCGGGCTCGATCCGACCGTCTCGGGATCGACACCCGGCGGCAACTGCAACCCGGTCGCGTCGGCCAGGTTGTCGGTGAGCCGCGAGTTGAAGACCGACCCGAAGATCGCCACCCCGAAGGACCCGCCGATGGACCGGAAGAACGTCGCCCCCGACGTCGCCACCCCGAGGTCCTTGTAGTCCACCGAGTTCTGCACCGCGAGCACGATCACCTGCATGACCAGGCCGAGTCCCAGGCCGAACACCAGCATGTAGAGGCTGGACGCGGCCGTCGTGGTGTACTCGTCCATGCGCGACAGCAGGAACATGCCCACCGCCATCACCGCGGTCCCCACGATGGGGAAGATCTTGTAGTGCCCCCAGCGGGTGATCAGCTGCCCGCTGCCGATCGAGGTGACCAGCAGGCCGAGCATCATGGGCAGCAGCCGCAGACCCGACTCGGTGGCCGACGTACCGTTGACCACCTGCATGAACAGCGGCAGGAAGCTCAGCGCGCCCATCATGGCGAAGCCGACCACGAAGCCGATCGCCGACGTCGTGCTGAAGATCGGCTGCCGGAACAGGTGCAGCGGCAACACCGGTTCGGCGGCCTTGCGTTCCACCATGATGAACGCGCCCAGCAGCACCACGGCCGCCGCACCGAGCCCGAAGATCTCCGCCGACACCCACGGGTATATCGAGCCGCCGAAGGTGCTGAGCAGAACCAGGCAGGTCGTCGCGCCGGCGAGCAGCACGATGCCCCAGTAGTCGATCGTGGGCCGCTTGCGCACCTCGTGCGTGTGCAGCGCGAACGCGACGACCACCAGCGCGATCGCGCCGATGGGCAGGTTGATGTAGAAGACCCAGCGCCACGACAGGTTGTCCACGAAGAACCCGCCGAGCAGCGGCCCGGCCACACTCGTCACGCCGAACACCGCGCCGAACAACCCGGTGTACCGCCCGCGTTCGCGCGGCGGCACGACGTCGCCGATGATCGCCTGCGACAGCACCATGAGCCCGCCGCCGCCGAGGCCCTGGATCCCGCGGAACGCGATCAGCTCGGGCATGTTCTGCGCGATGCCGCACAGCGCCGACCCGATCAGGAAGATCACGATCGACGCCTGGAACAACCGCTTGCGTCCGACCAGGTCGCCGAGCTTGCCCCACAACGGCGTACTCACCGTCGAGGCGAGCAGATAGGCGGTCACCACCCACGACAGATGGTCGAGCCCGCCCAGGTCCCCGACGATCGTGGGCAGCGCCGTCGACACGATCGTCTGGTCCAGCGCGGCCACCAACATGCCGAGCATCAGCCCGGTGAAGATCAGCCAGAGCTTCTGCTCCTGCGGCGCGGACGCGGGAGCGTCAGCGGTCTTCACGGGCGCGCTCATCCGCGGCTCCTCGGGTGATCGACTCGGGTGATCGACGACGCTGCCGCAGGCCTATACCCCGAAAAGCCAGAAAAACCGATGAGCATCCCCAAATCGCCTCACCCGAACGGCCCCGAACCCACTCGACGAGCAAAAAGGTCGGTCCGCCCCCGACTCCGCGGGGACGGACCGACCCGTGTACTTACCGGCTACCTGCCGACCGCCTACCTGCCGACTGCCTACCGGCTACCTGTCGACTGCGTGCCGACCAACTGCCCGCCGACCTACCGCGCCCGGTCGAAGTCGATCGCGCTGTAGGCGCGCAGCTTCGCCAGCCGGTGCTGGCTGTCGATGTTCCGGATCGTGCCGCTCTTCGAGCGCATCACCAGCGACGAGGTCAGCGCCGTGCTCGACCGGTACCGCACGCCGCGCAGCAGCTCGCCGTCCGTGATGCCGGTGGCCACGAAGAAGACGTTGTCGCCCGACACCAGGTCGTCCGTCAGCAGCACACGGTCCAGGTCGTGTCCCGCGTCGAGCGCCTTCTGGCGCTCCGCCTCGTCCTTCGGCCACAGGCGTCCCTGGATCACACCGCCCATGCACTTTATGGCGGCCGCGGCGATGATGCCCTCGGGCGTCCCGCCGATGCCCAGCAGCAGGTCGACGCCCGTGCCGTCCTTCGCCGCCATGATGGCGCCGGCGACGTCGCCGTCGGTGATGAACTTGATGCGCGCGCCGGCCTCGCGGATCTCCTTGACGATCGACTCGTGGCGCGGCCGGTCGAGGATGCAGACCGTGACGTCCTCGGGCGCCGAGTTCTTCGCCTTCGCCACGCGGCGGATGTTCTCGCCGACCGGTGCCGTGAGGTCGACGACGTCCGCCGCCTCCGGGCCGGTGACGAGCTTCTCCATGTAGAACACGGCCGAGGGGTCGTACATCGAGCCGCGCTCCGCGACCGCCATGACGGCGACCGCGTTGTTCATGCCCTTGGCGGTGAGGGTCGTGCCGTCGACCGGGTCGACGGCGACATCGCACTCGGGGCCCGAGCCGTCGCCGACCCGCTCCCCGTTGAAGAGCATCGGCGCGTCGTCCTTCTCGCCTTCGCCGATCACCACGACGCCGTTCATCGACACCGTGCCGATGAGCGTGCGCATGGCCTTGACCGCGGCACCGTCGGCGCCGTTCTTGTCACCTCGTCCCACCCAGCGCCCGGCGGCCATCGCGGCGGCCTCGGTGACACGGACGAGTTCGAGTGCGAGGTTCCGGTCGGGAGCCTCCGGGTCGACCACGAGCTGCGGCGGTACGGACTGGTCCGTCATATTGGCGGGCCTTTCCTGTCGGGGAATCTCGCTCCGAGACCACGAGGGGTGCCCTGATCCCCGGTGGCCGTGCTCGTCCTCCTGGATGCGGGCTGCAACTGCAACAAGGAAGACGCGGCCCCGGGCCCGGACGGATTCCAACGGGATTGCCCCGATGTTATCGGCCCGACCGTGTATCGGTGCAGGTAGGCCGTGGATACCGTCCCGGTCCCGCGGTCCCGGCACCGCAATCCGACCCTCGCCGGCGAGGGTCCTCGCGCATCAGAGCCCCGTCATCACGACGCCGGTGGCCTTCACCCCGACCCACACCGACAGGCCCTCGCCGACCCCCAGCTCCGCGGCCGCCCGCGCGGTCACCTCCGCCACCACGTCCGGGCCGTTCGTGCCGCGCACCGTCACCCGCAACCGCGTCCCGGTGCCCGTCACTTCCGAGACGACCCCGTGCCACCGATTGCGTGCGCTGCCGCCCGGCGGGTCGCGGTACAGCGTCACGTGGTCGGGATGCACGGTCACCAGGACCGGGCCGGTCGGCACCGGGTCGGCGCCGACCAGCGTGTGACCGCCGGGGAGGAGCACCCCCTCCGGACGGCCGTCCCCCTCGTACGCGTTCAGCCCCAGCATCCGGGCGACCCACGCGGACCTCGGCGCGCGCGTCACCTCCACCGCCGCCGCGTCCTGGACCACCGAACCCGCCTCCACGACGAGCATGCGGTCGGCGAGGCTCAGCGCGTCGACGGGGTCGTGCGTCACGATCAGGCACGCGCCGTCGTACGGCCCCAAGTGCCCTCGCAGTGTGTGGCGCACCGACGCCCTCGTCTCCACGTCCAACGCGGCCAGCGGCTCGTCCAGCAGCAACAGGCGCGGCTCGGGGGCGAGCGCCCGGGCGAGTGCGACGCGTTGCTGCTGCCCGCCGGACATCTGCCCCGGCCGCCGGGCCGCGAGATCACCGAGGCCCAACCGCTCGAGCCAGTCGTGCGCGGTGTCCCGCATCTGATGGCGGCTCAGGCCGCGCCCGCGCAGACCGTACGCCACGTTCCGCGCCGCGCTGAGATGCGGGAACAGCGCGCCGTCCTGCGGCACATAGCCGATCCGCCGCCGGTGCGGCGGGAGCCCGCCCACGTCCGCGCCGTCGATCGCGACCGCGGCACGCGCCGGGCCGGGCAGGCCGGCCAGCGCCCGCAGCAGGGTGGACTTCCCCGCGCCGTTCGGCCCGACGACCGCCACGACCTCGCCTGCCGCGACGGTGAGTTCCGCGGCGATCAGCCCGTCCGTGCGCGCCGTCAGCGCGGCCGTCGCCACGGACTCGGTCGCGTCGGGCGTCCCGCCCTTCCGAGGTGTACCCGCACTCACGCCCGCCCCCCCTTCCGTCCGCGAGACGGCGACAACCACCGGCCGCGCAGCGCGACGAGGACGACGACCGACACCACGAGCAGGAGCAGGCTGACCGCGACCGCGGTGTCCGGGTCGTCCTGGAGCATCAGGTAGACCGCCAGCGGGAGCGTCTGGGTCTCGCCGGGCAGGTTGCCCGCGAAGGTGATCGTCGCGCCGAACTCCCCGAGAGCGCGCGCCCAGGCGAGGGCCGCGCCCGCGGCGAGCCCCGGGGCGATCAACGGCAGGGTCACCGTCGCGAACACGCGCAGCGGGCCCGCCCCCAACGTCGCGGCCGTCTCCTCGTACCGCCGGTCGAGCCCGGCGATCGCCCCCTCGACCGACAGCACCAGGAAAGGCAGCGCGACGAACGCGCCCGCGAGCATCGCCCCGGTCATCGAGAAGGTGAGCTGTACGCCCATCGACTCCAGCCACGGACCGAGCAGTCCCCGGCGTCCGAAGGCGAGCAGCAGCGCGACGCCGCCCACGACCGGCGGCAGTACGAGCGGCAGGAGCACCAGCGCCCGCAGCAGCGACTTGCCCGGGAAGTCGACGCGCGCGAACAGCCAGGCGAGCGGTACGCCGAGCACCAGGCTGATCCCCAGCGCGCCGAACGAGCACTGCAACGAGAGGCGCAGCGCCGTGCGTACCGCGGGATCACCGAGCCGTTCCGGCACCGACTGCCACGGCGCGCGCCAGAGCAGGCCGACCAACGGAAGCACCACGAAAGCGAGTCCGGCGGCCGCCGGGACCCACAACAGCAGAGGTACGCGAGTCCGCGGCGTCCGCGGCACCGGCCCGGAAGCCGAGCCGTCTCGCGAACCCCGCCCGTCCCGCGGTTTCGGCCCGTCCCGCACTACCGGCCCGGCTCCGGCCTTCGCCGCCTCACCCGGCCGCCCGGACCTCGCAGGCCCGGCAAGCGGGTCCGCGTCGAACCCGCTTGCCGAACCCCGCCCGGCGGTGCCCCGTCGTCTGCGGATCACGGGGCCGCGAAACCGTACTTCTTCAGGATCTCCCGGGCCTCCGGCGTCAGGAGCCACTGCGTGAACGCCGCGGCCGGGCCCTGCTGCCTGCTGTCCTTGATCACAGCGACAGGGTAGGCCGCGACCACGTTGAACTCGTCCGGGATGTCGACCGACGCGACCGCGTCGCCCGCGGACTTCACGTCCGTCGTGTAGACGATGCCGGCGTCGGCCTCGCCCATCCGCACCCGGGTCAGCACCGCCTTGACGTCCGTCTCCTCGGACTTCGGCTTGACCGTGACACCCGCCTTGCCCAGCGACTCGCGCGCATAGCGGCCGACCGGCACCGTCGGGCCCGCCAGGACGACCGTCAGATCGGTCCGCGCGAGGTCGGCGAGCGTCTTGATGTTCTTCGGGTTGCCCGGCGCGACCACGATCGTCAGCTTGTTCTTCGCGAACAGCGTCGGGCTGTTCACCTCGCCGGCGAGCCCGTCCATCGTCTTCGTGTCCGCGGTCGCGACGACGTCCGCCGGCGCGCCCTGCTTCACCTGGGCCGCGAGCTCCTGCGATCCCGCGAACGAGAACTTGACGTCCTGGTCTTTGTTGTCCTTGGTGTACGCCTCTTTCGCCTCGTTGAACGCACCGGTCAAGGACGCGGCCGCGAGCACCGTGATGCTCGACGGCGGCTTCGCGGAACCGGGGCTGCCGGGCGCCTGCGGCCCGCCGGACGTACCGTCTCCGTTGCCTTGGCCGGCCTTGTCGTCCTGGTCGTCCTTGTCGTCGCTGCCGCAGCCCGCCAGCAGCAGCACTGTCGTGGCCGCGACGGCTATCGGTGCGGATGCGCGGCGAAGGGTTCTCACGTCGTCAACTCCACGGTCACGTTGGTCGATTTGACCGAGGCGACGGCCTCCACGCCGGGCGCGAGGCCCAGCTCTTCGACGGCTTCCCTGGTCAGCAGGGAGACCACCCGGTGCGGTCCCGCCTGGATCTCCACCTGCGCCGCGACGTCGCCGAGGATGACCTTGGTGACGATGCCGGGAAAGGAATTGCGGGCCGAAGAGGCACGCGGATGCTCGTTGGCACCCGGGGACGACTCCTCGGCGAGGGCGACCGCGAACGCGGCGAGTGCCGCGCCTTCGACGACCCGGTGGCCGTGCTCGTCGCGGGACGTCGACAGACGTCCCGCGTCGGCCCAGCGGCGGGCGGTGTCCGGGCTCACGCCGAGAAGCTGCGCGACCCGGCCCATGCGGTAGGTGGGCATGAGCGGGACACTACTCCATTCATGATTTGCATATGCAAGGCTTTGGATCTCACGACCTTGCATATGCGATAGGCGAGGGGGCGGTGCCGGAGCACCGGGCGTTATGGGGGACCATGGTGCCGTGGCAAAGAAGCGCGGGCTCGAGACCGTCCGGGACATGGTGTTCTCCCTTGGAGTCGTCGGCATCGTCGTGGTCGCCCTGCTGATTTTCGGACGGCACAGCGAGCGGGACCCGGTCCGGCCGATCGACTATTCGCTGAAGTTCCAGCAGGCCAGCCAGGTGGCCCCGTACCCGCTGCTCGCCCCGCAGGGGCTGCCCGACCAGTGGCGCGCGACGTCCGCCGACTACGACAGCCGCAACCCCACCCGCGTCACCTGGCACATCGGGTTCATCAACCCGAACGAGCAGTACGCCGCGGTCGAGCAGGTCAACGGCCCGTCGGGTCCGTTCGTCCAGGACAAGGGCAAGAAGGGCAAGCCGGTCGGCGTCCACGACGTCGCGGGCGTGCCGTGGAAGTCGTACGACGGCCCCAAGTACCGCTCCCTCGTCCACGAGCAGGGCGGCGTGACCACGATGGTCACCGGGACCGCGACCTTCGAGGACCTCGCGCAGCTCGCCGCCGCGCTGCGTCCGGCCACCGCGGGCGGGGCGCAGGCAGCCGTCGCGTCCTGAGGCACGGCTCCGCTCCGACTCGTCCCGCGCGTTCCGCTCGTGCTGCCCGTCTCGCTCAGCGTCCCCGCACGGCCCTTTCACGCCGCTCTCCGGCGCGGTGCCCTGACGGGCAGTCAGGGTTGGGTGGTCCGGCATCGAGAGTTCATCACGGTGTCGCCCGAATGTCTTGATCGCGATGTCAGCCTTCGCCGGTGGACGTCTCGTACTTCTGCGGAACACTCGCCGAGCTGAGCGCCGAGCGGCTCTACCGCCTGCTCGCGCTGCGCAGCCAGGTCTTCGTGGTCGCCCGGCAGCGTGCGCGCCACGAACCCGACGGGCTCGACATCGAGCCCGAGACCCTGCACGTGTGGGGCGAGCGCGACGGCGTACCGATCGCCACGCTCCGCCTGACCGAGGAGCCGGACGGCATCCTGCGCCTCGGCCGCCTGTGCACCGCGACCGCCGACCGCCGCAAGGGCTACGCCACCACCCTCGTCGAGCACGCCGTCATCCTCGCCGAAGGCCGGCCGATCGTCGCCGACGTGTTCGTCCGGGTCGCGCCGTGGTTCCTGCAACGCGGCTTCACCGCCCTGGGCGGCCGCTCCGTCGTCGACGGCGAACCGCACATGCACCTGTGCTTCACCCCGGGCCAACAGGTGCCGGCCCACCCCGAGTCCCGCAACGCGACGACGCAGCAGGCCGCGGCGGCCGTACCGCAATCCGTGGACGCCGGCGGGCAGCCGTACGTCCCGGCCTGGGTCGCCCTGTGAGCCTCGACCGGGTGCGGGCCCGAGGCGCAAGCCGCTGGCGGCCGGTGGACGCGCGCCCCGGCGAGGGATGGGAGGTGCTTCCGCGCCTGCGCTGGGTCGTCCTGGGCGGCGTGGCCGCACTGGTCATGCTGGTCGTGACGATCGTGGTCGCCCTGCACGGCTGACCCGGACCGGATCAACCACGCCGGACCGGGGCCGAGCCGACCGGGCCCGCGTCGAACCGGACACGCCTGCCCGCTCAGTCCTCGGCCGCGTCCTCGGCCTGTGCCTTCATGACCGCGTCGAGGCGCGCCCGCGCGCCGTCGAGCCACTGCCGGCACACGTTCGCCAGCTTCTCGCCGCGCTCCCACAGCGCAAGCGACTCCTCCAGTGAGATGCCGCCGGTCTCCAGCCGCCGGACGACCTCGACCAGCTCGTCGCGGGCCTGCTCGTACCCGAGGGACTCCTCGCCGGAGTCGACCGCGGCGTCCACACTCTTCTTGGCCATGACGCCCAGCCTATGCGCCGCTACCGACGCGCCGGAGTGACGCCGATCAGCGCGCCGCCGTCCGCTCCGAACGGACGCAGGACGCGGACCGACACGCCGTACGCCCGCTCCGGCCCCGGGTCCCCGGTGCCCAGCACCGACCCGCCGAACGGGACCCCGTAGTGCTCCGGATCGGGCGACCCGTCCGGCTTCACGACCCGCGTCGAGTAGGGCTCGCGGGCCGGCACCACCGTGCCGCCGTCCCGGAAGCGGTCGACCGGACGTCCGTCCAAGTACTCCGCACCCGCGGCCCAACCCCGCGCGTCGCTGAACTCCGCCCGCCCGTCCAGGGCCGGGAAGTCCTGGCACCACTTGCCCTGCGTGTGGCATGCGGTGAACGGCTTGGTCGCCTCCGCCGAGAACGCCGCGTTGGACGACTGCGCGCGGTTCTCGAGGTTCTTGAGCGGGTTGCGGGCGATCGAGTAGTTGGCGCCCGTCTCGCCGCTCCAGCGCAGCGGATCCACGTGCGCGTCCACCAGCAGCACCTGCCCCTTGGGCCCGTGGCTCGGCGGCGCGTCGAGATTGAACCGCACGCCGTTGTTCTGGTACTCGGCGTCCCGCAGCCACACCAGCAGCCCCGGCACGTTGTAGGGCACGCGCGCGATCCGCGTCCCCCCGGAGCCGCTTCCACTCGCGGCCCCGCTCTTGACCGTCGTGTACGCGTAGTTCAGCCCCTCGTCGAAGCCGACCGGCGCCCGCCACTCCAGCAGGTAGTACTGCTCGCGCTCCACCGATCCGGACGTGCGCGACCAACCCGCCCCACGCGTGATCGTCGACGTGCCGAGTACCGCGCGCCAGCCCGCGTCGCCGTTCTCCACGTCGTCGGACCACACCGTCGCGCCGTCCGCGATCAACGCGAAGTCGTCGGCGAACCAGCCGCGTTCGGTGAACGCGGCGTCCGTCATCGTGGACAGCCGCACCTGGACGGTCTGCCCCGAGTACGCCGTCAGGTCCACACGGTCGTGCCGCCAGCCGCCGCTACTGCCGGTCAGACCGCTCGTCTTGCGGAACTCCGCGAGGTTGCGGTTGGGGTCGGGGTAGTCGGGCGGCGTCGAGACCGGGTTCCCGGACTCGTCGTGCACCGCGAGCTGCGTCCACGTCGTGCCGCCGTCCGTCGAGGCCTCGACGAAGCCGTAGTCCCAGTCCTCTTCGATGACGTAGTCGTTCCACATCCACAGCGCCGCGTCGCGGGCACCGGCCGGGACGGACAGCTCGCGCACGATGGACGTGTCCGCCCACTCCTGGTCGCGCCCGGAGTACCACATGTTCCCGCCGGAGTGCGGTGTCCCGATGCGGACCGTCTCCGGCGGCAGGTCGACGCGTACCGAATCGGGCATGCCCCGACGGGGTTTCGCCGCGGCGCCGACGGCCAGGACCTGCTTCGGGTCGCCGACCCGCACGACCTTGGGGTCGGTCCACCCCAGCACGTACTTCGACCACGCGCCCATGTGGGCGGGCATCGCCTGGAACAGGGGACCGGAGTGCGAACCGGACGACATCAGGTCCCAGAAGTCGACGTCGGTGTCGCCGCCGCTGAAGTTGTCGTACAGGTCGGGGAGTCCGAGGTCGTGGCCGAACTCGTGGGCGAAGACGCCGACTCCGGAGTCCTCCGGCTGCACGATGTAGTTCGCCACCCGCAGGTCCGTGCCCGGCACCGGGTGTCCGCGCAGCACGTTGCTCGCGTGCGCCCAGATCGCGTACGTCCCCTCCGCACCGCCGCCCGCCGACTTGTCGCGGCCCGCGTGCACCAGCACCAGATGGTCGACGACTCCGTCGGGCTCGCGCAGATTGCCGTCGTGATCGGCGTCGCCGAGGTCCTCGCGGTCGTAGTCGGACCACGGGAAGTCGGGCCGCGCCGCCGCCAGGGCGTCGACCGCGTCGACGACGAACTGGCGTACGCCGCGCGGGTTGTCGGGGTGGCCGGTGTTGTCCTGCATGATCGCGTCGCACTTGCCGGCGCCGTACCAGGCCTCGGAGTGCGGCACGGTCACCCACCCAGCGGCCTCACCGCCCACGCTGTAGGCGCCCTGGGACATCTCGCGGTACATGTTGCGCATCGTCAGGCCGGTCAGGTCGACGCCGGGGCGGCCGTCCGGGCCGGTCAGATCGGGGCGTACGCGTTCGGTGAGGCCGCGCTCGGAGTACAGCATCGCGTTGTAGTGCGCGGGCGAGAAGTCCGGCACCCACAGGGTGTTGTTGTCGTCCGTGCCCGCCGGGTCGGGCAGCAGGTTGTGCTTCGGACCGTTCATGACGGTGCCGGGCGGTTCGGTGACGCAGGTGGGATCCGCCACGCTCTTGGGCCTGGCGAAGCCGGAGAAGTCGTCGTTCGCCTGGTCGTTGAACTCGACCAGGATGGTGAGCAACTGCGCCTCGTTGGTGGACGGTCGGCCCGCGCGCCGGTCGCGCTCCTCGCGCAGCGCGCGCGGACTGCGGCCGGCCGCGGACGCCTCGGCCTCCGCGGCGGCGAGCGCGCGGGCGGCGACCGGGTTGCCGTCGGCGAACTTCCGGTCCACGTCGTGTGTGTGGCGGAGATGCGTGTTGCCGGGGTGTGTGTCGTCGGGGCGCGTGTCGCGCGGCGTGGGACCGGCCTGCCCGCCGACCTGCCCGCCGACCTGCGCGGCCGGGCTGTTCGCTGCGTCGCGGAGCGAGTCGGGCGGCAGATCGTCGCGCGCGGCAACGTAGTTGATGTAGTCGTCCGCGGCCGAAGGCTGCCAGACGGCCTGGCTCGCGGATGCCGCCGCCCGGGTGCTGTGCGGCGCGGGGGCCGCGGCGGCGACGGTGGCCACCGCGATCAGCGGCAGCGCGGCGCGTACGACGGCTCTGCGGACGGTGAACAGCCCGGCACGGCGCATGGCAGCCCCTACGGATCGGAGTCCAGAGCCCGAACGTAAGCGCGCCTCGGGGCCGAAAGGGGCACCGCGCCGAGAGCCCGTACGTGATCCACCCGAACGGACGACAACTAGTCGGACAAATGGTTGGACGCAGGGTCGGACGACCATCCCGGGAGGGCCGGAAGGTCGATGCGATTATCCGGCAACTCCCGTTGTGACGAAGGGAAATGGCAGGGATTCGTCCGTTCGGGTGGGTGTCCTGTTCGGCGCTACCCAACGCCGTCGCCGGTGCCGCATGCTCGGCGTCAAGCCGGTGTTCGACCCGGCGTCCACGACGAGGCGCTCTGGAGGCAGGCTTGCCGGACATCCCGGAAGACCGTTCGTACACGAAGGACCACGAGTGGGCGCAGCAGGCCCAGGCGGGGCGCTGGCGCATCGGCCTCACCGACTTCGCGCAGCGCCAGCTCGGCGACGTCGTCTACGTGGAACTCCCGGCAACGGGAGTCAAGTTGGACGCGAACGAGCCGCTGGGCAGCGTCGAGTCCGTCAAGGCGGTCTCGGAGATCTACATGCCGCTGGGCGGCACCGTCACGGCCGTGAACGACATGCTCGCCGACAGCCCGGAGCAGGTCAACGAGGACCCGTACGGCGACGGCTGGCTCATCGAGTGCACGTCCTCCGGTGCCGTGAACGAGGACGGACTCCTGACCGCCGCCGAGTACGCCGAGTACGTCCGCCAGGAATCCGAGGAGTAGCCGCCCGGCCGGAACGGGGCGGTGGACCTCGGTCCAGGAGTGGGGCCCGGCCAGGAGTGGCTGCCGGGGCCTCACTCCCCGGCGACCACCACGCTCAGGCGGCCCGACGCGAGCCGGGCGGTCAGCTTCTCGCCCGGCTCGACCTCGTCCGGGCTGCGGACCGCCTGGCCGTTCTCCTTCTGCAATACGGCGTACCCGCGCTCCAGCGTTGCCGCCGGGGACAGCGCGACGACGCGCGCCCGGGTGTGCTCCAGGTCCGTCGCCGCGTGGTCCAGCCGGTGCCGCAGCGTCCGCCGCGAGCGGTCGACCAGGGCCTCGACCTCCTCCTCGCGCACCTCGACCATGCCGTACGGATCCGCGAGCACCGGGCGGCTGCGCACCGACGCAAGCCCGTGCTCCTCGCGCTCGACGCGCATCGCGATGGTGTGGCGCGCGCGGTCGCGGAGCTGGTGCACGCGCGCCATCTCCTCGCCGACGTCCGGGACGACCTTCTTCGCGGCGTCGGTCGGGGTCGACGCGCGCAGGTCGGCGACCAGGTCGAGCAGCGGGGTGTCGGGCTCGTGGCCGATCGCGCTGACGACGGGGGTGGCGCAGCGGAAGACCGTACGCACCAACTGCTCGTCGGAGAAGGGCAGCAGGTCCTCGACACTGCCGCCACCGCGGGCCACGACGATGACGTCGACGGACGGATCGGCGTCCAGTTCCTCGACCGCGGTGACGACCTGCGGCACGGCGTGCGCCCCCTGGACCGCGACGTTGCGCACCACGAAGCGGACGGCCGGCCACCGCCGCCGCGCGTTCTCCAGCACGTCGCGCTCGGCCGCGCTCGCCCGGCCGCAGACCAGCCCGACGCGGTGCGGCAGGAACGGAAGGGGCTTCTTGTGCCGCGGGTCGAACAGGCCTTCGGTGGTGAGCGTCCGCTTCAGCTGTTCGATGCGGGCCAGCAGCTCGCCGATGCCGACCGGCCGGATCTCCGTCGCGCGCAGGGAGAGCGTGCCACGCCCCTTGTACCACTCGGGCTTCGCGTACACGACCACGCGCGCGCCCTCCGAGACCACCTCGCTCACCGCGTCGAAAACGCGGCGGAAACAGGTCACCGAGATCGACACGTCGGCCGACGGGTCGCGGAGCGTGAGGAACACGACACCCGCTCCGGGACGGCGGCTCAGCTGGGTGATCTGGCCCTCGACCCAGACGGATCCGAGTCGGTCGATCCAACCCCCGATGAGGCGCGAGATCTCCGATACGGGGATAGGGGATTCCGCAGAGGTGGTCAGCGCCATGCCGCCACATTACGGGTCGGGACCGACACTTTGGGTGGACGGGGCCGCTCGGCCGCCGACCGGAGCGCAGGCACCCCCGTACCATGGACGGCATGACTGAGGTCGCTCCGCAAACCCGCCGCGTCCTGCTCGCCGCCCCCCGTGGGTACTGCGCGGGCGTGGACCGGGCCATCGTCACCGTCGAGAAGGCCCTGGAGCTCTACGGGCCGCCGGTCTACGTCCGCCACGAGATCGTGCACAACAAGTACGTCGTCGAGACGCTCCGCAAGCGCGGTGCGATTTTCGTCGACGAGGCGTACGAGGTGCCCGAGGACGCCACGGTGATCTTCTCGGCGCACGGGGTGGCCCCGGTCGTGCACGAGCAGGCCGCCGAGCGCCGCCTCAAGACCATCGACGCGACCTGCCCGCTGGTCACCAAGGTCCACAAGGAAGCCGTGCGCTACGCCGAGGACGGCTACAACATCCTCCTCATCGGCCACGAGGGCCACGAAGAGGTCGTCGGCACGATGGGCGAGGCGCCCGAGAGCATCACGCTCGTCGACGGCCCGAAGGACGTCGCGAACATCGAGGTGAGCGACCCGTCCAAGGTGGTGTGGCTGTCGCAGACCACGCTGTCGGTCGACGAGGCCATGGCCACGGTCGGCGCGCTGAAGGAGAAGTTCCCGCTGCTGGAGAGCCCGCCCAGCGACGACATCTGCTACGCGACACAGAACCGCCAGATCGCGGTCAAGCAGATCGCCGCGGAGGCGGACCTGATCATCGTGGTCGGCTCGAAGAACTCGTCGAACTCGGTGCGGCTGGTCGAGGTCGCGCTGGAGGCCGGTGCGGGCGCGTCGTACCTGGTAGACGGGGCCGACGAGATCGACGCGGCGTGGCTGGACGGGGTCGGCACGATCGGCGTGACGAGCGGGGCCTCGGTGCCCGAGGTGCTGGTCGACGGTGTTCTGGAGTGGCTGGCCGGGCAGGGCTTCGACGACGTGCGCGTGCACACCGCGATGGAGGAGCGCCTGGCGTTCTCGCTGCCGCAGGAGCTCCGCCGCGACCTGAAGGCGGCCGGGCAGCAGGCCTGACCGTTTCTGGCTCCCTTGGCCTGGCTCCCTTGGCCTGGCCCCTGGGGCGTGACGCGGGTCTTGAGTCCTCGCCCCGAGAGTTCGGGGAGGACGGACCGCCAACTGCACAAAGATTCCGCGGACTTCACAGGCCCGCGTGAACGCAGGCGCCGACGAACCCGGCGTCGGCGGTCACGCGGGCCTTTTGTTCATGACCACCGCTGCTTCCGGTACGCGGTGTTGCCGCGCCCGCGAAGCCCGCTACGGCCTTCTCGGCCCTCCCGGCGCTTGCGTACCGCCGCCTGCGGACCGCCGTCGCGTCGCCTCGCGGTCCGCCCGGAAGCGGACGAGGGCGATCGCCGCGGCCAGGGCCGTCCCGCTCCACAACACGCCGGCCTTGAAGGTCAGCGCCGTGAACATGTCCAGCACGGTCCGGACCACGAAGCCCTCGCCGTTGTCGCTCGGGAAGAAAAGACTGAGCGCCAGTATGGTCAGCGCGAACGCGAGCGGCGGCGCGATCACCGCCGCCGCCAGGTCGCGCATCCGCGTCTTGGCCGCGACCACCACACAAGTCGCGAGGAAGACCACGGCGAACGGCGCACCCAGGGTGCCGGTGAGCATGCGGTCGAGCACGCCGCCGACCAGGGTGACCCCGGACGCCACGACCAGCGCACCTGGCGCGGTCAGCCCCGGGGCGGCGGCCGGGCGGCGGCGTTGCGCGGGGCGGCCGTTGTCCGGGCCCGGCCTGCCACCGGGTCCGCCGGGGCTCTGACGTACGCGCCCCCGACCGCTGGTCACCGACGGAGCGGCGGGCGGGGACGCGGGGGGCTCCGACGCCGCCGGTCCACCCCATCCGGGCTCCGCCGGCCGCGACTGCGGCTGCGCCGAACGCGCTGTCTGGCCCGCATGCGGGGGCTGAGGAGGTTGTGACGGTTGAGGCGGCCGACCCGCGCCGGCTCCCGGCGCATCGGCTCGGTCGGGGTGTCCGGGCGGTCCTTGGCCGGCGGCCCCTGGCCCGGGAGTGCCGGGTTCGGGTGACTCCGCGCTTGACGGTCGTCGTCGGCGCACCGGCTCACCCCGCCCAGGCGCGGGTACGGGACGCCGCCCCTGCGGGGGACGCCCGGCCGCCGATGGGCGGGGTGCTCGGCTGCGCTGTTCCACAAAGCCACGGTATGTGGTGAACCACGGACAAAGGGGTGAAGAACACGCGCATCCTCAGCTGATCCGAACGGAGCCACCCGGGTGGCCGGTGTGGCCGGGCCCCTCGTCGCCAGGGCCGTCGGCGGACTCGCCGGGGAGCCGCGGCAGGGTCGGCGACGAGGGTGACGAACGTGCCGACGCCTTCGATGACAACTGCGCCGACGACTGCGCCGACGACTGTGGGACCGACTGCCCGGAAGACAGCGGGGACCACGCATACGCCCTGCCGTCGAACGGCGGCAGTGAACGCAGCCGGTTCCCCTCCGCCGCGGAGGCGACCAGCTCCGGAGCGGACAACGCCCGCCCCGTCTGCTCGACCCGCGACGGTACCGCGAGGTCGTCCTCGACCATGCGCAGGTCGCGCATCCGCCGCGCGCCGACGAGCACGCGCGCCTCCCGCGAACCCGCCGTGCGGTTGTCCGCACCGACCGCGCCCCCAGCACGCCCGGCGCGGGCGCCCATCGCGAGCCCGCTGAGCAGCAGCAACACAGCTGTGACGTCCATATGTTCATCCTTACGGCTCAGCGCCGCCCGGACCCCCACGGCACGCCGACGCCCTCCTCGCGTGACCTGCGCCGCCCAGCCGTGAGTGCCCGGTGGGGGCGGTGTACCGCGCCGATAGAATGGCACCGGCGTACCCTGTTCCGGCGCGCCCGGGCGGGTCCCCGCGCCCACCCCACCAGCCACGCCCACCAGCCGCCTCACCAAACACCAGGGAAGCCACGTTGTCGCTCACCATCGGAATCGTCGGTCTGCCCAACGTCGGCAAGTCCACCCTGTTCAACGCCCTCACCAAGAACAACGTGCTCGCGGCGAACTACCCGTTCGCGACGATCGAGCCCAACGTGGGCGTGGTGGGCGTTCCCGACGAGCGGCTGGGCAAGCTCGCCGAGATCTTCGCCTCGCAGAAAGTGCTCCCCGCCACCGTCGACTTCGTCGACATCGCGGGCATCGTGCGCGGCGCCTCGGAGGGTGAGGGACTGGGCAACAAGTTCCTCGCCAACATCCGCGAGTCGGACGCGATCTGCCAGGTCATCCGGGTCTTCACCGACCCGGACGTGGTCCATGTCGACGGCAAGGTCTCGCCGAAGGACGACATGGAGACCATCAACACCGAGCTGATCCTCGCCGACCTCCAGACCATCGAGAAGGTGCTGCCGCGCCTGCAGAAGGAGTCGCGGCTCAAGAAAGAGTCGGCGGTCGCCGCGCAGGCGGTCGAAGAGGCCCAGAAGGCGCTGGAGAGCGGCCAGACCGTGTTCGCCGCCGGCCTCGACTCCGCCCCGCTGCGTGAACTGCACCTGCTGACCGCGAAGCCGTTCCTCTATGTCTTCAACGTCGACGAAGAGGAACTGGTCAACGAGGAGCTCAAGGCCGACCTGCGGGCGCTCGTCGCGCCCGCCGAGGCCATCTTCCTGGACGCCAAGATCGAGTCCGAGCTGATCGAACTCCCCGACGACGAGGCCCTCGAACTCCTGCAGAGCCTCGGCCAGGAGGAGTCCGGCCTGTCCCTCCTCGCCCGCGTCGGCTTCGCCACGCTCGGCCTGCAGACGTACCTCACGGCCGGCCCCAAGGAAGCCCGCGCCTGGACGATCAAGAAGGGCGCCACCGCCCCCGAGGCTGCTGGTGTCATCCACACCGACTTCCAGCGCGGCTTCATCAAGGCCGAGGTGATCGCCTTCGACGACCTCGTCGAGACCGGCTCCCGCACCGAGGCCCGCGCCAAGGGCAAGGCCCGCATGGAAGGCAAGGACTACGTCATGCAGGACGGCGACGTCGTCGAGTTCCGCTTCAACGTCTGAGCGGCCGGCACGTGGGAGCGGCCGAGCGTTCGACCCGGCGCGGGTTCTGATCGGGGCTCGTCGCGGCCTGACATTGCCGTGACAAGTACAGGACCGGAAGGACGTATTACCGTTTCGCGTCGGACCGATGGTGTTCGTCTCTTGGGAAAATCCGATCCTGCTAGCATCTCGCCGCATGGTGACGGAGAACCGGCCGAGCGGCTGGTATAAGGATCCCTCGGGGCAGCCGAACACGCTGCGTTGGTGGAACGGTTCGGCGTGGACCGACGACTTCCGCCTCCAGTCCGACTTCCTTGGGTCCTCGAACACGGGGGACGAGGCGCAGTCGAACGCCCAGAACTCCGCTGCACAGGCGCCGCCCGCCGGGCCGCAGCCGCCGTACACGGTGCACGACGAAGTGGCCGCGCAGCCGACCGTGGCCGCGTCGGCGTCGGATCAGCCGCCCTGGCCCGGGGCCGACCGTCCCATCCCGCAGCCGATCGCATCCGTGCAGTTCGAGGCCGTCGAGCCGGACCGGCGCAAGCGGTTCGTCATCATGGCCGTCGTGGCGGCCGTCCTCGCGGTGGGCACCGGACTCGGCGGATACTTCCTGGGCCAGGGCGACGACGACAAGGCGACCACGACCGCCGGGCCGTCGCCGACCACGTCGGCCACCGTCGCCGCGCCCGCCGATGTCACCAGCCCCGACGGGTTCGCCGGCAGCGCGCTGGCCGGCGGCAAGCCGATCCCCGGGGCGCAGCCGATCACCGGGCCCAAGGAGATTGCGAAGTTCTCCGTTCCCGCCGGGTGGACACCGCAGGTCAACCCCAAGGCCACAAGCGAAGAGAGCCGCTTCGTTCTCGCGCCGTACGAGTGCACCGGGAGGGCCGCCAACACCTGCACCCGGGGTACTGTCGTGCACAACCTCCGCCTGTTGAGCGGCGGTTGGTCCGACCTCAAGTCGCTCACCCTGGGCATGGGCGGGGAACTGCTCGCCGTCCAGGGCGGTACCCCCGAGGTCGCGGCCAAGCCGCTGAAGCAGCAGGCGATCACGTTCCAGGGAAACGACGCGTACCTTGCGCTGTGGGACCTGCCGAACCTGGTCGGGAAGACCGCGCCGAGCAGTTACTGCGGCGTCCTCTCGGTGCGGATCGGCACCACCGAAGAGGTCGCGGTGTTCCAGATGTGCCTGGACCGTACCGCCGAGGCGCCCGCCGTCTCGCTCATGGACGAGATCGCCAACTCGATCCAGATGCAGAAGAAATAGGCCACGCCGCGGCGGTCAACCGGACCGCCGCCGGCACTTGAACCGAAGCGCAAGTCGCAAGAGGAGGGACACGGTCCGTGTCTGGGACGGGGGACCGCCGTGGCCGCCGCAGGGCCCGTGAGGGCCGAGTTCGCCGCGCCAACAAGCGCGAGCGCAGGAACCGAATAGCGCACCGCGCGTATCTGGACTGCGCCACTGTCGCGGGCCCGCTGAACCCGGCTCCGGACGGCCCTTACACGGTCGCCTTCCGCGCGGTCGCCCGTCCGTGGACCAAGTTCACGCTGCACGTGCTTGTGCTCGTCAACGTCGTTGCGGGCCTTGCCTTCGTGGGCTGGCTGCTGCTGCCCGAGCACGTTCCCGGAGCCGGCATCACCTGGGTCCAGGGATGGAAGCTCACGGTAGCGCGCATCGCGTTCTGCGCGGTGATCATCGTGGAACTCACCCGGCTTGTCCAGACCGTCTCGGTGTGGATTTTCGCCTCCCGGGCGAAGGACCCGCTGCCGGTCGAGCCCGAGAGCGGGCTGCGCGTCGCCGTGCTCACGACCATCGTCCCGGCCAAGGAGCCGATCGAGATCGTGGAGCGCACGCTCGTCGCGATGAAGGAGATCGAGTACGACGGCCAGGTCGACGTCTGGATCCTCGACGAGGGCGACGACCCCGAGGTGAAGGCCATGGCCGCCCGCATCGGCGTGCACCACTTCAGCCGCAAGGGCAGGCCCGAATACAACCGCCTGGAAGGCGAGTTCCGCGCCAAGACCAAGTCGGGCAACCACAACTCCTGGCGCGCCGAGCACGAGCACAACTACGACGTCGTCGCGCAGATGGACCCCGACCATGTGCCGCTGACGTGCTTCCTGGAACGCACCCTCGGCTACTTCCGGGATCCCGACGTCGCGTTCGTCGTCGCACCGCAGGTGTACGGCAATATGTACGACAACTGGGTCGCCCACGGCGCGGGCGTCCAGCAGTTCATGTTCAGCGGCGTCGTGGAACGCGGCGGGAACGGCCTCGACGCCCCTCTGCTGATCGGCACCAACCACCTCTACCGGCCCACGGCCTGGCGGCAGATCGGTGGTTACCAGGACTCGATCATCGAGGACCACCTCACCAGCATGCGGGTCCAGGGCACCGACAACCCGGCGACCGGAAACCGCTGGAAGGGCGTCTACACGCCCGACGTGCTGGCGATCGGCGAGGGCCCCACGTCCTGGACGGACTACTTCAACCAGCAGAAGCGCTGGGCATACGGCATCTGGGAGATACTCCTGGACCGCAAGATGCGCTCCGGGATCCGCCTGAGCCTGCGGCAGCGCATCCTGTACGGCTTCGTGCAGTTCTACTACCCCAGCGTCGCGGTGACGAGCCTGCTCGGCATCGTGGCGACCGCCACCTACCTGCTGTGCGGCATCAGCGCGATGCGCGTCAACGGCGGCCACTGGCTGGCCCTGTGGGCCGCGAGCATGGGCAGTTGGTTCGTACTGTGGCTGTGGCTGAGGCGGTTCAACCTCGCGGCCCACGAGCGCCGCGAGGTCGGCGCGGCCGGCATAGCACTCACCTTGTTCGCCGGACCGGTGTACGTCTCCGCCGCGATCGCCGCCATCCTGCGCAGGCCCCTCGCGTACGCGGTCACCGCCAAGGGCGAGTTGCGCAGCGCCGAGTCCCTGAGCACGTTCCGCCTGCACCTGTTCTGGGCGGCGCTGGCGGGCGGCCTCATCGGGGCGAGCATCATGCTGTCCAACGACCAGACCGTCTTGCGGGTCTGGGCCGGGCTGGCGCTGTTCACCGGCCTCATGCCCCCGCTGATGTCCTTGTTCACCGGACGCCGCGCCGCCCGCGACGCGGTCAAGGCCGCGGCCTCGCGGGCCGAGCAACTCCAGGAGGCACGAGGGCGGGCGGCGGCCAAGCAGGCGAAGCAGGCCGAACGGGCCGAACAGGCCAAGAACGCCGCCGAGGCCGAGGAGGCCAAGTCGCCGCGCGGGGCGGGCGGGCAGGCCCACGTACCGATGCCGCGGGCCACCGACGACGGGACGGCCCATCCGGCCTCCGACCCGGCCGGGGAGCCGGCGTCCGGTAGGACGCGAGATGCTGCGCCCGGCCAGACGGCCGACGAACCCGGCGACGAGGTGTCCGACTTCGACGGCTTGTACTACGACGAAACGGTGGCCGGTGCGCACGGCCGCCGGGCGGTGGGGTGACGGTCGTGCGCATCACCGTCCCCCGCGTGCTGGGGGCCTTGGTCCTGGCCCTGATGATCACCTACACGTTCGTGTGGGCGCCCAATCTCGTGGACTCCCAGGCGGCGCCGGAAGCGCCCGGCCTCGGGCCGATTCCCGAGCACCAGCCGGCCCCTTCCTGGGTCAAGGAGCGTGCCGCCGCGGCGCCGACCGAGGTCTTCCCCCCGGCGGGCAAGAAGTTCCTCGGCATCATGACCGCGCACGGCTCGTACGACCTCGCGCCGCTCGACGAGTTCGCGCGCGCCGTCGGGCGCGACCCCTCCGTGCTGCAGTTCTCCGTGGGATGGGCCGACTCCCCGTTCGACCGGCGGCTGTTCGACCAGGTGGCGAAGCGGGGGCTGATGCCGCTGATGGCCTGGGAGCCCTGGGACTTCCGCAAGGAGAGCCCGATCGAAGAGGAGCGCGGCAACCAGCCCGAGTACGCGCTGCGCCACATCATCGCGGGCCGGTTCGACGACTACATCACCAAGTGGGCCGAGGGCGTCAAGGAACTGGGCTACCCGGTCGCGATCCGCTTCGCCCACGAGATGAACGGCTTCTGGTACCCCTGGGCCGCCCAGGCCAACGGCAACACGACGGACCAGTACATCCAGGCGTGGCGCCACGTCCACGACATCTTCACGCGGGTCGGCGCGGACGAGGTGACCTGGGTGTGGAGCCCGAACCGCGACTACGACGGCTCGACGCCGATGCAGTCGCTCTACCCGGGGGACGAGTACGTCGACTGGGTCGGGCTGTCCGGCTACTTCGGCACCAAGGGTGTCGAGGAGTACAAGTCCTTCAACGAGATCTTCCAGCCGACCGTCCGTGCGCTGCGCCGGTTCACCCAGCGGCCCGTCGTCATCACCGAGACCGGTGCGGTGGACTTCGACGGACGCAAGGCGGAGTGGATCTCCGAGATGTTCCGGCAACTGCCGGAGAATCCGGACCTCATCGGCGTCATCTGGTACGAGGCACGCAAGGAGCGCGAGGCGGACTGGCGGATCGCCGTGTCTCCGGCCGCGTCGGAGGCTTACCGTACCGGCATGGGGGATGCGCGGTACGACGTGAAGTGGACTTTCAAGGCGACTCCGCAGCACTCCGTGGAGCAGGCCGCCGACCCGCCGAAGTCGCCCGCGCCGCCTTCGGCTCCGTCCACCACGACGAAGCCGCCGACGAGCACGGCCCCGGCCCGCCCGACGACGACGAAGCCGCCGACCAGGACCACCACGAGACCGGCGGGTTCCAGGACGCCGACGGCCACCCGGACCGCTCGAGGCGGGGCGGGCTGAGCCGTGCTGATGAGGGCGGGGGAGATCACGCGACTGCGTTCCACGGCCCGCAGCCACCCGGTGCTCACCGCGGCTGCGGCCCTGTTGGTGGTGGCCGCGCTGCTCGGCGCCTGGATGCTCATGCCGCCGCGCTTCATGGACGACTTGCAGCGGGCGGCCGCCGCACAGGAGCGCCCGCCCGCGCCCATCGCGCAAGTGGTGCCGGGAACGGACGAGTTGTGCTCGGGTGAAGTGAACCGGCACCCGGCCCGCGAGGTCGCCGGCGGGCGCTACCAGGTGAACCCGAACGAGTGGAACGCAGTCGGCGGACTGTGCATCCGTTCGGACGGCGGCACGGACTTCCGGATCAGCCAGAGCGGGGTCAACGGGCGGACGGTGGTCGACCCGGACCGCGGCCCGGGGGCGTACGCGCACATCACCACCCCGCTGAACGGCGGCATTCTGCCCATCCGCGTCGACAACCTGCGGTACGCCGTGAGCAGTTGGACGACCGCGACGGTCGACTCTGGCACCTGGAACGCGGCGTACGACCTGTGGTTCAGTCCGGTCCACGGCGAGTGCTCGTTCACGGCCAGCGCCGAGCTGATGATCTGGATCGACAGCCGGGGCAAGGAGCCGTCGGGGGAGAAGGTCGACGACCCCGTGCGAATCGCGGGCGTTTCGTACACGGTGTACCAGCTGCCCAAGAAGAGCAGTCACACGGTGATCGTGTACCAGTTGGACGACCCCACGCAGGCGGTCCGGGACCTCGACCTGCGGGCGTTCGCCCTCGACGCCGTCCAGCGCGGGTACGTCCCCAAGGACTCCGAACTGTGCTCCGTGCAGGCCGGTTTCGAGGTCTGGGACGGCGGCGTCGGGCTGCGCACCGAATCCTTCTCGTTCGACGCCGCGGTCGGCCTGCCGCGCGGCGCCGTCACGTCGGGACTGCCCGGCATGTGCCTCGCGGCTCCGGTGGACGGCCGGACCCCGGTCGTCGCCACCTGCGACGCGTCACCCGCGCAGGAGTGGACGACCGACCGGAACACGCTGGTCCAGGACGGCAGATGCCTGGAGGCCGGACGCAACGGCGCGGTCTTCCTCGCGAAATGCACGGGGGCCACCGCCCAGCAGTGGCAGGCGGGACCGGACGATTCGCTGGTGGGCGAGGCCTCGGGCAAGTGCCTCGCCGCCGGGGACCCGGCCCCGAACCGGTCGTCGGTGCCCCGCGTCCAGACGTGCGAACGCGGGGCGGCGCAGACGTGGTACCCGCCCCGCTGACCGGGCTCGGCCGCGCCGGCCGGCTCGGCCGCCCTGGCTGAAGAGTTCGAGCTGGAGAGCGGGGCGAGGTCGGTGAAGTCGAGGACCTCGGCGTACCAGCGCGCGCCGGCGTCGCAGTCGGTGACGGACAGCGAGACGTGCGAGAAGCCGATGTCCGGGCATGGGGCCCCGGGATCGAAACGCGGATACTCCGGCTCGGAGTATCTGGCGCCGGCGCCATACTCCGGGCCGGAGTGTCTTGTCGGCGCCGCGGTCCGTCAGCGCCGTGTACGAGGAGCCCAAGCGCCTGGTCGCCGCCGGGCTCGCGGACGCCCGCAAGGAGTATCACCGGCAAGCGCCCGCGGACCGTGTACGCCGTTACCGAGGCGGGTCGGACCGTCCTGCGCGCCTGGCTCGCGCACGAGCGCGAGACCCCCGCCGCCGGGAAGACGACCTACTGCGCGTCGCGTTGGCCGATCAGGGCGAACTGGGCGACCTGCGCCGGACCCTCGCCCGCATGCGCGGACGCCGCCGACCGGGTCGCGCAGAGCCGCGCGCGCGGACGAATACGCCGCGACGGGCTGTCCGCACCCCGAGCGCCTGCCCGTCATCACCCTGGTCACGCGGATGTTCACGGAACAGGCGGAGGCGGCGTACGGCTGGGCGGTGTGGGCGGAAGGGGCGGTGGCCGAATGGCAAGGGCGTGACGCCGGAGTCAGGCGTCCGCGTCCCGGCCGATGCCTTCACCCCGACGGCCGACGGGGCCGAGCCGGGCCGCCGAGGCAGGCGCCGCCGGGCCCGGCCGCACGCCGGGCCCCGCCCAGCCGGATCTGGTCGTGCCGGATCGCGTCGTGCCGGATCCCGCCGCGCCCGACCACGCCGGCTACGAGGCCAGCGGTCCGTACCCCGCGTAGTAGCTGCGCGCCGGGAGGACCGGGACCCACAGCGTGGTCTCGCCTTCGCGGGCGAACGTGAAGGTGACGCGCCGCGTGTCGCCCGAACGGACCAGGTCCGCCGCGTTGGGGACGACCGCCGTCGTGTTGCCCGGGCCACCGAGTTGCAGCGTCTGCTTCGGCAGCACCCGCAGTTCGGGGTGGTTCGGGGCCGGGGTGATCTCGGCCGGGAGCGGGAGCTCGTTCACCGAGATCCGCTGGATCTGGTCGGGGGCTCCGCCGCCGTTGTAGATGGAGCCGGTCACCGCCAGCGGCCCGCCGCCGCCGAGCGGCCCGGTCAACAGCACGACGTTCTGGATCAGCAGCGGCCCGAGCGAGGCGGCCGGGGTGTCGGGGCGGATCTCCAGCGTCTCGGCCTTTTTGCCCGCCCCGCAGCCCGCGAGGGCGAGGGGGACGGCGGCCAGGAGCACTGCGGCGAGGGCGCGGCGGAAGCGGTGGGGGTGCGGCACGGCGGCGTCTCTCCATCACTCTCGGAGCGAGTCGGATACCTGCGTCATGTCGCGATTATCCGAATTCTCCGAAAAGTATGTACGGCGGCGTCCGCCGCGGCCCGCCGACGCGCCGGAGCCCGCCGACACCCGGGCCCCACCCCCCTGCCGACCGGCGCCCAGCCGCTACTTCGCGCCGTGCTGCCGGGCGATGGCGTCGATGTCGGTCGCCAACTCGACGTCCAAGGAGGTGACGCCGCCCGCATCGTGCGTGCTCAGCGCGATGTGCAGGGTGCGCCACCGGATGTCGATGTCGGGGTGGTGGTTCATGTCCTCGGCGGCGACCGCGATGACGTCCACGATCCGGATCGCGGTCGGGAAGTCCGGCGCGGTGAGCGTCCGGCGGATCTGCTTGACGTCTCCCGTCCAGTTGTCCAGGCCCGAAAGGGCGGCGAGTACGGCGGCTTCGTCCAGGATTTGGGGCATGCTCCGGAGGCTGCTCCCCGCATGCGCGCGCGTCAAGGGCCGACACGGGGACGCGGCCGAGCGGTCCGCGTCTTCCCTCGTACGCCCGTACCACCCCTCGAACGCCGTAAAGTGGTCCGGCATGGACCGGCCGGAGGCGACACCGCACCCCGAGGACGACCTCGTCATCGTCGTCGGGGCCGCGATCCTGCACGCCGGACGCGTCCTCGCCGCCCGGCGCTCCGCACCCCCGCACCTCGCGGGCGGCTGGGAGTTCCCCGGCGGCAAGCTGGAGCCGGGCGAGGCCGAGGCCGACGCGCTGGTCCGCGAATGCCACGAGGAACTGGGCGTCACGGTGCGCGCCGTGCGGCGCCTGCCCGGTGCCTGGCCCCTCAATCCCGGATACGTCCTGCACCTGTGGCAGGCCGACCTGCTGGACGGCGAACCCCGCCCGCTGGAGGACCACTCGGAGCTGCGCTGGCTCGCCCCCCACGAGTTGGGGGACGTGGCCTGGCTGCCGCAGGATCGGGACGCCGTCGCGGTCGTGGCGCGCCTGATGGCCGCCACACCGGCAGGCTGACCGGCTGTCGAACCGCACGACCGCACGACCGCACAACTTCAGAACCCCACAACTGCACATCTTCACAAATTCCGACTAATCCCGTGGGCCGTGACAAACTCGGCCATTCGGCTTCAGTTCGGAACACAGGGCAAAGGCTTGAAAAAGCCGCGAATCGGGGAAACGGCACCTAATAGCAGCGACGTGAAGGATCCGCGGTCCATGGAGCAGGGTCAGAGCGCCGGGCGGCCACCGGGGGGCACAACCCCCAATTCCGTGGCGCCCGGAACCCTGTACGACCTCGTCCCGAGCGCCACCTGGGTGCTGGACGCGCAGGGCCTCATCACCATGTGGAGCCGCTCCGCCGAGAAGCTGTTCGGCTACCGCCGCGACGACATCCTGGGCCGCTGGGCCGGCGACCTCCTCGTCCCGCCGCTGACCGAGGCGGACCGCGACCGCATCGAGCAGGAGATCGCGGACGCCGAACTGGCCGGCGGTACGTACCGCATGCGGCGCGCCGACGGGAGCATCGGCGAGTTCGAGTCGCGCTCGGCCTTCGTCACCGACGCCGCCGGCAACCGGTCGATCCTCATCACCTCGGTCGAGGCCGACGCCCTGCACCGCGTCGAGGCCGACCTCGCGATGCGCGAGGCGCTGTTCGACCAGTCGCCGATCGGCGTGGGCATCTTCGACACCGAACTGCGCTACGTCGCCGCGAACGAGGCGCTGGCCGCCATGGACGGCGTGGCCGTCGCGGACCACCTCGGCCGCACGATCGACGACATCATGCCCGGCATCGACACCGCCCGGGTACGCACCATCCAGCAGCGTGTCCTCGACACCGGCGAGCCGGTCGTCGACTCGCGCATCTTCGGACCGATCCCGCTGGACGGCGGCCCGCGCACGGTCTGGTCGATGTCGTACAACCGCCTCCAGGCCCAGGGCGGCAAGATCCTCGGCATCAGCTGCTCGCTGATCGACGTCACCGAGCGGCACTACGCCATGGTCAAGGTCGACGCCGCCCGCAAGCGCCTCGCGCTGCTCAACGAGGCCGGCACCCGCATCGGCGCGACCCTCGACATCCCCCGCATCGCCGAGGAACTGGCCGCGTCCGTCGTGCCCGGCTTCGCCGACCTGGCCGCCGTCGACCTGCTGGAAGCCGTCATGGTCGGCGACGAGATCCCGCCCGGCGCACACGGCGACAGCACGGTCATGTACCGCGTCGCCTCACGCGGCGCCCGGCCCGGCCGCTACACCGACGAACTCCTGGAACAGGGGTCGCGGCTGGTGTACTCGGCCGACTCGACCTTCGGGCGCTGCCTGCGCAGCGGCGGCTCGTACCTGGTGCAGAACATCCAGGACGAGATGTACGAGGAGCTGATCCGCGACACCGGCCGCGCCGAGTCCGCCCGGGTGCTCGGCCTGCACACGCTGATGGTGGTGCCGCTCAGCGCCCGCGGCATCGTGCTGGGCACCCTGCTGCTCGGCCGGGGCGAGGGCCGTCCGGCGTTCGACCCCGACGACCTCACGCTCGCCACCGAGCTGGGCGCCCGCGCGGCCGTGTCGGTGGACAACGCGCGGCTCTACCACCGGCAGCGCGAGACGGCCGTGATGCTGCAGCGCAGCCTGCTGCCGCAGGACCTGCCGGACATCCCCGGCATCGAGGTCGCGCACCGCTATCTGCCGGGCAGCCTGGTGACCGAGGTGGGCGGCGACTGGTTCGACGTACTCCCGCTCTCCGGCGGGCGCATCGGCCTGGTCGTCGGCGACGTGATGGGCCACGGTGTGCACGCCGCGGCCGTGATGGGGCAGCTGCGCACCGCGGTACGCACGCTCGCGGGCCTCGACCTGCCGCCTTCCGAAGTCATGGGCCATCTCGACGACATCGTCGCCAGCCTCGGCGAACTGCACTACGCCACCTGCGTGTACGTCGTGTACGACCCGGTGGCCCGCACCTGCGAGTTCGCCAGCGCCGGGCATCTGCCGCCGGTCCTGGTACCGCCGGGCGGCGTCCCCGTACCGGTCGACCCGCCCTCGGGTGCCGTGCTGGGTGTCGGCGGAGTGCCGTTCGAGCAGAAGGAGTTGCAGGTCGAGCCGGGCAGCCTGCTGGTGCTCTACACCGACGGCCTGGTCGAGACGCGCGAGCGGGACCTCGACACCGGCATCGGCCTGCTCTGCGACGCCATCGCCGAGCACCGGGGCCCGCTGGAGGAGGCGTCGGACGCCGTCATCTCCTCGCTGCACAAGGAACTGGGCTTCGACGACGTGGCTTTGCTCATGGCCCGCCTCGACGCGCTGCCGGAGGACGCGGTCGCGTCGTGGTGGCTGCCCGCCGAACCGCCGGTCGTCGCCCGGGCCCGCGAGCTGACCCGCAAGACCCTGCACGACTGGGACCTGGAGATCCTGGTCGACATCGCCGAGCTGCTGGTCAGCGAGCTGGTGACCAACGCCCTGCGGTACGGCGCAGGTCCGATCCGGCTGCGGCTGCTGCGCGGCCGGAACCTGCTGTGCGAGGTCGCGGACGCCGTACCCAGCCTGCCCCGGCTGCGCGAGGCCCGCGACACCGACGAGGGCGGCCGCGGCATGCAGCTGGTCACCACGCTCGCGGAGCGGTGGGGGAGCCGGAGGGCGGGCCACGGGAAGATCGTGTGGTTCGAACTCCAGCTCCCCACCGGGGAGTAGCGCCGGCGCGTCAGTTGCCGCGGCGGCGGATCTTGTTGCCAAGCCAGACCAGCGGGTCGTACTTCCGGTCCGCGACGCGCTCCTTCATCGGGATCAGCGCGTTGTCGGTGATCTTGATGTGCTCCGGGCAGACGTCCGTGCAGCACTTGGTGATGTTGCAGTAGCCGAGCCCGTGTTCGTCCTGCGCGGCCTTCTGGCGGTCCGCGACGTCCAGCGGGTGCATGTCCAGCTCGGCGATCCGCATGAGGTAGCGGGGCCCGGAGAACGCGGGCTTGTTGTCCTCGAAGTCACGGATCACGTGGCAGGTGTTCTGGCACAGGTAGCACTCGATGCACTTGCGGAACTCCTGCGAGCGCTCGACGTCCACCTGCTGCATGCGGTACTCGCCGGCCTTCAGCTCCGGCGGCGGGGTGAACGACGGGATCTGCCGCGCCTTGGCGTAGTTGAACGACACGTCGGTCACCAGGTCGCGGACGACCGGGAAAGTCCGCATCGGCGTCACGGTGATGGTCTCTTCCGGCGTGAAGGTGCTCATGCGCGTCATGCACAGCAGGCGGGGCCGGCCGTTGATCTCGGCACTGCACGAACCGCACTTGCCGGCCTTGCAGTTCCAGCGCACCGCGAGGTCCGGGGTCTGGGTGGCCTGGAGGCGGTGGATGATGTCGAGGACGACCTCGCCCTCGTTCACCTCGACCGTGTAGTCGCGCAGCTCACCGCTGTCCACGTCACCGCGCCACACGCGGAAGTTGGCCTTGTACGACATCAGTCCTTCTCCTCGTCCGAGGCCGTGTCCGCGGTCTCCGCGGTCTGTGCGACGTCCGCCGGCTTCGCGGGGCCCGGCGTCTCCGCGGTGTCCGCGGTTTCGAGAACCTCCGCGGTTTCGGCAGTCTCCGCGGTTCCGGCGGATTCCACCGTCTCCGCGGCTTCCGCCGGCCCGCCCGGCAGTTCCGCGTCCGTCAGGTACTTCTTCAGCTCGTCCAGCTCGAACAGCGCGAGCAGGTCGCCGCGCATCGGCTCGGGGGTGCGGCGTACCAGGTCCACGTGGCCGCCGTCGGCCGCGAGCGTGCAGGCCAGGACGACCTTGCGCCATTCCGCGGACATCGCCGGGTGGTCCTCGCGCGTGTGCCCGCCGCGGCTTTCCTGGCGCTCCAGCGCCGCCTTGGCGATGCACTCCGACACCAGCAGCATGTTGCGCAGATCGATGGCGAGGTGCCAGCCGGGGTTGTACTGCCGGTGGCCCTCGACACCCGCCTTCTCGGCGCGGGCCCGCAACTCCTCCAGGCGGCCCAGGGCCTCGGCCATCTCGCCCTCGCGCCGGATGATGCCGACGAGGTCGTTCATGGTCTGCTGGAGCTCCTGGTGCACCGAGTACGGGTTCTCGGCACCCTCGTTGTTGAACGGCGCCACCGCCTCGGCGGCTGCCGCGTCGATCTGGTCCTGGTCCAAGTCGCGCCGTGCGTCACCGAGTTCGGCGACGTACTCGGCCGCGTACAGGCCGGCGCGGCGGCCGAAGACCAGCAGGTCCGACAGCGAGTTGCCGCCGAGCCGGTTGCTGCCGTGCATGCCGCCGGCGACCTCGCCCGCCGCGTACAGGCCGAGTACGCCCGGCGTCGCGGCGGTGTCCGGGTCGACCTCGATGCCGCCCATGACGTAGTGGCAGGTCGGGCCGACCTCCATCGGTTCGGCGGTGATGTCGACGTCCGCCAGCTCCTTGAACTGGTGGTGCATGGACGGCAGTCGGCGGCGGATCTCGTCGGCGGGCAGGCGCGTCGAGACGTCCAGGAAGACGCCGCCGTGCGGTGTACCGCGGCCGGCCTTGACCTCGGAGTTGATGGCGCGGGCGACTTCGTCGCGCGGCAGCAGCTCGGGTGGCCGGCGGTTGTTGTCCGGGTCGTCGTACCAGCGGTCGCCCTCGGCCTCGGACTGCGCGTACTTCTCCTTGAACACGTCCGGGATGTAGTCGAACATGAACCGCTTGCCCTCGGAGTTGCGCAACACCCCGCCGTCACCGCGCACCGACTCGGTGACCAGGATGCCCTTGACGCTGGGCGGCCAGACCATGCCGGTCGGGTGGAACTGCACGAACTCCATGTTGATGAGGGACGCCCCGGCCAGCAGCGCGAGCGCCTGGCCGTCGCCGGTGTACTCCCACGAATTGGAGGTCACCTTGAAGGACTTGCCGATGCCGCCGGTGGCCAGCACGATCGCGGGCGCGTCGAAGACCACGAACCGGCCGGACTCGCGCCAGTAGCCGAACGCGCCGGTGACCCGGTTGCCCTCCTCGGAACCGGCGTCCGGCACGGTCAGCAGCCGCGTGACGGTCACCTCCTGGAAGACCTTGAGCCGGGCCTCCGGATCGCCGAACTCCGCCTCGTCCTCCTGCTGGAGCGCGACGATCTTCTGTTGGAGGGTGCGGATCAGCTCCAGGCCGGTGCGGTCGCCGACGTGCGCCAGCCGCGGGTACTCGTGGCCACCGAAGTTGCGCTGGCTGATGCGGCCGTCCTTGGTGCGGTCGAACAGCGCGCCCCACGTCTCCAGTTCCCACACGCGGTCCGGGGCCTCCTGCGCGTGCAGTTCGGCCATCCGCCAGTGGTTCAGGAACTTGCCGCCGCGCATGGTGTCGCGGAAGTGCACCTGCCAGTTGTCATTGCTGTTCACGTTGCCCATCGACGCGGCGATGCCGCCTTCGGCCATGACCGTGTGGGCCTTGCCGAACAGCGACTTGCACACCACGGCGGTACGCATTCCCCGCGAGCGCGCCTCGATGGCCGCGCGAAGCCCGGCGCCGCCCGCCCCGATGACGACGACGTCGTAGCTGTGCCGTTCAACTTCGGACATGAAGCTCGGTGCCTTTCCTGGGACTTGAGCCTGGAACGTGAGCCTGGGATCGAGCGTGCGACTAGAAGAAGCGCGGGTCGTCGAACGCGCCGGAGGCGACGAAGTACACGTACAGGTCGGCGAGCGCGACGCTGAACAGCGAGGCCCAGGCGAGCTGCATGTGCTTGGTGTTGAGCCGGCTCACCAACTGCCAGTAGCGGTAGCGGACCGGGTGCTTGGAGAAGTTCTTCAGCCGCCCGCCGATGATGTGCCGGCACGAGTGGCAGGAGAGCGTGTACGCCCAGATCAGCAGCACGTTGGCCAGCAGCACCAGCGTCCCGAGGCCCATGTGCCCCCACGCGCCGTGCTCGTCCCGGAAGGCGATGATCACGTCCCAGGTCAGGATCCCGGCGACCACCACCGCGAAGTACAGGAAGTAGCGGTGCGAGTTCTGGATGATCAGCGGGAACTTCGTCTCGCCGCTGTACTTCGAGCGCGGTTCGGGGACGGCGCACGCCGACGGCGACGCCCAGAAGCCCCGGTAGTACGCCTTGCGGTAGTAGTAGCAGGTCATCCGGAAGCCGAGCGGGAAGATCAGGATGATCAGCGCGGGGGAGAGCGACCACCAGTCGCCGAAGAGCGGCGCGTTGGCGCTCATCGGCATGCTGTCGCAGTTGGTCGACAGGCAGGGCGAGTAGAACGGCGAGACGTACGGTTCCGCGAAGTAGTCGTCGTTCGCGAACGCACGCCAGGTCGAGTAGATGATGAACGCGACCAGGATCGTGACCGTGACGGCCGAGCCCAGCCACCAGCGGTCCGTGCGGAGATGCCGTTCCTGGATCTGCGCCCTGCCGGGCGCGGCGGTGCCGGTGGCCATTCGTGGGTGCCCTTCTCGGCTGCGTGTTCCCTGGGTACGGGTGGTGCGCGTGGCGTACGGCTAAGGCCGCTGCGGCCGCATGCCGCCGATCCCTTCGTCGTCCGCGTCCGCGAACAGCGAGGGATCGTATGGCACTTCGGGCAGCGGTTCGAGCTCGGCACGCGGGCTCGGCGGCCCGGGATGCCGGTCGTCCGGGGCGTGTTCGCACAGCAGCGCGAGCGAATCGCGCAGTCGCTCGACGTCGCCGCAGACCCGGCGTATGTCGAGCGTGTTCCCCAACCGTCCGCGCACCGACCGCAGTACGCGGTCAAGTTCGTCGAGCTTGCGCTGTGCGCGGGTCAGGTCGTAGTCCACGGTCGTCGTCATGTCGCGCGCTCACCCCCTGGTCGCCGGCCCCGCGCCGTCGGGGGACCGGTTGGTCGGTGTTGCGGACGTGCTCATCGTGCGTGACGTGCGTGACGTGCATTGGCGTGCCGGACGTGCTTTTCGTGCAGGCGGGACGCATGCGCGCGCAGCCCGGACACACAGTCGGCCCGGCACGCGGTGCGAACCTCGGAAGTGTGGCGCGATCCGGGAAAGATTGGAAAGTGCTATCCCGATCTTTTTCCCGGTCACCCGCCGATTTCCCCCGCACGAGGGACGAAAGGGCACCCGGTGACCCGGAGACCGGCAATTGGTGATCATGAATGCGTGATCGTGTATTCATGATCACGAACGGTCGGTCGGGCAGAGATGATCAAGAAAAGACGGTCAGGAATGCAAGATCAGCCCCCCCCCGACCACGCCGATACGGGCGAGTCCGGGCGCGTGCTCCCGGGCGCTCCAACACCCGAGCTGCGTCCTTGGGACGGTTCTGCGCCGCATAGGCGCGCGCGATCGTGCAGCAGTGATGCGCGGCGGCAATCACCAGCGGTCCGGTGCCGAGATCCACACTCTCGGGCCGGAGCCCGACCGCATAGGACCAAAGTGCGCGGAGCGCGGGGGCCAACGCGAAGAGCAAGCGCCACGTGACGGCCATCGAGCCCAAGGCCCACCAGGCGTCGGTCATGTCCCAGTCGAGCGCTTGCGAGCCGATCAGAAACGCGGCCGACATGATCACCCAACGGGCGAAGAAGCCGAGGGCATCACGCTGCCTGTCGTGTCGACGGCTTCCGGGACCGGTGCGGCCGTCCCGGAAGCGGGTGGGGTTTTCGGAGGTCATGCGTACGCATGATCCGCACTTCGTCGAACACGCGTGCCCGTGTTGCCGAATCGCAATAGCGCCCGACGCGCCCCGCCCGACAAGATCGGCCTGACCTACTCCTCGTGCAGGGTCGCGGCCGGGCTGGACTCGATGCGGTTGCGGGTGGCGGTGATGCGGGGGCGGCCGGGGAGGATGCGCTCGGCGTCGGCGAGGGCCTGGCGGGCCGTGGTGATGTCGCCGGCGGCGGTCAGTGCGAGGGCGAGGACGCAGAGGGCGTCCGCGTGGCCCGCCGGGGTGCCCTTCTTCTCCGCGCGGACCGCCTGCTCCGCACTGCGCACGCCCTTCCGGGCGTCGCCGTGCAGGACCAGGAGGAGCGGGTGCGTCTCCTCTTCGCCGGCATACTTCAGCAGCATGCCGGACTGGTGCACGTAGTAGTCGGCCGGTGCGGCGAGGGCCTGCTCGGCGGCGGTGAGGTTGCCGGCCATCGGGACGGTGCCCATGACCAGCGCCTGCACCATGACCTCGCCGAAGAGGCTGCGCGCGGTCTCCCAGTCGGGGTGGCCGGAGTGCAGGCGGTTCAGGTACGTCTGGGCGAGCTGCGCGGCCCGCGCGTCGTCGGCCTGCGCCTCGGCGGCGAGGACCTGCGCGTACGTGCGGTACGGCTCGGCCTCCGGGCCCTCCGGCATCAGGTCGGCGATCTGCGTCACGGTCCGGACGTCCCCGACGGCGTACGCCTCCGTCAGCCGCTCGTGCATCATGCGCGCCCGGGCCGTCGTCCCGCTCTCGGCCGGAGCCGGCGGCGGGTCGTCGAGCCCGGGGGAGTCGAAACCGGCGGCGTCGGGCCCCGAGGCGTCCGCCCCCGGGCCGTCCGATCCGGGGCCACCGAAGGGGTTCCCCGGGCCGCCGCGGCGACCGCCGCCCGCGCCGCCGGAGCCCGCGGAATCGGCGCCGAAGGCGCCGCCCGGGCCCCAGGGGTCGCCGCCGCCGTCGCCCCGCCGCGCCGACCAGCGCCGCCGCATCCGCTCGCTGAAGGATTCGCTCACACCGTCGATTGTGCCCCGACCCGGGCGTCGCCCGTCGATCCGCGTGCCCCGGGGCGCGCGTCGTCGGGGGTCCGCGGGCCGGACGTGACCGGACGTGATCAGCGTTGCCCCGTACCATGGGAGGTGCCGCGGCGGACCGGCCCGGCTTGCATCCCGGCATATCCGGCGGAACCGGACGTAGACATGCTGACCGGATGCGACGTCCCGAGCCCAACGGAAGCGCATACCCGCATGCCCACGCGCAACGACATCCGCAACGTCGCCATCGTCGCCCACGTCGACCACGGCAAGACCACCCTCGTCGACGCCATGCTCAAGCAGGCCGGTGCGTTCAGCGCGCACCAGCACGTGGACGACCGGGTCATGGACTCCAACGACCTGGAGCGCGAGAAGGGCATCACGATCCTCGCGAAGAACACCGCCGTGAAGTACCACCCCAAGGACGGCGGGGACCCGATCACCATCAACATCATCGACACCCCCGGCCACGCCGACTTCGGCGGCGAGGTCGAGCGCGGCCTGTCGATGGTGGACGGTGTGGTGCTGCTGGTCGACGCGTCCGAGGGCCCGCTGCCGCAGACACGCTTCGTGCTGCGCAAGGCGCTGTCCGCGAAGATGCCCGTCATCCTGTGCATCAACAAGGTCGACCGGCCGGACTCGCGTATCTCCGAGGTCGTCGACGAGACGTACGAGCTGTTCATGGACCTCGACGCGACCGAGGACCAGATCGAGTTCCCCATCGTCTACGCGTGCGCGCGGGACGGCATGGCGTCCCTGAACCGGCCGGAGAACGGCGTCACGCCGGACAACGACAACCTCCAGCCGTTCTTCCAGACCATCCTGGACACCATTCCCGCCCCGACGTACGAGGAGGGCCACCCGCTCCAGGCGCACGTCACCAACCTCGACGCGTCGAACTTCCTGGGCCGCATCGCGCTGTGCCGCGTGCACAACGGCACGATCCGCAAGGGCCAGACGACCACGTGGTGCCGGCACGACGGCAGCATGGAGAAGGTCCGCATCACCGAGCTGCTGATGACGGACGCGCTGGAGCGCAAGCCCGCCGAGGAGGCCGGCCCCGGCGACATCATCGCGATCGCCGGTATCCCGGACATCATGATCGGCGACACCATCGCCGACGCCGAGGACCCGCGCCCGCTGCCGCTCATCACGGTGGACGAGCCCGCGATCTCGATGACGATCGGCACCAACACCTCGCCGCTGGTCGGCAAGGGCGGCAAGGGCCACAAGGTCACCGCGCGCCTGGTGAAGGACCGCCTCGACAAGGAGCTCGTCGGCAACGTGTCGATGCGCGTCCTGCCGACCGAACGCCCGGACGCCTGGGAGGTCCAGGGCCGCGGCGAACTCGCGCTGGCCATCCTGGTCGAGCAGATGCGCCGCGAGGGCTTCGAGCTGACCGTCGGCAAGCCGCAGGTGGTCACCAAGGAGATCAACGGCAAGGTGCACGAGCCCTTCGAGCGCCTGACCATCGACTCGCCCGAGGAGTACCTCGGCGCGATCACCCAGCTCCTGGCGACCCGAAAGGGCCGCATGGAGACCATGACGAACCACGGAACCGGTTGGATCCGCATGGAGTTCGTCGTCCCGGCGCGCGGCCTCATCGGCTTCCGTACGGAGTTCCTGACCGAGACCCGCGGCACCGGCATCGCGCACAGCATCCACGAGGGCTACGAGCCGTGGGTCGGCGAGCTGCGCACCCGCAACAACGGCTCGCTGGTGGCCGACCGTTCGGGTGTCGTGACGGCGTTCGCGATGACCAACCTCCAGGAGCGCGGCACGCTGTTCATCGAGCCGACCATCGAGGTGTACGAGGGCATGATCGTCGGCGAGAACAGCCGCTCCGACGACATGGACGTCAACATCACCAAGGAGAAGAAGCTCACCAACATGCGCTCGTCCACCGCGGACGAGACGGAGAAGCTGATCCCGCCGCGCAAGCTCTCGCTGGAGCAGGCCCTGGAGTTCTGCCGCGAGGACGAGTGCGTCGAGGTGACGCCGGAGACCGTGCGCATCCGCAAGGTGGTGCTCAACCAGCAGGAGCGCGCCCGCGCCGCGTCCCGGGCGAAGCGCTCCTGACCGAAAAGCGTTCTCGATCGAATTCCGGGCCCGGCCGCCGGCCGACCGTTCGGCGGTCCGCGGCCCGGCCCGGGGTCCGACAAGATCGAATTCATCGGCAAGATCGAATTCAATTGCGCGAAAAGCCCCAACCGATGGCCCACAGTCTGGACTGTGGGCCATCGGCGTTTTACCGGGCAATCGCGGCGAACTGCGCAGTCCACGCGCATAGTTGATCAGCCGGGAGCGCGCTGATCGAACACCCGGGTCCGTTCAGCGGGAGACCGTTCCGTTTGGTTGGCAGGCAATTCGTCCCGATGGATAGCCATTTCAACGGAATATCGCGAGCAGGCTTAACTGAAATGCAACAGTCCAAGCCTGGATGTAGATCATTGGGCGTCGGATAGTTGCGCTTGCGCCCGAGTCCGAATTCGCTGTCCGTTCCCCGTACGACGCTCGGGCGCCGGCATGATCATTTCCTGCCCACACCGGGAAATCGATCAAGCCGGTCCGCACCTGTGCAATCTCCCTCCCCCTTCCTGTCCGAAGAACTTCGAGGAGGCAGACCGTGCGTGGATCTACGCGCGTGAAAATCGGAGCTGCGGTGGCCGTGTTGGCCTTGGCGGCGACCGCGTGCAGCACCGATGACGACGATCCCAAGACCCCGCCCGGCAGCCCGGGGGCGTCCCAGTCGGGAGGCGGCAAGAAGGGCGGGTCGATCGCGGTCCAGCTCGGCGAGCCGCAGCACGGCCTCGTACCCACGAACACCGCGGAGAGCGAGGGTGCGGAGGTCCTCAACGCGCTCTTCGCCGGGCTCGTGGACTACGACATCGAGACCAACGTCCCGCAGAACCGGGTCGCCCAGTCGATCGAGAGCACCGACAACAAGGTCTGGACGATCAAGATCCATCCGGACTACACGTTCCACAACGGCGAGAAGGTGACCGCCAGTTCGTTCGTGGACTCGTGGAACTACGGTGCGAACCAGAAGAACGCGCAGGAGGCGCTGCCGTTCTTCGACAAGATCGAGGGATCCCAGGACCTGGCCCCCGGCGAGGGCAAGGAGCCGACCGGCGACAAGTTGAAGGGACTTGAGGTCGTCGACGACACGACCTTCAAGGTGACCCTCAAGGTGCCGTTCGCGCAGTTCCCGACGATGCTGGGCTACAACGCCTACTACCCGATGCCCAAGGCGTTCTTCGCCGACCCGAAGAAGTTCGACGAAGAGCCCATCGGCAACGGTCCGTTCATGATGGACGGCAAGTGGGAGCACAACCAGCACATCAAGGTGAAGCGGTACGACAACTTCCCCGACCGCGACGGCGACGCCATGCTCGACGCGGTGACCTTCAAGATCTACGAGAAGCTGGACACCGCGTACAACGACCTGCGCGCCAAGGCCATCCAGATCACCGACAAGCTCCCGGTCTCCGCGATGGGCACGGTTGAGAAGGACTTCCCGGGCCGCACCTCCAACAAGCCCGAGTCCGCGGTCGGCTACATCGGCTTCCCGATAGCCACCAACCCCGCCTTCGCCAAGCCCGAGCTGCGCAAGGCGATCTCGATGGCCATCAACCGCGAGGCGCTCAACAAGGCGATCTTCAGCGGTACGCGTCCCCCGGCGGACGACTTCGTCAGCCCGATCATCCCGGGCTACCGCAAGGGCGCGTGCGGTGAGGCGTGCACGTTCAACCCGACCAAGGCCAAGGAGCTCTACACCGCGGCCGGCGGGCTGCCGGGCAACAAGCTGGAGCTCGGCTACAACGCGGACGGCGGCCACAAGGACTGGATCGAGTCCGTCGTCAACATGCTCAAGCAGAACCTCGGCATCGAGGTCACGCCGCGGCCGTTCGAGAAGTTCGGGGCCATCCTGGACGCGCTGGGCGACAAGCAGTACAGCGGCGGCTTCCGCATGGCGTGGTCGATGGACTACCCGTCGATCGAGAACTACCTGCGCCCGATCTTCAGCAAGATCGCGATCGAGAACGGCTCGAACTACGGCGGTTACGTCAACGAGCAGTTCGAGGCGGCGCTCGCGGCCGCGGACGTCAAGCAGGGCCAGGAGGGCATCGCCGCCTACCAGGCCGCCGACGACATCCTGCTGAAGGAACTCCCGTACATCCCGGTGTTCTTCTACCAGGGCTCGAACGCGTGGACCGACCAGGTCACCAACGTCAAGATCGACGCGCAGAACCGCATGCGCCTCGACCTGGTGACGATGGCCTCGTAACGCAAGCCGACGTCGCATCGGCGGTACGCGGCCGGGGGTCCCGCACGGGGCCCCCGGCTCCGCCCCGCCGTACCCGGGCGCGGCCATGCCCCGCGTCCGGGCGAGGCCCCCACCGGGAGAACTCATGTACCGCTACCTCGCGCGTCGGCTGCTGCAGGCGATACCCGTCCTGATAGGCACGACGCTGCTGATCTACCTCATGGTGTACCTGCTGCCGGGGGATCCCGCGAGGGCCCTGGCCGGGGACCGCCGCTCCGACCCGGTCGTGGTCGACATGCTGCGGGAGAAGTACCACTTCAACGACCCGTTCCTCGTGCAGTACTGGCACTACATCACCGGGATCGTGCAAGGCGACTTCGGCACCACGGTCCGCGGCCGGGACGTCGGCGAGATCATGGCCGAGCGCTTCCCCTGGACGATCAACCTCGCGCTCACCGCGATCGTCATCGAGGCCGCCGTCGGCGTCGTCGCCGGCATCATGGCGGCCCTCCGGCGCGGGAAGTTCTTCGACAACCTGGTCCTCATCGCGACGCTGATGATGATCTCCATCCCGACCTTCGTGACCGGCTTCATCCTGCAACTGCTGGTCGGTGTCGAGTGGCAGGTCCTGCCGGTGTCGTTCAACGAGGCGGACGGCTTCAAGGCGTACATCCTGCCGGGCTACGTCCTCGCCTCGCTGTCGCTCGCGTACGTCACGAGACTCATGCGCACCAGCCTCGTCGAGACGATGCGCTCCGACTACGTGCGCACCGCGGTCGCCAAGGGCCTGCCGCAGCAACGCGTGGTCCTGCGGCACGGGGTGCGCAACGCGCTCATCCCCGTCATCACCTTCCTCGGCGCCGACCTCGGCGCGCTGATGGGCGGCGCGATCATCACCGAGCGGATCTTCAACATCCCGGGCGTGGGCGGGCAGTTGGCCCAGTCGGTGTATCTGCGAGAACGCCCGGTGGTGGTGGGGATGGTCACGGCGCTCGTGCTCATCTACATCGTCGCCAACCTCCTCGTCGACATGCTGTACGCCGTTCTCGACCCGAGGATCCGGTATGAGTGAGATCGCGAAGAGCGACCCGAACCAGTCCACCGAGGCGGTCTCCGCGGCCGACATCGAGATCGGCGCGATGGGGCAGCGCGTCGGCAGCCTGTGGACCGACGCGTGGTACGACCTGCGCCGCCGCAAGCTGTTCATCGGCTCCGCGGTCGTCATCTTCATCCTGCTGCTCTTCTCGGCGTTCCCCCAGCTGTTCACCGACCACAACCCGCGCGACGCGGGGGCCTGCCAGTTGATGAACTCCCTGAAGGAACCGAGCAGTTCCCACTGGTTCGGCTACGACGTGCAGGGTTGCGACGTCTACACGAAGGTCATCTGGTCGACGCGCAACTCGATCGTGGTCGGCTTCTCGACGGTCATCATGGTGACCCTCGTGGGCGGCACCCTGGGCCTGGTCGCCGGCTACTCGGGCGGCTGGATCGACGGGCTGCTGTCCCGCTTCGCCGACATCTTCTTCGCGATCCCGCTGATGCTCGGCGCCATCCTGGCCCTCGCGGTCTTCGACACCGGCGACGCCTTCACGGTGGCCCTGATCATGGCCGCGCTGGCCTGGCCGAAGATCTTCCGGCTGATGCGCGGGGCGGTGATCGCGAACAAGCACAACGACTACGTGGTGGCGGCGAGAGCCCTCGGCGGCGGCACGTTCCGCGTCACCGTGCGGCACATCCTGCCCAACGCCATCGCCCCGGTGCTGGTGTACGTCACCATCAGCCTCGGCGAGTTCATCGCTGCCGAGGCGGCGCTGTCGTACCTCGGCGTCGGCATCCAGCCCCCGGGCATCTCGTGGGGCCTCATGATCAGCGACGCGCAGGAGCGGTTCCTGCTGGCCTCGCACCCGCTGCTGTTCCCGTCCCTGTTCCTGAGCGTCACGGTCCTCAGCTTCATCCTCATGGGCGACGCGGTACGCGACGCGCTCGACCCGAAGAGCCGGTGAGGAGGACGAGGTGACGATCCACATCACGGATCCGGTGCTGATGAAATCCGATGCCCCGCTGCTCGAAGTCGACGACCTGCACGTGGAGTTCCACACCCGCGACGGGGTCGCCAAGGCGGTGAACGGCGTCTCGTTCGCGGTCCACGCGGGGGAGACGCTCGCCGTGCTGGGCGAGTCGGGCTCCGGCAAGTCGGTGACCGCCCAGGCCATCATGGGCATCCTCGACATGCCGCCCGCCCGCATCGCCCGGGGCGCCATCCGCTTCCAGGGGCGCGACCTCCTGGAGATGGGCGCCGAGGAGCGCCGCAAGATCCGCGGCCGCCAGGTCGCGATGATCTTCCAGGACGCGCTGTCCGCGCTGAACCCGGTGCTGTCCGTCGGCTACCAGCTGGCCGAAATGTTCCGGGTGCACCGCAAGATGTCGCGCAAGGAGTCCAAGGCCAAGGCCATCGAGCTGATGGACCTGGTGAAGATCCCGGCGGCCAAGGCGCGGGTGAACGACTTCCCGCACCAGTTCTCCGGCGGCATGCGGCAGCGCATCATGATCGCGATGGCGATGGCCCTGGAGCCGGACCTGATCATCGCCGACGAGCCGACCACCGCGCTCGACGTGACGGTGCAGGCCCAGGTCATGGACCTGCTCGCGGAACTCCAGCGGGAGTTCCACATGGGCCTGATCCTGATCACCCACGACCTCGGCGTGGTCGCGGACGTCGCGGACAACATCGTCGTCATGTACGCGGGCCGCATCGTCGAGCGGGCGCCCGTCCACGCCCTCTACAAGACGCCGGCCCACCCGTACACGATGGGCCTGCTGGAGTCGATCCCGCGGCTCGACCTCAAGGGCCAGGATCTGGCCGCGATCAAGGGGCTGCCGCCCAACCTGACGCGCATCCCCGCGGGCTGCGCGTTCCACCCGCGGTGCCCGTACGTGCAGGACATCTGCCGCGCCGAGACGCCTCCGCTGCAATCGGTCACCGGCGAGCAGGTGTCGCCGCACCGCGGGAGCGCGTGCCACTTCTGGAAGGAGGCGCTCGATGGAAGCATCGGTCGATAAGCAGGCCGCCGAGGCGGCTCGGCCCGCCCCGGAACCGGAGCCGACCGGCGACCCGATCCTCCAGGTGAAGGACCTGGTGAAGCACTTCCCGCTGACCCAGGGCATCGTCTTCCAGCGCCAGGTGGGGGCGGTCAAGGCGGTGGACGGCCTCTCGTTCGAGCTGCGCAGCGGCGAGACGCTGGGCCTGGTCGGTGAGTCGGGGTGCGGCAAGTCGACGGTCGCCAAGCTCCTGATGAACCTGGAGAGGCCGACTTCCGGCCAAGTCCTGTACAAGGGGCAGGACATCTCGAAGCTGTCCGGCAAGGCGCTCAAGGCGGTGCGGCGCAACATCCAGATGGTGTTCCAGGACCCGTACACCTCGCTGAACCCGCGCATGACGGTCGGCGACATCATCGGGGAGCCGTACGCCATCCACCCGGACGTCGCCCCGAAGGGGGACCGGCGGAAAAAGGTGCAGGACCTCCTGGAGGTCGTGGGCCTGAACCCGGAGCACATCAACCGGTACCCGCACCAGTTCTCCGGGGGGCAGCGGCAGCGCATCGGCATCGCCCGCGGGCTGGCGCTGAACCCGGAGATCATCGTCTGCGACGAGCCGGTCTCGGCGCTGGACGTGTCGGTGCAGGCGCAGGTGATCAACCTGATGGAGAGACTGCAGAACGAGTTCAACCTGTCGTACATCTTCATCGCGCACGACCTGTCGATCGTGCGGCACATCTCCGACCGCGTCGCGGTGATGTACCTGGGCAAGATCGTGGAGATCGGCGCCGAGACCGAGATCTACGACCACCCGACCCACCCGTACACGCAGGCACTGCTGTCGGCGGTGCCGGTGCCGGATCCGGACGGTCGCGACAGCCGGGAGCGGATCATTTTGACCGGTGACGTGCCGTCGCCGGCGAATCCGCCGTCGGGCTGCCGGTTCCGCACCCGGTGCTGGAAGGCGCAGGACATCTGCGCGAGGGAAGAGCCGCTGTTGCAGGTCAAGTCCCAGTTGAACGGACCGGCTGTGCACGCGAGTGCGTGCCACTTCGCCGAGGTGCGGGACGTGGTCCAGGCGCACTGAACCGAGCCGTTCTGCTCCGCTGACCGGACCGGCTGATCCGGTCAGATTGCACGACACGCGACCCCGCAGGGTGTCACCTCGTGATCGAGGTGGCACCCTGTTGTTTTGCGCCCGGCATGCTACGCGCGTCACTTGACGCCGCGCCAGACCCATCGGCCTTTCGGGTACCGCCACTCTCCGTAGCGTTTCCCGGAGTGGGAGGAGAGGTAGGGGCGGCGTGTGGTTGTTCGTTCATCGGACTGTATGCTCCGGGCTGCGGTACACCGTGTCCGATTGATTCCGCTAGCTCCGGGAAGGTGTTCGACCACAGGTCGAGACGTTCGGGAGGGTCGCGTGATCAAACCGCAATACTCCAAAGGGTTGGAGTAGGCGAATCGGTGACGGATAGTAGATGCGCTTGTGCTCGGAACACGGTCATGCGCTCAGCGGCGCGACTGAACGGGCAGCCGCGGCGAGGACACCCACGGGTTGCCCGTCGTACTTCACTTCCGAAGTGACCCTTGAGGAGGCAACCCATGCGCGGAACGACGCGCGTGAAGTGGATCGCCGGCGTGGGCATGCTCGCGCTCGCGGCCACGGCGTGTGGTGGCGACAGCGACAGTGGTGGCGGCGGGGGTGCGCCGTCCGGTTACTACACGGCCAGCAGCACCGAGCCGCAGAACCTTCTGCAGCCCGCGAACGCCAACGAGACCGGCGGCTTCTACCCGCTCTCGATGCTCTTCCGCGGCCTCTACACGTACGACGCCAAGACCGGCGAGACCGTGTCGGCCATGGCGGAGTCGATGGATTCCCCGGACAACGTCACCTGGACGGTCAAGCTCAAGACGGGCTGGACCTTCCACAACGGTGAGCCGGTCAACGCGAAGTCCTTCGTGGACGCCTGGAACTGGGGCGCGCTGTCCACCAGCAAGCAGCTGAACTCCACCTGGTTCCAGCCGATCGTCGGCTACGACCAGGTGCACCCCGCCGAGGGCAACCCGACGGCGCAGACGATGTCGGGTCTGAAGGTCGTCGACGACACCACCTTCACGATCCAGCTGACGCACCCGATCTCGTCGTTCAAGGCGCAGATGGGCTACACGCCGTTCATGCCGCTGCCGCAGGAGTTCTACAAGGACCCCGAGAAGTACGGCGCGGCCCCCATCGGCAACGGCCCGTTCCAGCTCGACACCGCCAACGGCGGCTGGGACCGCAAGAAGTCGATCACCGTGAAGCGGTTCGACAACTACCAGGGCGCCGACAAGGCGAAGTCCGACGGCGTGCGCCTGGTCTTCTACACGACCTACGACGCCGCGTACACCGCGCTCCGCGACAACAAGCTCGACGTCATCGACCAGATCCCGGTCTCGGCGGTCGGCAACTTCCAGAAGGACCTCGGCAACCGCGCCATCGTGCAGCCGCAGCTGTCCATCCAGAAGATCGGCTTCCCGCTGTACGACGCCGGCTGGGGCACCCCGGGCGCGGCCAAGGTCCGCCAGGGCCTGTCCATGGCCATCGACCGCGACGGCATCACCAAGGCCCTGTACAAGGGCATGGAGCAGCCTGCCGTCGACTGGCTCGCCCCCGGCGTGCCCGGTCAGATGGACATCTGCGGCGAGACCTGCAAGTACGACCCGGCGAAGGCCAAGCAGCTCATCGCCGAGGGCGGCGGCATCCCCGGCGGCAAGCTGACCATCGCGACGAACGCGGACGGCCCCCACAAGGAGTGGGTGACCGCGGTCTGCAACAGCATCAACCAGGCGCTGGGCTCCACCGCCTGCGAGCCGAAGCTGTACGCGGAGTTCTCCGTCGCGCGTGAGGAGATCACCAACAAGAAGATGACCGGGGCGTACCGGACCGGCTGGAAGGCCGACTACCCGTTCCCGGACAACTTCCTGAACGACATCTACCGCACGGGCGCCGCGTCCAACGACTCGGGCTACTCGAACGCCAACTTCGACAACCTGGCGAAGCAGGCGCAGGGGGCCACGGACGAGGCCCAGGCGCTGAAGCTCTGGCAGGACGCCGAGAAGCAGATGGTGCAGGACCTGCCGTCGATCCCGCTCTGGTACTACGTGACCAAGGCCGGTTCCTCGACCAAGGTCTCGAACGTGTCGTTCGACGTGTTCGGCAACCCGGAGTTCACCGAGGTCACCGTCAACAAGTGACCCGTACCTGAGGGTTCGGCCCCGTCCGCTCCGGCGGCGGGGCCGCCCGCAAGGGCTTCGCAAGACCGCCTCAGCCGGCGCCGTGATCCACGGCGTCGGCTGAGACGCGGCAGGTGACGTGCCGAATTCGACAGCAGGAGGCTGGCATGGGGCGTTACGTCGTCCGACGGCTGCTCCAGATGATCCCGGTGTTCATCGGGACCACGTTCTTGATCTACTTCATGGTCTACCAGCTCGGTGGGGACCCGATCGCCGCGATGTTCGGCGACAAGGCCGCCGACCCGGTGTTCGTGAGACAGATGCGCGAGGAGTACCACCTCAACGATCCGCTGATCGTTCAGTACTGGTACTACCTCACGGGCCTCCTGCAAGGGGACTTCGGCACCAGCTTCAGCGGCATCCCGGTCGCCGACGAGCTGCGGCGCGCCTTCCCGATCTCGATCCGGCTGGCGCTCATCGCGTTCGCCATCGAGCTCGTGGTCGGCATCGGGGCCGGCCTGCTGGCCGGTCTGCGGCGCGGCAGGTTCGCCGACTCCGTCGTCCTGGTGACGACGCTGATCGTCATCTCCATCCCGGTCTTCGTGCTCGGCTACGTGCTGCAGTACTGGCTGGGCCTGCAGTGGAACGTCTTCCCGGCCACCGCGACCCCGGGCGACCCCACGTGGGAGGACCTGATCCTGCCCGGCATCGTGCTCGGCAGCCTCTCGCTCGCGTTCGTCGCCCGCCTGACCCGGACGAGCATCGCGGAGAACATGCGGGCGGACTTCGTCCGCACCGCGACGGCGAAGGGTCTTCCGCGCCGCCGCGTGGTGACCGTGCACCTGCTGCGCAACTCCCTGATCCCGGTGGTGACCTTCCTCGGGGCCGACCTCGGCGCACTCATGGCCGGGGCGATCGTCACCGAGGGCATCTTCAACGTCGACGGGGTCGGACGACTGATCTACCTGGCCGTCACCAAGCACGAGAGCGCCACAGTCGTCGGCGCGGTCGCCGCACTGGTGATCGTGTACCTGGTGATGAACCTGATCGTCGACCTCCTGTACGCCGTCCTGGACCCGAGGATCCGGTATGTCTGAGCACGACAAGCAGCGCGAACAGCTGCCCACCAGCAGCCAGGAGCAGCCGCACTTCGGTTCCCAGGAGTCGCCGACGATCTTCCTCGCGGACGCGGACGGCACCAGCCTGGAGAAGAACGGCCCGTACTCCGGCCCCGAGGCCCCCGGCCAACTCGACAAGCCGCGCGGCGCGTGGGCCGAGGCGTGGCGCGAACTGCGCCGCAGCCCGCGGTTCTACATCTCGGCGTTCCTGCTCCTGCTCCTGATCGTCATGGCGATCTTCCCGGGCTGGTTCACCGACCAGGACCCGCGGTTCTGCCCGATCGCGCGTACCGACCTCAAGCCCTCGGGCGACCACTGGTTCGGTACCAACACGCAGGGCTGCGACATCTACTCGCGCACGATCTACGGGGCGCGCGCGTCGATCATCGTCGGTGTCGTCACCACCGCCCTCATCGTGGTGGTCGGCGGCCTCGTCGGGGCGCTGTCCGGTTACTTCGGCGGCTGGGTCGACTCGATCCTGGCCCGCGTCACCGACATTTTCTTCGGCATCCCGCTGCTGCTCGCGGCCCTGGTGTTCATGAGCTCCTTCCAGGACCGCACGGTCTGGACGGTGGTCGCCGCGCTCGGCATCTTCGGCTGGATGCAGACCGCCCGCATCATGCGCGGGTCGGTGATCACGGTGAAATCGTCGGACTACGTCGTGGCGGCGAGAGCGCTCGGCGCCGGGACCGGGCGCATCCTGATCCGGCACGTGCTGCCGAACGCCGTCGCGCCGGTGATCGTCGTCGCGACGATCTCGCTCGGCACCTTCATCTCGGCCGAGGCGACGCTGTCCTTCCTGGGCATCGGCCTGCCGCTGACCGAGGTCTCGTGGGGCGCCGACATCAGCACCGCGACCAACGTGCTGCGCGACGCCCCGTACCAGCTGTTCTTCCCGTCGCTGTTCCTGTCCGTGACGGTGCTCAGCTTCATCCTGCTCGGCGACGCGGTCCGCGACGCCCTCGACCCGAAGCTCCGCTGACGGGGGAGGGGACAACACAAGTGACGACGAACCAGCTCACCAAGCCCGAGCCGACGGACACCGCGCCCGGCGCGCCGCTGCTCGAGGTCGACGACCTCCACGTCGAGTTCCGCACGCGCGACGGCGTGGCCAAGGCGATCAACGGCGTCTCGTACTCGGTCGCGGCCGGCGAGACGCTGGCCGTGCTCGGCGAGTCGGGCTCCGGCAAGTCGGTGACCGCCCAGACGATCATGGGCATCCTCGACATGCCGCCCGGTGTGATCACCGGCGGCGAGATCCGCTTCCACGGCCGCGACATGCTCAAGATGAACAAGGAGGAGCGCCGGCGGATCCGCGGCCAGAAGATCGCGATGATCTTCCAGGACGCGCTGTCCGCGCTCAACCCGGTCTACTCGGTGGGCTTCCAGCTCGCCGAGATGTACCGCGTGCACAAGGGCATGTCCCGCAAGGACGCCAAGGCCAAGGCCATCGAGCTGATGGACCTGGTGAAGATCCCGGCGGCCAAGGAGCGGGTGAACGACTACCCGCACCAGTTCTCCGGCGGCATGCGGCAGCGCATCATGATCGCGATGGCGATGGCCCTCGACCCCGAGCTGATCATCGCGGACGAGCCGACCACCGCACTCGACGTGACGGTGCAGGCCCAGGTCATGGACCTGCTCGCGGAACTCCAGCGCGAACGGCACATGGGCCTCATCCTGATCACCCACGACCTCGGCGTGGTCGCCGACGTCGCGGACAAGATCGCGGTGATGTACGCGGGCCGCATCGTCGAGGAGGCGGCGGTCCACGAGCTGTACGCCAACCCGGCGCACCCGTACACCGAAGGCCTGCTCGCGTCGATCCCGCGCCTCGACCTCAAGGGCCAGGACCTGTACGCGATCAAGGGCCTGCCGCCGAACCTCATGCGCATTCCGCCCGGCTGCGCGTTCAACCCGCGCTGCCCGTACGCGGAGGACATCTGCCGCACGGACGTGCCGCCGCTGATCGAGGCGGCCCCCGGCCGGCACAGCGCCTGTCACTTCGCGCAGCGTGTGCTCGACAACAACGGAGGCTCGTGATGGCACCCAGCGGTGAGCCCATCCTCCAGGTGAAGGACCTGGTGAAGCACTTCCCGCTGACCCAGGGCATCGTTTTCCAGAAGCAGGTCGGCGCGGTCAAGGCGGTCGACGGCGTCTCGTTCGACCTGCTGCACGGCGAGACGCTGGGCCTGGTCGGCGAGTCGGGCTGCGGCAAGTCGACGGTCGCCAAGCTCCTGATGAACCTGGAGAAGGCGTCGTCGGGGCAGGTCCTCTACAAGGGCGAGGACATCTCCAAGGTGTCCGGCAAGGCGCTCAGGGCCGTGCGGCGCAACATCCAGATGGTGTTCCAGGACCCGTACACCTCGCTGAACCCGCGCATGACGGTCGCGGACATCATCGGCGAGCCGTACGCGATCCACCCCGAGGCGGCGCCCAAGGGCGGCAACAACGCGGTCAAGAAGCGCGTCCAGGAACTCCTGGAGCTGGTCGGCCTCAACCCGGAGCACATCAACCGGTACCCGCACCAGTTCTCCGGCGGTCAGCGGCAGCGCATCGGCATCGCCCGCGGGCTGGCGTTGAACCCGGAGATCATCATCTGCGACGAGCCCGTGTCGGCACTCGACGTGTCGGTGCAGGCCCAGGTGATCAACCTGATGGAGAAGCTGCAGAACGAGTTCAACCTCTCCTACATCTTCATCGCGCACGACCTGTCGATCGTGCGGCACATCTCCGACCGCGTCGCGGTGATGTACCTGGGCAAGATCGTGGAGATCGGCGCCGAGACCGAGATCTACGACCACCCGACCCACCCGTACACCCAGGCACTGCTGTCGGCGGTGCCGGTGCCGGACCCGTCGGGCCGCGACAACCGCGAGCGGATCATCCTGACCGGTGACGTGCCGTCGCCGGCGAATCCGCCCTCGGGTTGCCGGTTCCGCACCCGGTGCTGGAAGGCGCAGGACATCTGCGCGAAGGAAGAGCCGTTGCTCCAGATCCGCACGGGGCTCCAGGGGGCCGCGGTGCACCCGAGCGCGTGCCACTTCGCGGAGGAGAAGGACGTCGTCCACGCGCACTGACGCACACTCAACTGCCGGGCCGGGCCACGTGGGACGTGGCCCGGCCCACAGTCTTTGCGGCGGTGTGCACGTATTCTGACCGGTGGCCGGAAATGTTCGGTCGTGGGTCGTTCGGCTTGGGGAGTTCCACGCGTGCGCAGCAAGACCGTGTCCATATGGGTGGCCGGGACCGCGGCCCTGGCGATCGCCGCGACCGGGTGCACGGGAAGTGAGGGCGGCGCGGCGTCGGCGGCCAAGGACGCGGCGCAGAGCCCGCAGGGGGCGCCGGCCCCGTCGACGCCGCCCCGGCCGTACGACTGCCTCCCGGCAGCCGCCGCGGCCGCCGCGCCCGGGACCCCGGTCGATCCCGCGGCGGTGTACAGCGCGTCTTCGACCGAGCCGCAGGATCTGCTGCCCGGCAACACCGGGTTCGACCGGAACACGAACCACGCGGTGGGCATGCTCTTCCGGGGCCTGGTCGACTACGACCCGGCGAGCGGAAAGCCGGTGTCGGCGATGATGGCGTCCTGTACGACCACCGACGCACGCAGCTACACCATTGCCGTCAAGCCCGGCTGGACCTTCCACAACGGCGAGAAGGTCACCGCGAAGTCGTACGCGGATGCCTGGACCTGGGCACTCGATCCGGCCAACAAGGCGGCCGGCGAGGAGGTTCTCGCCGAGGTCGACACGGTCAAGGCCGCCGACGAGGCCACGCTGCTGGTCACGCTCGACGAGGCCGACTCGTCGTTCCCCGCGCAACTGGGCCTCGCGGCGTACTCGCCGCTGCCCTCGGTCTTCTTCCAGGACCCCGGCCGCTTCGCCCGCGAGCCGGTCGGCAACGGCCCGTTCCGGATCGACCCGGATGCGGGCTGGCGGCAGGGGGTGTCGCTCACGCTGCGGCGCTACGACGCGTACGCGGGTCCCGACAAGGCCCAGGCGGCAGGCGTACGGCTGGAATTCGGCAGCGACGCCGCGCGCCGCGGCCCGCTCGACGTGATCAGCCTGCTGCCCGCAGTCGAGCCCGGACGCACCGTGTCGGCACCCGGCGGAACCGTGGTGCACCAGGTGATGTCCACTGCCGAGGTGCTGTACTTCCCGATGGCCGACCCGGCGTGGTCGGCGCCCGGCGCGGCGAAGGTGCGGCAGGGCCTGTCCCTCGCGATCGACCGCGAGGCCATCGTGCGCGCGATGTACCCGGGTGGTGCGTGGCAGCCCGCAACGGACTGGCTGGCCGCGGGAGTTCCCGGCGGCGACAACGCCTGCGGGGAGCTGTGCGCGTACGACCCCGAGCGGGCGCGGCAGTTGGTCGCCGAGGGCGGCGGCGTCCCCGGCGGCTCCGTGACCCTGTCCTACGCCCAGGACGGCGGCCGCGGCAGAGTGTTCAAGGCGATCTGCGACAGCATCAACACCGCGCTGGGATCCGCCGTTTGCGTGCCCGCGCCGGTGGCGGGCCTCGGTGAGCTGCGGAGCAAGGTCGACGCGCGGCAGATGACCGGGATGTTCCGGGGCGGCTGGACCGCCGACTACCCGAGCCCGCGGAACTTCCTGGACCCGATGTTCCGCGGCGACTCCGAGGCCAACGACTCCGGCTACCGGAACCAGTTGTTCGACGAGTCGGTGGCGCAGGCCCGCAAGGCCGCCGACCCCGCCAAGGCCGCGCAGTTCTGGTCGGACGCACAGGCGCAACTCGCCATCGACATGCCCGCGCTGCCGCTGTGGTCGTACGGCAAGGCGCTCGCAAGCGGCCCGAACATCGCCAACCTGGCGGCAGATCACTTCGGGACCCCGGTATGGACGCGTATCGGCGTCAAGGCGCCCGTGGCGCCGCGTAGCTGACGCGAAGGCCGGGCGACGCCGAGTCGCCCGGCCTTCCGTTTCCGTGCCGAGCCTCGGCGGCTCGCGGGACGGCCGGATCAGCCGCCCAGCGAGCGCCGGAGGAAGTCGACCTGGAGCAACAGCAGGTTCTCCGCGACCTGTTCCTGCGGGGTCATGTGGGTGACGCCGGAGAGCGGGAGGACCTCGTGCGGGCGGCCGGCGGAGAGGAGGGCCGAGGACAGGCGGAGGGTGTGGGCCGCCACGACGTTGTCGTCGGCCAAGCCGTGGATGATCATCAGGGGGCGGGCCTCGTCGGCCACCGGTCCCAGATCGCCGCCCTCCACCAGGGAGTTCACCGCGTAGACGGTCTGCTCCTCGTCGGGGTGGCCGAGGTACCGCTCGGTGTAGTGGGTGTCGTACAGCCGCCAGTCGGTGACCGGCGCGCCGGAGACGCCGGCGTGGAACACGTCGGGGCGGCGCAGCACCGCGAGGGCCGCCAGGTAACCGCCGTACGACCAGCCGCGGATCGCCACCCGGTCCAGGTCGAGGTACGGGCGGTCCACGGCCAGCGACTGGAGCGCCGCCACCTGGTCGTCGAGCGTCGCGCCGGCGAAGTCGCCGACGATCGCCTTCTCCCACTCGGGCGAGTAGTGCGGCGTGCCGCGGCCGTCCGCGACGATCACCGCGAAGCCCTGGTCGGCGAACCACTGCGAGGTCAGGTGCGGGTTGCGCGCGGCGACCACGCGCTGCCCGTGCGGACCGCCGTACGGGTCCATCAGCACCGGCAGCTTCCCGCCCGAGGTGGCGTCGAAGCCGCTCGGCAGCAGGATCGCGCAGGGGATGCGGGTCGGGCCCGCGGTGGTCAGCTCGACCTCGGCGGTGAGCACCGGGGTCTCCGGGTAGGAGGCGATCTCGCCGATCGGGGACCCGTCCTGAAGGACCGTCACCTTCGGGCCGGAGCGGTCGAGCGACGACGAGACCAGGACCGTCGTCGCGCCCGAGCGGACCGCGCCGTGCACGCCCGGAGTCGTGGTGACGCGCTCGGCGCCGCCGGGGCCGACCCGGTAGACGTGGATCTGGCCGGTCTCGGAGTCGGCGGCCTCGTACCCCGCCGAGGCGGTGACGAGGATGTCCGCGGCGCTGCTGTCGACCACCGAACGGATGTGCAGCGTCGCGTCGGTGAGCACGCGCGCGTCGGCGACCAGGCGGCGGGCGCCGTCCGCGTCCTCGACGCGCAGCAGTTCCCCGTTCGGGGTCCAGGCCGGGGCGCCGGGGACGATGTCGATCCACACCGGGTCCACCTGCGTGTGGAGTTCCGTCGTCGCGCCCGTGGCGGGATCGGCCGACAGCACCCGCTGCGTGCGCTGGTCGCGCGACTGCACGACCAGCAGCGGCGGCCCCGAGGCGGTCCACGCCACATTGGCGAGGTACGGGAACTCCTTGCGGTCCCAGGCAACTTCGGTGCGTTCCCCGGACTCGGCCCGCAGCGCGAACAGCGTGACGTCGGCGTTGGGGGTGCCCGCGGCCGGGTATGCGACCTCCTGCGGCGCCGACGCCGGGTTGGCCGGGTCGGCGATCCACCAGCGGTCGACGGGGGAGTTGTCGACGCGTGCCGCCAGCAGCGTGGTCCCGTCCGGCGACCACCAGTATCCCCGGTTGCGCTGCATCTCCTCGGCCGCGATGAACTCGGCCGCGCCGTAGGTGACTTCGGCGTTCTCGGGGGTCGCGAGCGCGCGGTCGTCCGAGCCGTCGACGGCGGCGACGCGCAGTTCGCCGCCCGCAAGGTAGGCGACGTGGCGGCCGGTGGGCGACGGGCGGGGGTCGATGACCGGTGCGGGCGTGTCGAGTTCGACGACCGTGCCGGCCGCGAGGTCGGCCACGAACAACCGCCCGGACAGGGTGAAGGCGGCGACGGTCCCGGCGCTGTCGACGGCGTAGCCGACGATGCCCGCGGAGCCCTCGCGGCTGCGTTCGCGACGGGCGCGCTCCTCCGCGGACAGGTGCTCCTCGGCGCCGCCGAGCAGGACCGCCGGGTCGGCGACGATGCGCTCGCCGGACCCGGGGGAGTACGCCCACAGGCACGTCGCGCGGTCCTCGCCGGACCGCGAGCGCAGGAACAGGACAGTGGCACCCGTACCGCCGCCTCCGGTGATGGTGAAGGCGCGCGGGACCCCGAGCGTGAAGCGCTGGGTGCGGGCGTATTGCCGGGGAAAGGTGATCTCCGAGCTCATGCGCCCAACCCTACGGGCGAGGCGCCCCGGGAACACGGGTTCGGGCCGTACGGCGGCGGACGGGCTATCCGGGTGATTTCGAGCCGTGCGCGTTGCGTTACGCACCGTATCTGGGCTTGATTCGTTGGTAGCGGGTTTTTGTCCGTCAATCATTCCGGGAGGTGCGTGACCATGGCGGTCTCGGTCTCCGTCGTGATGCTTCTGGGCGTCGCGGTCGTCTTTCTGCTCCGCAAGGCCGGGCTCCGCCCGGTGCACGCCGTCGTGTGTGTGCTGCTCGGCTTCTACCTCGCGGGGACCTCGCTGGCCCCGTCCATCCACGATGCGGGTGCCAGCTTCGCGGGCATCGTCAACGGCATCCATTTCTAGTTCCGTCACCGGCTGACCCTGCCCTCCCGGCCGTCCCCTGCCGGGTCCGGTGGTGCTCGGTGGTCCACGGCGGTGTCCGAGTGCGGGACCGTACTGTGGCGGCATGTCCACAGACGATCATCGGACCGGTCCCGCCAACCGCTGGCTGGAGGTCACCGGCGGCACCCGCGGTCCGGCGTACGCCGCCCGCTTCCGCGAGTTGGCCGCACAGGGCCGTGACCTGCACGGCGAGGCCCGCTTCTGCGACGCCTTGGTCCCGCGCGGCGCGCGGGTGCTCGACGCGGGCTGCGGCACCGGCCGCATCGCCGTCGAACTCGCCCGGCTCGGCCACAAGACGGTCGGTGTCGACATCGACGCCTCGATGCTCGGCGAGGCCCGGGCCGCGGCGCCCGGTCTGGCCTGGGTGCTCGGCGACCTCGCGACGCTCGATCCACAGGCTGTGGACGGGCCGGACGCCTTCGACCTCGCCGTCGCGGCCGGGAACGTCATGGTCTACCTGACCCCGGGCACCGAGGCCCGCGCGGTCGCGACGCTGGCGTCCTGCGTACGCCCGGGCGGCGGCCTCGTCGTCGCCGGCTTCGCGCTCGACGGCGGCGACGGCGGCACGCGCGTCGAGGTGTCCGCCTACGACGCGGCGTGCGCGGCGGCCGGGCTCGAACCCGTCGACCGCTTCGCCGGATGGGACCGCGAGCCCTGGGACCCGGCGGGCGGGTACGGCGTGTTCGTGCACCGCCGCCCCTGAGCGCCGGCCCCTGATCGCCCCCGGTCCCATCGCCCCCGGTCCCGTCGGTGCGGGCGTCGGTGTGCGTCGGAGGCGCCACGTACGCTGGCGTTCATGACCGATGCGCCCGCGACCCCGCCCGCGACCCCGCTCAGCCTTCTCCTCGTGCACGCCCATCCGGACGACGAGGTGATCAACAACGGTGCGAGCATGGCCCGCTATGCCGCGGAAGGTGTGCACGTCACGCTCGTGACCTGCACGCTCGGCGAGGAGGGCGAGATCCTCGTGCCCGAACTCGCGCACCTGGCCGCGGACCGCGAGGACGGGCTCGGCGCGCACCGCATGACCGAGATGCTCGACTCCATGAAGGCCCTCGGCGTCGACGACCAGCGCTACCTGGGCGGGCCGGGCCGCTACCGCGACTCCGGCATGATGGGCACGCCGCCGAACGAGCGGCCCGACTCCTTCTGGCAAGCCGACGTCGACGAGGCGGCGAGCCACCTCGTGCCGATCGTGCGCGAGGTCCGGCCGCAGGTGCTGGTGACGTACGACGAGATCGGCGGCTACGGCCACCCCGACCACATCCAGGCGCACCGCGTCGCGATGCGCGCCGCCGAGTTGGCCGCCGACCCGGCGTACGGCACCGGCGAGGCATGGGCGGTCGACAAGATCTACTGGAACGCGATGCCCCGCTCGGTGCTCAAGGAGGGCTTCGAGCGGATGAAGGCGGAGGGCAAGGAACTCCCGTTCGAGTTCGTCGACATCGACGAGTTGCCGTTCGTGGTCGACGACGCACTCGTCACCACCGCGGTTTCGGCGGCGGACTTCTTCGACGCCAAGGTCGAGGCGCTGCGCGCCTATCCGACGCAGGTGTCCACCGACGACGCGTTCTTTGCGCTGTCCAACAACGTGGGCCAGTCGATCATGTCGGTCGAGCACTACCGGCTGGTCAAGGGCGAACGCGGGCCGGTCGGGCCGGGCGGTATGGAGGACGACCTGTTCGCCGGGCTGCGCGGGTGACCTCCGCGGCGTGCGGCGGCCGGGTTACAGTGCATCGGTGATTTCCAAGGTCGGCCGGATCGCGGCGTACGTCCTCCTGTTCGCACTCGGCAGCGCGGCGGGTGTGCTCGGTGCGTTCGCCCAGGCGGCCTACGCGCCGGGCGGGCTGATCGTCGCCCTGGCCGGTGCGGGGGGCCTGTTCGTCGCCGGCGGACTGCTGATGGACACCAAGGCGGGCGCGGCCGTACCCGCGGCCGCGTGGCTCGTCACCGTCTTCTACATCGCGGCGGCGCCGCGACCCGAGGGCGACTGGGTGTTCACCGGGGGCTTCACGTCCTATCTCTATCTGTTCGGCGGTTCCATCGTCGGTGCGATGATCGCCATGCAACCGTGGGGCGGCGCAAGCCGCCAGCTACTTCTTTCGGGTGAACGGCTGCCCGGAGGCGGCAAGTAAGGCACCAGGCCGCCGCATGCTCGTTGTGCGGGGCCGTGGGGCGAGGCTGCGGAGTCGGACACGTCCCGGCCGCCCGGAGTGCGAACGTAACTTCCGGCGCGCCGCATTCGTTGCTCCGCCTGTAGCGGCCAAGTTCTCGAGTCCATTGGCCCCACGTGTGCCGTCAAGGTACGCGGTTCCGTCCCGGTACGGCGCGCCGCATACGATCATCATTCGGTCGGTCGCGGGAGCCGTCAGACGCAACCGGTCGTCGGTGGCCGCCTCCCGGGGCGGTCGAAGATCGCAACGGAGAGTTCGTTCGTCGTGAGCAACGACCATCCCACCACGCCCTCAGGCGTGCCCGGCGAGGAGCCGCACCCCTTCTTCGGACGACCGCCCGAGCGGACCGAGCCTCCGCCGCGTTCGCTTCCCCCCGAGGGGGCGCCCGTCCCTCCGCTGCCCTTCCCGTCGCCCGCCGGGCCGTCGTCCGGGGGTTCGCCCGCGTACGGCGAGGACCGGCTGCCGCCGCGCGACCCGGCCGCGTTCGACGCGTGGTTCGACGACGAGCCGGTGCGCCCGGCGGCGTCCGGCGGGGAGACCCCGCCGCACCCGCGATCCCCGTCGTACCCGGCTCCGGAAGCGCCGACGTACCCGGCCGGCCCGTCCTACTCGGACAGCCCGTCGTATCCGGACGCGCCGGGTTACCCGGAGACCCCGTCGCACTCCGCGGGCTACGCCGGGCCCGGCACCGACTCCGGTACCGCGGGCCACCCCGGTGCTCCGGGGGCACCCGGTGGTTCCGGAACACCCGGGGGCCCGGGAGCATCCGGTGCCCCCGGCGTGGAGGACACCGACGGGGACCACGGGGACCGCAGCGCTTCCGGGCTGCCCACCCGTGCCGGGCGCCGCAGCCTGATCGGAGCGTTCGGCCCGCCTGCCGATCTGCGGACGCCGACGACCTCCGAAGGGTTCACCCAGGACGCGTCCGGAGCCGAGGTCGGCGACCAGACGATGACCACGCGCGTCAGCATCAAGATCCCCGGCTCGCGGCCCATCCCTCCGGTCGTACTGCGCGGGCAGGCGCCCGTCGGCAGGCCCGAGGACGGCTACCCGGAGTTCGACGAACGCGGCTGGGACGACGTCGACGACCACGAGTTCGGCGTCGACCCCGCGGCCGATCCGCAGGCCGCCCCGCGCGCCAACCGCCAGGAGGCCGGCCGTCGCGCGCCGGTGCCCCCCGCCGTCGCCGCGAAGCGCAAGCGCCGCCGCCTCGCGATTGTGTCGATCGCGGCGGTGTTCGCACTGCTCGGCGGCATCTACGGGGGGTCCCTCGCGTACGCGGGCGGCGGTGTCCCGCGCGGTACCTCGGTGCTCGGCATCGACATCGGCGGCCAGTCGAAGTCGGAGGCGGTGCGCACCCTGGAGACGCACCTCGGCAACCGCGCCTCCGGCCCCTTCGCGGTCAAGGTCGGCGACAAGGAGCTGGCCCTCGACCCGCCCAACGCCGGTCTGATCTTCGACACCCGCGGCACGGTCGACCGCGCCGCCGAGCGCACCCTGAACCCGCTCAAGTCGGTGCCCGCGATGTTCGGCGGCGGCCGCGAGGTCAAGCCGCGCACGATCGAGGACCCGGCCAAGCTGGGCGCCGCGCTGGAGCAACTGGTCGCGGAGGCGGGCGAGGAGCCGCGCGAAGGCGGTGTGTCGTTCGCGGGCGGCAAGGCGGCGGCGATCGCGCCGCAGGCGGTGCAGGTGCTGGACACGCAGGCGGCGGTGGCGCTCGTACGCGACGCCTACCTGTCGGGCAAGGGCGGCGAGAAGGGCAACCCCGTCGTCCTGCCCACCAAGCTGTCCACGCCGAAGGTGACCCAGGCCGAAGTGGACCGGGCGATGCGCGAGTTCGCGGTGCCGGCGATGTCCGGCCCGGTGACGCTGACGGCCGGCAAGGTCAAGCTCCAGCTCGACCCGCAGACGCTGGCGAAGTACCTCACGATGGAGCCGGACGCCAACGGCCGGCTCAACCCGAAGATCAACACGGCCGGCCTCCAGGACGCGCTCGGCAACACCTTCTCGGCGGTCGGCCAGAAGCCGGTCGACGCGACGTTCAAGGTGGAGAACGGCAAGGTCGCGGTCGTGCCCTCCAAGCCCGGGCAGGGGGTGTCCGGCGAGACCGCCGCGCAGGCGCTGCTGGGCGTGCTCACCAAGCCGACGGGCCGCACCGCGCCGGTGACGCTCGGGCCGGTCGAACCAGCGTTCACCACCGCGAAGGCGGAGGCGCTGGGGATCAAGGAGGTGGTCTCGACGTACACCACGGAATACCCGTACGCCGCCTACCGCCTGACCAACATCCACCGTGCCGCGGACCTCATCGACGGCAGCGTCGTGATGCCCAATGATAAGTGGTCGCTCAACGACACGGTCGGCGAGCGGACCGCGGAGAACGGCTTCGCCAAGGGCACCATCATCAACAACGGCCGCTTCCAGACGGACTTCGGCGGCGGCGTCTCGCAGGTCGCGACGACGATGTTCAACGCGGTGTTCTTCGGCGGCCTGAAGGACATCATGCACCGGCCGCATAGCTTCTGGATCGACCGCTACCCGGCCGGCCGCGAGGCGACCGTCGCCTGGAAGTCGCTCGACCTGGAGTGGCAGAACGACTCCGGCAAGCCGATCTACATCGACACCTCGTACACCGACTCGACGGTCACCGTGACCCTGCTGGGCACCAAGAAGTACGACCAGGTGAAGTCGGTCAGCTCGGCCAAGTACGACCTGGTGGCGCCGAAGACCGTGCACGACACCAGCGCGGGCTGTGTCGCGCAGGCACCGTCGCAGGGCTTCAAGATCGACGTGACGCGGGTGTTCATCCAGGGCGGCAAGGAGGTGCGCCGGGAGCAGTTCCACACCAAGTACGACCCGGCGGACAACATCATCTGCGGCCCGGCGGCCCCGCCCGCGGGCGGGGCCCCGCCATCGGGGGCGACACCCCCGGCAGGTGGCGGGACGAGCGACTAGCGCGCCCCGACCCGCCTGGAGTACCGATCGACATCGGCCGGCTTCCCGTCAAGGGAGCCGGCCGATGTCCTGTGCGAGATCGAGGCCGAGCGTGCGGTCGAGGTGGATCAGCGACTCGAAGCGCGCGCCGGGCGGTACGTCCGGGTCGGCGCGGAGCGCGTCGGTGAGCGCGAGCGCGCGGGCGGTGTCGAGGTCGTCGTCGACGGCGGCGTGGACTTCCGCCACCGGCGCGGCGGCCAGGGCCGCCGACGGGGATTCGGCGAAGCGGGCCACGTCCGCACGCAGGAGTGCGAGGCGTACCGCGGCCTCCGCGATCACGTCGGCACCCGGCGGCGCGTCGGACGGGCCGGCGAGCAGCGCGAGGCGCAGCGCGAGCGGGTCGGCGGCGGACCAGGCCTCCGCCTCGGGGGTGCCCGCGGCGGCATCGGCGGGGACCGTACGCAAAATCCGCGGGCCGTCGGCGGCCTGCTCCTCGGACGCGCCCGCCGACGCGCCCGCCGGCCGGTCCCCGGACCGCTGGTGGCCGTCGGGCGTGATGTGCACGTCCACGCGCGCGTCGGGCCCGTCGCCGTTCGGCGGATGGATGTTGAACCGCAGCGGATCCGGCAGTTCGGGGTGGTCGCAGGCGTGCCGGAAGACCGCGACGAGGAGATGGTGGCGTTCGCCCGCGCGTCGCACCAGGTCGGCGGCGAGTGCGGCGCGCAGGGACGCCGGGCAGTAGGCCACCCGCAGCCGCCTGGTGCCGGGTGGGGCGGCGGGCTGCGGGCGGCCGGTCGGGGTATCGGTCAGGTGCAGCATGAGCGCACCGTACCCGTGCGCTCCGGTGGGAACGCGTCCGCGGCACTGCTTGTCAGGGTCAACGCACGCCGGGGCCTTCGGGTTGCGGCCGGACGGCGGTGAACCGCAGGCGGGCGTAGTCGGCGAACCACCGGCCGTCGGCGTCGGCCAGGCGGTCGCGCAGCAGTGCGTCCGTGCGGGCCAGGAGCGCCGGGCGGCTCTCCTCGGGGAACGGCGCGAGCACCGACGCGCCGAACATGCGCCACCAGTCCGCGGCGGTGTCGCCCGGGCTGAGCGGTGTCGGCCGCGCGAACCAGTGGGCCGTGTGGACCTCGAAGCCGGCCGCCTCCAGGCGCGTCGCGTACTCGGCGGTGGACGGGAAGTACCAGGGCAGTTCGACCGGTACGCCCGGTGCCACCTCGGCCGCGGCGGCCCGCAGCCCGTCGATCAGCGCCGCGACGTTGCGGTGCGCGCCGAACTCGGCGACGAACCGGCCGCCGGGCCGCAGTGCCGCGTACACGCGGGCGATGACGTCGTCGGGCCGCGTCATCCAGTGCAGTGCGGCGTTGGAGAACACCGCGTCGAACGGCTCGTCGACCCGGAAGGTGTGGGCGTCGGCGACCGCGAACGTCGGTGCGCCGTCGCCCTGGCCGTGCTTCGCGAGGGCCGTGCGGATCATCTCCGCGTCGCCGTCGACGCCGTGCACGCGGGCACCGCTCGCGGCGATCTCGACTGCCAGGTCCCCTGTGCCGCAGCCCAGGTCGAGCACCCGCTCGCCGGCGCTCGGTGCCAGGAGGTCCACGACTCCGCGCCCGTATGCCGAGACGTAGGCGAAGTTGTTGTCATACTGCGTCGCGTTCCAGGTCATGCCTTGCAGCATAAGGGTCGTGTTCAGGGGTTGAGACTCGTTTCTTGAATAGTGAGACGACTTGGCGGGGTGTGACGAAGAACCGGACAGAGGCGGCGCGGTGTTGCGGCCGGTGCGGCGAATCGACCGAGTAGAGTCCATGCGCCACCGGCGGCGGCTCGCCGAGCGACGTTCGCCGGGCCGGGGCTCCGGGACCAACCCCTCGGATTTGTGCCGCACTTCGGAGGCAGGGCCATGGTGCTGCGCCGCGCGAATGCGCCGGGAAGACGCCCGGCTCCGACGTCGCGTGCGCTCGCGGCGCTTCGCGGACGCGTACGTTGGGCCGTCACCGCGGTCGTCCTCGCCGCACTTCCGGCCGTGTTCGTGGTCGCGTTCGGAGACGACGGGAAGCACACCAAGCTCACTGCCGAGTATGTGCGGACCGGCACTTGGCAGACCGGCTTCAGTGCGCAGTACGTCGTCCGCAACACCGGCGACGGCACCACGCACGGCTGGACGCTGCGCTTCCGCCTCGCACCCGGCAGCGAGGTCTCGACGCTCTGGAACGGCCGCATGGACCACGACGGGGCGCGCTACACCGTGCGCGCCCGCGACTGGAACCACGATCTGAGACCCGGCGAAACCGCCGTGATCGGATTCGAGGTCCGGCACGTCGACCCGGCCGCGCCGGCGCAGCAACAGCCCGTCGAATGCAGCATCAACGGCCGTTCCTGCGTGGTGGGGGACACCCGCGGAGTGGCTGCCGAGGGGAACACCGACGAGATGCGCGCGGCGCCGAGAGACGAGGCGCCCGCCGGGCCGCGCACGCCTGCGCCCCGAGCCGCAACCCCCACGACTGCGCCCCCGACGCGGACCGCCACGGCACCCGGCGCGTCGCCGTCGGGCGGCGCGACCGGCACAGGCGCCGCACCGACCGTGGCCGGCCCCCCGCAGGGCGCCGCCGCCGGGACGCAGCCCCGTACCCCCGTCCGCCCCTACATCGACCTGGCCGCCCCCGCCCCGCTCGACCTCGACAAGGCCATAAGCAGCACCGGAGTCGGGGACTGGACGCTGGCGTCCGTCGTCGACGCGGGCGGCTGCGAGCCGAGTTGGGGAGGCGGGGCACGCCTCGACGACCCGGCGATATTGCAGCGGTTCGGCGAACTGCGGACGCTCGACGCCGTCGCGGCCGTGTCCTTCGGCGGCAGCGCGTCGTCCGATCTGGCCGCGACGTGCGAGTCCCCGGAAGCGCTGGCCGTGGCGTACCGCAAGGTCGTGGACCTCTACGACGTCGAGCGCATCGACATCGACGTCGAAGGACGCTCGCTCGGGCGGCCGGACATCGTCGAGCGCCGCAACGAGGCGCTGAAGCTGCTGCGCGGACAGCTGGAGGCGGCCGGCGGCAGACTGGAACTCACCTACACGCTCCCGGCGCTGCCGACCACCGGCCTCGGCGCGGAAGCGGTCGCGCTGCTGGCCGACGCCGCCGCACGGGGCCTGCACGTCGACACGGTCAACGTCCTGGCGATGGACTACGGGCAGGCCAACGTCAAGGAGCCCACCGGCCAGATGGGCCGGTACGCGATCGACACCGCACGCCTGGTCCACGGCCAACTGCGCGGCGTCTGGCCCACCCTGACGTCGGATCAGGCATGGCGCCTGATCTCGGTGACGGTGACGATCGGCGTCGACGACGCGCCGGGCGAGGTCTTCACCCTCGATGACGCCCACCTGCTCGCGGACTTCGCGGCACAGCAGCACCTGGGCCGACTGTCGTGGTGGGCCGCGGGGCGCGACCGGGCGTGTCCCGACAACGCGGCGACGGCGGCGGATCCGCTGTGCAGCGGTGTGCCGCAGGCCCCCTACGCGTTCCTGGGCGCGTTCCTGGGCCGTGTGGGGGTCAACTGACCTCCGCTCAATTGACCGGTGATCGGCTCAATTGAGCCGAGCGCGCGCCTCGCTCGCCTCCCGGCGTACGGTCGCCGCCAGTTCGCGGTCGATCGCCCCCACCAGGTCGGCGAAGTCGTCCAACTCCGCGGCACCGCCGAGGAAATCGCCGGTCTGCACGAGCAGCGAACCGCGCTCGCGCCGCAGCGCGGCGGGGTGCCGCGGCAGCAGCAGCGACAGTTCGACCGCCCACAACCGCGTCCACGCCCGCTCCGGAGCCTGCGCGGGGTTCTGCGCCCACGCGCGGATGTTGTTGAGGATCCGCAGCAGCACCGCGATCGGCTGCGCCGGGGCCAGCAGGTGCGGGTCGTTCGGCGAACCGCCCGCGCCGGCGGCGATCTTGCGCGCGTCGTCGACGGTCAGCAGGCGGCCGCCGTGGAAGGGGTCGGCGAGCACGAAGTCGCCGTCGGGGTCGCCGATGCCGACGACGAAGTGGCCCGGCAGCGCGATGCCGTGGACCGGCAGGCCGACGCGCCGCCCCACCTCCGTCCACACCACCGACAGCAGGATCGGCAGGCCTCGGCGGCGGCGCAGCACCTCGTGCAGCAGCGACGAGCGCAGATCGGCGTAGTCCGCCTGGGCGCCGCCGAACCCCGCCCGGGCGCCCAAGACGAGCGCGAGGACCGCGGCCGCCCGGGTGGGCTCGGTGTCCTCCGCCGGCACCGTCAGCTTCGCCGCGACGGCCGTCGCGAGCCGGTCGAGCTCGGCGAGCCCGGGGCCCGGGTCGAGCGACGGGTCGACCTCGGCACCCATCAGCAGGCACGCCTCGGCCAGGTCGACCGGGTCGTCGCGTACCACCTCGGCGAATCGCGCCCGACGGGCGAGCGCGTCATTCGGGTCCTTCACCCTCACGGCTCCCTGCGGTAGTGGTAGCGGTGGTGTTCGGTGAATCCCAGGTCCTCGTACAGGCGCAGCGCGGGCCCGTTGCCGGCCTCCACGCCGAGCAGCCCGGTGGTCGCCCCGGCCCGCAGCGCGTGGTCGGTGAGCGCGGCCATCACGGCCCGCGCCAGACCGCGCCGACGGTACGCCGGATCGGTCTCTATGGCGGTGAAGCTCGCGACGCGCAGTCCCGCGCCTCCTGGACCTCTCGTGCCCCCGAGGTCGACACTCACGCGGCCGATCGCGATCGGGACGTCGGAGATCCGGGAGGCGTCGGCGGCTCGGGGACCGGGGTGCGTTTCGGGACCGGGGTCCGTTTCGGGACCGGGTCCGAGATCCGCCGCGTGGACGGCCGCGAAGGCGTGCCGCACGGTCCCCGTTCCCGGGCCGCCCGACGTGGGGCCCGCCGCCGATTCGCCGCCCGCGGTCCCGGCCACCACCGCCCACGCGGCCTCCGCCGCCGGGCCCGAGGCCGCGGCCCGGTTGTAGCGGGCCATCCAGGCGGCGTCCGGTACGTCGGAAACGTGCACGGCGACGTCCCCGGCCGCGGACGGCCCGGCCGCGGACCGCCCGGCGGCGGCGGGCGTCGCGCGGTCGCGCACGGCGGCGAGCCGAGCGGTGCGCACGATCGTCGGCGCCTCGGCCGGCCAGCCCTCCGCGGCCAGGAGCAGATCGGTGTCGGAGCCGACGACGGTCTGGAAGTACACCGGGAGGCCGCGCTCGGCGTACCAGGCCCGCACCCGCGCCACCGCCTCGGCGGCGGGCACGCCGGGGCCGCCCAGCGCCAGCACCGAGTTCGCCCGGCGCGTGAAGCCGGACGCGGCGCGCAGCCGCCACCGCCCGAGCTCCGCGTACTCGACGGCGGGCCACGCCCGGTCGGACGCCGCGGCCAGCACCTCGGGGGACAGCGCCGCCGGACCGCGCACCGGAACGGGCGGCACGACCTTGGCCGCGGTGACCGTGCGCTCGGCCACTCGGGCGATGCTGCCGTCCTTGCGGGTGATGGTGAGCACTCCCCCGTCCCACGCGACCAACTCGCCCACGACGTCGCCGAACTCGTCCGGTGCACCCTCGGGGTTGAGTCTGCGGCGAACCGACACGCGGCGGCCCACGTCTTCGGGTGTGATCCGGTTCACCTGTCCAGCACTCCGATCCTTGCTGACCTGAGACTGTGATCTCTGCTGATATGGGCCCGCTAGGAGATAGCCCGGGACCACCGCGATACTAGAGGCGGGCATCGACGTTGCCGCGCTCCCGCGCACCCGTAACGACCTAAGGCGTAGCCCGCCATGAGGAGGAATCCCACGTGACGTACGTCATCGCGCAGCCCTGCGTCGACGTGAAGGACAAGGCCTGCATCGAGGAGTGCCCCGTCGACTGCATCTACGAAGGACAGCGCGCGCTCTACATCCACCCGGACGAGTGCGTGGACTGCGGTGCCTGTGAGCCCGTCTGCCCCGTTGAGGCGATCTTCTACGAGGACGACGTTCCGGAGCAGTGGAAGGACTACTACAAGGCGAACGTCGAGTTCTTCGACGACCTCGGTTCGCCCGGCGGTGCTTCCAAGATGGGCCTGATCGAGAAGGACCACGAAGTGATCGCCGTCCTGCCGCCCCAGGGCGAGGGCGACTGAGCCTCGTGACCGAAACGCACAATCGCACCGCGCCGCCCGCCCCCGCCGGGGGGTGGGCGGCGCGGCGTGTGTCCGGACGCCTGCCCGAGTTCCCGTGGGACCGGCTGGAGTCGTTCAAGGCCACCGCCGCCGCGCACCCCGGCGGCATCGTCGACCTGTCGGTCGGCACTCCGGTGGACCCGACACCCGAACTGGTCCGCGACGCCCTCGCCGCCGCCTCGGACTCGCCCGGTTACCCGCTGACGTACGGCACGTCCGCACTGCGCGAGGCGGTCGCCGGATGGCTGCGCCGCACGCTCGGCGTGGCCGGCGCCGACCCGGCCGCGGTGCTGCCGGTCATCGGCACCAAGGAACTGGTCGCATCGCTGCCCGCGCAGTTGGGGCTCGGACCGGGCGACAAGGTGGCGCACCCGGCTCTCGCGTACCCGACGTACGACGTGGGCGCGCGCCTCGCCGGTGCCGAGCCGGTTCCGGTCGCCGACGGCGAGTTCCCGGACGCCGACGGCGTGCGGCTGGTCTGGATCAACTCGCCGGCCAATCCACACGGTGCCGTGCGCAGCGCCGACGAGCTGCGCGAGATCGTCGCCTGGACGCGTTCGATCGGCGCGCTGCTGGTGTCGGACGAGTGCTACATCGAACTGGGCTGGGAGGCCGAGCCCGTCTCGGTCCTGCACCCGGACGTCTGCGACGGTTCGCACGAGGGCCTGCTCGCGATCCACTCGCTGTCCAAGCGCTCGAACCTGGCCGGGTACCGCGCCGGGTTCATCACCGGGGATCCGGCCGTCGTGCGCGAACTCCTCGCCGTACGCAAGCACGCCGGGCTGATCATGCCGGGCCCCGTGCAGGAGGCCATGCGGGTGGCGTTCGGCGACGACGCGCACGTGGCCGAGCAGAAGGCGCGGTACGCCGCGCGGCGCGCGCAACTGCGCGGCGCCTTCGAGTCCGCCGGGTTCCGGATCGACCACTCGGAAGCGAGCCTGTACCTCTGGGCGACGCGGGACGAACCGTGCTGGGACACCGTCGGGTGGCTCGCGGAGCGCGGTGTCCTGACGGCTCCGGGGGACTTCTACGGGACGGCGGGCGGCCGGCACGTGCGGATCGCCTTCACGGCGACGGACGAGCGCGTCGAGGCGGCCGTGGAACGGCTCAAGACCGCCTGAGGCGGTCGACCCTCCCGGGCGGCGCCGGGACCGGCGTCCCGCCCGCCCGGGGGAGCGTTGCTCGGGCGGGTGCTTTTGGAGAGCACCCGGGTGTGTGCCGATGGACGCGGAGTGTGCGGGACCTGCGTACCCGCGACCTGCGTATCCGTCCGACGTCTGTGGGACATCAGCGGGACAGGCGTGCGGGGCGGTGCTCGGTATCGCCCCGCACACCCGGGGTTCCGCGGGCGGGGCCGGGCGCCGGACGCCCGGCCCCGCGATCCGCCGCTGATCCGTCTCGGTCGGTGCAGACCGGCTGGTCGATCAGAGGTGGTACGGAACCTCGCGCAGCGGCGTGCTCACGCCGTCCATCGTCTCCGCGGAGTTCGTCTGCAGGTGCTGCTGCGTGCCGTGCATCAGGGCCGCGTCGGCCGCGGGCAGGCCGGCGTTGATCGACTTGTCGGCGGCGTAGCCGGCCACCGGCAGGGACGGGCCGACGCCCATCATCGCCGGGCCCAGGATGGAGTCCTCGAGCTGCTGGCCGACCTGGTCGGTGGCACCCGCGGGGATGGACTTGGCGGCGGCCGGGATCGGCGCGTCGGTGTCGACGACCTTGGTGACGTCCGGGTTGACGCGGTCGGCCAGGTTCTTGACCTTGCCGACGGCCGGCTGCGTGATCATGCCGACCTCGGGCCGGGCCATGTCGGCCACGTCCGGACGCGCGACCGACACCTCGGGCTGCGTCAGCGAGCCGAGGTCCTGCTGGGTGAGCGCACCGAGGTCGCCCTGCGGCAGCCCCTCGGTGAGCGCGGTCTGCGGCAGGGAGTCGGTGAGCCCCGCGTGCGGAAGCGCCTCCAGCAGGCCCGACGCCGGCAGGCGGTCGGTCAGACCGGTCTGCGGGAGGGTGGACTGGGTGAGGGGGGACTCGGTGAGGCCCTCCAGGCCCTGGGATCCGACCACGGGCAGGTTGGCCGCGTCGGGGGTGAGCCCCTCGGCCTCGCCCAGAGCGGCGAGCGGAAGGCCCGCCACATCGGGCTGGGAGACTCCGGAGAGCCCGCCCAGGGGCAAGACGGCGTGGGCGGTGGACGCGCCCACGACGGGTGCGGCACCCGCGGCGACCAGCAGCGCGGCCTGGACCACACGGCGCGGGAGAGTGCTCGACATCGCGCTCCTCAATCTTTCGGCAGGCGAGATTGCGGCGTCCGGACCGAACGGGCCGGACGCCGGGTATATCTGCCGGAGTGCGCGAATGGTTCCGGGGACTGCTCCATTCGGGTGGTTGAAAATTTGCGGCGTGACGGTGGCGAGGTCCCGAAAACGGGTACCGGAGCGCGCCGCGCGGGCGCACCCGGCGACGCCCTGACCAGCGGTTCCTACGATTCACCGGGGCGCGGCGACGGTGGGCGTGGCCGTCTCGGGGCCTTTCGGTCCCGGTGCGGCGCCCCTGACGGCTTGAGACAGCCCCTGATCAGCTGCCAGGTGGAGCCGGGTGGGCCGCGGCGACCCAGGTGGGTCCGAGCGACAGGTCGACCCGGGTAGACCCTTGGTCACCCGCAGGCCCGGGGCCCAGGCAGACCCGGATCGATCCAGGTAAACCAGGGTGACCACAGCCGGACTCGGGGCCGCCGCCTTGCGCTTGCCGCTTCCGCGCCAGGGCCCAGGGCCCCAGACAGTCCCGGGTAGGTCCAGGTCGACCCAGACAGACCCGGGTCGACCGCGGCCGGACTCGGCGTCGTCCTCGCGCCCGCCTACCCCCTCCGCGTCCCGGCTCCGCGAGCGCGTTCGGCGTGGGGAGCGTCACCGCCCGGCCCGCGTCCTGTCCGGCGCATCTCGAGCCTGGGTCGGCGTCCTTTTGCTCAGTCCGCGTAGCGGATCCGCACGATGGTCGGGTCGGCGGGCGGGGGAGTGCCGCCCGAGGGGCCCGTCGCCTGGCCGACCCGCCAGCCCTTGCCGCTGTCCTCGCGCGTCCAGACCTTGCCGTCGAACGCGATCTCGCGGACCTGCAGTTCGGAGGCGTGCGCGACGGTCCAGGACGCGATCGCCCAGCCGCGGCCCGGGGCGGCCCCCGGACGCACCGAGAGCGTGCCGGGGGCGGTCTCGGTGATCGACTGCGCGGGCAGCACCGAGGTGAACTCCTCGGCCAGCGCGCTGCGGATCGGTGCCGCGGTCACCGGCGCGGGGTCGCCCTTGAGGCGGCAGCTCAGCGCGCCCGGGGCCCGGCCGGTCAGGGCGGCGGCGAGCACCGCGGCCTCCGGCTCGTGCTTCGCGTACGCCTCGGGGAACGCGCTGCGCTGCACCTCCTGCGCGGCCTCGGTCAGCGGCATCGTCTCGTAGCCGCGGATCTTGACCAGCCCGTCGTAGAACTTGCCGGCCGCGTACACCGGGTCCTGGACCTGCTTGGGCGTACCCCAGCCCTGCGACGGGCGCTGCTGGAACAGCCCCAGCGAGTCGGCGTCGCCGTAGTCGATGTTGAACAGCTTCGACTCCTGCATGGACGTCGCCAGGGCGATCGTCACCGCGCGCTCCGGCAGGCCGCGCGCCTGCGCGACCGCGGCGATGGTCGCGGCGTTCGCGGCCTGCGCGGGGTCGAAGTCCGCGGTGCCGTCCGATGCGGTCACCGTGCACTCGTCGTGCTCCGGGCCGCCGTCCGGCAGCATCTTCATGACGACGACGGCGACTCCGGCGAACAAGCCGAGGACGACGAGCAAGGCGACTGCCCAGCCGACTATGCCCGACTGCTCCGAGCGCTCCGAACTGCGTTTTCTCTGGCCCACAGCCAGAAGACTATGGTGGCCGGTATGCCTGCTGCTCTGGACTTGTCCCGTGACGCCGCCGATGTGACCGCGCAACTCGTCGACATCCCGTCGGTGAGCGGTGCGGAGAAGGTCCTGGCTGATGTCGTGGAGCAGGTGCTGCGCGGCCTCCCGCACCTCACGGTCGACCGTGACGGCGACGCGGTCGTGGCCCGGACGAACCTCGGGCGGGCGGAGCGCGTCGTGCTCGCGGGGCACTTGGACACCGTGCCGATCGCGGACAACCTGCCGTCGCGCGTCGAGGGACCGCTGCTGTACGGGTGCGGCACGTCCGACATGAAGGCCGGCTGCGCGGTGCAGCTGCGGCTGGCCGCGCACCTGCCCGCGCCGAACCGGGACATCACGTACGTCTTCTACGACAACGAGGAGGTCGAGGCCGCCCGCAACGGCCTCGGCCGCCTGGCCCGCAGCCGGCCGGAGTGGCTGGCGGGCGACTTCGCGGTGCTGATGGAGCCGACCGGCGGCGTCGTCGAGGGCGGCTGCCAGGGCACGATGCGGATCCGCGTCACGACCGCCGGGCGCCGCGCCCACTCCGCGCGGTCGTGGCTCGGCGACAACGCGATCCACAAGGCGGCGCCGATCCTTGCCGCGCTGGAGGCGTACCGGCCGCGGATCGCGATGATCGACGGCCTGGAGTACCGCGAGGGCCTGAACGCGGTGGGCATCGAGGGCGGGGTGGCCGGCAACGTCATCCCGGACGCGTGCTCGGTCCTGATCAACTTCCGCTTCGCGCCGGACCGCTCGGAGGAGCAGGCCGAGGCGCATCTGCGCGAGGTCTTCGCACCCGCGGTCGAGCGCGGCGCGACGATCGAGGTGACCGACTCCGCCCCCGGCGCGCTGCCCGGACTCGACCGTGCCTCGGCCGCGGCGTTCGTCGCGGCGGTGGGCGGCGAACCCCGCGCCAAGGTGGCGTGGACCGACGTCGCGCGCTTCTCCGCGCTGGGTGTTCCGGCGGTCAACTACGGGCCCGGCGACCCCGCCCTCGCGCACACGCGCGGCGAGTACGTCGAGATCGCCGCTATTGGCGAGGCCGAGCGCCGCATGCTGGCCTGGTTGACGGCGTGACGGCGTGACGGCGTGACGGCGTGACGGCGTGACGGCGTGACGGCGTGACGGCGTGACGGCGTGACCTGCGCGGGGACGGTTTGGCGTCGATCGGATGATCTGATCGTGCCGGTTGGGTAAATCCGTACATCTGATCGTCGCGCATGCCAGTGTGGACGGCATGGATACGCGCTTCACTCCCGCAGAACCACCCGAGTTCGCCACCCCTGCCGAGGTCGCCGCAACGCACCCAGCGGCGGTGCGGCATTTGGGCGCGGAGGCCTGGCGCGTGCTGCGGATCCAGTCCGAGTTCGTCGAGGGGTTCGGTGCGCTCGCCGAACTGGGCAAGGCCGTCGCGGTGTTCGGGTCGGCGCGTACGCCGCCGACCAGCCCCGAGTACGCACTCGGCGAGCAGGTCGGCAAGGCCCTCGTCGAGGCCGGCTACGCGGTGATCACCGGCGGCGGCCCGGGCGCCATGGAGTCGGCCAACAAGGGCGCCCAGGAGGCGGGCGGCACGTCCGTCGGGCTCGGCATCGAGCTTCCGTTCGAGCAAGGCCTCAACCCGTACTGCGACATCGAGCTCATCTTCCGCTACTTCTTCGTCCGCAAGACGATGTTCGTCAAGTACGCGCAGGGCTTCGTCGTGCTGCCGGGCGGCATCGGCACCCTCGACGAGCTGTTCGAGGCGCTGACCCTCGTGCAGACGCGCAAGGTGACGCACTTCCCGCTGGTCCTCATCGGCCGCGGCTACTGGTCGGGCCTGCTCGACTGGCTGCGCGACAGCGTGGTGGCCGGCGGCAAGGCCTCGCCGAAGGACCTCGACCTCATCCACGTCACCGACGACATCGAGGAGGCCGTCCGCATCATCGTCGACGCCGAGATGCTGTTGGACGAGGCCGAGGCGGCGGCCCGGCACGACAAGGAGGAGGCGGAGCGGCGGGCCGGACGGTAGGCCGGAGGCGCGCCCGCCGTAGGCGCGAGCGAGGGGCCCGAGCATGAGGCCTGCCGTGGGCTCAAGCGGGGCCCGCGCTCCTGAACACTCGTCACAACCCCTGCCAGAGGCGGACGAACGGTCTTCTGAGCGGCATCCGTCCGACCGGCCGCGTTCACCCGGCGGACACCGCCACGCGGGACTGTGTGTCCGCCCGGTGCGATCGGCCGGTGCCGGAGGTGCGCGTGGCCGTCACGCGCATCCGTCCCCTCTGAGCAGGAGAACCGATGTCGCTGTCCCGTAGAGGCTTCCTGGGCCGCTCCGCCGTGGCCGGAGCCGGTATCGCATTTGTCGGCAGCACCGAGATGCTGCTCGCCCCCGGCGCGTCCGCCGCGTCCGCGAACGGGGACGGCGGCCGGCACGGCGGCCCGCAGCGCCCGGAGTTCGGCTACGGACCGCTCGTCGCGGACCCCGCGGGCAAGCTCGCCCTGCCGGCCGGGTTCTCGTACCAGATCGTCACCCACGCCGGTGTCACCAAGCTGGAGTCGGGCCAGTACACGCCGAGCAACCACGACGGCACCGCCGCCTACCACCGGCACGGCGGGGGCACCGTGCTCGTGGTCAACCACGAGCTGGGCGCGATGGCCGACACCGAGCTGCCGGTCCCGGCGCTGCCGCGCTACACGTACGACCCCGCGCTCGCCGGCGGCTGCACCGTCGTCGAGACCGACCGCAACGGCCGCCGCACCCGCGAGTACGTCGGCGTCGCCGGCACCGCGGTCAACTGCGCGGGCGGCAAGACCCCGTGGGACACCTGGCTCACCTGCGAGGAGACCGAGCTGCTGGCCGGCCAGGGCGGTGCGACCAAGGACCACGGCTACGTGTTCGAGGTCGACCCGTACGACAGCCGCGCCAACCGCGACCCCAAGCCGATCAAGGCCCTGGGCCGCTTCGCGCACGAGGCCGCCGCGGTCGACCCGTGGCGCGGCCACATATACCTCACCGAGGACGCGAGCGGCCCGAACGGCCTGCTCTACCGCTGGGAGCCGCCGAAGTACTACCGCGGCGGCCGCGGGCACCTCAAGGGCCTGTCCGACACCGCGGGGACGCTCGCCGCGATGAAGGCCTTCGACGCGTCGGGCCGGTTCGTCGACGACCTCTCGCGTGCCGTCGAGATCGGCACGACCTACGAGGTCAAGTGGATCACGGTGCCGGACCGCGACGCGCGGACCACGTCGATCCGCAAGCAGTTCACCAACTCCGACGTCACGCGCGGCCGCAAGATCGAAGGCGCGTGGTGGGGTGACGGCGGCGCGTACATCGTGACCAGCTTTGCGCGCAACGAGAGCCCGGGCGTCGCGCACGACGGCCAGGTGTGGTTCTACGACCCGAGCCGCCGCCGCCTGATCCTCAAGCTGCGCTTCGGCGTCAACGCGAACCCGTCGGTGGACGGCGCGTTCGACGGCCCGGACAACATCAGCGTGTCGCCGTACGGAGGCGTCATCCTGGCCGAGGACGGCAACGGCGTGCAGCACCTGATCGGCGCGACGAGCGGCAACCGCTCGTACCCGATCGCCCGCAACGACCTCAACAACGGTTCGCCCGAGGCCCCGGAGTTCAGCGAGTTCACCGGCCCGACCTTCTCGCTCGACGGCCGGATCCTGTTCGCGAACGTGCAGACCCCGGGCATCATGTACGCGATCAAGGGCCCTTGGCGGTACCACCGCGACATCTGAGGTCTCTTCGAGGGCTGGATGTCCCGGCCGGAGGTCTGAGGTCCTTTTCGGACCCCCTGGGGCTCTTCGTGTGTGAGATCTCCCGCTCCTGACACCAGCGCGCACGATCGCGGGCGGATGCTGACATCTCGTCAGCACCCGCCCGCGTCACGCGCATCAGCCCGTACGGCGCAAGCGGATCACGCCGTGCGGGGCAAGCGGATCAGGCCAGTGCGCGCCGGGCGACAGCCGGCTCGCGCTGGCCTTTGATCGTGGCGACCATGTCGAGGATCTGCCGGGTCTCGTGCACCTGGTGCACGCGGTAGACGCGCGCGCCGAGCCACGCGGAGACGGCCGTGGTCGCGAGGGTGCCCAGCAGCCGCTGGTTGACGGGCGCGTCCAGGGTCTCGCCCACGAAGTCCTTGTTGGACAGCGAGACCAGCACCGGCCAGCCGGTCTCCGCCATTTCGCCGAGGCGACGGGTGGCCTCCAGCGAGTGCCGGGTGTTCTTCCCGAAGTCGTGACCCGGGTCGATGATGATCGCGTCGCGGCGTACGCCGAGTTCCAGCGCGCGTTCGGCGAGCCCGACCGTCACGTCCAGGATGTCGGCCATGACGTCGTCGTAGCCGATGCGGTGCGGACGCGTACGCGGCTTGGCCCGCCCCGCGTGCGTGCACACGATGCCGACTCCGTGCCGAGCGGCGACCTCCGCGAGCTTGGGGTCCACCCCGCCCCACGCGTCGTTCAGCAGGTCGGCGCCCGCCTCGCAGACGGCCTCGCCTACCTCGTGCCGCCAGGTGTCGACACTGATCACGACGTCCGGGTGGCGGCGGCGCACCTCGGCGACGAACGAGACCGTGCGCCGCATCTCCTCGGCGGCGTCCACCTCCGCGCCCGGGCCCGCCTTGACCCCGCCGATGTCCACGATCGCCGCGCCCTCCGCGACGGCGCGCTCGACGGCGTCCAGAGCCGGACGGTCGTCGAAGGTCGCGCCCTTGTCGAAGAACGAGTCGGGGGTGCGGTTGACGATGGCCATGATCACGTGTTCGTCGTCGCCGAACTCACGTGCCCCCAGCTTCAGCGTCGCCACCGGCGCCTCCAGTTCGTGCGATTACCGCCATTGGTCCCGCGGGCAGTTCGGGCATTCGTGCCTGCGGGCGGACATCACCACGTCAGATCGTGGCACGATCGTCCCGTGCGCGGCCGACAGGGGGCCGTGGGCGCGGTGCCGACAAGGGGAGAGAGTTTCCGTGTTCTGGATCCAACTGGTCGTCGTGACCGGAGTGGTCTTCGTGGTCGCCGCCGTGGTGCTGGGTGCGGGGGGCTCGCTGGCGGACGCCCACCAGGACCGGCCCGACCTGTCGTGGACGCCGGACCGCCCGCTGACCGTCGAGGACATCGACCGCGTGCGCTTCCCCGTCGTCCTGCGCGGCTACCGGATGAGCGAGGTCGACTACACCCTGGACCGGCTCAGCGCGGAGCTGTCGGCGCGCGACGCGCGGATCATGGACCTGGAGTACCGGCTCGCGGGCGTGCTGCCGCCGGGTGTGGCGGCCCCGACGCAGGGGTCCTCGGCGATGCCGGGCGCGGCCCCCACGACGGTCGGCCCGGCGGGGGCGCGTACCGGCACGCCCACGCTGACCAAGCAGGCGTCCCCGGACGACGCGGAACGCGCCCGTGAGGCCGCCGGGGACGCGGACGGGGAACGCGGGGACGCGGCTCAGGCGGATGCGGTCTCGGCCCACCGGGACGCGGGGGAGCGGGGCGGGCACGACGAGGAGGTCGGCGGCGCCGACCGCCGCGAGGGCGGGAAGGACAAGGCGTGACCGAGGGCGGAGCGGTGGTGGGTCCGGACGGGCTCGCCCGCTGCCCGTGGGGGATCAGCACGGACGACTACGTCGAGTACCACGACACCGAGTGGGGCGTACCGGTACACGGCGACGACGCGCTCTTCGAGCGGCTGTGCCTGGAGGCGTTCCAGTCGGGCCTGTCGTGGATCACGATCCTGCGCCGCCGGGAGGGGTTCCGGGCGGCGTTCGACGGGTTCGCGATCGCCAAGGTCGCGGAGTACGACGACGCGGACGTGGAACGGCTGCTCGCCGACACCGGCATCATCCGCAACCGCGCGAAGATCCTCGCGTGCATCGCCAACGCCAAGACGGCACAGGACCTGCCCGGCGGGCTGGACAAGCTGATCTGGTCGCACGCGCCGAACCCCAAGCCGCGCCGCAAGGCCCCGCGCACGGTCGCGGACGTCCCCGCGGTGACGCCGGAGTCGGAGGCGTTGGCCAAGGATCTGCGCAAGAAGGGCTTCAAGTTCGTGGGCCCCACCACGGCCTACGCGATGATGCAGGCGTGCGGCCTCGTAGACGACCACCTGGCCGCCTGCCACGCCCGCCGAATGCCCCGCTAAGGCCAAGCCCCGGCTTCGCCCCACCACGGCGTACGTGCCGATGCGGACCTGGCCCGCGCGTAGCCCCCTGGTCGGGGCGTGGCGCTCTTGTTGTGCGGTCGTAGCACCCCCGGCGGCTTGCCGCGCGCGTCGCCACGCCTGTCGCCAGCCGTCCCTGAAGCCTGCCGCGACCGGCCCTGGCGGCCTCCGGCCGCTCTCCTCGCTTCGCTCGTCGATCACACGGGGTGTGCCGCGGCGGGGGATTGGGGTTACTTGCCGGTGAAGGTGGGCTTTTGCTTGGTGAGGAAGGCGTCTACGGCGATGCGGTGGTCGGCGGCGCTGCCGGCGCGGAGTTGGAGTTCGTCCTCCTTGGCCAGGGAGTCGACGATGTTGTGGTCGGCGGCGTAGGCCAGGGACTCCTTGATGGCGCCGTAGGCGACGGTGGGGCCCGCGGCCAGGCGGAGAGCGAGGGCGGCGGCTTCGGAGGCCACCTCGTCGGCGGGTACGACCTTGGTGGCCAGGCCCAGTTCGAGGGCGCGGGGGGCCTTGATCATTTCCGGGAACATCAGCAGTTCGGTGGCCCGGGCGTGGCCGACCAGGCGCGGGAGGGTCCACGACGCGCCCGAGTCCGCGGTCAGTGCGACGCCCGCGAAGGCGGTGTTGAAGCCCGCGGTGTCGGCCACGATGCGGAAGTCGCAGGCGAACGCGATGGCCGCGCCGGCGCCCGCGGCGACGCCGTTGACCGCGGCGACGACCGGCTTCCGCATCGTCGCGATCGCGGTGACGAGCGGGTTGTAGTGGTCCTTGACGGTCGCGAAGGTGACCTCGGGGCTGACCTCCAGCAGTTCGATGTGCTGCTTGAGGTCCTGGCCGACGCAGAACGCCCGACCGGTGCCCGTCAGAACCACCGCACGGACCGCGTCGTCGTCCGCCGCCCGCAGGACCGCGTCGCGCAGGGCGACCTTCGTGTCGGTGTCGAGCGCGTTCATCGCGTCGGCCCGGTTGAGGGTGATCGTCGCGACGCCGTCGGCGAGGTCGTAGAGAACGTTGTCGGCCACGATGGGTCTCCCGTCGATGTGAGGGCACTGGCGGATGTGCGCGCCTCCGAACGGACTCAGCATGCCGGACGGCATTTCCCGCTTCGCCGCGACCCCGCCCGTCCGGCCGCACGGCGTACGTGTCGGCGCAGGTCGGGGCGCATGTGGCGGACCGGACGGATCGGACCGTGAATCCGGCCCCGGATCGGCCCATACGCGGCCGTCCGTGACCGTTGTTGCTCACCCCGCCGCTGAATGCGGGATAATGGGGCCTGATCAATGCGCTCGAAGACCGGTGGCCGGGTGAGCACCGGTGTGTCGATATGCAGGAAGGGGAACGAGCATGGCGGCCATGAAGCCGCGGACGGGCGACGGCCCGCTCGAGGTGACCAAGGAAGGGCGGGGTATCGTCATGCGCGTTCCGCTCGAGGGCGGGGGGCGGCTTGTTGTCGAGCTGACGCCCGACGAGGCGGGCGCGCTCAGCGAAGCGCTGGCGAACGCCACGGGTGCCAAGACCTCCTGAGGAGGTCCTGACCCACCCGGTGCCTGCCACCCTCGACCGAGTCGCGGTGAGCAGCGGCCCCGGCCGGTATGTGTTCAGGGAGTTCCCGATCGGAGGATCGGGACAAATCCGTGAGAACGTACCGGCCGGGGCCGTCGCATGCCCGGATACCGGCGAACCGTCCGGCTGGATGCGGGAGTTCGGGTGTCGACTCAGCCGCGGAGCACCGCGCAGAGCAGGCCGTCGCCGACCGGGAGCAGCGTGGGGACCAGCGCCTCGTGCTCGCGTACGGTCCGCAGCACCTCGCGGACCGCGGTGGTCTCGGGGTCCCGGTGCGTGGGGTCCGGTACGCGGTCGTGCCACAGCGCGTTGTCGAAGCACACGACGCCGCCGGGCCGCAGTAGGCGCAGTGCCTCGGCCAGGTAGTCGGGGTACTCCGTCTTGTCGCCGTCGCAGAACACCAGGTCGTAGCCGTGGTCGGCGAGGCGCGGCAGCACCTCCAGCGCGCGTCCGGGGATGAAGCGGGCGCGGCCGCCGGAGAACCCGGCCTCCGCGTACGTCTCCTTGGCGACGCGCTGGTTGTCCGGGTCGAGGTCGACGGTCGTCAGCACGCCGTCCGGGCGCATCCCGCGCAGCAGATACACCCCCGACACGCCGGTGCCGGTTCCGATTTCCGCGACCGCGCGGGCATCGGTCGCGGCGGCGAGGAAGCACAGCGCCGATCCGCCGCCGGGGCTGATGGGCACGACGCCGGCCTCCCGGGCGCGGTGGCGGGCCTGCACGAGGACGGTGTCCTCGCCGGCGTACGCCTCCGCGAAATCCCGGCCGGCCTGGCGGTTGCTGGAGATGGCTTCCTCCTCGCGTCGGGCCGCCCGGGGACAGGGCGGCCTTTTGGCGCAAGAGTAATGGAGTGCCCCGTACGCCAGCGTGGGGTACGCCCACGCGTCGTGCCAGGTCGGGGCGGGTGCGCGAGGAGTACAGACGCGACACGGCGGTTGCCCGGTTCCCGGCCGCCGCGAAATGTGCCCGGCCGGGGACAGCGTGTCGGGAACCCCGGGCGCGGTCGGCTCGTTGGCCTCTTTGGAACAGGCAAACAGAACAGAAGCACAGCAGGTTCGCGGTGCCGGTGCGGTGCCCAGAGGCACTTATCCGGGCTTAACAGGCAGGTTGTCTATGGTGGTTGCGCTACTCGAAAGAGGAGGTGTGGCAGTGGACGACCACCGCGGGGATCAGACCGTTCCTCGCCGTGGTGCGCCGATGCCAAATCACGTGGCCGAAGCCGCAAACGCAACCACCGATCATGCCCCCGCTCCCGCCGGTACCGCGGCGGCGTCGGGGGACTTTGCGCAGACCGCATCCGTGGAGGGCACGACCGCCCGTCCCGGGGCCGACGCGTGGACCCCGCCGTCGTGGGAGGACATCGTCCGCACCCACTCGGCGAGGGTGTACCGACTCGCCTATCGCCTGAGCGGCAACCCGCACGACGCGGACGACATCACGCAAGAGGTGTTCGTCCGGGTCTTCCGTTCGCTGTCGAGCTACACGCCCGGCACGTTCGAGGGCTGGTTGCACCGGATCACCACGAACCTGTTCCTCGATATGGTGCGCCGTCGCCAGCGCATCCGGTTCGAGGGTCTCGCCGACGACGCCGCCGAGCGGCTCCCCGGACGCGAGCTCTCCCCGGCGCAGGCATACGACGACGCCCACTTCGACGCGGACATCCAGCAGGCGCTCGACGCGCTCGCCCCGGAGTTCCGCGCCGCGGTCGTACTGTGCGATATCGAGGGCCTGTCGTACGAGGAGATCGCCACCACGCTCGGTGTGAAACTCGGGACCGTTCGGAGCCGCATCCATCGCGGCAGGTCCCAGCTCCGGGCGGCGCTGCGGCACCGTGCCCCCCGGACCCCCGCTGACCGCGAGGAAATCCCGGGGTGTGCGTCGGTGCAGAGATGAGGGCACCGTGATCGTTGGTTCGAACGTCGGGACGGTATGTCCGGCTGCGGGAGCAGGCCGGTGAACCACCCCGAGGACAAGCTCGCGGCCTATGTGGACGGCGAGCTGGGGCACGACGCCAGGGAAAAGGTCCTGGCGCATTTGGCGCAGTGTGCCGACTGCCGCGTCGAGGCGGAGGAGCAGCGGCGCGTCAAGGCCCTGCTCGCCCGCAGTTCCCAGCCCGGGCCGTCGGCGGACCTGATGGCCCGCCTGCTCGCGATGGGCGAGGGCGGGTTCGGCGGCCCCGCGGAGCCGGCGCACGACGAGGACGAGCTGATCCCGCCGCCGCCGCGTATCAGGGGGTCGGTTCAGCCCTTGAGCCGCAAGCCCGGTGCCGCACGCCCGCGCGGCGGTACGGGCCCTCGGGGCGGACGCCCCAACTCCGCCCCTTCTCGCGTGCGTCCCCCGGTCGGCAGACGCCGCCTCACCTTCGCCGCCGCCGGCGCGTTCTCGATGATGGCCATGGCGCTGAGCAGCGCGGTCATCGCGCAGGGGCCGGCCGCCGGTTCGTCCGGACGTCCCGCCGCGCCCATCGTCGAGCGCAACCTCGTGGAGCAGGCCGGCACGGTGGGCGTCGCGCCCACCGGCGGCACCTCGACGGCGGTGCCCGCGACGCTGGCCGCTTCGGCGGGCAGGCCGCTGTCGGTCTCGGTGACCTCGTCGGCCGTGGTGTCGGACCGAAACTGACCGGGCGTACCCCGCCGGCGTGCTTTGCCGCGTACCTTGAGCGCTCGTACGGCCGAGCGCTCGCCGACGTGTCCGCGCTCGGCACGGGTGGGTGTGCGCCGCGGCGGCGGCCGGGGATCCGCTCGTGCCCACAGAGCCGTTCCGGTGGGTCCCGCGCTGCGCGGTGGCGCGGCACCGGGGAGACTTGCCCGTGACGGGTCCGCCGCCGGCGACCCATGAGGAACGGCGCGGCAGAGCCGCCACGGAGGGTTCTGGATGAGCGACGAGCCGGGTGACGTCGTCGGGCACGGTGACGGACACGGTGACGCGGACCGGCGGCGTGCGCCTGGAGAGGGCTGGGACGCCGAGGAGCTGCGGGCCCGTTCGTCCGGTCGGGAGCCGGAGGACGACGCCGACACGGGCGCCGACACGGACGCCGACACGGGCGCCGGTGCGGACGCGGGCGCCGAGGGCCCTGCGCGCAAGGCACACGAGACGTTCCAGGACAGGGCGGACGAGCCCGCCGCCTTCGGCGCGCCGCCCGTGCATCCGGCGCCGCCCCCCGCACCGCCCGCGCCCCCGGCGACACCGCCGGCGCCCGCCTGGGGCTTCCCGCATCCGGCCGGGCAGCCGACGCTGCCGCCCAACGCGGGTACCCCGCATGTCCATCCCGCGGCCCAGGGCGGCACGCCCTGGCAGGCCCACGGGCACGGTCAGCCGTTCGGGTTCGGCTGGACGTACGACGCCGACACGGGGCCCGGCGGCCTGCCGTACGGCGACGCGGCCGGCTACGGGGCGGCGCCTCCCGGGTACCCGCCGAACGCCGCGTACGCCTTCCCGGTCGAGGAGCCGCGCGAGCCCGTCAAGTGGACGTGGCGCATCGGGGTGGGACTCGCCTGCATCGCCCTCGCGGCCGGCGCCCTCGGCGGGGCCGTCGGCGTCTGGGTCGGGGACCGCGACGAGCGGGGCGTCACGCTGCGCCAGCCGGCGTCGTCGGGCCCCGAACGGGCGCGCGACACGGTGGCCGGACTCGCCGCGACGACGCTGCCCGGCGTGGTGTACATCCACGCGTCACGCGGCGGCGAACAGGCGAGCGGCACGGGCTTCGTGCTGGACGGCAACGGCTACATCCTGACCAACAACCACGTCGTCTCGGGGGCCGCGAACGGCGGCCGGATCACCGTCGTCTTCAACGGCGGCGAGCAGGCCGACGCGCGCATCGTCGGCCGCGACACCGGCTACGACCTCGCGGTGATCCGGGTCGACAACGTCCGGGGCCTGGTGCCGCTGACGCTCGGCAACTCCGACTCGGTGCAGGTGGGCGACCCGGTTATCGCGATCGGCGCGCCGTACAACCTGGAAGGCACGGTCACGTCGGGCATCATCAGCGCGAAGGACCGCGCGGTGAGCGCCGGCGGCTCGGGCGACGACGTGTCGTACATCAGCGCGTTGCAGACGGACGCGCCGATCAACCCCGGCAATTCCGGCGGCCCGCTGATCGACGCGGCCGGCCGGGTGATCGGCGTCAACTCGGCGATCAGGTCCGCGGGCGACGAGGAGAACCCGTTCGGCGGCGAGGTGGCGGCCGGCAGCATCGGCCTCGGCTTCGCGATCCCGATCAACCAGGCCAAGCGGGTGGCCCAGCAGCTGATCGACAACGGCAAGGCCGTGCACCCGGTGATCGGCGTCACGCTCGACATGCACTACGAGGGCGAGGGCGCCCGGATCTCCGACCAGGACCTCAAGGGCCAGCCGCCGGTACGCCCCGGCGGGCCCGCCGCCCGCGCCGGACTCCAGGCCGGGGACATCGTCACTGCAGTCGACGGCAAGCGGGTCGCCGAGGCGAACGAGCTGATCGTCCTGGTGCGCAGCAAGTCGCCGGGCGACACGGTGACGCTGACCGTCAAGCGCGGGGACGCGGAACTGAGCCTGCCGATAAAGCTGGACGGCGAGAGCGGCTGAGCCGGGGCGGGCCGCGGCAGGTCGCGGCAGGAGGCGACAGATGGAGGTCAGCCGCATTCGGGCCCGGGTGACCTCGCCGTGTCGGGTACATGACCGGCCGATCACATCTGCGGGACAAAGTAATGCCAAAAGGTACGTATCGGTCGGGACTTCGCAAGAGGCAGTGCCGCTCCGCGGCCCCGGCGGTTACTGTTGTCGAGGTCCGGTCGGCCGATCGGCCCTTGCCGCGTAGCTCGTGGAGTCCAGGTGTTCGACGTCGGTCCGCTGGAGATGGTCGCGCTCATCGTCATCGCGATCGTCGTCTTCGGGCCTGACAAGCTGCCCAAGATGGTCGGCGAGGCGGCCCGGACGATACGCAAGTTCCGCGAGTTCTCCACCAACGCGCGCTCGGACCTGAAGAAAGAGCTCGGGCCGGAGTTCGAGAACATCAAGTTCGAGGACCTCAACCCCAAGACCTTCGCCCGCAAGCACCTGATGGGCGAGGACGACGAGCTCGGCATCAAGGAGTTCGGCGAGCTGCGCGAGGACCTGACCCGCCAGCTGCGCTTCGACGACGACGCCAACGGCGTCCCGAGCGCCACGGGCCCGTCCGCGCACCCGATGCTGGAGAAGAAGAACGGCACGCGCGTGCAGCCGGGGGAGCGCCCGCCGTACGACGCCGACGCCACCTGAGGCCCGCCTCGGCCCTCTCCCTCTTTCTCTCTGACCTCCGCTCGGCCCGTATGGCCGCAGAACGCCCATAGGACCCCCGGAACGGCGGGTCGTGCGCGATTGCCGCGCGTGTGGCGGGGCACAGGCCGTACCGTGCCAGAGCGGTACCGGTGACGGCGCGCCCCAGGGCGTCGCGAGCAGACAAGGCGAAGCATGGACACGATGAGCCACGCAGGCGCACCCGACCGAGCGCTGGGCGACCAGTCGGGGGCGGACCACGCGGGAGGCGGCACGGCCGAGGAGGAGACGGGACCTTCGCTGCTCGACCAGTACCTCGCCGCCGACTTCCCGTGGTACGGCCTCGACGAGGGCTGGGACGGGCGGCGCTGGCTCGCGTCGGTGTGCCAGGGCCGCGAGGGGCTGGAGTACGGCACCCTCGGCCACGGCGACGCCCCGAGCCGCCGGCCCGGCGACCCCACCCCGCGCAAGTTCGTCTCGGTCGTCACCGTCCCGCAGCGCGAACGCCGCCCCAGCGGTGACGGCGCCGGACTCCTGGAGGCCACCTCCATGGCCAGCGCCGCGTCCGTCGCCGGCGTCGCGCTGCTGGCCGACAGCTGGCCGTGGGACCTCGACCGCGAGCTGCGGCAGGAGTGGATGGACCAGCAGACCCACCTCGCGTGGGAGCTGGCCGACAACCTGGACGGCGACGGGTGGACGGGGCTGGCGCTGCCGGTCAACGGCGTTCCGAACCGTTTCCGCTACCGCGAGTCGGAGTACGGCTGGGTGCTGGCCGGGCAGGCGGCGGGCGTGTACCTGGGCGTGTACGGGTGCGGGGTCAGTGCGTACGGGCTCGGGCTGGCGCTGATGCCGGAGCTGAAGGCGTACGAGGCCTGACGCGGCCGTCACACGGTCGCGGTACGACCTGAGGGGGCGCCCGGACGGGCGCCCCCTCAGGTCAGTCACCACCGACGCCGAAATCGGCCCGGGGTGCCGATCCGCTCAGAACTTGCGCTTCGGGGTCAGCCCCAGCTGCATGCCCGACAGCCCGCGCTGGCGGTTGACGAGCTTGTCGGCGATGCCGCGCAGGGCGACCGCGGCCGCCGATTCGGGGGTGTCGACCACGACCGGCGATCCGGTGTCGCCGCCCTCGCGCAGCCGGGTGTCGATCGGGATCTGCCCGAGCAGCGGGACCTTGGTGCCGGTGGCCTGCGAGAGGCCGTCCGCGACGCGCTGCCCGCCGCCGCTGCCGAACACGTCGAGGATGTGGTCGTCGCAGTGCGGGCACGGCAGGCCCGACATGTTCTCGATCACACCCGCGATGGTCTGCCGCGTCTCGACCGCGATCGTCCCGGCCCGCTCGGCCACCTCGGCGGCCGCCTGCTGCGGCGTCGTGACGACCAGGATCTCGGCGTTCGGGACGAGCTGCGCGACCGAGATGGCGATGTCGCCGGTGCCCGGCGGCAGGTCCATCAGCAGGACGTCCAGGTCGCCCCAGTAGACGTCGGCGAGGAACTGCTGGAGTGCCCGGTGCAGCATCGGTCCGCGCCACACCACGGGCGTGTTGCCCGACGTGAACATGCCGATCGAGATGACCTTCACGCCGCGCGCCTCGGGCGGCATGATCATGTTCTCGACCTGCGTCGGGCGGCCTTCCGCGCCGAGCATGCGCGGCACCGAGTGGCCGTAGATGTCCGCGTCGACGACGCCGACCTTCAGGCCCTGGGCGGCCATCGCGGCGGCCAGGTTCACGGTCACGGAGGACTTGCCGACGCCGCCCTTGCCGGACGCCACCGCGTACACCCGCGTCAGCGAGCCCGGTTTCGCGAACGGCACCTCGCGCTCGGCCTGCCCGCCGCGCAGATGCGACGCGAGCTCCTTGCGCTGCTCGTCGCTCATGACGTCGAGCTCGACCTCGACCGCGGTGACGCCCGCGACCTTGCCGACGGCCTCGCGCACGCGCGAGGTGATGGTGTCGCGCATCGGACACCCGGCCACGGTCAGGTACACCGCGACCTTGACGCGCCCGTCGGCGGCGATGTCGACGGACTTGACCATGCCGAGCTCGGTGATCGGCTTGTGGATCTCGGGGTCGTCGACGGTCGCCAGCGCGTCCCGTACGGCGTCTTCCGGGACAGAAGTACGGGTCTCGCCAGATTCCAGGGTTGCCATACGAGTGAGCTTACGTCCCCGGCGGGGTTCCACCGCGCCTAGGTGGCCTACCTCGCCCGCTCTCCCGGCCGCCGTCGCGGCCGCCCTCGGACCCCGGATCGCGCCCGGGCTCGCGGGCGTTGTCCCGCCCACCTTCGCGGCCGCGGTCCCGTCCGCCCGATCCGCCGGAACTGTCGCCCCCGTCACGGCCGTTGTCGGCCGCCTCGGGGTGTGACGCGAGCCACTGCTCGGCCTCCCGGCGTTCGTCCAGCTCCTTCATCAGCGACTGGAGCTCGGACCGCAGGAAATCGCGGGTCGCCACCTCGCCGAGGGCGATCCGCAGCGCCGCGACCTCGCGCGTCAGGTACTCGGTGTCGGCGATGTTGCGCTCGTTGCGCGCGCGGTCCTGCTCGAGGTTGACGCGGTCCCGGTCGTCCTGCCGGTTCTGGGCGAGCAGGATGAGCGGCGCCGCGTACGACGCCTGCAACGACAGGGCCAGCGTGAGGAAGATGAACGGGAACTCGTCGAAGCGCAGCCTCTCCGGCACCGCGACGTTCCACGCCACCCACACGAACACCGTCGCGGTCATGTAGACGAGGAACCGCCCGGTGCCCAGGAAGCGCGCGATGCGCTCGGAGAACCGGCCGAACGAGTCCGGGTCGTACTTCGGCAGCAGGTTGAGCCGCCGCTGCGGCAGCTTGGGCTGGTCCAGGCGGGGCCGGCGGCGGCGCTCGTCCGGCAGCGCGCCCTGCGCCTCACGCGCCATTGAGACGGCTCCTCACCTCGGCGGGATTGATCCCGCGCGCCTCGCCGTGCAGCGCGCCCTCGCGCCAGTCCTCGGGCAGCAGGTGGTCGAGGACGTCGTCGACGGTGACCGCGCCGAGCAGGTGGTCGTCCTCGTCCACGACGGGCGCGGCGACCATGTTGTACGCGGCCAGGAAGCTGGTCACCTCGGCCAGCGGGGTGTCCGGGCGCAGCGGCCGCAGGTCGGTGTCGACGACCGCGCCGACGAGGGTGAACGGCGGGTCGCGCAGCAGCCGTTGGAAGTGCACGGTGCCGAGGTACTTGCCGGTGGGGGTCTCGGTGGGCGGCCGGCAGACGTACACCTGGCTGGCCAGCGCGGGGGACAGGTCGGGGTTGCGGACCAGGGCCAGCGCCTCGGCGATGGTCGCGTCCGGCTCCAGGACGATCGGCTCGGTGGTCATCATGCCGCCGGCGGTGTCGTCGGAGTAGGTGAGCAGGCGGCGGACGTCCTCGGCCTCGTCCGGCTCCATGAGGTCCAGCAGGCGTTCCGCGGTCTCCTCGGGCAGCTCGGAGATCAGGTCGGCCGCGTCGTCCGGGTCCATGGCCTCCAGGACGTCGGCCGCGCGCTCCTCGCGCAACTGGCCGAGGATCTCGACCTGGTCGTCCTCGGGCAGTTCCTCCAGGACGTCCGCCAGCCGGTCGTCGTCGAGCGCGGCGGCCACCTCGACGCGGCGCTTGGACGACAGGTTGTGCAGCACGTTGGCGAGGTCGGCGGCGCGCAACTGCTCGAACGTGGCGAGCAGGTTCGCCGCACCCTGCTGGTCCTCGGGCCGCTCGAAGCCGGTCACCGCGTTCCAGTCCACGGTCAGCGTCTCGCCGCGGCGGCGGCGCAGCGCGGAACCGCCGCCGCCCTTCTGCACGAAGAGCTTGCCGACGTACCAGTCGCGCCCGCGGCCCGCGCTCATCGCGACGTCGAGCACGGTCACCTGCTCGCCGGTCTCCACCAGCGTGACCCGGCGGTCCAGCATCTCGGCGAGCACGAGCGTCTCGGTCGGCCGCTGCTCGAAGCGCCGCATGTTGACCAGGCCGGTGGTGATGGCCTCGCCGGTCTCGACGCTGGTCACGCGGGTCATCGGGACGAAGATGCGGCGGCGCGTCGTGACCTCGACGACCAGGCCCAGGACGCGCGGCGGCTGGTTGCCGGTGCGCAGCGCGATCACGACGTCGCGCACCCGGCCCACCTGGTCGCCGCCGGGGTCGAAGACGGCGGCGCTGGCGAGGTGCGAGATGAACACGCGGCTCGGCGTGCCGGTCATGCGGCCACCTCGCTCCACTCGGCGGCCGCCTTCGTGGAACGCATCCCTTTGGTGACTCGCCCGCCGCGCTCGCTCATGGCCGCCTCCTCTCGGGTGGCCCGCAGGTGTGCGGGCGACGCCGTACCGCCGCGTACGAACAGTACCGGCCGGGTCGGCTCCGCGATCTTCGGGAGATCGCACCCGCCGGTCCCGCCTTCCGCCTGTGCCCGAACCGGCCGGATGTGATGCCCGCGCCGCCGCTTTGTACGCTGCGTGCTGACCACAACCCGCACCGCCACCCGCACCGCCACCCGCGGCGGGCACGCGCCGACGTACGTGCCGGCCACCCGCCACCGCCTGCCGCCACCTGCTTTCGATGCCCGAGGGGAACCGTTGCGCCGACGATTGCGAGCGCCCGTCGTCCTGGTCCTGCTGCTGTGGATGCTCGTGTCCGCGTGCTCCTCCGACGACCCCACCGGCCTGGCCGGCGAGCCGACCGACACGATCCTGGAGCAGACCCGGACGGCCGCGAAGAACGCGACCTCGGTGCACATCACCGGTACCTGGGTGACGCAAAAGGTCGAGTACCAGATCGACATGCGCATCAAGGCCGACGGCGCCAGCGGCGAGATCGTCAGCACCGGCACCAGGGTCCAGCTGCTGCGGGTGGGCGTCGACCTGTTCGTCCGCGGCGACGAGAGCCTCTACCAGCCGCGCGACGGCCGGCAGGACCCGGACGCGGTGGCCTCGGCGGAGGTCCTGCGCGACAAGTTCATCAAGGTGCCGCCGGACGACCCGGCGTTCGCCCGGCTCTCCGGCTTCACCCAGCTCCACCCGCTGCTCGACGAGCTGTTCCGCCTCGAGGGCAAGGTCAAGAAGGACGGCCGCAAGAACGTGCGCGGCGTCGAGACCCTCGCCCTCGCCGCCAACAAGGGCCGGGGCGGCGAGCTGTACGTCTCGCTCGGCGGCAAGCCCTACCCCATGCGCTACAGCCCCGGCCCCAACGCCGGTCGGCTCGACTTCTACGAGTACGACACGGACTTCCCCGTCGAGGTCCCGCGCGGCGACCAGGTCGTCGACTACGGCAGCCTCAACCCCGCCCAGCCGCCCGCGCCCGGAACCGACGCCCACCAGTCGCCGCCGCCCTCGTCCTCGCCCACAGGCGGTTCGTCGGGCAGTCCCTCGGGATCCAAGAGTCCGAGCGGCCAACCCACCAGTACGCGCTCTTCGTGACCTGAACCGGGGTCCCACCGGGATACGGTGGCCCCGGCCCTACGCCCTCTGGGCACCGGCACCCGGCTCCACCCGGCTTGATACGTAAGGAAACTGGCGGTGACTCGACGAAGCGCCCGGTCGCGGACGGGCCTGGTTGCGACGGCGGCGGTCGTGGCGGCGGTCCTGGCAACCGGATGCAGCGTGGGCAAGCCCGCGCACCGGTCCTTCTCCGACCCCGGCGACGAGCCGTCCGTCGGGCTGCCGCTCGGCAACCAGGTCGGCGGGCTGGATGCCGCGGCGATCCTGCAGCGGGCCCAAGCGGCCACCGCGGCAGCGGCGTTCGTGCACGTCAAGGGCACCGTCACCGAGCCGGGGGCGACCACGCCGTTCAGCGTCGACATGCGCTTCACCGCCACCGGCAGCGACGGCGCGATCGTCGAGGACGGCGTCACCGCGCGGGTCACCCGGGTGCAGAACCAGGTGTGGTTCCAGGGCGACGCGCGTTTCTGGTCCGAGGTCGGCAGCGCGGCCGCGGAGACGGCCAACCGCGGCAAGTTCGTGCAGGTGCCGGTCGGCGACCGGAAGTACGCGGGGCTGGTCGAGAACACGTACGTCGAACGCCTCGTCACCAAACTTCTCGGCAAGCCGGGCCCCCTCGAAAAGGGCGAGACGCGCGAGGTCAACGGCCGCACCGCGATTGCCCTCGTCGACAAGGGGCCGGGCGGCGGCACCATCTGGGTCGCCACCGAAGGCGCGCCGTATCTGATGCGCTTCGAAGCCGCCCCCGACGCGCGCACCAAGGGCGCCATCGACTTCATCGGCTACAACGACCGCACCGTGATCACCCCGCCGGACCCGGACATCGTCGTCGACAAGGACCTCTCCCCGCAGCCCACCGGCTCCGCCAAGTCCACCAAGCGCCCGACCTCACCGACCACGAAGTCGACCGCCGGCACCACCAAGTCCCCCAGCGCCACCCGCAGTTGACCCCGCGGCGGTACGTGCGGGCCGGTGCGGGTCACCGCGTTGCCGCGGCCGACTCCCGACTGCCCGTTGCCTGCTGCCTGTTCACCGCTGCCGCCGGGAGGTTGCGGTGGAGGACTCCTCGGCGCGCCCTACTTCGTGCGCTTGCCCGGCGGCGTCAGTTTGCGGCCCAGGGACAGGTTCCTGGGGGACGGGCCCCTGGTGACGGCGGTGGTGGGCGCCGGGGGCGCGGACTGGGAGGTCCGGGGGAGCGCGGGGCCGTGGGTGAGGGCGCGGGGGTTGTCGAGGCGCACGATGACGCAGTCGCGGGCCCAGCGCGACGGCTGCTCCTCGCCGTCGGGGGCGTTGAGGCGGTCCGCGTGCAGGGCGGCGGCCGCGGTCGGCCAGGACCCGGCGTCGGGGGTGAGCACGACGACGTCCGCGGTCCAGGTGAGCAGGCGTCCGCCCTTGTCCTTGCTGCGCAGGGTCACCTCGGCGGCGGCCGCCTCGGTGAGGCCGGGGACGTGCTGCTCCACCGCGTCGGCCGTACGGTCCTGGAGGATGTGCACCGCGCCGTCGTGCCAGGTGTGCCACACCGGGCGTGCGGGGTGCCCGGCGGGGGCGATCCACAGCAGGCCGGACTTCTTCGCCGCCTCTTCGAGCAGCGCGCTGTCGAAGGGCGGCGTCGTGGGCGTGGCGGGCGGTGTCATGGGCGGCGAGGGGGTCCCGGGCTCACTCATGGACGTCAGGTTCCCACACACCGGAAGCGGCATACCCCACATGGTTCTCCAGGTGACCTGCCAGTAACCTGACCGCACGATCCGCATGCAATGGGAGGACCATAAATGGCCGCCACATCGCGTAGCCTGCGTTCCCGCCGTTCCTGTATGGCAGTTCCGGGCAGCAACCCGCGCTTCATCGAGAAGGCCCAGGGCCTGCCGGTGGACCAGGTGTTCCTGGACCTGGAGGACGCCTGCGCACCCCTCGCCAAGGAGGGCGCGCGCCACACCATCGTGGACGCGCTGAACAACGGCGACTGGGGGGACCGGATCCGCGTCGTGCGGGTCAACGACTGGACCACGCACTGGACCTACCGCGACGTCGTGACCGTCGTGGAGGGCGCGGGAGCGAACCTCGACTGCATCATGCTGCCGAAGGTCCAGGACGCCGCGCAGGTCAAGGCGCTGGACCTGCTGCTGACGCAGATCGAGAAGACGGTCGGCCTGGAGGTCGGCAGGATCGGCATCGAGGCGCAGATCGAGAACGCCCGCGGGCTGGTCAACGTCGACGAGATCGCCGCCGCGTCGCCGCGCATCGAGACCATCATCTTCGGCCCGGCCGACTTCATGGCGTCCATCAACATGAAGTCGCTCGTCGTCGGCGAGCAGCCGCCCGGGTACGACACGGGCGACGCGTACCACTACATCCTGATGCGGATCCTGATGGCCGCGCGCATGCACGACCTGCAGGCGATCGACGGCCCGTACCTCCAGATCAAGGACACCGACGGCTTCCGCCGGGTGGCCGGCCGCTCGGCCGCGCTGGGCTACGACGGCAAGTGGGTGCTGCACCCCGGCCAGATCGACGCCGCGAACGAGGTGTACGCGCCCTCGCAGGCGGACTACGACCACGCCGAGCTGATCCTCGACGCGTACGAGTGGTCCACCTCGGAGGCCGGCGGTGCCAAGGGCGCCGCGATGCTCGGCGACGAGATGATCGACGAGGCGTCCCGCAAGATGGCCCTGGTCATCTCCGCCAAGGGCCGTGCCGCGGGCATGACCCGGACCGGCAAGTTCGAGCCGCCGCAGGGCTGACGAGCCGGCGTCGCGACGCCGTCCACCGACACGACGAGGCTCCGGCCGCCCGACCGCCCCGGGCGGGCCGGGCGGAGGAGGGGGCGTGGGCGGGCGGGGCCCGACGGCGCCCGCCGGGGCGGACCGCGGGGGGGCCACCCCC
>NZ_JBSFVE010000010.1:197822-285292 GCF_053592165.1 Streptodolium elevatio
GAGGCTCCGGCCGCCCGACAGCCGCGGGCGGCCGGAGCCTCGTCGTGTCGGTGGACGGACGCTCCGCTCAGCAGCCGCCGCGGCCGTCCAGCGGGAGGACGACCCACATCGTCTTGCCGCCGTCCTCGGTCGACTGCACCTCGGTGATCCCGTGCGCCTCGGTGATGACCTCGTGGACGACGCCGAGGCCGTCGCCGGGGCGGGCCGGCGGCCGCGGGTCGGCGTCGTGCACGCCGACCCCGATGTGCCCGTCGCCGAGCACCATCGTGAGGGTGAAGACCGGCGAGAGCCGGTCGGCGTTCCGCACCGAGTTGGCGGCGAGTTCGGAGACGATCAGGCGCAGGTCGTAGGCCAGGTCCGTGCCCGGGGACACGCCCCAGTCCGCAAGCGCCTCGGTGAGGAGCCTGCGCGCCTGCGGAATGGCCGCGGGGGCCGCGCTGAGGCGGGCCGTGCGGTGCCGGGCCCGCTGGTCGACAGTCATGAAGGTCCTCGCACGACGGGCGAACGGGCGAACGGGCGGTCGGAGTCGGGCGGGACCGTCCCGCCGGGGGTTTTCGGGCGTGCGGACGTGCATATCCACCGGTGCCGCGGCGCTCCGATGGGTCCGGGCCACCTAGCATGGCGCGCGCGGAGATCATGCCGCAATGCGTTCGTGCGACCGGCCTCCGTGCGCTGACCTGCGGCATCCGTTCTGCGCGGGTAGAACCCCGGGCCCCGTACGCTGCGCGGTGCGGCGCCGGGGACCGGGCGGGCGCGGGGCAGATCCGCCCGTCCCGGTGGTGTCCGGCGCCGCGGAACGGGCACTATCCCCCGCACCACCCCGAGCGAAGTGGACCCCTTGATGAGCGCCATGCGGTCGCGTACCTCCGGCGGCGGGGACGCGCGGGACCGCGGCCCCCGACCGCAGGTACGCCGGCTGCCGTTCACGACCGCGTCCGGGGCGGTGGCACGGTCGCGGACCTTCCTGCGGACCGCGATGCAGGCGTACGGCTGGCTCCCCGCACCCGACCAGGCCACCGAGCTCGCCGCCGACGACATCCTGCTCGTCGCCGTGGAACTGGTCACCAACGCCTGCCTGCACGGCGGCGGCCCGGTCGAGCTGCGCCTCGTGCGGCTGGACGGCGTGGTCCGCGTCGAGGTCGACGACCGCAGCGACCGCGTGCCGGAGCCGCGCAGCCCGTTCGAGGGGCCGCGCGCCGGCGGGCACGGCCTGCACATCGTCCGCAGACTCGCCCGGGAGTGGGGCGTGTTGGTGCACTCCGGCCCGCGAGGCCGCGCCGGGCGCGGGGCGCCCGGCAAGACGGTGTGGGCGGAACTGGCGGAGCCCGGCCTCCGCGGTGGGGACGCGGGGCCGGGCTCCGGGGGATGACGGTGGGCGCGGGCCATGCGGGGAACGCCTGCCGTCCGAGGTCAGACCAAGGTGAGCGTGAGGGTGCCGGAGTACGTGCCGGCCGCGGTGAACTCCGGTGTGGTGAGCGCGAGTCGGGCGTCCGCGGTGAAGGTGCCGCCCGACGCGCCGCCCGGGGCTCCCGGCGACTGCGTGCACAGCGCCGCGGCGGCGGTGCTGCTCAGCGGTCCGGCGGTGCCCGACGTCACCTGGCTCGGACTCCCGGGCAGCGCCGCACAGTTGGGCACCCAGGAGACGTTGCCGGCCGGAATCGCCGCCATCCCGCCCGCGTGTGCCAGGTCGGTCATCGTGCCGGTGAGCGACCACCCCATTCCGCCGCTCCGGGTGTCGGTCACGGTGAGCTGGTTGAGCGACGCCTCAAGGGTCTTGGCGGTGCCGTCGAGCGTCGCGCCGCCGAAGTCGACGGCGGTCCCGGTCTGCGTCATCGACAGGGTTCCCGGCTCGGGCGTGCCCGGCTCCGGCCCCGGTCCGGGGCCCGGGGTGACCGTGAACGCCGCGGTCGCCGTGCCGCCGTCCCCGGATCCCTCGCGCACCCGGATCGCCGTCGTCGACGGGTCGGTGACCGGGAGGTCCGCGGTGAACGTGCCGTCCGGGCCGACCGGCACGTCGATGCCGCCGCCGAGCTCGCGGCCGTCGCCGGCCAGCGCCCGGACGGCGACGGACCGGCCCGCGGTGAAGCCCGCGCCCGCCAGTTTGACGACCGTCCCGACCGGGCCGGCGGCGGGCGCCGCGGTGACCGTACGGGCCACCGCCCGCACGGCGACGGGCACCGTCTTCTGCGCGGTGCCGACCTTGACTCTGAGGGCGTAACTCCCGGGCACCGCCGCCGGGTCGAGGGTGGCGGTGCCGGTGAGGCGGCCGTCGGCGACGGCCACGGTGTTCGCGGCGATCCCGGTGGCGCTGCAGCCTCCGCCGTCCGCCTGGCACAGCGAGACCTCGGGAGTCCCGGCGGGCCAGTCGGCGCCGTTGAGGGTGACGAGTCCGCCCGCCGCGACCGCGGTGAGGTCGGCCGCCAGCGTCGGTTCGGCGGTTGCCGCGGCCGGCGGCGCGGCCGGTGCGTCGTCCTCGACGGTGAGCACGGTGGACACCGCCACCGGCGAGGCCGGCGTGCAGCGCGTCTCGGCGTCGACGGGGCCGGTCCTGGTGAACCGCGCGAAGTCGCCGGGCGCGAGGCTTACTTGCCCGGCGGCGGTCAGCCTGAGCGTCCCGGTCATGTCGGCGACCTTGAGCGCGGATCCGGCGACCGCCTCGGGGTTCTTGCGCTCGCCCGCCACGGCGACGGTCCCGGCCTGCGCGCCGCCGACGACGATCTGACCCTTCGGCAGTGTCGAGTCGGCCGGCACCACGGCCGGTACGGGGGAGGGGGTGGTGCTGGGCGAGGTGGTCGGTGACGAGGTGGCCGGCGTCGAAGCGGGCGTCGTGTCGTCCGGGACCTTGGGGTACGTCTTCCACACCCAGGTCACCGTGACCTCGTCGCCGACCCGGTACGTGGACTTCGCCGGGCTGATCGTGATCTCGACGTCGAGCGGGGCGTCCGGGACGACCCGGGCCGGCGCCGTCGGGTCGACGCACTTCGCCGTGTACGGGACGGGCACCGCACCCGCGGGCGGGGCGGCGAGCACCAGGCCGGCCCCGGCCGCCACCAGAACCCCGGCGGTCGTCGCGGACGTCAGGCGCCCCCTGTGCAGCCTTGGCCGTGAGAACGACGCGAACACTGCGCTCCTAGTGGGCGATAAGAAGAATCGGCCACCGTATCCATGCGGAATTCCGGGCCGATGTCAATGCCCGATGACAAGAGATCTTGGTATCACGTGTCACCAGCGCCGGGTGGTCCGCACGGCGCTTCGTACGCGGTCCGCCGGGTGGTCCGCGTCCCGCAAAGGAACCGGCCGGCCGGGCGCCGCACGGCATAATGCACGGCATACCGCGGGCCGCGAGGGTGCGATGCTTTTATAGCGGATTATCCAATAGGAAGTCAATGCCTGATGACATGTTGATCTTTACGACACGTGTCACCGCCCGGGGCTTTTAGTGCGCCGACAATACGCGGATTCCCGGTGCCGCAATTAACCGGGATATCCAGGGTTGACATTCATGTGGAACCGCGGATTCACTCATGGATGAGTATCGCCACGGCGCCCGGCGCCCGGCGGCCACTCCGATTCACCGCGCACCGTTCGTCCGCCCCACCGGTCGCATCCGTCTCGCGCACCCCGCGGCGGTCGGCGTCCCCCGCCGGGACGCACAGACAGCACGTCGGCGCACCAGACGGCGCACCGGTCGGCGCGGCAAGTGAGCGGAGCACGCCGGCGGAGCGGGCCGAGAACGACGCCAGGGAACGCGGCCAGAGAATGCAGCCAAGGAACGCGGCCAGGGAACGAAGAAGGGAGTGCCCCCCGATGTCCACCGGCAGCACCGGCGACGCGGTCGACAGCGTCGACTCGGGGGCACTCCCGCCGCGGTGGACCCTTCACGGCCTTTCGCCCCGGTCGAGGCGCGCACACGCCTCGACCGGGCCGCCTGCGCCGGGGTTCCCCCGCTCGGGGCCGGGGCCCGAGCGGGGACAGCCCCGACGCGAACGACGGCCCCGGTACGCACCGCGTACCGGGGCCGTCGCCCTGTCTCCCGCCTTGCCTTGCGGAACCCGGCCCGGTGCGGCGTACGCCGCCCGTGTCAGATCACCGGCAGGTGCCCGCGGTTCACCACTTGACGGTGATCGGGGCGATCGCCACCTTGTCGAACTTGAAGGTCAGGTCGATCTCGGCGGCCGTGATCGAGTTGACCTTGGTGCTGGTGACCAGGATGTACGTGGTGAACTTGCCGTCCTTGCCGGCGAACGCCGCCGAGAAGTTGGCCACCGGGGTGGCGCCGTTGACGCCGATGATCGCGATCAGCGTGTTGGGGGTGAAGTTCTCCCCCGTCACCTTGACGAACGTCCACGGGCGGATGTTCGACTTGCTCAGCGTGATCGTCCGCTGCGGGACCGGAACTTCCTTCTTCTTCACGGCGATCGGCGCGGTGGCGCTCTTGGCGCCGTTCGTCACCTTGACCGTGTAGGAGCCGTCCGCGGTGCCCGCCGCGACGGTCGCCGTGCCGCCCAGGCGGCCGTCGGCGCCGATCGCCAGGGTGTTGGCCGAGATACCGGCCGGGTTGCAGTTCGCGCCGGCCGCGTCGCACAGTTCGGGCGTCGCGGTGCCGCCCGGCGTCCAGTTGACGCCCGACAGCGTCGTGGCGGCACCCGGCTCGACGGTGCCCGGGTCGGCGCTGAGCGTCGGCACCTCGGGCTGCGGCTCCTTGACCGTGACGGTCTCGGCGACGCCGCCGCCGGTCGTGATGTCGCACGGCGTGACCTGGGTCAGGTTGTACGCCGGGATGAACACCGTCGTCACCAGCTTCACCGGGGTGAAGGTGACGTCGCCGGCCGCGGTGGCCGGGATGGTCAGCGCGCCGGTGTAGGGCGGCGGCGTGATCGGCGCGTTCTGCGCGATGTCCATCGTCGTGGTCGGGCCGGTCACGGTGACCGTGCCCTCCGCGCCGCCGCCGAGCTTGAGCTCGATCGTCGGCGTGACCTGCACGCCGCTGAGGGCGAGCGGGCTGGTGGCCGGGCTCGGGCCCAGCTTGACGTTCGCGGTCACCGACGCGCCCGGGTCGGCCGGGTTCGGCGTCACCGAGAGGTCGATCGACTGGGCACCGATGAAGTGCTTGTCGAGCGCCTGGACGTAGCAGTCCACGGTCGGGTTGACGGTGCCCGCGGAAGAGGCCGGGGCCAGGGCGATCAGACCGGTCGCCGCGATCGCGCCGGCGCCCAGGCCGGCCGCGAGCCGCCTGCCGAGTGAGGTCATGGGGATGGAGCTCCCTTCTGAGGATGCCGTGCGAGCCGCCTTGGGCGGTGCGTACGGCGGTTCGGGCGACCAGCGGGCGTCGCAGGAGGGGGACGGGGACGACCGGGGCGCCGTCGTGCCGAGAAGCCGGGGGTGCGGCCGGGGCTCCCGACCCCTGTTCGGGAGCCGACCGGCCGCACGACTGGAACGTGTTACAGAAGTGGGGCGGGGACATTCAGCCGTGAAAGACCGCCGAAGTCAATACCGCAATTACTTCCGGTAACACCGGACTTCGCCCGTCCGCAGCGCGCTGACCTGCGGTGACACGTGTCGATCCAGACGGCCGCCGACGGCCGTCGGAGCCGGGCGCGGGGTCCGGAAAACCACGGAGGGTGCCGCCGACATCCCGCACGGGATGTCGGCGGCACCCTCCGAGGTGCCTCCGGTCGGGCCGTCGTACCGGCGTTGTGCCGGCGCCGAGATCAGCGTCGAGATCAGCGCCCGATCAGCGCCCGTTCCGCATCAGGTCCCCGTCAGATCAGCGTGAGCGTCAGGGTCGCCGTGTACGTCCCCGCGAGCGGGAACGCGGGCACGTGGAGCGCGAGCCCCGCGTTCGCCGAGAAGTCCCCGCCGCTCGGCAGGCCCGGCGTCGTCTGCGCCGGCATGCCGCACAGCCGCGAGCCGTCGACCGCCCCCGGCACGCCGGTGAGCACCGGGCTCGGTGAATCCGGGTTCACCACCGCGCAGTTGGGCGTCCAGTACAGCGCCGCGCCGGGCAGGGTGCCCGTCGTGCCCTGCGTGTCCGAGACGAAGTCGCCTATGCGTCCCGTCAGTTCCCAGCCCAGGGTGCCACCTCGGAAGTCCTGCACGACGACCTGGTTCAGGGCGCCGTTCATGGTCTGCGGTCGTCCGTCGATGGTCACCGGGGAGAGCTCGACGAGCTTGTCCGACGTCCCCGTCCGCTTGAACCCCAGGTGTCCGGGCAGGACTTCGCCGTCCGTGTTGCCGCCGCCCTCGACGGTGAACTTGGCCGCGGCGGCCTTGTTCTGGTCCACGCCCTCGGCGGCGGCGATCTGGTCCGTCTGCGCCTTGGTGACGGTCAGCTGCCCCACGAAGGTGCCGTCCGGTCCGGAGTCGAGGAAGGCCAGGTCGAACGTGGGTTGAAGGTCCTTGTCCACGCCCGCGATCGAGATCGCCGTGTTCGGCGTGTAGCCGGTGCCGCGTACCGTCACCACGGTGCCCAGCGGCCCGTGATCGGGTGTCAGCTCCACCTTGCGCAGGTTGGGTGCGGGCGGCTCCACGGTCAGCAGTGCGGTGGCCGTACCGGCCCCGGGGCCGGATCCGATGGTCACCTTGACCAGGCGAGCCCCCTGCGGTGCGGTGGGCGCCAACGTGGCGTTGCCGCCGAGTGCCCCGTCGGGACCCACGCTCAGGGTGTTGGCGCTGAACGCCGTCCCGTCGCATGCGCCGCCGTCCGCCGCGCACAGCTGCACGGCGACCGTTTCGGCGCCCACGGCGGGCCAGTTGACGCCCGACAGCGCGACCGTCTCACCGGCCTTGACCGGATTCGGGGCGGCCGCGAGCGTCGGTGCCGGCGGGACCGGGAGGCCGACCTGCGCCGTCGAGGAGACGCCCGGCGTACCCGAGACCGTGCACGGGGTCGTCTGGGCGATGAGCTTGAGCGCGTAGTCGCCCGGGCTCACGTCGATCGCGCCGTTCGCAGTGACCGTGAACGTGCCGGTCATGTCGGAGACCTGGACGACCGCGGGCGGCGCACCCGCGCTCGGGTTCTTCTTCGGGCCGTTGACCGTGACGTTGCCGGTCTGGGCACCGGACAGCTTGACGACGCCGGACGGCGTGACGGTGTCCTTCAGCAGGATCACGCCCGGCATCTGCGGATTGCGCGGGTAGTCCTTCCAGCGCCACGTCACGTTCACCACGTCGCCGACGCTGTAATACGGCTTCTCCGGCGTCAGTTCGAGTGCCACGCGCGGCTTCCACGGGAAGACGTTGCCGTTCGTCGCCTGCTTGCAGCTGACGTCGTACGCGACCGGCTCCGCCCACGCGGGCGCGTTGTTGCGCACCTTGAGCGGCACCGCCACGGCGGTCGTGCCGGACGAGACGCGGACCTTGTAGTCGCCCTCGCTCGTGGTCGGCGGCACGGACGCGCGGCCCGCGAGGTTGCCGCCGGCGTCGACGCCGACACCGGCCGCGGTGATCCGCGAGGCGGCGCACGCGGTGCCGTCCGCGGCGCACAGCTCCACCGTCGGAGCCGCCCCGCCCGCCGGCCAGTTCGCGCCGACGAGTTGGAACGGCGCGCTGCCGGGCCGCACTTCGGTACGCGTGACACCGAGCGTCGCGGGCTGCACCGAGCCGTCCACCTGGAGAGTGGTGGACACCCCCGGTGTGCCGGTGGCGTTGCACGGGGTCTCCCACGTGCCCAGCATGCTGGCGACGTTCTTGTAGCTGCCGGGCGACAGGTGGAGCGCGCCGGGCTTCGCGATGGTCAGCGTTCCGGTCATGTCCGACAGCCACAGCGGCCGGCCGCTCGGCGTCGAGGCGTTCTTCTTCGGCCCGGACACGGCGACCGTGCCGCCCTGCGCGCCGGAGACGTCGACGGTGCCGAACGGCTGTACCGAGTCGGCGTTGACGGTGACGCCCGACGGGTTGTCGGCAGCGGCCTTCCAGGACCAGGTGACGGTGACCTGGTCGCCGACCGCGTACGCCGGCTTGCTCGGGCTGACCGAGAGGTCGACCTGGGCGGCGAAGTCGAACGGGCTGCCGCCGACGCTGGGCGGTGTGCAGTGAACGTTGTAGGTCACGGTCTCGGCGTGTGCCGCCGGGGAACCCACCGTGACCACAACCCCGACGGCCGCGACGGCGGTGCCGACCACCGCCGCGAGGCCCTTCGCGGGTTTGCGCATAGAGAGCTGTCCCTCCTCGGGATCGTGCCCGTCCCGCCCCGGGGTGAGCGGTCCGTGTGCCCGGTCTCCGGGGCGCGGAGGTGCGCGCGTACGCCTCGGAGTGCCGTGCGGTGGACGGCGGATGGCCCGGCCGGCACGGGGCGGGCCGAGCAGGGGTGGATCCGTCGACGCGGGTCGGCCGGCGCCCCACACGCCGGTCTCCCGATCCCAGACTGGAACGTGTTCCAGTTGGGGCCCTGCTATTCAGCGCCGAGATCGCCGGGAAGTCAAGACCGGTACGGGCAGCGGCGGGCGTTCCGTTTCCGCAGGTCGGCGCGGACGGCAGCGGCCCGGGACGCCCGGGCGGAGCACTCCGGGCAGGCCGGGGCGCGGGACCCGTCACGGGCCGTCCGGGCCCCGACCGCGCCGGACGATCGGGCCTCGCTCAGATCAGACTGAGCGTCAACTCCGCGGTGTAGGGCGTTCCTTCGGTGGTGGGGCCGGTCACGCCGAGGGTGAGTGCGGCGTCGACCTGGAACTCCCCGCCGGTCACCTCGCCCATGCTCGGGTTCTGACGGCACAGCAGTTCGGGGCTCGCGCCGGCGGAACCGGGCAGCCCGTTGGACACCGCACTCGACGCGGCCCCGGTCGCCAGGCAGTTGGGGGTCCACGCGAACCCGGACGAGGGGATCCGCGAGCCGTCGGGGGCCAGGAAGTCGCCGATCTGCCCGGTGAGCGTCCAGCCCAGCGTGCTGCCGCGCTGGTCCACGACCTGCAGCGGATTCAACTGCCCGGTGACCTGGCGAGGCCCGGTGCCGGGCGGCAAATCGCCCATGACCACCGCCTGTTGATCGGCCGTCATGAACAGCGGTCCGGCAGGCGGCGGACCTCCCGCGGCGGGCGGGAGGTCGCCCGGAGCCGGGGCGCCTGCCGGGGCGCCCGTTGCGGTGCCGTTGTCCGCGCCGGGGGAGGGGCTTCCGGTCGCGCCGGCCGTCGGGGGCCCCGAGGCGCCCGGAGTGCCGGTGGCTCCCGGCGTCCCCGTGGGCCCGCCGGGTGTGCCCGGGGTGCCGGTGGCCCCCGGCACGCCGGGAGTTCCGGTGGCGCCGGGTGTCGTCCCGGGCTGACCCGTGGCGGGCGGCGTGGTGCCGGGGCCGCCCGGGTTGCCCGGCCCGGTCGGCTGCGGGCCGGGCGTCGACGTCGTACCTGACTGGATGCTCAGCGAGATCGGGGTTGCACCGGTGGGCGTACACGGGGACGGAGGGCCCCACAGCCAGGAGTCGATCGCGTACGCGCCGGGCGCCAGGTCGATGCGGCCTTCCGCGGCGACGGTGAACTTTCCGGTCATGGCCTCGACGGGCAGGGGCTGCCCGCCTCCCGTCGTGGGGTTCTTCGTGGGGCCGGAGACCTTGACCTCGCCGGACTGCGCCCCGGACAGCTTCACCACACCGCTCGGCTGGGCGGTGTTCTCGGCGATCAGGACCCAACTGGAGGGGTTGCGCGGCGGCGTGCGCCACGACCAGGTGACGGTCACCTCGTCGCCCACGGCGTACGCCGTCTTCAAGGGCGCGACGGTGAGCTCGATTTTCGGGTTCCAAAGGAACTTGGATCCGTTCGCGAACGTCGGATCGCATTCGACGGCGTTGGTGACGGCGGCAGCCTGCGCCGGCGGGGTGCCGGTGCCGAATCCCGCTGCGGCGGCGACGACTCCGAGGGCCAGGAGAAGTCCGGTGCGCCGTGAAGCCATGGTGCGGTCGCTCCCTATCTGCGTTCCTTGCGGTTCCAGGCGGGCTTACTGACCCGGAGTCGAACAGCAATTCATCCGGTTCCCTGATGGTGTGTCAAGGGTCCGTGTCCGCACGCTTCGTCGCTTTTGGCGGCAGTGACCACAACAAACCAACCAGGCAGGTGACACGTGGCTCGAAGTTGCGTGTTCGGCCGCGCTCTCAAGAGTCCGCCGTGCGCCCTACCCGCCCGTAGTGGTGACACGTGTCGATCCGCGCCACCTCGGCTTTCGCCCGTCAAGCGGCATGTCGACACAGCGATTTCCCGGATTCCGAATGATGCCGAACTGTTTTCCGACGCCACCGTTTTTTCTGTCGATGACTGTTGTTCGCTCATGGGACTTGTCGTACCGTCACCCCATGATCTGACATGACATCAATGACTGGCACAGTCTTGATGTCTCTCGGGGTGCGGTGCGGACGGGGACTTCGATCTTCTGATTCCCAGGTCAGCGTGCCCAGGGCCTGTGCGCTGGTACGGGCCGTCGAGTCCGTCCGAACCATGCGACACGGTGCGGGCGGGGGGACGATCGCAACTCCGGTCCTTCGGAGGCGCGAACGGTCCGTGCAGGACGAGAAGGCCGGAGCGGTCGGGCTGCGCACGCAACGCAGACCGCGCCGGCCGTCGGAAGACGACAGGCAAGTCCCCGAAGGGAGAACCACCCCTATGGTCAAGCTGACGGGTCGAGCGGCAGGCAGCATTGCGGCTGCCGCACTCGCCACCGGTGCGACGCTGATGTTCGCGCCCACCGCGCATGCGGGTACGACCACCGGCCAAGCCAACTGCCCAGTGCCTGCGAACATCCAGCAGATCATGGGCGGCAAGACGAATCTGGCCGGCCCGCAGGCTTACACAGTCAACGGTCCCGCGACAGGCGCGGCCGGCGCGGACGTCGAACTCGACGTCGACCTGGGGCCGAGCCCCGCAGAGGTACCGCTCGACGTGCCCGGTGCCAAGTTGACACCGACGGTGGAGTTCAAGACCGCAGGTGCGTCGACGGCGCCGATCAGCGTCAAGGCCGCGCAGATAACGATGGACCTGAAGAAGGGCGGCATCGACCTGCCGGCCTTCAAGCTGAAGATCAAGATCCCCGCAAGCGCGACCGCGGGCAAGCTCGACCTGACGCCGACCAAGCTGACCCTCGACGTCGACGCCATGGGCTTCAAGCTGCCGATGGTCTGCACGGCGACCGGCACTGGCGTCGTGCACAGCATCACCGTCACCGCGGCGAGCACCACGGGCGGTACGTCGTCGGCGAGTTCGTCGTCCAGTTCGTCGAGCTCGACGGGCACCAGCTCGACGGGGACCAGCTCGACCGGTACCACCGGCACCACCGGCACGACCTCGGGCAGCAGCACCGGCAGCCTGCCCAAGACCGGTCCGCTGGACGACGCCCTGTCGATGGGTCTCGTCGGCGGCACCGTCGGCCTCCTGGGCATCGGCGCGGTGCTGATCGCGACCCGCAAGGTCCGCGCGTCGCGCAACACCCCCGCCTGACAAAGCGCTTCGGCGGCGCGGTGCGAACCGCGCCGCCGACGGCGACAACGGCGCAAATGCGGTTTCGACCGCCGCCCGCGAACAACAGGTCATCGGCCCGTCGAGCACGGCCGAGTGATCCCACAAGGAAATGTGCGTGCCGTCGCGCCCGAACTCCCGGGCCGGCGGCACCGTTTCCGCCTGTGCGAACCCGTTTTTCAAGATCGGACTTGTCGGGCCTTGTTGGTGTATTACGCAACTGTTAACGCGAGGCAGCCAAAGCCTTGACATCTGAGGCGCGTAAAGGCATCAATGGCACGCCTGGTTTTTGAAACAGGTTCCACCCGCACGTCGGTCCCGCGCACCTCTACCAGAGCCTTGGGGGCGCAAGGGCCGCGAGACGGCCGCCTCGGCCGTGTGCGACGGAAATTCGAGGCGACCGTCCCAGGACGGCACCGGAGCGCCTGAGTTCATGGTAGTGCGCTCTCGGCTCAACTCCGGTGTGGTGTTCGACTGCCCCGCCCCCCGGCGGCGGCAGCAGCCCCTGGAAGGGAGTAGCACCTCACATGTTCAAGTCCCGTAAGAAGGTTGCCGCGGGCCTGGGTGCCGCGGTGATCGCGGGTACCGCGGGCCTGGTGGCCGTGGCTCCGGCCGCGTCCGCCGGCACCGTCACGGTCAACGCCGTGTGTCAGGTCCCGGTTCTCGGCGAGAAGGTCGGGCCGCAGACGGTCACCGTCGACCTGACCCCGGTGACCGGGCCGGCCGGCATCACGGTCACGGCCAACGTGGACCTCGGTCCGCCGCCGATCACCAGCCCGTTCGCGTTCGCCAACGCGAAGGCCCAGAGCACCCTCCACCTGACCATGTCGGGCGCCGCCACCGGCGTCGTCAACCTGGCGGGCCCCGAGGTGACCCTCGACCTCCCGGCGAACGTCCCGATCGACCCGGCACCGTTCACCACGACGTTCACCATTCCGGCGAGCGCGGGCGTGGGTGCCATCAACTTCGAGCCCACGGGTTCGACGAATGTCACCGACATCCCGGGCGTCGGCAAGCAGACCGCCCCGTGTGTCTACACGGGCGGCGGGACCGTCGCGACGTTCACCACCAAGGCTCCTCCCGGCCCCGTGACGGCGGTCGTCGCGCCCACCACCATCAAGCAGGGTGAGAGCGGCACCGTCACCGGCACCGGCTGGGAAGGCGCGCTCGACCCCGCCAACGGTGTGCAGCTGTGCGCGGGCACGACCTGCCAGCCGTACCCGGTGAACAACATCGCGATCGCCGGCGGCAACCTGACCGGTGGCTTCACCGTCGTCGAGCAGGTGCCCCCGGGCTCCTACACCCTGAAGCTCACCAGCGACTCGGGGCAGAGCACGAACACCAACGCGTTCACGGTGACCGGCATCCCGCCGGTGACCCTCGGCGCGAGCCCGAACAACGGTGAGGTCGGCACGACCACCGCCGTCAGCGGCACCAACTGGCCGGCCGGCAGCGTCACGGTCCAGGGCCTGAAGTCGGACAACACCCCGACCTCGGACGCCCCGGTCACCGTGACGGTGGGCGCCGACGGCGTGCTCGCCGCGTCGTACACGGTCAACGACCCGGCCACCGCGAAGATCGGTGCGACGGGCGGCGGCAAGAGCGGCTCCACCCCGTTCACGGTCAAGCAGGGGCAGCAGCTCACGCAGCCGATCGAGGGTGAGGTCATCGGTGGTGGGCTGAAGTTCGAGCAGGCCGCCAGTGGCATCACGCTGACGCCGATCACTCTGAACGGCAAGCCGCAGACCATGAACGGCGCGCTGAACCAGGTCAAGGTGCAGGACTTCCGCGGTACCACGCTGGGCTGGTCCCTGACCGGCCAGATCACCGACTTCACCTCTCCCGCGGTGAGCGGCGTGATCGCGGCCGACCGGTTCACCTGGACCCCGGCGTGCGCCGTCACCAACCCGGACTCGCCGAGCCAGGTGCAGACCGGATCGGCGGGCACCGTGGGCGCGCTCTGCACCCAGACCGCGAACGCTCCCGGGCAGGTCTCCGGCGGTGAGTTCACGGCGGACGCCGCGACGAAGCTCGCGGTCCCGGCGTGGCAGCTCTCCGGCACCTACACCGCCACCCTCACGCTCACCCTCATCTGATCTGAGCGTGGACTAGGACTCCCGGCCGGAGCCTCGGCCCGGCCGGGACCCTGAACGGCTTTGCCGTACCGGTGCCGGACAGCGGGAGCCACCCGCAGTCCGACACCGGTACGACGGGCCGCTGCGGATCGGCGCAGAGCGGAGGGTGGGACGGGCAATCCGGCCCGTTCCACCCACGCCGCTCGGCTCCGGATCCGCACCGCAGGACCCGCACCACCGGCACCACCCAGGCCACGGCCCAGGTCTCCGCTCCCGGGCCGCACCCGCCGCCGATCCGCCAGCCCCGTTGAAGCCGCAGGAGACAAGACATGACGGACACGTCGACACAACGCAGGGACAGAGCCGCCCGTCCGCGCCGCACCGGCCCGCGTACCCGGGCCTTCTCCCTGCTCGCCGTGCTGTTCACCGTCCTCGCCGGCCTCCTGGTCGGGCCCGTGCCCGCCGCGCACGCGGCGAGCAACGGCGACTGGTCCGTCGACCCCCTCGTGCCGCCCGGCACCGACCAGAACAACCGCCGCTACTTCTTCCTGGAGGCCGCGGCCGGCGACACGGTGACCGACACGGTCGTCGTGGCCAACACCAGCAGCCGCAAGCTGACCTTCAAGATCTTCGGCGCGGACGCCTTCAACACGCCGCGCGACGGCGCGTTCTCGGTCCGCCGCCTCGGCGACCCCATGAAGGGCGTCGGCCTCTGGCTCAAGGTCGCCAACGGCCAGGACACCATCGAGGTCGAGCCCGGTACGCGCGTCGCGATCCCGTTCCAGATCGCGATACCCGCCAACGCCACGTCCGGCGACCACGTCGGCGGCATCATGGCGCTCAACAACGAGAGCATCGGCGAGCAGCAGGAAGGCCAGCTCCGCGTCGACCTGAAGATGCAGGTGGGTGCGCGCATCTACCTCAAGGTCCGCGGTCCGAGCGTGCCCGCCATGGACGTTCGCGACGTGAGCGTCGAACGCGCCACCGGCTTCGGTGAGTTCTTCGGCTCCGACAAGGCCGTCATCCGCTACACCATCGTCAACACGGGCAACGTGATCATCCGCCCGCAGACCGACCTCAAGGTCACCGGACTCTTCGGCCGCACGCTGCTGACCAAGAAGAGCGACCCCGCGAACCAGATCGAGATCTTCCCGGGCGAAAAGGTCGAGCTGGTCCAGACGTGGAAGGACGCACCCCTGCTGGACCGGGTCAACGTCCAGGTCAGTGCGGTCACCGAGCAGGAGAACCAGCAGCTGTCCGACAAGACTTCGACGTCCTACACCGCCGTGCCGTGGCCCGCGCTCCTGGTCCTCGCGCTCCTGCTGATCGGCGGCGGCGTGGCGTGGCAGCTGATGCGCAACCGCAAGAGCGGCGGCGGCAACAGCGGTGACAAGGCCGAGAACCAGGGTCCGAAGGACCCGTCCGGCGGCGAGTCCGCACCGGTCACCGGCGACACCGCCAAGGGTTCGGGCGAGAAGGGCGTCGACACCGCCGAGGGCTCGGGCGAGACGAAGGACCAGCCCAAGGAAGAGCCCAAGGAAACCGCACCTGCTTCTGCGGGTGGCGAGGCGGCGGACCCTGCGGGGGTCGGTCGTTGAGCTACCTCGCACTTCGACGCACCCTCGCGGGACCGGCGCACCGCCGGTCCCGCCGAGGGGCGTTCGCGTATGCCCTGCTCGTGTCCGCATTCGTCGCCCTGCTCCTGGCCGCCGCCGCTCCGGGGTACGCGGTCACTCCGCCCAGCCCCACACCCGGCGCGCCCGAAGGCGGTCAGGCGTCGCTCAGCACGACCAAGACCAAGCCCGGCGGCATCGTCAAGGTCACCGGCGTCGCGTGGGCGCCCGGTTCGATGGTCAACATCGCGGTGTGCGGCCAGAACGGCCTGGCCGGCACCAAGACGTGCGCGGTCGCCACGTCGATGAACGTCCCGGTCGCGACGGCGGGCGAGTTCGCCGTGTCCATCCGGGTCGAGACGCCTCCCGTACCGTGCCCGTGCGTCATCCGCGTGGTCACCGTGACCGGCGGACGGTCCCTGGACCGCGCCATTCCGGTGGAGATCGAAGGCGCCCCGTTCGCCGCCATGCAGAACAGCGGCAAATCGCCCGGCCGGCTCACGTTCATCAAGAGCGAGATGACCGGCAAGGACAACGTCTTCACCTGGTTCGGCTCGCCGGTCAGCCGCCGGTTCGAGATCGAGGTCGGCAACATGGGCGAATCGCCCATCACCAACCCGGTGTTCCGGATCGGCACGTTCCAGGGCGTGTACGCGCCCACCTGGGAGGACAAGACCTGGAACGGCACCATCCTGCCGGGCCAGCGGGTCAAGGTCAGCCTCCCCATCGAGCTCAAGCCGCGCCAGCACGGCGAGTTCCGCTACCGGGTCATGTACGACGGCCGGGTGGTCGACGAGATCGGCCTCAAGGTCGGACGCCCCTGGGGCGTCTACCTGTTCGGTGGCCTCCTGCTCATCGTGGTGCCGATGACCGTATGGCGGCTGGGCACCAGCCTGGTGCGCGCGATCAGGGAGAACCGGGCGGACCGCGACGCCGAGCGCGACCGCGAGGTCGGGGTCCCCGGCCAGTCGATCATCCGTCGCGCCGAGGCGGACGCGGCCGCGGCCGAAACCGCCGCGGAGGCCGTGCCGGAGCGCGCACCGGAACCGGTGCGCGAACCGGTCCTCGTCCCGGGCGGCGGCACTCCGCTGCGCCGCGTCGAGGAGACGATGGTCGTCGGCGCACCGTTGTTCGCCCGCCCGGCCCCGGCACTGCCCGCCGCGGGCACAGCCGCCGAACTGCCTTCGGGGTCAACCTCTTCCGCATCGTCGACCGCGTCTCCCGCCGCTTCGGCTGTGCCCGCGGCCGGGCCTGTGGCCGCTCCCGCGAGCGCTCCGCCGGAGTCTCCCGCCGAGGAGACCCGCGTACTGCCGTCGCGGCCCGACACCGACCCGGAGTCCGACGCCGAGGGCGGCACGCCGAACCTGGTGCGCCCCTCGGACGTCGCACGCGGACTCGCCTGGGGACCGGGAGAGGAGCGCGGGTCGTCATGACGTACCGGCCCGGGCAGGGGACCGCGGCCTTGTTGGGGACGGTCTTCGCCGTCGCCGTGACCACGGCCGTCCTCGCGTCCTTCTTCCTATTCCCGGGGAGCGGGTGCAACGGGGAGAGCTGCGGCGACGCGTCCGAGCCGACCGTCGTCGCGGTCGGCGAAGTGACGCCGTCGCCCACCGCGCCGCCGTCCGGCGACGGCAGCGGCGGCGGAACCGGCCCGGACGGGCAACCGACGGGCGGGACACCGCAGTTGCCCGGCAACGCGCCGACCACACCGGCCGGTTCGCCGACCGACGGGGACCTGCAGTTCTCCGCGCAGGTCGACATGCCGCCCGCCCCCGAGGCGCAGACCGGCGACCCCGGCGGGGTCAGCGCGATGATCCACGCGGGTCCGCTGCGTGTCCTGACCCCGTCCAGTGCGGGATCGGGCTTCCTCAAGGTCGACCGCACGACCAGCACGGCGAGGGGCCAGCTGGAACCGATGCTCGTCCAGGACTTCCGGGGCTCGCACTCCGGTTGGACGCTCACCGCCACCATGTCGGACTTCTCGGTCCCCGGGGGCCGGACGCTCGACGCGGACAAACTCGCATGGGAGCCGAAGTGCGGCGCCCATCCGGGCGGCGAGCCGTACCCCAGCACCGCCGTCCCCGGTTCGCCGGTGTCGGCGGGCCGCACCGCCCTCCTGTGCTCGGCCCCCGCGCTGGCGGGGGTCACAGGAGGCCAGTTCGACGTGGGAGCCGACATCCGGCTCCCCGTGCCCGCCGGATCGACGACATCCGGGAGTTACACGGCGACTTTGCTGCTGACTTTGGCCTGACCGGCGCACCGGTCGGGTGACCGAAGCAAGGGGGCAAGTCCCGCCCCGGAGAAGGGAGTACGCAGTCCGATGGCCACGCGGATGAAAAGAGCCGGCCTCGTCGCGGGGGTGAGCGCGGCGTGTGCGGCCGGGGGGATTCTGGCCCTCGGACCGTCGGCGAGCGCCGCCCCGGCGGCGCGCACCGCGATCGTAGTGCTCGACTGCACCTGGCAGACCGCGAGCGGCGGTACGCCCTACGGCTCGGCGTTCAAGCCGAGCCCCGAACTGGTCATGTCCGTCGGCGAGTCCGCCGCGCGGATCGGCACCAAGGCGGATCTGACGGGCAAGGCGAAAGCCGGTCCGCTGCTCACCATCCCGGCCGGGGCCCGGGTCCACAACCTGTCCTACACCGGCGCCTCGCTGACTGCGGACGTCGAGGGCGGCGAGGGGGCCAACGCCTCGGTGACACTGGCCACTTCCGGTGACAGCGGCACCGTCGGCGCGGACGGCAACGTGACCGTGGGCACGCTGGCCGGGCAGTTCGACCTGCCCAAGGCCGGTTCGTACACGGCCGTACTGAAGTCCCTGAAGCTGACCTTCCTGGACAAGGGCGACGGCGACAAGGCGCTGACGCTCGAGTGCGCGGCCTCGAGTACGGCGGGCCGCTGGCCCGGCGTGACGGCGTCCTCCGGCGAGTCGCCGTCCAACGGCGGGACGCTGACGCAGGGCGTCAACGTGGGCATCAGCGGGACACCGACCACGACCACGTCGCCCACCGGGACGCCGACGACCACGGCACCCACGTCGGCGACCCCGACCGCCACCGGTACGACCGCGGCACCGACCACCGCGGCCCCCACCACGACTTCCCCGGGCTCGAGCGGTGGCCTTGCGCCGACCGGTTCGGGCGGCTCGAAGGTGCTCGCTTTCGCGCTCGTGGCCGCTTCGCTGGTGCTCGGCAGCGTCGCGGTGCTCCTGGCCCTTTCGAACCGCCGAAGGAGCCGTCCACTCACCTGACGCTCATTCAGGAATGCGCGAAGCAGCGTCAACCCACTTCGGAGATTGGGACATTCACCTAATGATGAGAGTCAACAAGAGAGCCGCCGCATTCCTCGGGGCGGTGACAATAGCCGGAGGCGCGGGCCTGACGATGTTGGCGCCGGCGGCCAACGCGGCAAAAGTGACGGCCCAGGCCACCTGCCAGGTGCCGGTGCTCGGTGAGAAGAAGGGTCCGCAGGACATCAGCGTGACGCTGACCCCGGTGACCGGCCCCGGCGGCATCGAGGTCACCGCCAACGTCGACCTCGGCCCGCCGCCGATCACCGCCCCGGCGGAGTTCAAGGACTCGAAGGCGCAGAGCACGCTGCACCTGGAGATGTCGGGAGCTGCCACCGGGACCGTCGACCTGGTCGGTCCCGAGGTGACGCTGACCATCCCGGCGAACGTGCCGATCGACCCCGCGCCGTTCACGACGACCTTCACCGTCCCGGCGGGCGCAACGGTCGGCGGCACCATCACCTTCAAGCCCAAGGGCTCGACGAACGTCACGGTGCTTCCCGGCCTGGGCAAGCAGACCGCCCCGTGCACCTACGTGGCAGACGCCGTCGCGACGTTCGCCGTGACGGAGCCCGACGTCCTCCCAGGCGACGTCAAGGTGGCCGAGGCGACGGTCAAGGCGGGCGATAACGTCACCGTCTCCGGCGACAACTGGAAGGCCCCGCTCGGCAAGGTGCAGCTCTGCAGCGCGTCGAACGTCTGCAAGGACGTCACCGGCGTCACGCGCACCGAGGCGGACAACAAGATCGCCGGGACGCCGACGATCCCTGCCGACACCGCGGCCGGCAAGTACAAGATCAAGGTCGCGTACGCCGACGGAGTCAGCGCGCTGAGCAATGAGTTCACCGTGCAGGCGCCGAGCATCTCCCTCGACCCGGTCGAGGGCAAGGCCGGCACCAAAGTGAAGGTCACCGGCACGGACTTCCCGGCCGGCAAGGACGTCAAGGTCGAGGGCCTCAAGGCGGACGGCTCGAAGACCGGCGACGCCGCGGTCACCGCCGCCGCCGGCAGCGACGGCAAGTTCTCCGCGGACTTCACCGTCAACGACAAGGACACCAAGACGATCAAGGCGACGGCCGAAGGCGCGGCATCCGAGGCGGCGTTCACCGTCAAGCCGGACGACCCGGTCGGCACCGGGGACGCCACCCTCAAGGGCGGCGTGGCCCGGGTCGAGTACTCCTGCGAGACCACCGGAAGCCCGATCCCGATCCCGAAGCTGGACACGGTTCTGGACGTGACGGTCACCGTGCCGGCCACCGCCAAGGCCGGTGACGACATCGACGTCAAGGCGGCGTTCGCGAACGACGTCGTGGGCAAGATGCCGTCCATCCCCGGCGCGTCGGGGCTGACCATCGAGGTCGAGCCGTCGCTCGCCATGAAGGTCACCGAGGCGGGCGGCAAGGCCGGTTCGGAGCTCACGCTCCTTGCGCCGAAGAAGTCGTTCCAGGTCGTCGAGGGCGCCGACATGAAGGGCGGCCCCTTCGAGGCCAAGTACAAGGTGACGGACAAGGGCGAGTGGACCTTCGCGCCCGACACGCTCACCCTCGCCACCACTACCAAGCTGGGCGAGACCGCCCTCACCACGAAGACCGTGTGCAGCGCCAAGAAGGTCACCTGGTCGCCGACCGGGCCGCCGCCGAGCAACAACAACACCGGTGGCAGCGGTTCCACCGGCGGCAACGGTGCCTCCAGCGGCGACCTCGCCAAGACCGGCTCCGGTGGCTCGACCATCAACGCCTTCGCGCTCGTGGCCGGCACCGCCGTCCTCGCGTCGGTGGGTGTGCTGCTGCTCATCACGCGTCGCCGCCGTACCGTCGCCGGAAGCTGACGTACGGGACGGACGGACCGCCGAGATGAGTGACACGGCATGACGCCGAAACGTCGGTGAGGGTCCTCCTCCCGGGATCTCCCGGGAGGAGGACCCTTCGCGTACTGTGCCTCCCGGGAAGATCCCGAGAGCGGCAAGTGGTCAGGCGCACAACGATGAAGGGACCGCGATATCCGATGGCTCGACGTATAGCCAGAGCCGGGTTCGCCCTGGGACTGACCTCCGCGACCCTTGCCGCGTCCGTGGTGGGCCTCGCCCCGCCCGCGTTCGCCGGGCAGGTCGCCATGCAGGTCAACTGCCAGCTCCCGCTCGACCAACCCTCCGCCACCGGCGAGCAGTTGGTGACCCTGGAAGGGCCCGCCGAGGCGGTGCGGCCCGGCGCCAAGGTCAAGATCCGGGTGACGTTGGGACCCAACATCGCGACCAGCCCCATCGCCTTCCCCGGCACCCCGCTGACCCCGTCGATCGACCTCACCATGACCGGCGGCGCGACGGGTACGGTGCGCCTGCTCGGGCCGCAGATGCTCGTCGACATCCCCGGCCACCCCAACCTCATCGTCGTGCCGCCCTACGAGGGCGAGTTGACGATCCCGATAGAGGCGCGCGGCGACATCTCCCTGACGCCCGGGAAGATGGTCACCAACACCGCGATCTTCGGGGTGCAGACCACGACGTGCACCCCGATCGCACCGGTCGAGGTGTCCACGGTCGTCAAGATCACCACCCAGGACCCGCCGCTCGGTCCCGCCCAGGGACCGGCGGCCTCGACCGGCCAGGAGGCCCCGCAGAGCGTCGTACCGGCGACCCCGCCGGGCAGCCTCCCGGCGTTCGGTACGGCGACCGCCACCGCCCCGCAGGAGCCCGAGCCGTCCAGCGCCACCCTCAAGTCCGAGGGCTCCTCGGCGTCGTCGGACGACGGGCTGTCCGGTGCCGCGATCTTCGGCATCGCAGCCGGCGCGTTGGTGCTCCTCATGGCCGTCGTCACGATGCTGATGTCCTGGCGCCGGCACACCGAGGACGACTGACCGCGGCGGCCCGACCGGGCAAGACCACGCAACGTAAAGGCATTTGTACGACCGGAAAGCGGCGCGCGGAATGAATTCCGTTGCGTCGCTTTCCCGTTGGCTTTCTCCTTGACTTCCACCGTCATCCTTGACTGATGCTCAGGCGAATTTTCGGTAACACGTTCCACCCAGTACAGGATGGCTTCGGGGGCGTCAGACCGTTCGGCGGACGGCCGTTGTGCTCGCCTTCGGCGGTCTGACGGCGATGGCCCCGAGCGCGTCGGCGGGCTCGACGTCCGTCAACGCCTTCTGCGAGACGCCCGTCGGGTCACGCAGCGGTCGGCAGGAGATCAGGGTCGAGTCGGCCGTTCGGCTCTCGCCGGTCGTCTTGAACGGCAAACCGCAGCGGATGGCCGGAGCGCTGGACCAGAACTCCGTGCGGGACTTCCGCGGCACCGCGCTCGGCCGGGACCTGACCGGGCAGCTCACGGGGTCGAGCGGTGCGCAGGGGCTGCTGTGCCGACAGGCGGCGAACCCGGTCGGGGTGGTCTCGGGGGTGAGTTCGGGCGTGTATGCAGACCGACGCGCCGACGGGCCGCGGCCGCGACGGGCCCGGTCGGCACGTCCGGCGTCGCCGTACGTGGCGAGTGCCCGAAACCGCCCGGTAACCCGCTTCGACCGCACTTCTCCGGGACAGGTACGGGACCAGCGGGCTGATGGGTTCTACGATCGGGCCATGACCCGCGTACTGCTCGCCGAGGACGACGCCTCAATTTCCGAGCCCCTTGCACGCGCGCTGCGCCGCGAGGGCTACGACGTCGAGGTGCGTGAGGACGGACCGACGGCCCTGGAGTGTGCCGCACAGAGCGGGGTCGACCTGCTCGTGCTGGACCTCGGGCTGCCCGGGATGGACGGCCTGGAGGTCTGCAGACGACTGCGCGCCGAAGGGCACGGGTTCCCGGTGCTCGTGCTGACCGCACGCGCCGACGAGGTCGACACGGTCGTCGGCCTCGACGCCGGCGCCGACGACTACGTCACCAAGCCGTTCCGGCTCGCCGAACTGCTCGCCCGCGTGCGCGCGCTCCTGCGGCGCGGCGCCGCCGAGGTGGGCCAGGGGGTGCACGGCGTCCGGATCGACGTCGACTCGCACCGCGCCTGGATCGGCGAGGAGGAACTGCAACTCACCGCAAAGGAGTTCGACCTGCTGCGTGTCCTGGTGCGGGACGCGGGCCGGGTCGTGACGCGAGACCAGCTGATGCGCGAGGTGTGGGACACCACGTGGTGGAGTTCCACGAAGACTCTCGACATGCACATCTCGTGGCTCCGCAAGAAGCTCGGTGACGACGCCGGCAACCCGCGCTACATCACGACCGTGCGCGGCGTCGGATTCCGCTTCGAGAAGAGCTAGTCGGCGGGGAAGGAACTGGGAACGGCCGTATCTGTGCGTCGCAGGCTCATCAACGCCACGCTGGGCGTCGTGCTCGTGGTGGTGGCCGTCCTCGGTATCCCGCTCGCCTTCGTCGAGACCAACGCGATCGAGACGACCGCGCGTGACAACCTCAAGGCCGAGGCGTCGCGTCTGCTGGAGACCGTCGAGCTGCGCCTCGCGGCCGGCGAGGAGCCGGACACCGCGCTGCTGGCCCGCCAGGTCACGGCGCCGCGGTACGCCACCATCACCATCCCGGGCCGTCCCACGCTGGCCTTCGGCGACGAGCCCAAGGGCAAGTCCTTCGACGTCACGATGAGCGGGGCGTTCGGCGAGCAGGTGACCGTCTCGGAGTCCCGGGCCCGGGTCACCCGCGAGGTACGCGAGTCGCTGCTGCTGATCCTGTGCGTCGCCTTGCTGGCGGTGGCCGCGGCGGCCGCGCTGGCGGTGTGGCAGGCCCGGCGGCTCGCGCGCCCGCTGACCGACCTGGCGGAGACCGCCGAGCGTCTCGGCTCGGGCGACCCGCGGCCCCGGCAGCGCCGCTACGACGTACCGGAGCTGGACCGGGTGGCCGAGGTGCTGGACCAGAGCGCCGAGCGCATCGCCCGGATGCTGACCGCCGAGCGCCGCCTGGCCGCCGACGCGTCGCACCAGCTGCGCACGCCGCTGACCGCGTTGTCGATGCGGTTGGAGGAGATCATCGCGACCGAGGACCCCGGGACCGTCAAGGAGGAGGCCGCGATCGCGCTGTCGCAGGTGGAGCGGCTCACCGATGTCGTCGAGCGGCTGCTGACCAGCACCCGGCGCGGGGCGGCCGGCCGGGATCCGAGGACCGCGTCCGCGGTGACGGTCCGCGTCGACGACGTCGTACGCCAGCAGGTCGACGAGTGGCGTCCGGCGGTGGCGAGCGCGCACCGGGTGATCCGGGTGGCGGGGGAGCCGGGCCTCGTGGCGGTCGCGACGCCGGGGGCGTTGGCCCAGGTGCTCGCCACGCTGCTGGAGAACGCGCTGATGCACGGCGACGGCACGGTGACGATCCGGACCCGGCGTACCGGCACGTCGGTCGTCGTCGAGGTGGAGGACGAGGGTGCCGGGGTTTCGGACGTGCTGGGCGCACGGGTGTTCGAGCGCGCGGTGAGCGGGCGTAACTCGACGGGCCTGGGCCTCGCGGTGGCCCGCGACCTCGCGGAAGCCGACGGAGGGCGCCTGGAGCTGCTGCAGCTGCGTCCGCCGGTTTTCGCGGTCTTCCTGGCCGCCTACCCCGGGGAAGCCGGCGGGAAGGACGGCTGACGGCGGCTGAGGGGCGTCCTGGCCTTGCCGACGCCCTCGCCCGTCCTTTGCCGTCCGGAGGACGTCCCAGGCCGCCGCTGAGGGCGGCTGAGGGCCTGTGGGGGCGGTCCGAGGTGTCAGCGCCCGGTGGGCGTCGACTCCTCCTCGACCAGGCGGGCGGCCTCGCGGTCCAGCTCCGCCGCGGTATGCGTACCGGTGAAGACCCACGTGCGGTACGACCAGAAGCGGAACAGCGTGCCGATCGGCAGGCCGATGGCGTAGTTGGCGATGTTGTTCGCCAGCACGCTCGTGAACCCGAGCGCGTAGTTCGAGATCGCCACGACACCCGCGGTCAGGCCCATGCCCACGCCGCTGAAGACCAGGAAGAGCACCAGCTCGCGGCGCCGGTCCTCGGAGCCGCGGTGCCGGTACGCCCAGTAGCGGTTGCCCAGGTAGTTGACCGCGATCGCGGCGGCCGTGGCGATGATCGTGGACCGCACGGGGGCGAGGTCGAGGTGGTTCAGGCAGATGTTGAGCACGACCACGTTGACGACGACGCCGAAGCCGCCCACCGCGCCGAACTTCAGAAGCTCGTGCACGAGGTGCCGGAATCGCCCGTAGGCAGAGGTCAAGCGCTTGATCATGAGGTACCGCCGGCGTTGGACATCGCGGGCTCCGTCGTGGCCGAGGCCTCCGACCGCTTGTGCTTGAACACGAAGGTACGGAACGCCCAGAACCGGAAGAGAGTTCCCAGGGCCATACCTACGATGTTGCCCGAGATGTTGTCCGCCAGCGTGCTGGTGTAGCCGAGCAGGTTGTTCGAGACAAAGACGCAACTTGCCTGGATCCCCGCCGCAATGGCGCTGAACACGAAGAACATCGTGTATTCGCGGGTGACGCCGGTGCGCTCGCGGTGGCGGTACGTCCAGTAGCGGTTGCCCACGTACGCGACGATCGTCGCCGGCACCGACGAGATCACCTTGGAGACGACCGAGTCGAGGCCCAGGTACAGGCACAGGTTGAACACCGCGACGTCCACGGCGTAGGCCAGGCCGCCCGCGATGAGGAACTGCGTGACCTCGGCGCGGACGCGGGCGATACGCCCCGGCTCGGCTTCCGACTCCGCGGGGGCGGCGCTCACCGGCTCTCCTGACTGCGCCTCGGGCACACGTGGGTATACGGACGACTCACCTCACGAGGGTAGCCGCTGACCCGGGCTGCCTTCCTGAGCGGGGGACCGACCTGTTGCACAGTCTTTACACGTTCCTCGGCATGACTTGCCTTGGCGACCGTTCCGCCCCGATACGCCCCCATGCCCCACCGGCACCACCCGTTGCGCCCGGACGGCCCCTCCGCGGCGTCCCGACAGCCGGGCCGGGACGCCCGGCCGACCCGCCGCCCACGGCCGGATACCCTTGGTGCCCGTGACATACCCGATCGTCGGCATGGTCGGCGGCGGCCAGCTCGCCCGCATGACCCATCAGGCCGCAATCCCCCTCGGCGTACGCTTCCGCGTCCTCGCGTCCGCCCCCGACGAGTCCGCGGCCCAGGTGGTCGGCGACGCCTTTCTCGGGGACGAGGCGAACCTCGACGACCTGCGCGACTTCGCCCGTTCGTGCGACGTCGTGACGTTCGACCACGAGCAGGTGCCGACCGCGTTCCTGCGCGCTCTGGAGGCCGAGGACGTCGTCGTCCGTCCCGGGCCCGACGCGCTGGTCCACGCGCAGGACAAGGGCGTGATGCGCGAGCGGCTGGCCGCGATCGGCGTGCCGTGCCCGCGCAACCGCCTCGTGGCCGACCCGGCGGACGTCGCCGCGTTCGCGGAGGAGGTCGGCGGCTGGCCCGTCGTCCTCAAGACCACGCGCGGCGGCTACGACGGCAAGGGCGTGTGGGTGGTCCGCGACGCGGCCGGGGCCGAGGCGCCCTTCCGGGCCGGTGTCCCGGTACTCGCCGAGGAGAAGGTCGACTTCGCCCGTGAGCTGGCCGCCTGCGTCGTACGCTCGCCGCACGGCCAGGCCGTGGCGTACCCGGTCGTCGAGTCCATCCAGGTGGACGGCATCTGCCACGAGGTCATCGCGCCCGCCCCGGAGCTGTCCGAGGACCGCGCCGTCGAGGCGCAGCGCATCGCGCTGACCATCGCGGGGGAGCTGGGGGTGGCCGGCCACCTCGCGGTCGAGCTGTTCGAGACGCGCGACGGCCGGATCCTGGTCAACGAGCTGGCGATGCGGCCGCACAACTCCGGCCACTGGACCATCGACGGGGCCGTGACCTCGCAGTTCGAGAACCACCTGCGGGCCGTCCTGGACCTGCCGCTCGGCGACCCCCGGGCCCGGGCCAAGTGGACGGTCATGGTCAACGTGCTCGGCGGCGACTACCCCGACATGTACCACGCGTACCTGCACGTCATGGCCCGCGACCCGGGCGTGAAGGTCCACATGTACGGCAAGGACGTCAAGCCGGGCCGCAAGGTCGGCCACGTCACCGTCTGCGGCGACGACCTGGACGACGTGCGCGCGCGTGCCGACCACGCCGCGGCCTACCTGCGAGGGAGCATCACCGAATGACGGCACGGACCGCGTCCCCGGTTGTCGGGATCGTGATGGGCTCGGACTCGGACTGGCCGGTGATGAAGGCCGCCGCCGAGGTCATGGACGAGTTCGGGATCGCGTACGAGGCCGACGTCGTCTCGGCGCACCGCATGCCGCGCGAGATGATCGCGTACGGCGAGGGCGCGGCCGGGCGCGGCCTCAAGGCGATCATCGCGGGCGCCGGGGGCGCCGCCCACCTGCCGGGCATGCTCGCGTCGGTGACCCCGCTGCCGGTCATCGGCGTGCCGGTGCCGCTCAAGTACCTGGACGGCATGGACTCGCTGCTGTCGATCGTGCAGATGCCCGCGGGCGTGCCGGTCGCCACCGTCTCGGTCGCGGGCGCACGCAACGCGGGACTGCTGGCCGTGCGCATGCTTGCCGCGCACGACCCGGCGTTGCTGGCGCGGATGACCGCGTTCCAGGCGGACCTGAACGCGCAGGCCACCGAAAAGGGCCGCAAGCTCCGCGAGGAGGCCGGACGTTAGCCCGTCCGGGTGAGTCCGGGTGAGTGGGGGTTGGTCCGGTTGAGTGGGGCTGGCGGCCGGTCGGTCAGACCGCCGCGCCGGCCAGGCCGATGCGCTGCATGGTGACCGCCGCACAGCGGTCCATGATCATGTCGAGCCCCGCGGCCGTGGTGCGCTCGTAGGCGGCCAGGTCCACGACGTCGAGCTGGAACCACACCGCCTTGGCGCCGATCTTGACGGCCTGGTCGGCGATTTCGCCCGCGGTGTTCGAGTTCACGAAGACCTCGACCACGTCGACCGGGAACGGGATGTCGGCGAGCTGCGCGTAGCCCTGTTCGCCGTGCACCGTCTCCGCCCGGGGATGGACGGGCACGATGCGCTTGCCCCACTGCTGGAGGTGGGCGGCCACCCCGAAGGCCGCGCGGTGGGAGTTGGTGCTGAGCCCGACCACGGCCCAGGTGCGGTGGGAGAGGATGCGCCGGATGGTCGCGTCGTCGCCGTACGGCATGCTGTGCCCCTCACGTGTTGGGGATCGGTGCGTGTTGGGGATCGTGCGGCCGCTTCGTCCGCACTCCATCGTGCGCCTCGGCGGCTTGCGGGTCGAGGGCGGAACCACAGGATTCGCGGCGGTTTTACCGGCCCGAAACAGTCGGGTCAGGCGCCGATCAGCCGGGGCCACTCGATGGCGGGACAGCGGTCCACGATCACCTGGAGGCCCTCTTCGAGGGCGAGCGCGATCGCGTCGTCGTTGATCACGTCGAGCTGGTACCAGATGGCCTTCGCGCCGATGGCCGCGGCCTGTGCGGTCACGGACTCGGCGAGGTCGGCGTTGACGAACACGTCGACGACGTCGACCGGGAACGGGATCTCCTCGAGCAGCGCGTAGCCCTGCTCGCCGTGGACCGTCTCGGCCTTCGGATGGACCGGCACGATCCGCTTGTCGTGGCCCTTGAGGAACCCCGAGACGCCCCACGCGGGGCGGGCCATGTTCCCGCTCAGGCCGACCACGGCCCAGGTGCGGTGGGTGATCAGGAAGTCCCTGATCGCCTGATCGTCGGTGATGACCCCGTCAGCGACATATGCCATGCGGCCCATCGTGCCCTGCGGACCGCGGGTCCACCACAGGACGGCGCGCGGTCAGGGCCGTCCGAGTGCTCGGAAGGTCCATCCCGCGGCCCGCCAGCGCGGTGCGTCGAGGGCGTTGCGGCCGTCGATGATGTGGCGCGCGGCCACGATCTCGCCCAGTTCCTCGGGGTCGATGGCGCGGAACTCCCGCCACTCGGTCAGATGCAGGACGACGTGCGCGCCGCGGGCCGCGTCGAATGCGGTGTCGGCGTACGCGAGCCCCGGGTACATCTTCCGGGCGTTGTCCGTCGCCTTGGGGTCGTAGACGGTCACCTCGCCGCCCTGCAGCTGCACCTGGGCGGCGACGTTGAGGGCGGGCGAGTCGCGGATGTCGTCGGACTCCGGCTTGAACGCGGCGCCGAACACCGCGACCCGGCGGCCCAGGAAGCCGCCGCCGCACGCCTCGCGGGCCAGGTCGACCATCTTGAAGCGGCGGCGCATGTTGATCGCGTCGACCTCGCGCAGGAACGTCAGCGCCTGGTCGACGCCCAGTTCGCCGGCCCGGGCCATGAACGCGCGGATGTCCTTGGGCAGGCAGCCGCCGCCGAAGCCGAGCCCGGCGTTGAGGAACAGGCCGCCGATGCGCGGGTCGTAGGACAGCGCCTCGGACAGCTGGGTGACGTCCGCCCCGGCCGCCTCGCACACCTCGGCCATGGCGTTGATGAACGAGATCTTGGTGGACAGGAAGGCGTTGGCGGAGACCTTGACCAGCTCGCTGGTCGCGAAGTCCGTTGTCAGGAACGGCACACCGGCGTCGAGCAGCGGCGCGTACACCTCGCGCAGGCGGGCCTCGGCGGCCGCGGAGCGTACCCCGACCACCAGGCGGTCGGGCCGGAGCGTGTCGTTGATGGCGTGCCCCTCGCGCAGGAACTCGGGGTTCCAGGCGAGTTCGGCGGCCTCGCCGACCGGGGCCCGCGCGCTCAGCCGCTCGGCGAGCCGGGCCGCGGTGCCCACCGGGACGGTCGACTTGCCGACCACCAGGCAGGGGCGGACCAGGTGCGGGGCGAGGGCGTCTACGGCCTGGTCGAGGTAGCTCGTGTCGGCCGCGAACTCGCCTTTGCGCTGCGGGGTTCCGACGCAGATGAAGTGCACGTCGCCGAACGCCGCGGCCTCTTCCGCGGACGTCGTGAAGCGCAGGCGGCCCGAGGCGATGTGCGGGGCGATCAGGTCTTCGAGACCGGGCTCGTAGAAGGGGACGCGGCCCGCCTGGAGGTCGGAGACCTTGTCGGGGTCGACGTCGACACCGATCACCTCGTAGCCCAGCTCGGCCATGCACGCGGCATGCGTCGCGCCCAGGTAGCCGGTGCCGATCACGGTGATGCGGGGCGCGGATGCCACACCGCCTCCATACGTTGTCGAATTCGCCGTCGTGCCTACCCCCGGATCGTAGTCGTCCGCCGAACGCCGCACCGGTAGTCGGCGTATGCCCGCGCGCCGTGTGATCGTCGTAGAATCGTCACCAACGATGGCTACTGACGAGTAACAAAAGTCTCGGCATCAAGAGAGGCAGGCCCGCACGTGGCAGGACGAGGCGACTTCGATCTGTTCCGCATCGGCGAGGAGCACGACATGCTCCGCGACTCGGTGCGGGCGCTGGCCGAGGCGAAAATCGCGCCGTACGCGGCCGACGTCGACGAGCAGGGGCGCTTCCCGCAGGAGGCGTTGGACGCGCTGACCGCGAACGACCTGCACGCCGTGCACATCCCCGAGGAGTACGGCGGCTCCGGCGCCGACGCCCTCGCCACGGTGATCGTGATCGAGGAGGTGGCACGCGTGTGCGCGTCCTCCTCGCTCATCCCCGCGGTCAACAAGCTGGGCACGATGCCGCTGATCCTGTCCGCGTCCGAGGAGCTGAAGAAGCAGTACCTCGCGCCGGTCGCGCGCGGCGAGGCGATGTTCTCCTACTGCCTCTCCGAGCCCGAGGCCGGCTCCGACGCCGCCGGCATGAAGACGCGCGCGGTCCGCGACGGCGACTTCTACGTGCTCAACGGCGTCAAGCGGTGGATCACCAACGCCGGCGTCTCCGAGTACTACACGGTCATGGCCGTCACCGACCCCGAGAAGCGCTCGCGCGGCATCTCCGCGTTCGTCGTGGAGAAGTCCGACGAGGGCGTCTCCTTCGGCGCGCCCGAGAAGAAGCTCGGCATCAAGGGCTCCCCGACCCGCGAGGTCTACCTCGACAACGTACGCATCCCCGCGTCCCGCATGATCGGCGACGAGGGCACCGGCTTCTCCACCGCGATGGCCACCCTGGACCACACCCGCGTCACCATCGCCGCCCAGGCCCTCGGCATCGCGCAGGGCGCCCTCGACTACGCCAAGGGCTACGTCACCGAGCGCAAGCAGTTCGGCAAGCCCGTCGCCGACTTCCAGGGCGTGCAGTTCATGCTCGCCGACATGGCCATGAAGCTGGCGGCCGCCCGCGCGCTGACCTACCAGGCCGCCGCGAAGTCGCAGCGCAACGACCCCGACCTCACCTTCCACGGCGCCGCCGCCAAGTGCTACGCCTCCGACGCCGCGATGGAGATCACCATCGACGCCATCCAACTCCTCGGCGGCTACGGCTACACCCGCGACTACCCCGTCGAACGCATGATGCGGGACGCCAAGATCACCCAGATCTACGAAGGCACCAACCAGGTCCAGCGCATCGTCATGGCGCGCAACCTCCCGAAGTAGGAGCGGCAAGGCCGAAGCCGGTTGGCCGCCCTCGACGGCATGCGTTGCTCTGCGGCGAGGCTCCCACGGACGCCTTCCCGTCGTGCGTCTCCCGGCTCCGGTCAGGACGTGAAATGGTCGCGTAGGCGGGTCAGTTTGGCGGTGGCGGTGTCGGCTTTGGCCATGCGGCAGATGGCCAGGGCCGCGTCGATGCGGGCGATGGCGAGGGCCGGCATGTCGAGATCGGCGTGCTCGATGCGGGCCGCGATGGTGACGATCGCGGTGTAGCGGTCCTGGAAGCGCGGAAGCGTGATCTCCAGTCGGGCCACCGCCCGGTCGGCGAGCGCGAGTGCGGCGTCGTTGCGGCCGGCGGTCCACAGCGCCTCGGTCCATTCGGCCTCGGTGTCCGCGCGTTCCAGTGCGCGGTCGAGGTCGGGGCCGTCGGCGGTCGCGGCGTCGAGGAGGGCCGCCGCCTCGGCGAAGTACGCGAGTCCCCGGTCCACGGCGGCGGTTCCGGTGTACGTTCCGACGTCTGTTCCGGCGCCGGGGGCCGGGACGCGGTTCTCGACGAGGTTCCAGCCGGCCGCGCGCAGCAGGCGGATGACCGTGCCCGGGCGGTCCAAGGGCCGCATGGCCTCGACCGCGGCCGCGAAGGCCCGGTCGGCCGCGTCGCCGCGGCCCGTTCGGGCCAGGGCGAGGGCGGCCTCCGCGGCGATCTCCGCGTGCGTTTCGGGGGCGCCGTCGCGCGCGGTGTCGCGGGCGAGCGCGGCCAGGACGTCCGCCGCCTCGAACCCGTCGCCCAGGACGGTCAGGCCCGCGGCCAGTCGGCGCCGCGCGAGCCAGGCGGCCTCCTGGCCGAGGAACTCCGCGATGTCGGGCAGGCTTTCCTCCAGCACGGCGACCGCGTCGGCGGCCCGGCCGGCGTTGTGGAGGAGTTCGGCCAAGCCGCGGCGGGCGTACGCGGCACCCGCGCGGTCGCCCAGGCGATCGAACTCGTGGGCGGCGCGCACCGCGTAGTCGCGGGCGCTGTCCGGGCGGGTGGGGGCGGTCGAGTTCGCCAGTCCGACCAGGACCTCGGCGTAGTCCTCGGGGCTGTCCATGCTGTCGCGCGCGGCGTCGTGCACCGCCAGGTACGCCAGCTCCGCACCCGCCCAATCCCCTTGGTGGAGAAGGAGGCTGCCGAGGACCCGGCCCGGCTGCACGGCCTGCCACGGACGGCCCGCGGCGTGGCAGAGGTCGACCACGGAACGCAAGTGCCGTATGGCGGCGGCGTGGTCGCCGTCCAGGAGCGCGAAGTGCGCGCGGGCCTCGGCGGCGTCGGCCTGCCGGGCGGGCAGCGCGAGGCGTTCGGCGGCCTCGGCCAGCCGGTCGACCTCGACCTCGGCGGTCCTGCGGGCCGCGTGCGCGTCATCGCCGGACTCCGGTCCGGCGTCCGGGTCTTCCGGTGCGCTCGAGGTGAGCATGCGCATGCGGGCGGCGGCGCGGACCGTCAGGACGGTCGCCAGGTCCTCGTCGGTGGCACGGCCGGCCTCGACCAGCCCGGTGACGTCGTCGGTGACCGCGTCGAGGTCGGGCGCGGTGGCCGGGCCGGGGATCCGCGGCGTATCCGGGTGCAGGGCCGCGACGATCGCCCGGGACCGCGCGACCGCGGCCTTGCCCGGCAGGTCGGCCCGGTCGAACGCCTCGGCCGCGGCGCGGAATCCGCTCGTCGCGGCGCCCGTCTCCCCGCGGCTCAGGAGCACCAGGGCCCGGGACAGCGCCAGTTCGGCCACGGCCCGATCAGGCGGCTGGACACCGCGGTCCTCGACCGCGCGGGCGTACTGCTCCCAGACCAGGTGCGCCCGGGGGTGGCCCACGGCGTCCAGCGCGCGGGCGTCCGCGAGGAGTTCGTCGAGCGGCACCGCGGGCGGGGGAGTGGCCGCGATGCGGGTGGCCGGTGCCGCGGTCAGCGCGGAGCGTACGCCCAGCGGCAGCGAGACGGCCAGCGGCTCGCGGTCCAGGCGTTCGCGCAGGGTCGCACCGACGAAGTCCGAGCCGTTGCGCTCGTCGAAACGCGTCGCGAGGACGGCCACTTCGCGGTCCAGTACGGCCAGGACGCCCGCCGCCGTGCCGTCCGTCCCGGGCAGCGGCGCGACCGGCAGGTCCCCGCGGCCCAGCGTCACCAGCCGCCGCAGCAGCACCACGACACCGCCGAGGAATTCCAGGCGGTCCATCGCGGAACCCGAGCCGTCGGACAGCCACATGCGGTGCTCCGCGACGATCTCGACGCCCCGGCCCTCGTTGCCGGTGAGAGCGCAGAACTCGATGTGCCGTCCGACGATGTCGTGCATGCCGGCCCGGCCGCGCACCATGCGGTACCCGCGCAGGTGGTTGGCCCGCGCCTCGTCGAGGCGGCCCAGACGCACCAGCGGGATCAGCGAGTCGGACAGCGTGATCTGCGGTTCCTCGGCGCAGGACCGCGCACCCGAAAGCGTCGGCCCGAAGATCTCCAACGCCCGTTCGTCGTCGTGCTGCTGGGTCAGCCAGCGGCCCTGCTCGCGACGCTCGCACGCGTCGCAGTCCGTCAGCGCGTCGCGGTCGGCCGCGAGCCACGCCTCGAACTCGCGGGCGGCACCGGCCTTGTCGCCGGTGTGGTCGTACAGGTAGAAACGGCACTTGTGGACCGGCCGCATGCTGTGGCCGGCCGTGCGGTAGCGCCGTTCCAGGTCGTCGAGGAAGCGGCGGATGGTCGCGAGCGGCACCTCCGGCACGCTGAGCAGCGACGACGTGACCCACTTCAGATACCAGAAGACGTAGTGCGTGAGCCCTTCGTCGAAGGACGCGGGCTCGGTGTCGAAGAGTCGGAGCAGACGCCCCATCGACACCGCGCTCTTGGGCGATTCGCCGCCGTAGTTGTACGCGACGATCGTCCCCACCAGGGCGTGCCCGACCAGCGCCGTGTCACCGACCCGCTCGGCCGCCGCGAGCAGGGCCTCCGCCTGGGCGCAGCGCGTGGTGCCGTACGGCTCCGCGCGCACGCGCTCGGCGGCGGCGTGGAAGGTCCCGGCGTCGATCACCTCGTCGAACATGCCCGTGCTCCCCGTCACTTGTCCTCGGTGGCCGTCGTCCGCACCGCGCGTTCCAGCAACCCCAGGAACGAGCGGTTGAGCAGCGCGCTCTCCTTCGCCGAGACCGGCCGTCGGCTGAGCAGCAGCGCCTGGCCGTACAGCCCTTCCACGGTCGTGCGCGCCAACTCCGCGTCGTCCACCGTCAGGATGCGCCGGACCAGCGGATTGAGGTGGTTCAGGACGAGCCGCGCCCGGGGCGCCGCGCCGCGCAGCGAGCCGAGGATGCCCGCCCACACGTCGTCCCCGGCGTCCGAGGCCTCGGACTCGGCCTGCGCGCGCGAGCGTTCGTTGCGCTCGTCCCGCCCGTCGAGCAGCAGCGCCGGCACCGCCACCGGGTGGAACGCCCGCAGCGACGCCTCGCATTCGAGCGGATCGAGGACCGAGCGGGCCAGCGCGAGGAAGGCGCCCGCGGCGAGTTCCGCGACCGGCTCGACCGCGTCGAGGTGCGCGGTGACGGTGTCCGGGTCCAGCCGGTCGACGACGACGCCGGGGCGCAGCACGGCCAACCGGCGTACCAGGTCGGCGTCGTACGTGTACCCGCCGTTGACCACGCCCAGCCCGGCCGCCGCCGCGATCGGGGCGATCTGCCGGAACTCGTCGACGGAGTCGGTGAGATGCAGGACCGGGTGACGGCGGGCGAACTCGTCCAGGCTGACCTGGCCGTCCGTGGTCTCGAACGACAGCCACGGCAGCATGACCTCGAACAACTCGTCGTCGTGCCGGGCCATGGCCTTGACGCCGAGCTGGTGGACGCCGAGGAACCGGGCCAGCCGGTGCGGGTCGTCCGCCGCGAGTCCGGTCAGCCACGCCCGCAGGGTGCTGCCGAGGGCCTCGCGGACGGCGCCCAACGCCTCGTCGTCGTACAGGCTTTCCCGCGAGGCGGTGGGCCGCAGCGCCTCGGTGTCCACCGCGCAGCGCACGAAGAACGCCCAGTCGGGCAGCAGTCCGTCGGCGGCCTCGGTGAGCAGCATGCCCTTGAGGTGCACGCGGTGCTTGCCGCGCATCGCCGGACTGACCGCCGACGGCAGGACGAAGGCCGCGCCGCGCACCCCCGCGAGCGGCACGTCGAGGTCCACCACGTCGAGCGGCGGGAAGCCGAGGATGTCCTCGCAGTAGCGCGCGAGGGCGAGGTGCCGCGCGGTCGGTGTCGCGTACGTCCGGTCCCACACCGCCGGGGTGTCGCCGACCGCGGCGGGCCGCCCGTCGGCCCCGGTGACGGTGATGTCGTAGGGCAGCAGCGCCCCGAAGTCGCGGGCCAGTTGGGTGACCCGCTCGGTGTCGAACCACTCCTCGCACCCGCGGCGGGCCCGCAGGAGCACCGTCGTGCCGGGCTCGGCGCGCGCGTCGGCGCCGAGGACCCGTACGCCGTACCGCCCGTCCGCATTCGCCCGCCACTCGACCGGCGGGGCCTCGGCGTCGGTCGCGGAGCGCGTGACCACGGTGATCTCGTCCGCGACGACGAAGCACGCGAGCAGGCCGATGCCGAACTGGCCGAGGTAGTCCCGTCGGGCGGACTCCAGGTCACCGCGCTTGGAACTGCGGCCGATGGTCGCGAGGAAGCGGTGCACGTCGGCCTCGGTGAGCCCGACACCGGTGTCCTCGACCCGGAGCGTCGCGCCGTCCGCGGTGATCCGAACGGCCGCGGGCGCGCCGGGATCGGCACCGCGCCGCGCGGTGATCGCGTCCACGCCGTTCTGCAGCAGTTCGCGCAGGTACACCTTGGGACTGGAGTACAGGTGGTGCGACAGAAGGTCCACGAGGCCGCGCAGATCCACCTGGAAGGTGTGGTTGTTGACGGGGGCCGGTATCCCGGCCGCCCGGCTGTTTGCGTCGGCGGCTTCGGCAGCGTGGTCCATGGGTGACGATGATGTCCGAGAACGCCGACGGCGGGCCAGTCGAAACCGGCCCGCCGCGGGTGCGAAGTTCTTCTCGTGTCAATACCGGGCCGGCTTCCGCCCGGGGCGCGTCAGCGCGGCACCGGCTTGCCGTTGCGCAGCGCGTCGAACAGGGCCTTCGCCTTGGCGTCGTCCCATTGCACGGTCGACCCGACGCCGCCGCCCGGATTGAAGTCCGGGTTCTTGATCGGCACCGTGATGGTCCCGCTCTTGCTGCCGCCGGACAGCGAGCCCATGTCCTTGAACAGGCCGTACAGGTCGAAGAGTCCGGTCTCGTTGTCGACGATGACCGCGCTGAGGCTCGCGTCGGCCATCGGGAAGCCCTTGAACGGGTTCAGGAGCACCGACGGCGACTTGGCCTTCTTCGCGAGCGCCGCGAGGAACTGCTGCTGGCGCTGCATGCGGCCGAGGTCCGAGGTCGGGTCGAAGTAGCGGGCGCGCACAAACGACAGGGACTCCTTGCCGTTCAGCGTCTGGCACCCGGCCGGGAGGTCCGCACCCGACTTCTGGTCCTTGATCGGCTTGTCCAGGCACAGGTCCACGCCGTCGAGCGAGTCGACGATGCCCACGAACCCGTCGAAGCCGACCTCCGCGTAGTGGTCCAGCCGCATGCCGGTGGCCAGCTCGACGGTCCGGGCCAGGAGCGGCGCGCCGCCGAGCGCGTACGCCGCGTTGAGCTTGTTCTTCTGCGCCTTGACCTTCGTCTTGCCGTTCTCGTACGCCGGGATCTGCACGTACGAGTCGCGCGGCAGGCTGATCAGCGTCGTCCCGCCCGCGCCCTTGTGCAGCAGCATCATCGAGTCGGTGCGCTTGCCGGCCGCGTCGCCGGTCTTGAGCTTCTTCTTGTCCTCGGCGGACAGGCCTTCGCGCGAGTCGGAGCCCACGATGAGCCATGTCGTGCCGGCCGTCGCCGCGGGGCGTCCCTGGTAGCCCTTGAGGACGTCCTCGTGCCGGATCTTGGAGTCGAGCCAGAAGTAGGTGCCGGTCAGGAACAGCAGGACGACCACCAGGAAGACGGTGATCCCGATGAGGATGCGCTTCTTCCAGTTCGGCGGGCCCTTGGGGCGCCGGCGCGACGGACCGTCGCCGCGTCCCGGTCCGCCGGGGCCGCCCGGTCCGTCCGGGTCGTCGGGCCCGCCCGGCCTGGTGAGCGGCCGGGGCGGCGCGACCGGGTCGGCGGCCGCCTGGGCCGCGGCCTCCTGCGGGGACGGCTGCGCCGGGTAGCCCTGCTGGGGGCCGCGCGCGGCCGGCGGCAGCACCTCGGTCGGCTGCGCGTCCGGGGATATCGGCGGGTACTGCGGGTACTGCTGCGCCGGCGGCGGACCGGGCGGGCGCGACCCGGGCGCCGGAATGGTGCCCTCGGGTCGCGCGGGCCCGCTGCCCGGCGACGGGAGCGTCCCGGGCGGCGGCACCGGTCGGCCGTGACGATCGCGTGGCATCACCGCGGTCGGCTCGGATTCGGGCGCGGCGGGCCGGGCGGGCGGCGGGTTGTGCTCCCGTCCGTCGCGCCGCGGGCCTCCCCGAAGCCCGTCGTCCTCCGCCCATCCGGGCGACCGTGAGTTCATGTGTACGAACCTGCCATCGTGCGCGTGTGCCCGGCAAACCCCGTACCGGACTACGACGTAACTGTGGCCCGGTTGGTACGACTGTGTCCGCTTGTTGACCCCCCGACCCCAGCACCGCCCGTCCCCGGCGCCCGCCGCGGAGCGAAGGGAACGCGCCTAGGCGTTCGCCGCCGCCACCCGCGTCGCCGCCGTCACTTGCACACCACCTTGTCGCCCGTGGTCGCGGTGATCGCGGGTGCCGGGCCGGAGGGCGGGCCGCCGGCGCTCGGGGCGGAACCGCTTGTGACGGGTGCCGCGGCGGCAGCCACCGGGGTGACCCCGGCGTACTGCGACCCGACGACGACCTCGATCGTGCGGCCCAGGCCCTCGACAGGCGCCAGCTTCGAGCCGGGCAGCGCGGTCGCGACGGTCTGCACCGAGCGGTCCCAGCGCGGGTCGTACCGGATGACGGTCTGGGTGACCCCGGTGACCCCGATCGCCTGCCCGCCGCGCGCGGCGGCGTTCATCTTGAACCCGGCCGCCGACAGGTCGGTGTGCGCCCTGCCACCCAGCCCCTGGGTGTCGGTGCCGTTGTAGACCTGCACCCATACCTCGGACGGCGGCACCTCCACGGTCGCGGGCGCGTGCGGCGCGGGGGACTGGCCCTTGCCGGACGGGGTGGGCTTCGGCGGTTCGAGTACGTCGCGGTCGTCGCGGATGGCGTCGAAGAGCACGCGCGCGCCGGCCTCGTCCCACAGGACCGTCGATCCCCAGTCCTTGACCTGGTGGTCCATGGTCTTGAGCGGGATCTGGGCGTACGTCACACCCGAGTTGGACATGCCCTTCATCTTGGTGCCGAGGTCGAGCAGGCTCTTTATCCCGAGGTCCTTGTCCACCGTCAGGGAGTTGAGTGCCGCCTCCAGCACGCCCTTCAGCTTGACCGGGTTGGCCAGCGTGCCGGTGCTGGTGGCGCGGGCCAGGATCTGCGACATGAACTTCTGCTGCCGCTGCGTGCGGCCGATGTCGCCGGTCGGGTCGCTGGCGATGTAGCGGGCCCGCACGTACTTCAGCGCGTTCACACCGTCCAGATGGGTGGTTCCGGCCGGCAGGTCGAGGCCCGACTTGGGGTCCTTGAGCGGTACGGGCGTGCACATCTCGACCCCGCCGAGCTTGTCCACGACGTCGACGAACGCCAGGAAGTTCACCTCGATCCAGTGGTCGATCCGGATGTTGGTGGCCCGCTCGACCGTCGCGATGGTCAGCGGGCGCCCGCCCAGCGTGTACGCCGCGTTGATCTTGCCCTTGGACTCGCCGACCTGTTGCCCGGTGCGCTTGTCCGTGTGCGCCGGGAAGGTGACGTAACTGTCGCGCGGGATGCTGACCACCGTCGCCTTGTCGCGCTTGGCGTTGAGGTGGACGATCATCATGGTGTCCGTGCAGTCGCAGCTCTCGCCGCCGGCGTGCAGCTCGTTGAGCCGGGCGCGCGAGACGCCCTCACGGCTGTCCGTGCCGACGACCAGGAAGTTGAGGTCGTCGTCGGAGCCGGTGCCCGGACGGTCGTCCAGGCCCGCGAAGGGGTCGACCCGGTTGATCTTGCCGTCCAGGTACTTGACCCAGGCCCAGCCGATGCCGCTCGTGAGCAGGACCAGTACGGCCAGGAACCCGGTGATGGTCATCGCCCACCGGCGGGCCGGGCGTGCGGGGGGCGGGGTACGTCCGGCTGCCGTGTTGCGCGTCGCCATGCCCTGCTCTTCCCCTCCTCCGCCCGGACGGGTCTCCCTCGGGCACCGCCTGATGGCGGTGGTCCCCGCACAACCACTGCCCCGTTCCGCGCCGTTCACCCGGGGGCTGACGCGGAGTCACCACCATAGGGTGACCCCCGCGGACGCCCCCCGAAGGCACGCCGGAGCGCCCGGAGGAGATGATCAGGGCGCGGCGGGCCGCCGGACGGTGTCAACACGTTTCCGCTTCCGCAGTACCCTCGGGTCTCGATGAACCCGATCCCGCAGGCTCCCGACGCCCATGACCGCCCCGGCGACCTCCCGCCGCTGCCGCCGACGCCGCCCGTGTCGATCGTCATGCCCGTGCTCAACGAGTCGCGCCACCTCGAAGAGGCGGTGCGCCGCGCGCTCTCCCAGGACTACAAGGGCGAGCTGGAACTCGTGATCGCGCTCGGGCCGTCGACGGACGACACGGACGAGATCGCGGCCCGCCTCGCCGCGGCGGACCCGCGCGTGCGCACCGTGCCCAACCCGAGCGGGCGTACGCCGGCCGCGCTCAACGCCGCGATCAAGGTCGCCCGCCACCCCGTCGTCGTGCGGGTCGACGGCCACGGCATCCTGCCGCCCGAATACGTGCGGACCGCGGTCGCGCTGCTCAGCGACACCGGCGCCGCCAACGTCGGCGGCATCATGGACGCGGAGGGCACCACGGCGTTCGAGGAGGCCGTCGCCGGAGCGATGACGTCCAAGCTCGGCGTCGGCAACGCACGGTTCCACACCGGCGGCGGCGCGGGCCCGTCCGACACGGTGTACCTCGGCGTGTTCCGCCGCGAGGTGCTCGAACGCCTCGGCGGCTACAACGAGGAGTTCGTCCGGGCGCAGGACTGGGAGCTGAACTACCGCATCCGGCAGGCCGGGCACCTGGTGTGGTTCTCACCGGACCTGCGGGTGTCGTACCGCCCGCGGCCCACCGTGAAGGCGCTCGCCAAGCAGTACTTCCACTACGGGCGGTGGCGCCGCGTCGTCGCCCGGCACCACAAGGGCTCGGTCAACCCCCGCTACCTGGCCGCGCCCGTCGCGCTGGTCGCGGTCGTGGGCGGCACCGTCGCGGGTGCGGCCGGGTTCCGGCGCGCGTTCGTGCTGCCGGCCGGGTACGCCGCCGCGATCCTCGCCGGCTCGGTGTGGGAGGGACGCGGCCTCAAGCCCTCCGCGCTGGTCCGGCTCCCGGTCGCGATGGCGACCATGCACGGCTCGTGGGCGGTCGGATTTTTGACCAGCCCGCGCGGGCTCGCCGAGCAGGTGGCCGCCGGCACCGCCGCCGACATCGGCTCGGCTACGGACGCGGTGGTGCGCGCCGCCGACGCCGAGACCGAGGCCGCGATCGACGCCGTGATCGCGGCGGCGGTCGAGGCCGAGGCCCAGGCCGAGATCGCGGTCGAGACCGACCCCGACGCGCAGGCGTCGGCCGAGACGGTGGCCGCGGCGGCCGCCGACGCCGGATTCTTCGTCCTGGCCGCGGAAGCGGACCCGCTGCCGGGGATCCCCTCCGACACCGCCGGGGAGACCGACTCGCGGTGAACATCCTGATGCTCGTCATCACCACCGTCGCCACCGACACCCGTGTGGTGCGCGAGGCGACGACGCTGGCCGACGCCGGGCACCATGTGCACGTCATCGGCAGGGGCGTGCCCGAGGACTGGACGCCGCCGCGCGGCGTCACCGTCTCGTCCGTCGGCGGCGCCTCGGTCTTCCAGAAGGCCGGGGCACCCGTCGGCGGCGGACGCCGGCTTCCGCCGCACATGCGGGCGGCGCGCTGGGCGCTGCTGCCGCAGCACCGCGCGTCGGCGTTCGCGGCGTGGGGCCGAGCGGCCCGCACCGACGCGCTGGCCCGCACCTTCGACGTCGTGCACGCCCACGACTTCAACACCCTCGAACTGGGCGCCGAACTGGCTCGCGAGCGCCGCGTGCCGCTGGTCTACGACACCCACGAACTGTGGTCGGGCCGCCCTCGCGTGGGCCGGCCGACCCCGGTGCGCGCCGCGCGCGAGGCCAAGGTCGAAGGCGAACTGGGGGCCGAGGCGGCTGCGATCATCACGGTGGGCGAGGGCGTCGCCGACGCCCTGCGCGCCCGCTACGACTGGTCGCACGTCACCGTCGTGCACAACACCTTCCCCAGCGGTACGGCCGCCGCCGACGTGCCGCTGCCGGACACCCCCAAGGGCGCGGTGTACGCGGGGCGGATCGCGCCCTACCGCGAGATCGAGGCGATCGTCACCGCCGCCCGCGAACTGACCGACCTCGACGTCACGCTGGTCGGACCGGCCGACGACACGTACCTCGCCGCCCTCGACCGCGGGCCTGTCCAGGTGCTCGGCGCGCTGCCGGTGGACGACGTCGACGCGCTGCTGCGGCGTACCGGACTCGCGCTCGTGACGCACTCGGACCGCTGGGAGAACCACCGGCTCGCGATGCCCAACAAGCTGTTCCACGCGGTCCGGGCCGGGGTGCCGGTCATCGCCACCGACGTGCGCGAACTCGCCCGCGTGGTACGGCAGCACGACCTGGGCACGCTCTACCGGCCGGGCGACGCCGCGTCGCTGGCCGCCGCCGTGCGCGAGGCCCGCGACCGCTACCCGGAACTGCTGGCCAACGTCCGCGCCGCCGAACCGCTGCTGTCCTGGGAGCACGACGCCGAGACGCTGCTGCGGCTGTACGCGGACCTGCCCGTGCCCGACCGCGCCTCCTGACCGGCCCCGCGAGCCCGCCGGCCGGACCACCCGCCCACCGCACTCCGCCCGTCCGCGAACGCAGGAAGACACGCCGCCATGACGTCACTCCGGGTTCTCTACGCTCCCCGCGACATCGCCGGGCAACCCAGCACCTGGGCCCGCGGAATGCGCGCGCTCGGCGTCCACGCGGAGGTGTGGAGCTTCGGCGAGCCGGCCTTCGGCATCGTGCCCGACCGGGTGTGGGACGCCGACCGCCTGCTCGCCGAACCCGAGTACCGCTGGCAGGTCCTCGACCACGCGGTCCGCAACTTCGACGTCTTCCACTTCCAGTACGGCCGCTCGCTCCTCAACGCCCACGAGCCGCTCCTGCCCGCCCTGTGGGACCTGCCCCTGCTGCGCTCGCTCGGCAAGAAGGTCTTCATGCACTGGCACGGCTCCGACGTGCGGCTGCGCAGCGTGCACATGGAACGGGAGCCCGACTCGTACCTGAAGGACGCGGTCGTCGACGAGGTGCGCATCCACGCCATGGTCGAGATCGCCCGGCGGCACAGCGACCGCATGTTCGTCTCCACGCCGGGCCTGCTCGACTACGTGCCGGACGCCGAACTGGTGCCCCTGGCCATCGACGCCGAGGCGTGGCGCACCGAGCGCGGGCCCGAACCGCGCGTGCCGGTCGTCGTGCACCTGCCCTCCAAGCGCGCCACGAAGGGCTCGCACCTGGTCGACGCCGCGCTGGCGCCGCTGCACGAGGAGGGCGTCGTCGAGTACCGGCCGCTGTCCGGGCTGTCGCACAGCCAGGTCAAGGCCGAGTTCGCGCGCGCCGACATGATCGTCGACAGCCTGACCATCGGCGACCACGGCATGGTGTCCGTCGAGGGCATGGCCTGCGGCGCGATCGCCATCGCGCACGTGCACGAGCGCAACCGCGCCCGGGTGCCCGGCTGCCCGGTGGTCGAGGCGGTCGGTGCCGACCTCGGGGACGTCGTACGCCGCCTCGCCGGCGACCCCGACGAACGCGCCCGCCTGCGCGCCGAATCGGTGGCCTGGGTGCACAAGCGCCACGATCTGGGCACGGTGGCACGGCAGTTGCTGGACGCGTACCGCGAACCGCCGGTCAAGGTGGTCGCCGACCGGCCCGACTGGCCGGTAGTCGAAGGCCGGGGCCGCATCACCGCCCTGGAGGCCGAGCTGTCGCGGCTGCGCCAGGCGCTGGGCCGCCAGGGCGACCGCGCCGCGACGGTCCCGCCGCGCTCGGTGCGCGACCGGATCGAGGACATCCCCCGCGTCCACCTGCTGGTGCGGCGCCTGGACGGGGCCCGCAAGCGCGCCCGGGTGAAGCTGGTCAAAATGGGCGCGCTGCGCAAGCGGTCCTGATCCCGGCGACGCCGCGCCCCGCGGCCCGCGCGCTGTCCCCGAGCGGAATCGCCGGGCGTGGCAAACTGACCGCGTGATCCGGGCCCACGCACCCGGCCTTGACCACCGCACAGTCGAGAGAGAGTGACCCGCAGTGCAGGGAGCAGAGCAGCGGCCGCGGCTCGCGGTCATGGTCGTCAGCAACTTCGTCGACGGCGACTCGCGCGTGCAGAAGACCGCGCGGTCGGTCGCCGAGGCCGGGTGGGACGTCGTGCTGCTGGGCCGGGCACGCGGAAACACCCGCGAGGAGTACACGATCGGCGACGCGCGGGTGATCCGCGTACCGCTGCGCATGACCGCCCAGACGTACCGCAAGGACAACCCGCCGCGCGGGGTCGCGGGACGCCTCGGCTACCGCTCCGGCGAGCAGGCGCGCATGCGCGTCGACGCGCGCCGCGCCCTGCGCGCCGACCTGGAGGTCGAGCGCCGCCTCGCCGCCCTCGGCGATGACGACCTCGCCGCCAAGCTGCGGCTTACCGGGCTGACCGCGGCCGACCGGGCGCGCGGCTACTGGATCGAGGCCCGGCGCAGGCTCTACGAACGGTCCGCGGCCAAGGCCAAGAAGCCGGGCGGGCGCACGCGCCTGGCCGTCGGCCTCGGCCGGGACGGCGGCGCGTGGCTCACGCAGCCCCAACTGGTCGACTTCGACACCGCGTTCGCTCCCGTGATCGCCGAACTCAAGCCGGACCTGCTGCACGCCCACGACTTCGACACCGTGGGACTCGTGGTGCGCGCGGGGCTCAAACTGCGCGGCACGGGGCACCCCGTGAAGATCGTCTACGACGCGCACGAGTACATCGCGGGCTGGGAGCGGCCGGGCGACCCCGCGTTCCGCCCGGCGATGGCCGCGCAGGAACGCAAGTACATCCGCCTCGCCGACGGCGTCATCACCGTCTCCGACGCCATCGCCGACCTGCTGGCCGCCGACCACGGCCTGGAAGTGCGGCCGACCGTGGTCTGCAACGCGCCGACCGTCGCCGAGCTGGCCTCGGGGGACGACGCGGACACGGTGCCCGACGTACGTGCCGCCGCCGGGCTCGGTCCCGACGTGCCGCTGATGGTGTACGCCGGGATGACCGCGCCCGAACGCTCGCTGGAGACCGCCGTCGCGGCCCTGCCGTCGTTGCCGGACGTGCACCTCGCGATGGTCACCGCACGCAACCCGTACGTCGACGCGCTGGAGCGGCAGGCCCGCGACCTCGGGGTGGCCGACCGGCTGCACATCCTGCCGTACGTCAAACCGCACCAGGTGGTGGGCCATCTCGCGGCCGGCAGCGTCGGCGTCGTGACGTCGCTGCACTCGCCGAACTACGAGCTCTCGCTCCCCAGCAAGTACTACGAGTACCTCAACGCCCGCCTGCCGCTGGTGGTGTCCGACCTGCGCACGGTCGGCGCGTTCACCCGGGAGCAGGGGATCGGCGAGGTGTTCCCGGCGGGCGACAGCGAGGCGTTCGCGGCCGGAGTGCGGGCGGTGCTCGCGGACCGCGACAAGTATGTGAAGCCCTACGACGGGGACCTGCTCGCCCGCAACACGTGGGAGGCCCAGGTGCCCGAACTGCTGGGACTGTACGAGCGGTTGGCGGGCTGATGGCGGCGTCCCGGCCCGCAGCCGCAGCCGCAGCCGTGCCGTCCGCCGCGGTGGCCGCCGTCCCCGCGCCCCGTGCGGCCGGCGCGCCGCCGCGCCTCGTACTGCTGCGCATGAACTGGATCACCGGCGACTCGCGCATCCAGAAGCTCGCGCTGGGGATGGCGGAGCGCGGCTGGGACGTCGTGGTGCTCGGGCGGTCGCGTACCGCGGCCCGGGAGGTGACCACGCTCGGCGACCCGGAGCGCGGTGCGGCCACGGTCATCCGTGTCCCGGTGCCCGCGGTGGTGGCCCCCTACCGCCGGTCGCGGCGCCTGCGCGGGGTGCTGGGCCGCATCGGCTTCCTGAGCCGCGAGGACGAGGTCGCCGACCGCGTCGCGGTCAACTTCCTGCGGCGCGAACAGGCCGCCGAAGAGGCCTTCGTCGAGACGCCGGCCGACCGCGTGCGGCACACCCTCAAGGGCGCGGGCGTGACCGCAGCGCGGGCCCGCCACATGGTGCGCCGCGAGGCCACCCGCCGACACGCCGCCCGTATGGCGCGCGTCGCCCGGCCGGGCGCGAAGGCCCGTGCGGTGGCCTACTCCTACCTCGCCGAGGGCTCCGGCTGGCGTGCCACACAGCCGCAACTGGTGGACTTCGAGGCCGCGTTCGGCCCGGAGATCGATGCGCTGCAACCCGACATCGTGCACGCGCAGGACATCACCGCGCTCGGTGTCGGCGCGCGGGCGGTCGAACGGGCGCGCCGCGCGGGCCGCAAGGCCGTGATGATCTACGACGCGCAGGAGTTCATCGCGGGCGCCGGCTACCCGGATCCGGAGCAGAAGGCCGCGTACGTCGGCCTCGAACGCGAACTGATCGCCCGCGTCGACGGCGTCGTGACCGTCTCCGACACCCTCGCCGACATGCTGCGGGACCGCTACGACCTGCGGGACCGCCCGACGGTCGCCACCAACGCGCCGCGCCTGACCCGGCCCACGGGCGGCACCGGGCGGGGCGTACGCGGCGCGGCCGGCCTGCCCGACGACGTCCCGGTGCTGGTCTACTCCGGCTGGCTCGCTCCGGAGCGCGGCGTCGACACCCTGGCCGAGGCGCTGGTGCGCCTGCCCGATGCGCACGTCGTCGTGGTCGCGGGCGACCGCCGCCCCTACTTCGCCGTGCTGGAGGCGCGCGTCGCCGAATTGGGGGTGGGCGACCGCTTCCACTTCGTGCCGTACGTCGACCCCGAGCAGGTCGTCGACCACCTTTCCTCCGCCACGATCGGCATCATCCCGCTGCGGCACCTGCCCAACCACGAGATCTCGCTGATCACCAAGTACTACGAATACATGCACGCCGGGCTGCCCATCGTCGTCTCCGACGTCAAGACGATGGCGGCCTTCACGCGCGAACTGGGCTGCGGCGAGGTGTTCGAGGCCGGCGACGCGGAAGGCCTCGCCGCCGCGGTCCGCAAGGTCCTCGCCGACCGCGAGCGGTACGTCAAGCCGTACGCCGCGGACGGGCTCCTGGAGGAGCACTCCTGGGACCGCCAGACCGAGAACGTCGCCGCGTTGTACGAGCGCCTCACCGGACTCGTGCCCGAACCGGTCGCGTCGGGCACGCTCGCGGCGGAACTCGCCGCGGGAGCGGCCGGATTCGCGGACCTGGCCGCCGACGCGCCGACGGTGGCACCGGCGGCGGCCGTCGCCGAAGGGCGCCCGCCGGCCGAGCTCACCGACGCCGCGGGCATCCCGGCCCCCGCCGCGCGCAGCGTGGTGCTCGTCGCGTCCGCGACCGGGGTACGCCGCGGCGTGGTCACCGCACTCGCCGACCGGGCGCGCGCCGAGGGCCATGACACCGTCGTCCTGGCCCCGGACCCCGACGGCCCGGGCGACAGCACCCGCCGCCCGCCGCAGGCCCCCGACGCCGCCCAAGTGCTCCTCGTCCCGGCGCCGCGCACCGTCGCCGCGGGCCGCGACCGCAGGCGCGGGACGGACGAGTCCGTGGCCCGTGCGGCCCGCACGTACGCGGAGTTCCTGGGCCGCAAGAGCAGTTCGTTGTTCGAGCGACTGCCGGACCTGCCCTCGGTCGGCTGGCGCGCCGCACTTCCCGAGGCGGTCGACACCGAGGTCGCGCTCGCGCCCGTGCTCGACGCGCTGGCTCCCGAAGTGGTGCACGCCTGCGACCCCGTGGCGCTCCTGATCGCCTCGCACGCGGCCGCCCGGGCGAAGAAGTCCGGACGCAAGCTGGTCGTCGAGTACCACCGCCCTGGCGCCGATCCGACGGGTCTTCCGGAGACCCAGGAGGCGCGCCGCGCGCTGCGCAGCCTCGAACGCCTCTGCACACCACGGGCGAACCGCGTGCACTCGACGCCCCCGACGCCGACGCCGGGCACTCGCGGGGCAGCAGGCAGTCCCGCCGCGTCGACCCAGGGGGCCGGTGCATCCGGGGCCGGGTCACCGACGTCCGCAGTCTCGGCGGACGCGGAATCGGTTGCGCAGGCGGTCACCGTGTCCTTCGGTTCGCAGCCGCGGTCCGTGGCGGCGGGTTCCCCGCCCGGCTCGGTGTCCCTGATGATCGGGCCCGCCAACATGGCCGGCCAGGGATGGGCCTGGGGGCAGGCCGCGGAGCGGCATCTCGGCGTACCGGCCGAGGTCTTCGCGTTGCGGCGCGAGGGCCCGCTGCGGTTCCCCGCCGACCGTTACCTCACCACCGCGGGCTGGGAGTCGGTGGACGTGCACCTCGCGTTGCGGCGGCACGCCGTGCGTACGGCAACGCACGTACTGCTCGAATCGGGACTGCCGTTGACCGGCAAGGCCGCGCGGTCGGGGCGTTTCTCCGGGGACGCCGACGTGCTGCGCGACGCGGGGATCGCCGTGGGGCTGGTGTTCCACGGATCCGATGTGCGCGACCCGCGCCGGCACCGCGAACTCTACGCCGAGTCGCCCTTCGCCGATCCGAACAGCCAGGTGTCGCAGGACCTTCAGCCGCGTTACGACGCGCGCATGCGCGATGTGGCCGACTGGGACGGACCGGTCTTCGTCTCGACCCCCGACCTGCTCGACTTCGTCGTCGAACGGTGGCCGCACGCGGTGTGGCTGCCCGTCGTGGTCGACCTGGCCGCGTGGCGCCCCGGCGACGAACCGCTGCGCCGCGACAAGCCCGTTGTGCTGCACGCCCCTTCGCGCGGCACGCTGAAGAGCTCCCCGGTCGTGGACGCCGTCGTCGGCGACCTCGCCGCGCGCGGCCTGGTCGAGTACCGCCGCGTCGAAGGGGTCCCGCCGACCGATATGCCCGCGCTCGTGGCGGACGCCGACATCGTGATCGACCAACTTGCGATCGGGAACGTCGGCGTCCTCGCCGCCCAGGCGATGGCCGCCGGGCGCGTCGTCGTCGGACACGCGGCGCCCAGCGTCCGCGAGCGCTTCACCGGCGGAGTGCCGCAGGTCGAGGCGACCCCGCAGACGCTGCGCACCGTGCTGACCGGGCTGCTCGACGAGCGCGACGCGGCCCGCGAAGTCGCGGCCCGCGGGCCCGCGTTCGCGGCGGCCCACCATGACGGCCGCCGGTCCGCGGCGGCACTCGCTTCCTTTCTCGCCAGGCATGCACCACCCCAGGGAGAGACCTGATGGCCGAAACGGAATCCGTCGTGACCGAGGGCGGGGCTGACGCGGGCGACGCGGGCGAGACGGCCGAGGCGGTGCCGGAGAACGCGCGGCGTGCGCTGCCGCGCGTCGTCCTGACGGCGGATGCCCCGGTGGGCAAGGCCGGGCCGGAGATCTCGGCAGGGCGCGCGCTCGCCGACGCCGGCAACTACGTGCTGCTCGCGGCGCCCGCCGAGGCCGCCGAGGTGTCCACGACGGCCGCCGTGTCGGACACGGGCGTGCTGCGTGTGCTCAATGTGCCGGTGGATGCCGATGCGGCCGCCCAGATCTCGGTGGCCCGCTCGAACGTCGCGGCGCTGGCCGGCTCGGGCCTGGTGACGGGACTGCGCCGCAAGCTGGCCCGCCGCAAACTCGCCGCGGTGCGCGACCGGGTGTGGCAGGCCGCGGCCGCGGACGCGCGGTGGGGGGAGCGGTGCGAGGCGGCGTTCCGGCCGTACGCCGAGGCGTTCGCACCGGTCGCGCAGGCGCCTGTCGGGCAGGCCGCGACCGTCGACGCCAAGGGCGCCGTACCCGAGGGCGTGGTGTTGGGCGTCGGGCCCACCAACATGGCCGGGCAGGGCTACGAGTGGGCGCGCGCCGTGGAGCGCCGGCTGCCGGGAGTGCGTGCGGAGACGTTCACCCTCAGCTCCGGCAACACCTTCGGGTTCGCTGCGGACCGCACCATCTCGACGGACGACTGGCTGTCGCGCACCTGGCAGTTGGGGCAGCTGGCCTACGTCCTCGACAACTACTCGCACGTGCTGGCGGAGTGCGCGATGCCGCCGTTCGGCAGGCTCAACGGCCCGTGGGCGAACTTCGACCTCGCCGAACTGGCCGCCGCCGGGGTGGCGGTGGGGCTCGCGTTCCACGGCTCGGAGATCCGCGACCCGGCCGCGCAGCGCGCCCGGGTGCCGTTCTCGCCGTTCGACCCCGACCACGAGCTCACACGTGCGCTGCAGAGCAAGGTGGACCGGTTGGGGCCGGTCGTCCGGGCCATGGACGTACCGAAGTTCGTGTCGACGCCCGACCTGCTGCACGACGTCCCGGACGCGGCCTGGCTGCCGGTCGTCGTGGACCCGCAGGTGTGGGCCACCGACAAGAAGCCGCTCCGCCGGGAGCGGCCCGTGGTGGTGCACGCCCCGTCCAGCCCGTTCACCAAGGGCACCGGGCTGATCGAGCCGGTCGTCGAGGAGATGCACGACGCGGGGCTGATCGAGTACCGCCGGATCAAGGGCGTGCGGGCGTCGGAGATGCCCGCGCTGCTGGCCGACGCGGACATCGTGCTCGACCAGTTCGTGTTCGGCTCGTACGGCGTCATGTCCGTACAGGCGATGGCGGCCGGCCGCGTCACCGTCTGCTACCTGCACGAGTCGGTCACCGAACACCTGCCCGACGACGTCCCCATGGTCAACGCCGACCCGGATACGCTGGGAAGCGAGCTGGAACGCATCCTCGCGGAGCGCGACGAGGCCGGGAAACTGGCGGCGCGGGGACCGGCTTATGTCCGCGACAACCACGACGGCACCCGCAGCGCGCGCGTCCTCGCCGAGTTCCTGGGGGTCACACCGTGACACGGCCTCGCGTGGCCATGCTGGTGGCCAACGACATCACGCGGGACTCCCGCGTGCAGAAGGTCGCGTACTCGGCGGCCGAGGCGGGCTTCGACGTCCTGCTGCTCGGCTACGACGCGAACGCGCCCGCGGTGCCGACCAGGACGACGCACATCGGTGCGGCGCGGGTCGTGCGGACCGGGCTGTCCAACCGCTTCAAGCTGAAGTCCGAGCAGTACGCGCACGCCACCGCGCCGGCCGACCGGGCCAGGGCGGGCGCGCTTCGCGCGGCGAGCTTCGCGACCCGCATGGACTACAAGGCGCGCCGCCGCCTGATGAAGAGCGTCAAGGAGCCGGGCACCGGTGGTCCCGGGGTCAAGGACAAGGCCAAGGAGACGCTCTGGAAGGTCTACATCCGCGACGGTGACTGGCGGCGTACCGCACGTCACCTGCTGCTCCTGGAGGACGCCTGGAGCGCCGTGGTGGAGGACTTCCGGCCGGACGTGATCCACGCGCACGACATGCACACCCCGGGCATCGGTGTCCGGATCGCCGACCGCATCGCGCGCGCGGGGGGCAAGCGCCCCAAGGTGGTGTACGACGCCCACGAGTACGTCGAGGGCGTGCACATGCCGACCCAGCGGAAGCTGGCGTACACGGGCCTGGAACGGGAGTTCGTGCGCCGCGCGGACGCCGTCGTGACGGTGTCGCCGACGCTCGCCGACATGCTGCTGGAGAAGTACGCGCTGCGCACCCGGCCGACCGTCGTCGCCAACGCGCCGATGGTGGACCTCGATCCGGGCGCGGAGCAGGACAAGGTCACCGGGATACGGGAGACCATCGGCCTGTCCGACGAAGTGCCGCTGCTGGTCTACAGCGGGGCCATCTCGCCCGCCCGTGGCGTCGACATCATGGTCGAGGCGCTGCCGTTGCTGGACGGTGTGCACGTGGCCGTCGTGTGCGGTGACAGGAAAGACCCCTATGTCCGTTCGTTGGTCGCTCGTGCGGGTGAACTTGGCGCGGGCGACCGGATCCACACGGTTCCGTACGTCGCGCCGCACCAGGTCCCGGAGTTCCTTTCGTCGGCGACCATCGGCGTGATCCCGATCCTGCACACCGTGAATCACGAGATCGCACTGATCACAAAGTATTACGAGTACATGCACGCCAAACTGCCCATCGTGGTCTCCGATGTGGAGGCGATGGCGGACAAGACGGTCGAACTCGGGTGCGGCGAGGTGTTCGCGGTGCGCACGACCGACGAAGTGGCGGACGCCGCTTTGCGCAAGCGGGACGCGGAAGCCTTCGCGGAAGCGGCCGGCAAGGTCCTGGCGGACCCGCGGAGCTACGCCGCGGCGTACACTGAATCGCTTCTGGCCGAGAACTCTTGGGAGGGCCAGGCGAGTGTCCTCGTGGCGCTCTACGGCGCGCTTGCGGGCCGGGCTCCGGAGCCTCTGCCGGGACACCGCCCGTTCGCCGAAGCGGAGTGATCCGGGAACCAAGTGAGCTGCCAGGGACGACTGTGACGCTGAGGAGTGTGCATGATCCGGATGGTCCGCGATCGATGGGCGATCAAGGAATCCGGTAACCTCGGCGGCGCCGCCGCGCGGCCGTCCGAACGTCGGGACGTCCGTGTGTGCTCCGACCACAGCCCCCGACCGGTATCACCGGTATCGTCGGTATCCACCCGTACGGAGCGGTTCGCGGTCGTCAGTTCCGAGGGGTGTACCCCGCAGCCGAGGAGAAGCCGGTAGTGGCGGTCATGGATGCCGAGGCGCAGGTGGCGAAGAAGAGCCGTGCGGCCGAGAGCGTGCCAGTGCACGTATACGAGCCGTACACCGCTCACCTGCCTCCGCTCAAGACGTATATGCACGACCTGGGGCAGCGGAGACGCTTTGCGTACCGCATGGCCCACGCGACCCTGAAGGGCCGCAACTACGAGACGGTGTTCGGGCAGCTGTGGCTGGTGATCAACCCGCTGCTGCTGGCCGCCGTCTACTTCATGCTCGTGACGGTCCTGACCGGATCGCACGAGGGCGGGGCGATGAAGGGCTTCACCCTCATCCTCTGCGGCTTGTTCTCGTACTACTACACGCGCAACATCGTGCAGCTGTCGTCGACGTCGATCACCGGCGGCGGCAAGATGATCATGAACATGGCGTTTCCGAAGGCGTTGCTTCCGCTTTCCTCGCTGTTCTCGTCCTTCATGATGTACTGGCCGACGCTCGTGGTGTACGCCATCGCGCACTTCGCCGCCGGGCGCTCCGTCGGCATCGCGTTCACCTGGCTGATCCCCATTTTCGTGATCCAGACCGTGTTCAGTTTCGGCTGCGGCCTGTTCTTCGCGGCGATGGCGGTCTACTTCCGCGACACCGCGAGCCTCCTGCCGTACGCGCTGCGGATCTGGATCTACCTGTCGCCGGTGCTGTTCACCGTCGAGCAGGCCAGGGAGAAGCTCGCGGGCAACGAGTGGCTGCTGTGGATCTTCAAGGTCAACCCGCTGTACCCGATCATCGGTTCCTGGAACCAGGTCATCCTGGAGAACCGGGCGCCCGACGGGATGCTCATGTTGTACGGCACGGCCTGGGCGGTCGTGGCCCTGTTCGGTGGAGCCTGGTTCTTCCTGTCCCGGGAGCGTGAATTTGCCTACCGCATCTGACCCCGAGGTCCTGGAGCCCGCCGTGTCCGACGCCGCCGCCCCGGGCGAGGCCGCCGGTCCCGCCCGTCCCGACCCGCGCGACCAGCCGCTCGCGGTCAAGGTCGAGAACCTGGCGATCACCTACCGCACCTCGGTCGAGAAGGTGCCGACGCTCAAGAGCGCGATCAAGCGCGTGGGCCGTCGCGAGCGGATGATCAAGGAGATCGAGGCGGTCAAGGACGTCTCGTGGAGCATCAACCACGGCACGGTGCTCGGCGTGGTCGGTGCCAACGGCGCCGGCAAGTCGACCATGCTGCGCGCCATCGCCGGCATCCTGCCGCCCACCCGGGGCCGCATCGAGGTGCACGGCCGGGTCAGCACCCTGCTCGCGCTGGGTGTCGGCTTCAACAGCCAGCTCACCGGGCGCGAGAACGTCATCCTCGGCGGTCTCGCGCAGGGCAAGAGCGAGGCGGACGTGCAGGCCAAGTACGAGGAGATCGCGGACTTCGCGGAACTGGGCGAGTTCATGGACATGCCCATGAAGTCCTACTCGTCCGGTATGTACCAGCGCCTGGCGTTCTCCGTCGGCGTGCACATGGACCCGGACATCCTGCTCGTCGACGAGGCACTCTCGGCGGGCGACGCGCGGTTCAAGCGCAAGGCCGCCGCCAAGATGGACGAACTGTGCCGGGCGGCAAGGACGATCATCCTTGTCAGCCACGGCATGGCATCGGTGCGCGAGATGGCGAACCACTGCCTCTGGTTGCACAAGGGGAAGCTGATGGACCAGGGCGACCCGGAGACGATCATCGGGGAGTACATGCGCTTCCTCGAGGTCGGCGAAGAGGCGTTCGCGATGGAAGACGTCTGATCCAGAGGCCATGACCGACGCCACCAGCGAGACCAGCAGTGCGGCCGGCCGCACGCCGGGTGACCGCACCCCGATCGACGTCAGCATCATCAGCTCGGGCCACGACGTCGCCGACGCGCGACTGCACCGCACCGCGGCGGCCCTCATCCGGGCGGGCCTGACCGTCGAGGTCATCGCCCTCGGCGACCCGGCCGGCGGACCGCTCGGCGCGCGCATCGTCTCGCTCGGTGCGCGCGGCGGCGCCATCGACCGGGCCCGCCGCGACCTGACCGTGCCCTTCAAGGCACGTGGCAAGGTCGTCATAACCCTGGACCCCGACCTGGTCCCGACCGCCGCCGCCGCCCGGCTGCTGCGCCGCGGCCGACTCGCGGTCGACGTGCACGAGGACTACCTCAAACTGCTGCGCGACCGCCCGTGGGGCAGCAGTTGGAAGGGGCGGGCCGGGGAGTCCCTGGTCCGCCTGTGCACGGCCGTCACCGGCCGCGCCGACCTCACCGTGGTGGCCGACGACCACGTACCGCCGCTCGCCGCGCGCAGCCGCCTGGTGGTCAAGAACCTCCCCGACATGGGCTACCTGCCGGAGCCCGGGGAACTCGACCCCACCCCCCGCGCCCTGTACATCGGCGACGTGCGCCGCTCGCGCGGGCTGGCCACGATGCTCGCCGCTGTCGAGGCCGCGGACCCGTGGGAGCTCGACATAGTCGGCCCGGTCGCCGGCACCGACAAGGTGTGGCTGGAGGAGTGGCGCCGGTCCTCGCCGGCCGCCAAGCGGGTCCGGCTGCACGGCCGGCTGTCGCCGGAGGCGGCGTGGCGGTTCGCCCGCGGCGCGTGGGTGGGATTCGCACTGCTCGACGACACGCCCGCATTCCGCGAGGCGGTCCCCACAAAGCTGTACGAATACCTGGGAAGCGGACTCGCCGTGGTGGCGACCCCCCTCCCGCGTATGGCTAGGATCGTGGGCGAGTCCGGGGCGGGTCGGGTTGTCCGCGACGCCGAGGACGCGGGGCGGGTCCTGCGCGACTGGGCCGACCACCCCGAGGAGCTTTGCGTGATGCGCGAGGCCGCACTCGAGTGGACCGCTCGCCATCTCGCCGGGGTGTCACCCTCCGACGAACTCGCCCGCACCATAAGTGATCTTGTCCGTGCCGCCGAGCGCTGACCCTGACGAGACTGAGGAGCGCTGAGTGGAGTCCACGGGCACCGACCCTTCCGCTGCAAGCGTCATGCCGAGCGCCGATGTCGACGACCGGGCCAAGATCGGTGCCGGGACGATCATCTGGCACCTCGCGCAGGTGCGTGAGGGTGCCGTGCTCGGCTCGGGCTGCATCATCGGCCGCGGCGCGTACGTCGGTCCCGACGTGCAGCTCGGCGACAACGTGAAGCTGCAGAACTACGCGCTCGTCTACGAGCCCGCCCGGCTCGAGGACGGGGTCTTCATCGGCCCCGCCGCCGTGCTGACCAACGACGTGTATCCTCGCTCGGTCAACCCGGAGGGAACCCTCAAGCGCGGGGGTGACTGGGACGCCAAGGGCGTCACCGTGCGGACCGGCGCCGCGATCGGCGCGCGCGCCGTGCTCGTCGCCGGCGTCACCGTCGGGCGCTGGGCGCTGGTCGCCGCGGGCGCCGTGGTGACACGCGACGTACCGGACTACGCGCTGGTCGCCGGGGTGCCGGCGAAGCGCGTGAAGTGGGTGGGCAAGGCCGGGCTCCCGCTGGTCGAGGAGCAGGCCGAGGCGGAGCAGCAGGTCGAACAGCAAACGGGGGAGCACCGCGGCGGCCAGACCCCGGTCGCGCGGCGTTGGGTGTGCCCGGAAACCGGTGCGCGCTATATCGAGATCGACGAAACCCTTTCGGAGGTAACCCCCTGATGGCCGGAACCATCCCCGCCGCGGCGCCGTTCTTCGGCGCGGAGGAGCGTGAGGCGGTCGACCGGGTGCTGCGCAGCGGCATGGTCGCCCAGGGTCCCGAGGTCGCGGCGTTCGAGCAGGAGTTCGCGCAGATCGTCGCCGGCCGTACCTCGGTCGCGGTCAACTCCGGAACCTCCGGCCTGCACCTGGCCCTGATCGCCATGGGCGTCGGCCCGGGCGACGAGGTGATCGTGCCGTCGTTCAGCTTCGCGGCGACCGCCAACGTCGTCGCGCTGGTCGGCGCGACCCCGGTCTTCGTGGACGTCGAGCCGGACCACTTCTGCATCGACCCGGCCGCCGTCGAGGCCGCGATCACGTCGCGCACCGCCGCGATCATGCCGGTCCACCTGTACGGCCACCCCGCCGACATGGTGCGCCTGGGCGAGATCGCCGAGCGCCACGGCCTCGCGATCATCGAGGACGCCTGCCAGGCGCACGCCGCCGCACTGCACGGCACCCCCGTGGGCGCCTTCGGCAAGACCGCGGTCTTCAGCCTGTACCCCACCAAGAACATGACCTCCGGTGAAGGCGGCATGGTCGTCACCGACGACCCGGAGATCGCCCGCAAGCTGCGCCTGCTGCGCAACCAGGGCATGGAGAAGCGGTACGAGAACGAGGTCGTCGGCTTCAACATGCGGATGACCGACCTGCACGCGGCGATCGGCCGCGTCCAGCTCGGCCGCCTCGCCGGCTGGACCGAGCAGCGCCGCGCCAACGCCGCGTACCTCGACGCCGGCATCGCCGGGTCGGGCATCGTCACCCCGGCGGTCGCGGCCGGTGCCACGCACGTCTACCACCAGTACACCGTCCGGGTGTCCGACGAGGCGTTCCCCGGCGGCCGCGACGCGTTCGCGGCGCGCCTCACCGAGCGCGGCGTCGGCAGCGGCGTCTACTACCCGGTGCCGATCCACCGCCTCCCGTCCTTCGGCCTGACGCTGGACCTGCCGGAGACCGAGCGGGCGGCCCGCGAGGTCCTGTCGCTGCCGGTGCACCCGTCGCTGTCCGAGGGCGACCTCAAGACCGTCGTCGAAGCGGTGGTCGGACAGTGAGCGGGCACAGCCGGACCACCGGTCAGAGCAGTGAGGAAACGGCATGAGTCCTGAGACGGCACCGCTCCGCGCCGGCCTGATCGGGCTCGGCATGATGGGTCGCCACCACGCCCGGGTCCTGCGCCGCCTGGCGGGCGTCGAACTCGTCGGTGCCGCGGACCCGATGGGCGACCCGCACAGCGCGGCGCAGGGCGTACCGCGCTTCGACACCGTCGAGCAGCTGATCGACCTGGGCATCGACTACTGCGTGGTCGCCGCCCCGACGGCGTTCCACGAGAAGCTCGGGCTGACCCTCGCGAACGCCGGCGTGCACGCGCTGGTCGAGAAGCCGCTCGCGCAGGACGTCGCGTCGTCGCGCAAGGTCGCCGAGGCCTTCGAGGCTGCCGGCCTGGTCGGCGCGGTCGGCCACATCGAGCGCTACAACCCGGCACTGCAGCAGCTGCGGGCGCGCCTGGAGGACGGCCAGCTGGGCAGCGTCTACCAGGTGGTCACGCGCCGCCAGGGGCCGTTCCCGAACCGCATCTCGGACGTCGGCGTGGTCAAGGACCTCGCGACGCACGACATCGACCTGACCGCGTGGGTGACCGGGCAGGCGTACCGCTCGGTGTCCGCGCGCACGGCGTACAAGAGCGGTCGCGACTTCGAGGACCTGGTGGCCGTCGTCGGCCAGCTCGCCGACGGCACCGTCACCAACCACCTGGTGAACTGGCTGTCGCCGATGAAGGAGCGGGTCACGATAGTGACCGGCGAGCGCGGCTGCCTGATCGCGGACACGCTGAACGTCGACCTGACGTTCCACAACAACGCCGAGATGATGACGCAGTGGGAGGCGCTGTCGAACTTCCGCGGCGTGTCCGAGGGCGACATGATCCGGTACGCGATCTCCAAGCCCGAGCCGCTGCAGACCGAGCACGAGGCGTTCCGCGACGCGGTCCTCGGCAAGGACTCGGACATCGTCACGATGCGCCAGGGCCTGGTCAACGTCGTCGTCGCGCAGGCGATGCTCGACTCCGCGTCCGAGGGCGTCACGGTCTCCGTGGAGTCCTGACCCGGGAAGCACGACACATCGGCGGCCGCGGATCACCGCGGCCGCCGATGGTGTTTCCGGTGCACGCGTTGCGTGCGCCGCGTGCCGAAACGACTGCGGAGCGTACCCGCACTCCGCCGTGGTCCGGGAGCACCGAACCGGCGTCGTACGCTGGCTCCGTGAAGGTCATCAGCGTCGTCGGCGCCCGCCCCCAATTCGTCAAGCTGGCCGCGGTGGCCGAGGCGTTCCGCGGCACCGGCCACGAGCACCGCATCGTGCACACCGGCCAGCACTACGACGCCGACCTCTCCGACGTCTTCTTCGCCGACCTGCGCATCCCCAAGCCGGACGTGCACCTCGGCATCGGCTCCGGCGGGCACGGCGCGCAGACCGGCGCGATGCTCGCGGCGCTGGACGACGTGCTGCTCGGCGACACGCTGTTCGGCGGGGAACGCCCGGACTGGGTGCTCGTGTACGGCGACACCAACTCCACTCTGGCCGCCGCGGTGTCCGCCGTGAAACTGCACCTGCCGCTCGCGCACCTGGAGGCGGGCCTGCGCTCGCACAACCGCCGGATGCCCGAGGAGCACAACCGCGTGCTCACCGACCACGCCGCGGACCTGCTCCTGGCCCCCACGGACCTCGCGGTGCGCAACCTCGCGGGCGAGGGCCTCGCCGAGCGCACCGTGATGGTGGGCGACGTGATGACCGACATCCTGCTGCGGGTGCGCGACGCGGTGGACGGCAAGCCGCTCGAACTGCCGGGCGAGGACGAGCCGCGCGCCGCGGCGCCGGCCGGGACCGTGGGTGGCGCGGGCGCACCGGACCTGTGGCAGGACCGCGGCCTCGCCGACGAACTCGGCGGCCGCGGCTACCTCGTGGCGACCGTGCACCGCGCCGAGAACACCGACGACCCGGATCGGCTGCGCACCATCGTCGAAGGGCTGGCGGCCCTTCCGCTGCCCGTGCTGCTGCTGGCGCACCCGCGCCTGCGCGACAAGGCCGCCGCCGCCGGGATCCCGCTGCGGCAGGGCTCGCTGCGGGTCACGCGGCCGCTGCCGTACCCGCAGATGGTCCGCGCGGTGCTCGGCTCGCGCGGCGTGGTGACCGATTCCGGGGGGCTGCAGAAGGAGGTCTTCCTGCTGCGCCGCCCGTGCACGACGCTGCGTACCGAGACGGAGTGGCCGGAGACCCTCGACGGGGGTTGGAACCGGCTCTGCCCCGACCCCGCCGGTCTGGCCGACACCGTCCTGCGGGACACCCCGGTGCCGGTGACCGGGCACCCCTACGGCGACGGCCACGCCGCCGAGAAGGTCGTCGCCGCGCTGGCCGACCGCACCTGAGCCGACCCGCCCCACGTACGCGCCCCGCACCGACCGCGCGCCGGGGCATCATCCGCGAGCGGCCCCGACCAGCGGCTTCGACCCCGGGGAAATGCGGCCGGTACGCTGGCCGCACCGGATCACCGTCTGGACCACCTCGACCGAAGGTTTGCGCATCGTGAAGATCTGTGTCGTCGCGCTCGGGAAGATCGGCCTCCCGCTTGCCGTGCAGTTCGCTGCCAAGGGCCACGAGGTGGTCGGCGCCGACGTCAACGCCGCCACGGTCGAAATGGTCAACAAGGGAGTCGAGCCCTTCCCCGGCGAGGCGGAGCTCGACGTGCGGCTGCGCAAGGTCGTCGAGTCCGGTGCGCTGACCGCCACCACGGACACCACGGCCGCGGTCGCGGCGAGCGACTACGTCGTGGTCGTCGTGCCGGTCGTCGTGGACGCCGAGGCGCGCCCCGACTTCCGTGCCATGGACGCCGCCACGGCGGCGATCGCGGCGGGCCTCAAGCCGGGCACGCTGGTGTCGTACGAGACCACGCTGCCGGTGCACACCACCCGCGAGCGCTTCCTGCCGCAGCTCGAGGCCGCGTCCGGCCTGACCTGCGGCACCGACTTCTTCCTGTGCCACAGCCCGGAACGCGTGCTGACCGGCCGCATCTTCGCCGACCTGCGCCGCTACCCGAAGCTGGTCGGCGGTGTCGACGAGGTCAGCGCCAAGAAGTCCGTCGAGTTCTACGAGGCGGTGCTCGACTTCGACGAGCGGCCGGACCTCGCGCGCGGCAACGGCGTGTGGGACATGGGCAGTGCCGAGGCGGCGGAGCTCGCCAAGCTCGCGGAGACGACGTACCGCGACGTGAACATCGGGCTGGCGAACCAGTTCGCGCGCTTCGCGGACTCGGTGGGCATCGACATCTACGCGGTGATCGAGGCGTCCAACTCGCAGCCCTACAGCCACATCCACCGCCCCGGCGTCGCGGTCGGCGGGCACTGCATCCCGGTCTACCCGCGCTTCTACGCGTTCAACGACCCGGACGCCACGATCGTCAAGGCGGCCCGCACCACCAACGCCGGCATGCCGGGCTACGCGGTCGGCCTGCTGGACGGGATGCTGTCGGGCGGCGGCGGGACGGGACTGCGCGGGGCGCGCGTCGCGGTGCTGGGTGTCACGTACCGGGGTGCGGTCAAGGAGACCGCGTTCTCCGGGGTGTTCCCGGTCGTGGAGGCGCTGCGCGCGGCGGGTGCCGAGGCACTGGTGTCCGACCCGATGTACGCGGACGACGAGATCACCGCGCTGGGTCTGGCGCCCTACCACGCGGGGGACGCGGTCGACGCGGTCATCGTGCAGACCGACCACGCGGAGTACCGCACGTTGTCCGCCGAGCAGTTCCCCGGCGTACGCGCACTCGTGGACGGCCGACGGGTCACCGACCCGGACCTGTGGGCGGGAGTCGCCCGCCGCACCATCGGCGGCGGTCGCTGATCCACCCACGAGAGTTCGGGGTAGCCACGTGAAGGTGAACGCGGGCAAGGTGGCCGCGGGCGGCATCGCCGCCGCGATGCTTGCGGTCCTCGGCGTCGTGGCCGTCCAGGCCGAGGAAGTCTCGTCCTGCTGGCAGGACTTCGACACGCTGACCGACAACGAGGTCTTCCCGGACGCCTTCACGGTGCGGCTCGTCGACACGTACGACGACGAGGCCCTGCGCGCCGCCAACGCCGACCCCGGCTTCGACGCCGCCGCGGCGTTCAAGGGCGACGCGGCCTTCGGCGGCCCGGTGTGGACCATCGCCGCGCCCGGGCCGAACCCGACGTTCACCGACCAACTCGGCCTGCTGGCCGCGCGCGGCGGCGCCGACCCCGGCGACCTGGCGATGTACGAGGGACGCAACGGCAAGCGCCACTGGATGCGTTCGGCCGTCGAGCCGGCGGACTTCTTCATGAAGAACCTGCGGGCGCTCACCTTCGTCCCGCAGTCGGACGGCTCCACGCGCGTGATGGGCGCCGACGCCCGCTCCGGCTACCTCCAGTGGTGCGCCGAAGTGCCGCTCGGTCCGACCGGCGACCGCCCGGACCAGGACACCGGGTGGGCCACCGGCACCACCGGAAACGGCCGTACGGTCATGATGGTCGGCCAGGCGAAGGGCGCCAAGGCCGGCATTTCCGCCATCGCGACGCAGGACGTCGTGACCGGCAAGGTGACCCGCAGGTGGACCGTCGAGGGCACCTGGACCGACGTCGCCTCCGACGGCAAGCTCGTGTACGTGGCCGCGCCGGGTGCGGTCGCCGCATTCAGGCCGGGTGCGGCGACGCCGGTCTGGCGGGCCGAGGTCCCGGCCGGCGGCGAGGCGGCCTTCCGCTCGGTCGCCGACGGCCAGGTCCTCGTCGCCACGCGCCCCGCGGGAGGCGGGCCGGGAGCGGTCACGGCGTTCGACGCGACCGGCCGCCGGGTGTGGTCGGTCGGCGGCTCCGATCCGCAGGACGCGATCGTGTCGGGCGGTGTCCTGGCGCTGCACGAGACGCGCGGCGGCGCGGCCGGGGTGGCGGCGTACCGCATCGCCGACGGAACGCCCTTGTGGTTCAGCGCTGTTCCCGACCTGAAGACGCTGGCCGACGGCGGCACCGACGGCACCCTGCTGTACCTGCCGGGCGCCGGCGGCCCCCGCGTCCTCCGCCTTGCGGACGGCACCACGCAACCGACCACCCTGACCGCCCCGGTGGACCGCATCCTGGTGAGCGGGCAGCGCATCGTCGTCCAGCGCACGGTGTCACCGGAGTTGGCGTGGACGATCGCGTACCTGACCCCGAAGGCCCAGGCCGATTCCGGCACCCCGGCCGAGGACCCGCGTCAGCGCTGAGCAGTCCGCTGCGAGCACCGCCGAGGCGTCGAGGCGGTTGAGAAACCGAGGTCTGCTGAAACGCCGAGGTCCGCAACTGCGCCCGTTTCCGGGGCGGTTGCGGACCTCGGTGCTGCCGCCGGTGCTTCCGCCGGTGCTTCCGCCGGTGCTTCCGCCGGCGGTCAGCCGCCCTTCGAGTACTTCGTCTTGATGCACGACGTGTTGTCGGCGGTGTTCAGCTTCATGTCCTCGCTGGACGGCGGCGTCACCGTGGCGGGCGGCTTCGAGGACGCGGGGGCCTTGGACGACGAGGCGGGGGCCTTCCCGGTCGGGTCCTTGTCGTTCAGCCCGGGGAAGTCGAGGCCGATGACGATCTCGAACTGCTTGGCCGTCGCGCTCTCCTCGATCGCGGTCTCCGTCAGACCCACGGCGGTGGCGAGCTGCTTCGCGACGTCGGCCTTGCCCTTGGGGTACACGACCGAGCTGTTGGCCTGCTCGGTGCTCTTCGTCCGGTCGACCGTCGCGACGTACTTCTTGGCGACGAGCTGGTCCACGACCGTCTGCGCCTTGGGCACCGTGGTGGTGTTGCGCACCGAGACCTTGACGGCGGCCGGGTCGACCGTCGGCGGCGCCGGGGCCACGGAGGTCGGCGCGGCCGGGCCCGAGGCGGGCGGAGCGGGATCGCCCTTGGTGACCGCGACGTCGTTGCGTACGGCCGTCCACAGGTTGGTGGCCGCGGGCTGCTTGGCCTGGACGTGGACCTTCGGATTCTCGTTCGGCACGTCCATGACGGGCAGCGTGGTGAAGGCCATGCGCTTCTCGGGGACCTTCTTGATCTCGTTGCCGAGCGCGACGAGCTTCTCGATGCGGTTCAGCCCTTCGTCGACCGTGATGTTGCCGGTCGCGGCCTGGGCTATCTTGAAGATCGCGGCCGGGTCCTTCCACGTGGCGCTGGTCTTGATCTCGCGCGCCAGCGCCATCAGGAACGACTTCTGCGCCTCGATGCGGGCCAGGTCGCTTTCCCCGTAGAAGCCGTGGCGGGCGCGCAGGAACTGCAGGGCCTCCTCGCCCTTCAGTGTGTGCGGCCCGGCCTTGAGGTCGAGGCCGGTGCCCTGCCCGGTCTTCTTGGGGTCGTACAGCCGGTCGCAGAGATTGATCGGCACGCCGCCGACCGCGCTCGTCATCTGCTTGACGCCGTTGAAGTCGATCATCATCCAGTGGTTGATCTTCACCCCGAGCATGCGCTCGACCGTCGCCACCGTGCACGGCGGCCCGCCCGGCTTCAGCAGGGTCGCGTTGAACGCGAAGTTCTCCTGGGCGGGCTGCACTTTGTCGTTGTCGAGCTTGCAGGCGGGGCGGTACACGAGGGTGTCGCGCGGGATGCTGACCACCGTCGCGTTGGAGCGGTCCGCCGACAGGTGCAGCAGCAGCGTCGTGTCGGCGGTGCCTTCCTTGCCCTTGGCCCCGTAGCCAGAGTTGCCCTCACCGACACGTGAATCGGAGCCTATGAGAAGGATGTTCATCGGCGTGCGGCCGAACTCGTCCTCGGCCGCCTCGGGGACCTTGTCCACCGAACCGCTGAGGTCGTCGGTCTTGATCCGGCTGTTGAGGTACTCGTAGTAGCCGTACGCCCCGCCCACGAGCACCACAAGCAGCACGGCGACGCTGATCGCGGTCACCTTGAGCCGGCGCTTGACCTTGCTCTTGGGCGGCGGCCGTCGTGTGGAGCGCCGGGACGGCGGCGTGGCGTCCGGTGCCTCGGTCGGCTCGACCGTGACCACCTTCGCGTCCTCGATCTCCTCCGGAGTCTTCATCCGGTAGGCGCCGGTCTCCTCGTCCATGATCCACAGGTCGGCGACGTCCGCGTCGTCCATCGCGCCGAGTTCGCTGCCGCGTCCGTCCCGCGCGCGTCCGTGCCCCGAAGCCATGCCGTGCGTCCTCTCCCCGGCGCCGTGCCTGAACGACCGCCTGGTGCTGTCTTGCCGTTTCTGGCGCTACCTCTTTTTGCCTGTGGAGATACAGGCCGTGTTGTCGGCGGTGTTCAGCTTGATGTCCGCGGAAGGCGGCACGATCACCGGGGCAGGCGGCGGCGTCGGCTTGCCCGCGGACGCGGCCGGGATCTTCGCGGTGGGCGAGGTGAGGTCGGGGAAGTCCGAGCCGATGATCAGCTCGAAGGTGCTTCCGGCGGTGGTGTTCTCCTCGACGGCGGTCTCGGGAAGGCCCACGGCGCGGGCGAGTTGCCTCGCCGCGTCGATCTTGCCCGCCGGGTACTTCACGACGCTGTTGTCCCGCGGGCGGCTGTCGTCGGTCGGCACCGAGGACGCCTGGTACTTCAGCGCCTTCAGCTGGTCGGCGACGGCCTTGCCCTTCGAGGCCTTGGTCGTGTTGTGGACCGTGACCCGGATGGTCGCGGGGTCCACGGTCGCCACCGGTACGGGCGGCGGCGCCGCGACGGAGGCCGTCGGGGCGGGTGCGGGGGCGCCGGCCGTGACGGAGGTGTCCGTCTCCAACGCCCGCCACAGCCGGTCGGCATCCGGCTGGCGCGGCTGGACCCAGGCGTCCGGGTTGCCCGGGTAGGGCTCGACGGGGAGCGTGGTGAAGGCCATGCGCTTCTCGGGGACCTTCTTGATCTCGTTGCCGAGCCCGGCGAGCTTGTCGATGGTGCCCAGGCCCCGGTCGACCTGGAGGTTGTCGACCGCGGCGTTGGCGATGTCGAACACCGCCTTGGGGTTGCTCCACTTCGCGTTGCTTTTGATCTCGCGCGCGAGGGCCATCAGGAAGCTCTTCTGCGCCTCGATGCGGGCCAGGTCGCTGCCGTCGCCGAACGCGTGCCGGGCGCGCAGGAATTGCAGGGCCTCCTGGCCCGCGAGGCGCTGCTCGCCGGCCGGCAGGACGAGGCCGGTGCCGCCCTGCTTGTTGGGCAGGACCGGGTCGTTGATCGCCTCGCAGAGGTTGATCGGCACGCCGCCGACGGCCTTGGTCATCTCCTTGACGCCGTTGAAGTCGATCATCAGGTAGTGGTCGACCTGGACGCGGAGCATGCGCTCGACGGTCGCCACCGTGCACGGCGCACCGGGCTCGCCCACGAGAGTGCTGTTGAACTGCACCTTGCCGTTGGACGCCGGCTGGACCTTGTTGCCGCCGTCGTACTTGCACGCGGGCCGGTCGACCATGGTGTCGCGCGGGATGCTGACCATCGTGGCGTTCGAGCGGTCCGCCGACAGGTGCATGAGGATCGTGGTGTCGGCCAGGCCCGGGTGCCCCGCTTCGCCGCCGATTTGGTTGCCCTTGCCGAGCCGGGTGTCCGAGCCGATGAGGAGGACGTTGAGCGGTCTGCGGCCGAACGGGTCCGCGGCCGACTTCGGGATGTCCTCGACCGAAGCGGTCCGGTCGGTCTTCTTGATGCGGCTGTTGAGGTACTGGTAGTACCCGTAGGCCCCGGCCGCCAGCCCGACGAGCACGGCGGCCAGGCCTATCGCGGTCCACTTGAGGCGCTTCTTGGCCTTGCTCTTGGGACGGCGCGGTGGAGACGCGGGCTGGGTCTGCGGCTCGGGGTCGGCGTCGGGAGCGGTACGCGGCGGTACGACCGTACGCGAGCCGGGTCCGCCCGCGGCAGTCACGCCATTCACGCCATTCGCAGCATTCGCGGCATTGGCGGCGGAGTCGCGGTACAGGCCGTCGAACGGGTCGTCTTCGGCGGAGGGTCGCCCCGGTCGCCCCGGCGCACCGGCGCCCGCCGCGGGGGTGGCCGCCGCCGCGTCGCCTGCCATCGAGGCGTCGGGAGTGCGGAGCCGGTAGTGGCCGGTGTCCGGGTCCATCACCCACAGGTCGGCCACATCGGCGTCGTTCAGCGCGTCGAGGTTGTGGTCCCCGCGCCCGCCCGGCCTGGGCCCGTTGCCTGTGCTCACGACCCGCTTCCCCTCCCGATTGCCCGAGCGGCAGCGCTCGACGGCTGTGTGTCCGACGACTGGTTCGCGACCGCTGGACCCGGGCAGCCCCCCGGCCACGGTCTGATGGTCGAACCGTGTTCTCGGCTGCTTGCCGGCCTGCGTACGAAACAGTCACCCTAGCGGGCGAGTTCGCGCCGCTGTGCGCCTGTCCTCAAACCTGCCATATCAAGATTGGGGCGAAATGTTGCGAGATCGCCCAATGCTGCGCGTTGCTGACCGGCCGATGTCAACTTTCCTTTCGAATTCTGTACGTCGGCAGATCTCAAGTGCAGGTGTCCTCATCCACGGTCCGGCCGGTCACCGTGACTATCGGACCGGCCGGAACCGGCTGCGTCGCGGACGGTGACGGCGGAGCCGTGGCCGCCCCGCTGCCCGGCGGGCCGGTGGTCGGCCCCGGGTCACCGGCGGTGGCGGTGGCGGTCGGGACCGTGCCGGTCGGGACGGCGCCCGTTGGGACGGCGCCGGTCGGGGTGGTGAAGGTGTCGGTCGGGTTCGGGGCTGCCGGGGTACCGCCGTCCGGCGCTCCGGTTCGCGCCGGCGTACCCGAGGGCTGAGACGTCGTGCGCCGCCCCGGCGGTTGCGTCGTTCCGGACGATGGTTCGACCGGCTCGGCCGCGGGCTCGTCGGCCGGTGCGGGCGCGTCGATGCGGACGCTGCCGCCGGGCTCGAGCAGCGTGCCCGGGTCGGCCTTTCCGACGGCGACCCGGTCGTACCGGATCGCGGTGAACAGCGCGTCGGCGTCGGGCTGCACGAGCTCGTCGCGGTTCGTGTCGTAGCGGTACTGCTGCCGCGGCACGGTCAGGAAGGCCGACTTGTCCGACGGGATGTTCGAGACGCTCTTGGAGAGATTGGTCAGCTCGTCCAGCGAGTCGAGGCCGGGGTCGGCGGTGATGGAGCTGGTGCCGGCGTCCAGCAGGTCGTACAGCTTCTTGGGGTTGAACAGGACGCCGTTGGATTTCACCTTGTTCATCAGCGACGCGAGGAAGCGCTGCTGCCGCACCATGCGCTGGGTGTCGCTGCCGTCGCCCAACTCCTTGCGGGCGCGGACGAACGCGAGCGACTGCTCGCCGTTGAGCTTCTGCAGCCCGGCGCCGAGGTCGAGCTTCGCGTCGTAGTCGCGCAGCGGTTCGGACAGGCACACCTCGACGCCGTCGACCGCGTCGACCATGCGCTTGAAGCCGGTGAAGTCGATGACGATGTGGTGGTTTATCTGCACCCGCGTCATCTGCTCCACGGTCTTGATCGTGCAGGCCGAGCCGCCGATCTCGAACGCGTGGTTGAACTGGTCCTTGTACGCCGCCGACACCGAGCCGTCGTCGCGCACGCAGGATGGGATCTGCACCATCAGGTCGCGCGGGATGCTCACCGCGACCGAGCTCTTCCGGTCGGCGGAGAGGTGCAGAAGGATCGTCGTGTCGGAGCGCCTGGTGGTGTCGTAGATGTTGCCGTACTTGACGTTTGCGCCGGAGCGGTCGTCGGAGCCCATCAGGAGGATGTTGACGGCGCCGTACGCCTCCGGCATCACCTTGGGCCGGTAGGGGCCGATCTTCTCGGTGACTTCCTCGGAGGTGATCTGGTTGTCGAGGCGCCGGACCAAGACGTACGCGGACGTCACCGCGCCGGCCGCCAGGACCGCCATCGTCAGCGCCATGCTCACCAGCACGCGGCGCACCCGGCGCCGACGGCGCTTGGGTGCGGGGGTGACGGGCGGGGCGGGCGGCAGCAGTTCGCCGAGAAGCGCGGGCTCGCCGGCGGCCGCCGGGACGACTTCGGCGGGGCCGTCGGAGCCGACGGCGTCACCGGCTACGGCGTCAGTCGCCACGGGGTCACTCTCTACGGCGTCGCTCGCCACGGCGTCACTGTCTCCTGAGGCGCTGTTGCCCGCGTCGCCGTGCGGGGAACTGCTGTCCGCGGAGCCGCTGTCCGCGGAGCCGCCGTCCTTCGAGTCGCCGTCCCCGGCGTCACCCTGTTCGGCGTCACCCGGCCCGGCATCACCCTGCGCGGTGTCGTCCTTCTCGGCGTCGTCCTCGGCGGTGTCGTCCGCCCCGGGCCGGACCGGCGGAGCGGTCGGCCCGTCCGGCCCCGGATCGGGGACCGGACCCGACGCGCTCTGGTCCTTTTTGCCTTTGCCCACGAGGTTTCCGCTCCCTGCCACGCGATATGGATCGGCCCCCGCGTCCGGTTGTACGCAGCGGCGAACTCCCGGTGGCCGGTGTCCAGATAGACGTACCGGCTGACAGGTGAGTTGCATCTCGCACGACTCATGTGAGCCAAGTCACATCACGATGCTGTGACGCGGAGTGCTGAAACCGTACGCCGAGACGTCGGCACGATACGTTGCCTCGTTCGGCAGCGGCGCCGAGGGGGTTGCGGTGCCCCGGTCCGCGGTCAGGTCGCCTTGCAGATGTCCTGGTCGCCGTCCCGCGTCGCGACCTTCAGGGGCGGCGGCGCGGAAGACGCCGGGGCGGCCGTCGGCGTGCCTCCCGGTGGCAACACCGCCTTGAACGACGAGCCGATCGTCAGCACGACCGCGTCCGTCGCGGAGTCGCGCGGCTCGAGGACGGCGCCGGGGACCGCGCCCGCGAGCGTACGGGCGTGGTCGGCGAGTTCGGGGGCGTGTTCGATCGTGGTCTCGGCCGTCGACTTCGTCGCGTTGCCGGTGGAGTCGACGATGAAGCCGCGCTTGGCGAGCGCGTCGCTCACCTCGCGCGCGGCGCCCGGGCGACCACTGCCGTTCAACACCTTCACGTGCACCTGCGAGGCCGGGACCGCGGGCGGCGGCGCGGCAGCCGGCGGCGGGGGAGCCGCCCCGGGCTTGCCCGGCGCCGCGGCGGGGGCCGGGGGCGCGCCGGAACCGCCGCCGGGCTTGCGGCCGTTGAGGGGCTCGTCGGTGTTGACGGCCTGGAAGAGGCGGCGGGCGTCCGGCTGGATGAGTTCGAGGCGGTTCTTGTCGGTCGGGGAGTCGTAGACCGGGACCGTCACGAACGTCATGTCCGAGGTCTTGATGCCCTGCACGCTCCGCGCGAGGTCGACGAGCGCCTTGACCGAGTCGAGTCCCTCGTCCGCCCGGATCGACTTGGTCAGCGCGTCGGCGAGGTTGAACACCCGGGCCGGGTTGAGCAGCACCTTGCTGCTGGTGATCTGCTTCGCGAGCGATGCGATGAACGCCTGCTGGCGCTTGATGCGGCCGAGGTCGCTGCCGTTGCCGCCGATCGCCTCGTCGTGCCGAAGGCGTACGAAGTCCAGCGCCTCCTTGCCGCCGACCGTGCGCTTTCCGGCGGCCAGCGAGATCTTGCCGGTCTTGTCCTGCACCTCCTGCGGGAGGCAGATCTCCACGCCGCCGACCGCGTCCACCATGCCCTTGAAGCCGGAGAAGTCGACGATGATGTGGTGGTCGATGCGCAGGCCGGTCATGCGTTCGAGCGTGTTGCGCGTGCACGCCGCACCGCCCAACTCGTAGGCGGAGTTGAACATCTGGCGGTCGCGTTCCTCGGACTTGGTGCCGTCGCGCAGCACGCACGGAGGCACCGTCACGAGGATGTCGCGGGGGATGCTCATGACGACCGCGCGCTTGCGGTCCGAGGACAGGTGCAGCAGCAGCGTGGTGTCCGAGCGCTCGCCCTCGTCCCTGCCGCCGCCGAGCGACTTGTTGGCCCCCGCACGCGAGTCGGAGCCGATGATCACCAGGTTCATCGGCTTGCCCTTGCCGTTGCCGCCCACTTCGGGGCGGTCGGCGCTCAGCTTGCCCTCGACCGAGTCGGTCTTGATGTTGCCGTTGAGCGTGCGGTAGGCGACGTACGCCCCCGCGACGCCGGTCAGCAGCAGGAGCGAGCCGACGACCACCAGCGGGATGACGATCTTGCGTCGGCGGTTGCGCTTGCGGCGGGCTCGGCGCTGGGCCGCGCGCCCTCCCGCGTCGGAACCGCCTTTCGTGCCGCCGTCCTCGGTTGCGTTGCCGGACGGAGTGCGCTTGTCGGCCATGCCCCGTCGTCACCTCCCCGCACGCGGTTGCCCCGGGGCAGGCGATCGCGTCGGTGTGACCGCGGCGCGTGGCCGGCCGGGGTTCAGCCTTCGGAGTCAGTGATCGTACGGGTGACTCGCTCGGTCGAAATCCGTCGTTCCAGGGCGGATTCGTCCAATCGTTCGATGTTCCGGCACAAAACCACAGGTACGGACGCCGCGAGCGGTGCAAGCAGGCCCGCGCGCAGTCCACTCTCACGAGTGAACGGAAGCGTCGACAGGAGGCGGTCGCCGGACCCCAGGCCCCAGTCCTTCGCCGCCTCCACGCCGATCGCGGCGAGCTCGGCGGCGGAGTGCACGCGGCCCCCCAGATCGAGGGCGGGAGCGTCCGCGGCCGGCGGGACGTACGGGACGAACCGGTCGCCGTGCCCGGCCACTTCCGCCGCGTAGTCGAGGAATCCCTCGGGCGCCTCCGCGAACCGCGCCCCCATCGGACGCAGCGCGAGCGCGACCCGCTCCCCGGCGCACTCCCGGGCGTCGTCGAGGGTGTCCGGCCCCGAGACGACCAGGTCGGCGTCGGCGGGCGCCCCGCCGGGCGCCACGACCAGCCCGACCGACCAGCACGCCGCCAGCCACACCTGCGTCTGCCAGTGCGTCGGCAGCAGCAGCGCGACGCGTTGCCCCGGCTCGGCCGCGAGGTCGTCCTGCAGCAGGTTCGCGGTCTTGGCCACCCAGTTGTCGAACGTGGCCACGGACAGTTCGACGCGCTCGCCGGTCGCGTCGTCGTAGAACGTCGTGAACGGGCGGGTGGCGTCCGTGGCGAGGGCGACGCGCAGAAGGCTGACGGGTGTCTCGGGCATGGGGGCCACTGTAAAGGGCTGTCGCCGGCGGACCGTTCGCCGCGGTCGCGCCCGGGGCTGCGCCATCCGGGTGGGCTTCGGCGGAAGAGCACTACACAGGGGCGACGGAGGAACCAGAAGACAGTTGTGAACCACGTATGAGGCAAGTGCCGCCCGCAAGTTCCCGAAGAGGTCGTCCGTGACACCCCTGTACGCCCGCAAATCCGTGAGTCCGCCCCTGAAGGTTGCCGCGCTGCTGACGGCCGCCGTCCTGACGCCGGTTCTGTCCGTGCCGGCCCACGCGGTCGGCGAGGACGGCGTACCGGGGGCGGTGAAGGCGCCGGTGGCGGTGTCCGGGGCGACGTACACCGTCGCGCTGCCCGGAGTTCCGGGGGCCGCGGTACGGACCCCCGGGCCGGGGCGGCCCGCCGTGCTGACGTCCGCCCGGCCGACGCCCGCCTTCTCGCTGGTCGGCGTCTCCTGGGACGACCCGGCGGCGCGGCCCGACATGACGGTGACCGTACGGACCAAGACCGCGGCCGGGACGTGGACTCCGTGGCAGGCCCTGCACACCGGTGACGCGATGGGCCAGCACGGCGACGCCCCCGAGCCGACCGCGGCGCGCGGCGCCACCGAGCCGCTGTGGGTGGGGCGTTCGGACGCCGTGCAGGCCCGCGTGGAGGTCCGGTCCGGCGGCCTCCCGGCCGGCCTGCGGCTGGAACTGGTCGACCCGGGCACGTCGCCCGCCGACGCCCGCATCGCGGCCCGGGCCACCGGCTCCGCCGCGGCCGGGCGGGGCGCCGGGCGCCCGGCGATCGTCGGCCGCGCCGAGTGGGGCGCCGACGAGCAGTTGCGCGACCTCGACCTCAAGTACACGGACACCGTGAAGGTGATGTTCGTGCACCACACCGCGGACAGCAACGCGCTCACGTGTGCCGAGTCGCCGTCCGTGCTGCGCTCGATCTACCGCTACCACGTGAAGACGAACGGCTGGGCCGACCTCGGCTACAACTTCCTCGTCGACCGCTGCGGGACCGTGTTCGAGGGCCGCGCGGGCGGCGTCGACAAGCCGGTCCTGGGCGCGCACACGCTCGGCTTCAACACCAACACTTCGTCGGTCGCGGCCATGGGCACCTACACCGACACCGCCCCTCCGGCGGAAATGCTCGACTCCATGTCGCGCGTCATCGCGTGGAAGCTGGGCCTGCACGGCACCGACCCGCTCGGCAAGGCGCAGCTGACGTCGGGCGACGGCGGGAGCCGGTTCCCGGCCGGGACCAACGTACGGTTCAACGTGATCTCCGGGCACCGCGACGCGTTCAACACCGAGTGCCCGGGAGAGAAGTTGTACGAGGCCCTCCCGCAGCTGCGCCGCGACACCGAACGCCGCACGCACTGACGCCGGACCCGCGGGGCCTGGGGCCATGCGGTCTAGGACCCCTTGCCCACCATCAACTCCAGCCGCTCCACCAGCGGTTCCACGACCGACTGGGGCGTGAAGCGCTCGCGCGCGAGTTCGACCGCCGCGCCGCGCAGGCGGGCCACCTCGGCCGGATGGCCTGCCAGCCGGCGCAAGGTGTCCGCCAGCGCGTCCGGGTTGCCCGCCGGCACGAAGCGGGCCGCGCCGCCGAGGAGCCGGTGCTGCGGCGCGGTGTCCGACGTGACGACCGCACACCCGGCCGCCGCCCCCTGGAACACCTTGTTGGGGACGACGCGCAGCGCCTTGGCGCCCGTCCCGAACACTCCCAGGCACACATCGTGGCGGGCCACGAGCCGGGGGAGTTCGGAGCCGGGCACCCAGGCGTGCCAGCGCACCCGCGGGTCCTGCCCCACCAGGTCACGGGTGCGCTGGAGTTGGAGGCCGCGGCCGACCATGGTGACCGCGAGGGGGTAGCCGTCGAGCTGGCGCAGCGCGGCACCGATGACGGGTGCGCCCTGCACGGGGGAGTAGAGGCCGTACGCGACGATCCGCAACGGGTGCTCGGTGCTTGCCGGTTCGGGGGCCGGCTCCAGGTCCGCGCCGACGTCCCGGCCCGCGTCGAACCAGTGCGGCGCGGCACCGATCGGCACCACGACGGCCCGCTGCCGGTCCGCCGGGGCCAGCATGCGGCGGTGCTCCTCGGTGTCGACGAGCACCAGGTCCGCGGCCCGGATCGCGGACGCCTCGATCCGCATCGCAAAGCGCAGGCCCGCCCGCGGCGCGCGTCCGGTGCGGTCCGCGACGTCGTCGACGCTCTCCAAGTGGTCGAGCACCAGCGGCACATGCGGGAACAGGCGCCGCGCGATCTGGATGTCGACCCGCCCCCGGTATCCGCACAGCACCGCGTCCGGCTTGGGCAACCTCCGTGCCCTGGCCGCCAGTTGGCCGAGTTTGGCGGCGTGCCGCACCCGGGCCTTCGTACGGCTGCCGCCCTGCCGGTTGCGCGGCGGTCTCGCGGAGCTCAGGTCCTCCTGGTCGAGCGCCGCGTTGCACACGACGACGTCGACCCCCTGGCGCTGCAACCCCTCGACGAGGATCCCGACCCGGGGGTGCACGGTCGTGTCGTACGTGCCGAACACCATGACCCGCATATGCCGATTGTGCGCAGCGTGACGGCCCGAAAACCAGATGTAGGGGCGCTTCTCGTTCGACGGGGTGGTAGCGGGAGGTTCCGGCCGGACGTGTGGCGCGCCGGTGTTACCGTGACGCCCTGATCAGCCGGGGACGGTCCCGGTCGGGCCGGACGCCGCGTCCGCCGGCCACCGCCGTCCGCCGGACATACCGACTCGGGAGGCTGCGCGCGGATGGAACGCACGCGCACTTGGCGGCCCCCGTACGACCTCGACCTGCGTCTGACACTGGGTCAGTTGCAGCGCGGGCACAGCGACCCCACGTACCGGGTGGCCCCCGACGGCGCGGTGTGGCGCAGCGCGCGTACGCCGGCCGGACCGTGCTCTCTGCGCATCACCGCGTCACGCACCACCGGCGAGGTCACCGGCCAGGCCTGGGGCCCCGGCGCCGAGTGGCAGCTCGACCGCTTCCCGGACCTCCTGGGCGCCGACGACGACCCCGCCGCCTTCCCGTCCCACCACCACCCGCTCCTCCACGACGCGTTCCGCCTGCGCCGCGGGATGCGCATGCCGCGCACCGGACTGGTCCTCGCCGCGCTCATCCCCTCCATCCTGGAGCAGAAGGTCACCACCATCGAGGCGCGCAAGGCGTTCCGCCTGCTGGTCCACTGGTACGGCGAACCGGCCCCCGGCCCGGCGCCCGCCGACCTGCGCGTCATCCCCGACGCCGCCACGTGGGCCCGCATCCCCACTTGGGACTGGCACCGCGCGGGGGTCGACCACAAGCGCTCCCGCACGATCATGGCCGCCGTCCGCGTCGCCCCCGCACTCGAACGCACCGCGCCGCTGCCCAACCCGGAGGCCTCCCGCCTCCTCAAGCTCGTCCCCGGCATCGGCGTCTGGACCACCGCCGAGACCATGCAGCGCTCGCACGGCGACGCCGACGCCGTCTCGGTGGGCGACCTCCACCTCTGCAAGCAGGTCACCTACGCCCTCACCGGCACCCCCGGCGACGATGCCCGCATGCTCGAACTCCTGGCCCCCTACCAAGGCCACCGCCACCGCGCCGCCCTGCTCATCCGCATGTCCCCCGGCGCCAAGGTCCCCCGAAAAGCCCCCCGCTTCGCCCCCCGCAACTACACCCGAATCTGACCCGCGACCCACCCCGCCAACTGCCGCCGAAGCCGTGCCCGGCCATCGGCGCGGCGCGCCGATTCGGGGGACGGTCAACCTTCACGTGGTCCGGTCACGTGATCGTGCTCGGCGGCTGCGCGCGTAGGTGGGACTTGGCGCCGTCGGTGAGGCGGTTGACGAGTTGCCAGACGTTGGTTGTGGGGTTCTTCGTGTACTCAAGCCCTGAAGGGTCGAGGCGATGGGCTCGGATTCGTGCGTCGGCGAGTCCTGCGGCGTAGTCCGCGAACCGGATCCTGGTCTTGTCGTAGTGCGGGATGTGGCGCTTCAGATACGGCTCCAGTTCGCCGTACGAGCCGCAGTGGGCCTTGTGGTCTGCCACGTGCAGCAGCAACCAGACTTCGAAGCAGGGGTTGGAGATCGCGAGTCGGATGCCCGCGTCCTTGGCGCTGGTTCGCGCAACCTGGAGATCCTGAAGTCGCGGAGGCCCTTGAGGTATGCGGGTTCGGTAACCGCCGCCCCGCAGACGACCAGCAGCCGGTCGCTGGGCTCCCGAACGCCGCTATGTCGCCTGATATCGGATTCGTACCCCGGTCGGCGATCGCTACCTGACGGCTTCTTCTGGCGTGCCATCGCCGCATCCCCCTCGTACGGCCACGGCTGCCTCGAAGCGTTCGTCGGAGACGAACGGGACGGCGCCGTAGCTCCCACCCAGATAACGGCGTTCGCGATTCTCGTCCTTGCGCGGTCGGAAGTCGGACAGCGGGAACAACGTGGTGGCCCCGGCTTCGTCCTTCTCGACGAACCACACCTGGTCTCGCTCCAACACGTCCTCGCCGCCAAGTTTGCCCAGCAGCGTGGCGTCGTGTGTGGTCAACAGGAGTTGCGCGCCGCAGGGGTTCGTCGACTGCGAGCGGAACAACTTGTCGATGTGTGCCGTGATGAGCGGGTGAAGGCTTGCGTCGATCTCGTCGACGACCATGACGCCGCCGCTGTCCAGGACACTCAGTAACGGCCCGGCGTAGCGGAAGAGAGCCTGGGTTCCTGCCGACTGCACGGCGAGCGGGAGTTTGACCTCCCCGGCGCGGGACTTCTGGATGAAGTGGACGCGATCGCGTTGTCGGGCGCGCGTGTGCAGCAGCTGCGCATCGCGGACTGCCTTGCGCAGGTTGTGGATTGCCTCGGACTCCGCGTCGCTCGCGACGGCGCGCCGCAGTTCCTGCTCGGTCTGCGCGAGTAATCTTTCCGCGTGTGCGGACTCTTCCGAGCGTTCCAGCACCACGCCCTCGATGCCCAGATCTGCTTCCCGCAGCAGCGAGACGACGCGGTCATGGGTGTCGCCTTCGGCCAGTCGGCGCATCGTCGTGAGTGCGCTCACGTGGGTCATGAAACGCAGTTGCGTGGTGAACCAGTTGAACACCGGTAGGACCGCGTCCTGACGTGACCTCGCCGCCACCGACAGAAGGAGTACGTTCGGCGCCGTGATGTCCTCGATCAGCGAGAACAGTTCGCGTTCCCGGGCGCCGACGTCGCTGCCGAGCTTGATCCCGTCGTTCGTGCGTTGGAAGACGACGCGCTTGCGGCCCAACGGGTACGAGAAAAGCCATTCCTCGCGGACGCCGTGGCCGTCGACGCTGAACCCATACGTGTAGCGGACGCCGCCCAGGCCGAGGTCCACCACGTACCAGGACGGTTCCGCGATCCCCGTCGGATCGAGGACGAAGGGCGTGCGCTCTACGCCGCCGCCGGGGACGGCCGCGTCGTGCGAGCCGCGAACCATGCGGGCCATCCAGCGGAGCGCGTCCACCAGGTTCGACTTGCCCGCGGCGTTGGGCCCGAAGACGGCGGCGACGGGTACACAGCGCAGCTCGGTGCCGTCGGACACGCCCGCGTCGTACACGGGCGTCAACGCCAGTTGCTGTTCCGCGTGAATGGAGAGGTGGTTGGCGACGCGGAAGCTGAGCAGCACCCCGATCCCCTCTGGCGTTCTCAGTGCCTCGTGCGCTTGTGAAATGCGAAATCCGACTCCTGATTGCTCCGAGCCAAGGATCTCATCGCCTACGAGGATGAGCTATAGGAACGCGGAAGCCGATCGAGTTCCGCGTTGTTCACTCGTTCGGCCCAGTCGGTCAGCGGGTGGTGATGACTTCGTCGGGGGTTCTTGGCGGGCGGGGGCGGGGGGGTTCGGCGGGGTGGCCTACGGCGATGGCGCCCATGGGGTCCCAGGTGGGGGGCAGGTCCAGGGCCTCGCGGACGGTGTCGCGGCAGAACATCGTGGAGGAGACCCACGCGGAACCGAGGCCCTCGGTGGTGAGCGCGACCAGGAAGTTCTGCACCGCGGCGCCGGCGGAGACGACGAACATCTCGCGTTCGGCGGCGGTGCGGACGGGGTCCGGGTAGGTGTGTGCGCCGTCGGTGACGAGGCAGGGGACGGCGATGTAGGGGGCGTTGCGCAGGAGGTCGCCGCGGGCGACGCGGCGGGTGATCGCGTCCTCGGCGAGGCCGTCGGCGCGCAGGTCGCGGAGCCAGGCGTCGCGCATCGCGCCCAGCAACTGCGTGCGCGACTCCCGGGATTCGAGCAGGACGAAGCGCCACGGGACGGTGTGGTGCGGGGCCGGTGCGGTGATCGCGGCGGCGACCGCGCGGCGTACGGCGGCGGGGTCGATCGGCTCGGCGGTGAAGGCGCGGGTCGTACGGCGGGCGGTGACGGCGTTGCGCGCGCCCTCCCGCATCGCGTCGTCGGTGCCCAGGCGGAACATGTCGTCGGCCGAGCTGCGCACGACCGTGCGGATGCCCTCGCCGTCCGCGTCGGTGACCAGATGCGGCAGACCGCGCACGACCGCCACCGGGACCGCGCCCGCCTTGCCCTTGACCAGCTCGGCGGCGGAGGCCAGTTCGTCCACGACGGCGGTGACGGTGACGGCCAGTTCGTTGCCGTGCGTGTCGGTACGCCCCCGGTGGTCGTCGAGCGCGTCCAGGCCCGCGACGCCGATCGCGACGTCGGTGAGCCCGGTACGCCACGGGCGGCCGAAGGTGTCGCTCACCACGATGCCGAGGCGGCGAGAGGTGCGTGCGGCGAGGCCGGCACGCAGCGTGCGCGCCGACGCGTCCGAGTCCTCGGGGAGCAGGAGCAGCGTGCCCGGCTCGGTGTTCGAGGCGTCGACCCCTGCCGCGGCCATTACGAAGCCGTGCCGGGTCTCCACGATGCGGGTGTTGCCGCGCTTCGCGACCACGCGTACGGCCTCGGAGTCGATCACCTTGTCGCGGTCGACGCCGCGCAGCAGCCGGCCCTCGGCCTTGCTGACGATCTTGGAGGTGACCACGAGGATGTCGCCGTCCAGCAGGCCGGGCCCGTCGGCGGCCGTCGCGGCGGCGGCGATCAGCGCGGCGAGGTCGTCGCCCTCGCGCACCTCGGGGATGCCCGGTACGCCGAGGACCTCGTATCCGCGCGGCGGGGTCATACGCCGCCCTCCGCCCGCACCTCGGCCGCCATGTCGAGGGCCGCGCGCGCCATGGCGGCGGTCGCCTCCACGTCGGTCATCATGAGCGGGATCGCGCGGCACGGGATCCCGGCCTCCTCGACCGCGGCGACCGAGTCCGCGTCGGTGGAGTCGACGAGCCAGCCGTCCAGCAGCCCGGGGCCGTAGTGCTTGGCCACCGCGACGGCCGACGTCTCGACGCCGACCGCCTCGAGGACCTTGTCGGCCATGCCGCGCACCGGCGCGCCGCCCACGATCGGCGACAGCCCGACGACGGGCGCCTCGGCCTCGACCAGCGCGTCCCTGATGCCCGGTACGCCGAGGATCGTGCCGATGCTGACCACCGGGTTCGACGGCGGGAACAGGATCACGTCCGCCTCGGCGATCGCCGCCAGCACACCCGGGGCCGGCTTGGCCTCCTCGATGCCGACCGGGACGATCGCGTACGCGGTCGGCGCGGCACGCAGCTTGACCCAGTACTCCTGGAAGTGGATCGCCTTGCGGGTGCCGGGACGGTCGCCCGCGACAGCGTCACCGAGCTCGGCGGTGTCCACCACGACGTGGGTCTCGACGCGGTCGTCCGACATCGGGATCAGGCGTACGCCCGGCTTCCAGCGCGCGCACAGCGCCTCGGTCACCGCGCTCAGCGGGTAGCCGGCGCCCATCATCTGGGTCCGCACGATGTGGGTCGCGTAGTCGCGGTCGCCGAGCCCGAACCATGTCGGCTCGACGCCATACGCGGCCATCTCCTCGCGGATGCTCCACGTCTCGTCGCGGCGACCCCAGCCCTGCTCGTCGTTGATGCCCTCGCCGAGGGTGTACATCACCGTGTCGAGGTCCGGGCACACTTTAAGTCCGAACAGGTGGATGTCGTCGCCGGTGTTGCCGACGACAGTGATGTCCGCCTGGGGTTCCGCTGCCTTGAGGCCCCGCAGGAACCGTGCTCCGCCGATCCCGCCGGCCAGTACCACGATGCGCATGCGGACCAGTCTCGCAGGCTCGGCGGCTACCGGAAGCCGCCGGGGCGGGTGAAGACGCGACACGTGTGGACGTGCGTTCGAGATGTGTCCGCCGACGAGCCGATCTCTTACGAAAGCCTGACGCCCCGCCATGTCGCCTCCGGGGCCCGGCCCCCGCGGCCTAGCGTCGTCGGCATGAGGATCCTCGTCACCGGCGGCGCCGGCTTCATCGGGTCGCACGTCGTGGACGCCCTGCTCGCGGCGGGCCACGACGTACGCGTGCTCGACGCGCTGCTGCCCGCCGTCCACCGGGCGCCGCCGCAGGTCTCCGCCGACGTCGAGTTCCACGAAGGGGACGTATGCGACGCCGCCGCGGTCGCCGCCGCATTGCGCGGCGTCGACGCGGTCAGTCACCAGGCCGCGATGGTCGGCCTCGGCCTGGACCTGGACGACGCACCGGCGTACGTCGGCTGCAACGACCTCGGCACGGCCGTGCTGCTCGCCGAGATGGCCCGCGCGGACGTCGGCCGCCTGGTGCTCGCGGGGTCGATGGTGGTCTACGGCGAGGGCCGCTACACCTGCGGGGAACACGGCCTCGTCGTACCGGGCCCGCGCCCGGAGGCCGATCTGTCCGCGGGGCGCTACGAACCGCGCTGCCCCGGTTGTGCGGGTGATCTGACCCCGGGGCAGATCGCCGAGGAGGCCGCGCCCGACCCGCGCAACGTGTACGCGGCGACCAAGCTCGCACAGGAACACCTGGCCGCCGCATGGGCCCGCACGGTCGGCGGCACCGCGACGTCGCTGCGCTACCACAACGTGTACGGGCCGAGGATGCCGCGCGACACCCCGTACTCCGGCGTGGCCTCGGTCTTCCGCTCCGCACTGGAAGCGGGCGTCGCACCGCGCGTGTACGAAGACGGCGGACAGCGCCGGGACTTCATCCACGTCGCGGACGTCGCCGCCGCGAACGTCGCGGCCCTGGGGCGCGCGGCCGTCGGCATGCGCGCCTACAACGTCGGGACGGGCCGCCCCCGGACCGTCGGGCAGATGGCCGGCGCCCTGGCCGCCGCGCGAGGCGGCCCCGAACCGGTCGTGACCGGGCAGTTCCGGCTCGGCGACGTCCGGCACATCACCGCGTCCCCGGCCCGCATCGAACGAGAACTCGGGTGGCGCGCGCACGTGGACTTCGAGGCAGGCATGACGGAGTTCGCCAACGCCGGCCTGCGGTGAGGGCGGGAACGGCACTGCATGGGAACGGCACCGCAGGAGCGGCACCGCACGGGAGCGGCACTACACAGGAAGCCGGACCTCGAACCGGCAGCCCCCGCTGATGTTGACGACGCCGACCGAACCCTTGTGCGCCTCCACGATGCCCCGCACGATCGCGAGCCCGAGGCCGGCGCCTCCGTCCGGTCCCGGAGTTCGCGCGTGCGAACCGCGCCACCCGGTGTCGAACACCCGCGGCAGATCGTCCTCCGGGATGCCACCGCACGCGTCCGTCACGGTCAGCAGCACGCCGTCCGGCCCGGTGCGCACCCCGACCGCCACGGTCCCGTCGGACGGCGTATGCCGGATCGCGTTGACCAGCAGGTTCGTCAGTGCCCTGGACATCTCGCGGCTGTCCACGTGAACCGGGACGGGTTCGATCACCTCGCCGCGCAGCCGTACCGCCCGGGATCGCGCCAACACCTCGGTGCCCGCCATCGCGTCGCCGACCAGGTCGTACAACGACACACGTGACAACGACAGTTGCAGAGCGCCCGCCTGGATCCGCGACAACTCGAACAGATCGTCGACCATGCCGCTCAGCCGGTCGACCTCGATCCGCATGCGCCGGTGGTAGCGCGCCGGATCGGCTGCGACGCCGTCCTCCAGCGATTCGGCCATCGCCCGCAGCCCGGCGAGCGGCGTACGCAGGTCGTGCGAGATCCACGCGATCAGCTCGCGCCGCGACTGCTCCACCGCCCGCTCGCGGGCCCGCGCCTCGGTGAGGCGGGCGCTCGTACGCTCCAACTCACGGCTCAAATCGGCGAGTTCCGCTATCGACGACGGCCGCGGCGGGTGATACGCCGGGGCGGTGTCGGACGACGCCGACCCGAGGCCGTGTGCGGCCTGCTGCAACGCGCGTACGTCCGCCACGACCGGCCTGCCGAGCACCGCCGCCACCGCGACCGCGAGCACGGCGGACACGCCGCACACCACCATCATCACCGTCAGGTCGTGCGACGACAGGAACATCGCCTGCGCGACCCCGACCGTGCCGGCCGCCATCGCGGCGACGGTCACAACCGAGACGGCGCCGAGCGCCACCGACAGCGGACGGTGCCGTGTCAGACGCAGCAAGGCCATGCCGCACAGCGTCACGGCCAGACCGCACGCGCCCGCGATCAGGCAGATGAGCAGGAAATCCTTGAGCGGCATGCGGCGTCACGGCCTGGTGGACGGGTGCGGAGATGCGCCCGAAGCCGGGTCCGCAGTTGCGCCGGGAGAGTGGGCCGGCAGCGCCGAGTCCGCGGGCCCTGCCGAGTCCGCCGGCCTTGGCGGCTCAGCCGGATCAGCAGCGCCTGCCGCGTCAGCCATGCCTACCGGGTCGGCCGAGCGCACCGAGTCCGCCGCTTCCGCCGCGTCCAGCCGGTACCCCACGCCCCACACCGTCACCAGCGTACGCGGCGCCGCCGGGTCGTCCTCGATCTTCTCGCGCAACCGCCGCACGTGCACCGTCACAGTCGAGCGGTCCCCGAACGACCACCCCCACACCTCGTGCATCAGCTCCTCGCGCGAGAACACCCGGCCGGGATGCTGGAGCAGGAAGCACAGTAGATCGAACTCACGTGCGGTCAAGGACAGTTCCCGGCCCGCCCGGGTAGCGCGGTGGGCGGCCACGTCGATTTCGATGTCGCCGTGCCGCAGCAGGTCGGTCGCGGTCGACGGAGCCGCCCCGACCCTCCGAAGCACCGACCGCACCCGCAACACCAGTTCGCGCGGGCTGAAGGGTTTGGTCACGTAGTCGTCCGCGCCGATCTCCAGGCCGAGCACGCGGTCGCTCTCCTCGCCCAGCGCGGTCAGCATGACGACGGGCACAGGTGCGCGCCGCCGCAACCTGCGGCAGACCTCCAAGCCGTCCATGCCGGGCAGCATCAGATCGAGCACCACAAGGTCCGGCAGTGACTCTTCGGCCATCGCCAGCGCCGTCGGCCCGTCCGGCGCATGTGCGGTGATGAAGCCCGCCCGGCGCAGGTAGTCGACGACGACCTCGGCCACGGTCGGGTCGTCGTCCACCACAAGAACGGTGCTTGTCATACGGCGGAGTCTACGGACGGCGCGCGCCGCGCCGCGGGCGTCGCCGATGGGCCGTTCGGATTCCGTAAGACCTCGCCGGGACGTGTTCGACCGGCCTTCGGCGGGGGTGTTCGAACACCGCGAGGGACCGGCGCGCGCCGCGGCCCGACGTACGAATTTCGTAAGCACGCCGCGCCCGGGAATCCCGGTCCGCGCTGCCTAGCGTGAATGCCATGGACGTTGCCCCCACCCCGCCCGCCGCCCGCGTCGATGTCGTCCTGCCGTGCCTCGACGAGGCCGGGGCCCTCCCGTGGGTCCTGGAACGCATGCCGTCCGGCTATCGGCCGATCGTCGTCGACAACGGCTCGGCGGACGGTTCCGCCGACCTCGCCCGCGCACTGGGCGCCCACGTCGTCGAGGAGCCGGTACGCGGCTTCGGCGCGGCCTGCCACGCGGGCCTGCTCGCCGCCACCGCGCCCGTCGTGTGCTTCTGCGACTGCGACGCGTCCCTCGACCCGGGTGAACTCCCGTACGTCGCCGACCCGGTGCTGACCGGCGACGCCGACCTTGTGCTGGGCCGCCGCCGCGCCGCGACCTGGCGGGCCTGGCCACCGCACGCCCGCATCGCCAACCGCGTCCTTGCCCGGAAGCTCCGTGCCCGCACCGGGGCCCGCCTGCACGACCTCGGCCCGATGCGCGCCGCGCGCCGTGCCGACCTGCTCGGCCTGGGGCTCGCCGACCGCAGGTCCGGCTACCCGCTGGAAATGGTGGTGCGCGCCGCCTCGGCCTCGTGGCGGATCCGCGAGACCGATGTGCGGTATCTGCCCAGGACCGGGCGGTCCAAGGTGACCGGAACCGTACGCGGCACGATCACCGCGGTCCGCGACATGAGCGCGGTGCTGGCCCATGTCTGACCTGCCGCCCACACTCCTCGTCATCGCGAAATCGCCCAGCCCCGGACGGGTGAAGACCCGCCTCACCCCGCCGCTCACCCCCGAACAGGCCGCCGACATCGCCGAGGCCGCCCTCGCCGACACGCTCGACGCGGTACGTCTCGCCCCCGCCCGCCGCCGGGTCCTCGTCCTGGACGGCCGCCCGCGCGCCTGGTTCCCGCCCGACGTCGAGGTCGTCCCGCAATGCGGCGGAGGGCTCGACGAGCGGCTGGCCGCCGCCTTCGCCGCCTGCACCGGGCCGACGCTGCTAATCGGCATGGACACCCCGCAGGTCACCGCCGACCTGCTGACGGTCGACTGGACGCTCGCCGACGCGTGGTTCGGCGCCGCGTCCGACGGCGGCTTCTGGGCGCTCGGCCTGCGCGACCCCGTCCCCGCGCTGCTGCTCGGCGTGCCGATGTCCGTCCCGCACACCGGGCGCGTGCAGTACGAGCGCCTTGTCGCGGCCGGCCTGACCGTCCGCAACCTGCCCGTCCTCAACGACATCGACACCGCGGACGACCTCGCCGACGTGGCGCGGAGTGCTCCGCACACCCGGACCGCGCGTCTGGCGTTCGCGTACGACGCCCTGGCCGCGCGGACGACGAGAGCCGACATCCCGGCCCGCGCGGGCGGCCCCGGGTGAGGGCCGCCGCGGTCGGGAACGCCGCTTTCGAGACCGCCGTGTCAGGGCCGGCCGCGTCCGGTGCCGCCGCGTCCGGGCCATCCGCGTCCGGGCCGCCGGCGATCGGGCCATCCGCGACCGGGCCATCCGCGACCGGCAGTTCCGCGCTGGAGCCGTACGAGCACGCCCTCCGGACCGGCGGCCCTGTCTACCTCCGCCGCGCCGACGGCCGCCGCCACGCCCTCGACATCGCCCGATGGACGGCCGAACCCGACGCGGCCGACCGCAGCATGCTCGTGCGCTGCTGGGGGCCGACGCTCGACATCGGATGCGGGCCCGGCCGACTGGTCGCCGCACTCGTCCGCCGGGGAACTCCCGCACTCGGCATCGACCTCGCGCCCGCCGCCGTGCACCTGACCGTCGCGTCCGGCGGCGCCGCGCTGCGCCGCTCGGTATTCGATCCGCTGCCCGGCGAACGCCGGTGGGGGACAGCCCTGCTCGCCGACGGCAACATCGGCATCGGCGGCGACCCCGCGGCACTGCTCACTCGGACCGCCGCCCTGCTGCGGGACCGAGGCTGCCTGATCGTCGAGACGGAAGCCGAAGAGCCGTACGCGCACGAGCGGTTCGCGGCATGCGTCGAGGACGCCCGCGGCCGGACGGGCGCGCCCTTCCGATGGGCCCGCCTGGGCGTACGGGCTCTTGAGGGGCTGGCCCCGGCCTGCGGCTTCGCGGTGCGCGAGACATGGACGGTCGGCGACCGGCAGTTCGCCGCGCTCGTCGGAGCGCCCTGACCGGGCCGAGTTGTCCGGTGTACCGGCCCGATCGACCTGACACACACTCAGCGTGCCCGCTCCGCAAGCCATTTGCGGACGCCGATCACCATCCCCGTGACCGCCAGGACGGCACCCCAGATCAACGCCAGGTTCCGCCCGTAGTCCAGCGGCAGGACCGACGGATTCGGCGGCGGCCACGGCCGTACCAGCGCGGGCAGCGCGATCAGCGTGGCCGCCGCCCCGACCGCCAGGCCGCCGAGCAGCGTACGCCGCACCCATGGCGCCGGCCCGCGACCTGGAAGCATGCGCATCACCAGCCATCCGGTCCCGAACACGAGGCCCGCGAAGACGATGTCGTGCAGCAGCAAGCCGCCGACCAGCCAGCGCAGGACCGCCCACTTGTCTACGTACGCGGGCTGGTCGAGCAATCCGGCGATGCCGTAGCCGATGCCGGCGAGTCCGACGGCTCCGAGCAGCAGACGGAACACGCGTACCGTCCCCGACACTTCGTGCTTTTCGGACCCGTACGTCGCCAGGCCCTCGTGCGCTGCGTTCGCCGCCCCGTCTTCGTGCGCCTCGCCCCCGCTCACGTCAGCACCTCCATCCGCGTGACCCACTTCGTCTGCAGCACACCTGGTCGGTTCGGCGCGATGATCCGCGCCGGGTACCCGTGGTCCTCCGCGAGCGGCTCCCCGTTGATGCCGAGCGCGAGCAACGTCAGCGGGTCGCGGGTGTATTCGCGCCGCATCTCCATGACCGAGTACGGGCTGAACTGCTCCAACGAGAACACCCGGAGCGTCGCATCCGCGGGTGCGCCGACGCGGTCCATCAGGTCCCGGATCCGAACCCCCGTCCACCGGGCGGACGCACTCCAGCCCTCCACGCACGCGATGGGCAGCCACACCGAGTGCTGCGGCATCGCCAGCAACTCAGCGCGCGACACGGACACTTCGAGCGGTCCCGTGATCGTGAGCCGCCACTCCGGATCACGAATGGGTTGCAGAACGCCCGCCTGCGCGGCGGTCCGGTTGACGGGCAGCCGCTGCGGTCCGACCCCGGGGCGGCGCGGTGCCAACGGGGAAGCCTTCGCCAGCGGGGACACCGTCTGGCCGATCGTCGCGAGCGTCACCACACCGACCGACGCTCCGAGGGCGACCAGCAGGCCGCGCCGTGAGGGGGTGGCGTCGTCCACGGGCCGTGGATCCGCCTCGGGGCCGCGGCTCCAGTGCTCGGTGATCACCGGGAGCTGTACGCCGATGTGCAGGATCAGCGCGCCCGTCAGCACCCAGCCGATCCAGTAGTGCACCGGTACGAACGGGAACGCCCACGGATACCACTGCACGATGTTGATCAGCCCGGTGGCCAGTTCGAACACCGCCGTGGCGACCAGGACGGCGATGGACAGCCGTTCCAGGGCGTGGCGCAGTGAGCGGGCCGGAGGCCACACGTACAGCCTCGGATAGACCACCCACAGCTTGGCCAACAGCAGTGGAACCGCCGCGATCCCGGCCGCCACGTGCACCCCCTGGGTCACCCGGTAGCCCCAGACCGGACGGCTGGGCAGCGCGAGCCAGCCCGGTTGATGCTGCATCAGGTGGCTGAGCACACCGGTCAGGAAGCACACGATCAAGGCGGTCCCCAACAGGCGTCCGACCACCACCGCCGTGCGCGGATCGTGCAGCGCGGTGCGGAACGCACCCGCGCGCAGCGGGCCTTTGCGCAGGACCTCGGGCGGCGCCGGGAGCGGGATGTCGTGGGGCAGGCGGCGGGCGCCGGGAACGCGGGTGCTCCTCATGCCTGCACTCAATCCCCGAAGACGCCTCCATGTACCGCCCGTGGTGCTTACGGAGTGCTGACGTCCGGACGCGGCGGACCTGTTCCGGGCTTCCGGGATGCCATCGTCGAGGCATGCCCGCAGGCAAGACCCCTTCCCCTTCCCCTTCCCCTTCCCGGGGCACGCCGGCCCGTCCGTCCGCGACGCCGCCCACAACGGGTACAACGGCTACAACGGCACCCACAACGGCACCCACAACGCCGCCCGCGACGCCGTCCCGGCGCGCCGCGGTCGCCTGGACCGTGTCCGCCGCGGCGGTGGCCACCGCCCTCGGCGGCGCCCTCGCCTACGCCGTCCACGGCCCGTACGCGCGCCCCGACACCACCGCCATCCACGCCGTCTACGCCGTCGCCTGGGCGCTGTTCGCCCTCGCCGCCTGGCTGGTCGTACGCCGCGTGCCGTGCCGCGCCGCCGTCCCGCTGATCCTGTTCGGGGCGGTCGCCTTCCAGGCGGTGGCCATGACCGCGGTGCCGCAGACGAGTGACGACGCGTACCGCTACGCCTGGGACGGGCGGGTGCAGGCGGCCGGGATCTCGCCGTACCGGCACAGCCCGCAGGACCCGGCTCTCGAACACCTGCGCGACGACTGGCTGTTCCCGCCCGGCGACTGCGTCGGCTGGTTCCGGCACCCACTGCCGGACGGCGCCTGCACGCTGATGAACCGCCCGTCCGTGCACACGATCTACCCGCCCGTCGCGCAGTTCTGGTACCGCGGCGTGCACGCCGTGACCCCCGACGGCGGGCGCGAGCCCGTGCAGGCCGCGGCGGCACTCGTGGCGCTGGCGGTGACCGTGGCGCTGCTGCTCGTGCTGCGGCGCTTCGGCCGCGATCCCCGACACGCGGTGCTGTGGGCGTGGTGCCCGATGGTCGTCCTCGAATCCGGCAACAACGGCCACGTCGACGGTCTCGGCGTCCTGTTCATGGTCCTCGGCCTCGCGGCGGTCGCGGCCCGCCGACCGGTCCTCGGCGGCGTGCTGACCGGGGCGGCCGTCGCGGTGAAGATGTTCCCGGCGGCGTCCCTGATCGGGAGCACCCGGCGCAGGCCGCTGCTGACCGGGGGAGTCGCGGTGCTCACGGTTGCCGTGTCCTATGTGCCGTATCTGCTGATGTCCGGCTCCGCCGTGGTCGGGTACCTGCCCGGCTACCTGCGGGAGGAGCGCTACGACGACGGCGCCCGCTTCGGGCTGCTCGGCCTCGTGCTGCCCGAGGGCGCGACCCCGTACGCCGCCGTGGCCGCGCTGCTCGCCGCCGCCGTGGTGATCGGCCGCCGCGCCGACCCGGACCGCCCGTGGGGCGCGGCGCTCACGATGACGGGGACCCTGCTGCTGGTGCTCACCCCGAACTACCCGTGGTACGCCCTGCTCCTGGTCGCCCTCGTGGTGCTCGACGGCCGTGCCGAGTGGATGGCCGTGGGGCTGGCCGGATACGCGGTCTACTTCACGTGGTTCCTGGGGGTGCCGGCCGAGCGGATCCGGCTCGTCCACCAATCGGCCTATGCGGCCGCGTTCCTGGTGGTGGCCGGTGCGGGGGGGGGGGGGGCGGGACCCCCCCCCCCCCGCCCCTCGGGATAGAACAC
>NZ_JBSFVE010000010.1:285302-308146 GCF_053592165.1 Streptodolium elevatio
TTGGTGGGGGGGGCGGGGGGGGGGGGGTCCCGCGCCCCCCCCCCCCCCACCGGCCGCGATCACTCCTCTACGGGCAGCCCCTCGGCCCGCCAGGCCTGGAAGCCGCCGATCATGTCGGTCGCGCGCACGAGCCCGAGGTCCAGCAGCGACGCCGCCGCCAGGCTCGACGCGTAGCCCTCGTCGCACAGCACGATGACGCGGGCGTCGAACCCGGTCGCCTCCGGCAGGCGCGCGTCGCCCTCCGGGTCGAAGCGCCACTCCAGGTGGTTGCGCTCGACGACCAGGGCGCCGGGGATGACGCCGTCGGCGGCGCGCTGCCCGGCGTTGCGGGTGTCGACGAGCACCGCGCCGCGCGCGGCCTCCTCGAACGCCTCGCGCGCGGTGACGCGCGTGTAACGCGAACGGGCCGAGGCGAGCAGGGAGTCCACTCGCGTCGGCCGGGGCTGCGGTGCGTCGGGATGCGGCTGAGGTGTGTCGGGATGCACCGGAGGTGTGGGAGAAGAGGTCACCAGTGTTCCCCTGAACGCTCGACGCGAAGTTGCGGCAGCGGCTCGCTGCCGGGACGGGACAGGACATCGTGGTCCGCCTCGAACATCGTCATGGCGGTGAGGCGCGGGGCGTACACGTGCACGCTCACGGCCGGCTCGGTGCCGACGTTGGTGACCTCGTGGACGTAGGTCGGGCCGAACACCCGGGTGGCGCCGGGGGTGAGCACCCGCTCGCGGGCGCCGGCGCGGCGCAGCGGGGTGACGACGAGCGAGCGTTCGTGGAGCTCGCCGGCGACGACGGTGAACACACCGGACGAGCCGCCGTGGTCGTGCAGGCCGGTGCCCTGCCCGGGCAGCCAGCTCAGCAGCCAGACCTCGTGGTCGTCGGCGGCGTGCAGCAGCCGGTACCAGCGCGAGACCGGGTCGTACTCGACGGTGTCGAGGGCGGCCGCGACCTCGGCGGCGTAGCGGGTCGCGAGGCCGGAGAGCCGGGCGACGGACGGACGGGTGACGGGCGCCGGCGGAACGGCGAGGCGGGCGGGTGCGGCGAGCGGGTCGCCGGCGACCGTGATGTCACTGGACATGCGCGGGAAGTCCTCGGGAGCGGTGGCGCGGCGGGGGAGGCCGCCGCGCGGGTCGGACTGGATCCGTGGTCCCGTACCGCCGGACCGCACGCCCTGTGCCGGGGCGTCGTGGGACCGGGGCGGGAACCGGCAGGCGGCCGAGGCGCCGGCGGGAGTCCGGCGGCCGGACGCGGATGGCGTCGCGGGCCGCGGAAGATCACCGCGGGTTCGAACCGGAGGGATGTCTCGGACGTACCTGGTCCTGGGCACCGCCTGCGCGGCGAGGGCGAAGCGAAAAGGCCGCCCTCAGCTCATACAGAAGGTGCGACAACACAGCGCAGCGGCGATCCGACGGAGGTCGGCGTGGCGACTCCGGAGCGGCATGCGGTGTGCGGACATGACCAAAAGGACACCCGCAACACGGGTGGTCTGTCAACTCGGGGTGCGCCGGGTGGGTGAGGACAACCGGTCGTCTTCGCCGATTCGGGTGACGTTAGGGAGGCGGCAGTATTGCGAGGGTTGAAAAAGAGGGTGGTGGGGGAGTGATTTCCTGACATGTCGCCTGGCTGGTCTGCCGGCGCGGTTGTCCGCTGTGACGTCGGTCATTCCGGTGAGATTTTCCCCCGAAGCGGGGAACCCTGATGAGCGCGCGACGCGTAGGTCCATTACGAGTCGGCATCGGACGGGTTGGTCCGGAGGACGTCGACGAGACCGGAGCAATGCATGGGGTAGCGCATGAGGCGTCGTGGCAACAAACGCGGGTTGATTGATATGTCCGTGTTTGGTGGAATACGTCCAACTCGCGGGCTGGTGTGGTCCCGGGGGGTGAATCCGGGCTCCAATAGCAGAGCTCGGCTTGACGGGACAGTAACGACGCGCTTGTAATTTCACACATGCTGTGACCATTGATGGTCACAGATAAATAACGGGGACGTAAAAAGGGTCGAGGAGGCACGCGATGGGCGAGCTCTTGCAGCTGCTGGTCGAGGACGGCGTGATGGAGGGAGAGGAGGAGGAACTCACCTGGCAGGAGCGGGCGCTCTGCGCGCAGACGGATCCCGAGTCCTTCTTTCCGGAAAAGGGGGGTTCGACCCGTGAGGCCAAGAAGGTCTGCTTCTCCTGCGAGGTCCGCGACGAATGCCTTGAGTACGCCCTGGCCAACGACGAGCGGTTCGGCATCTGGGGCGGCCTGTCGGAGCGCGAGCGCCGCCGCCTGAAGAAGCGCGCGGTCTGACGCCCCGTCCGGCAACGCGTCCGACGACACGTCCGACGCGGCACCGAGCCGTGGCCTGACGAGCAGTCAGGTTGCCTGGCCGGCAAACGCCGTACAACACATCGCACCGTCCCGCCCGGGAACCTGCCGATCCCGGGTCGGCATCACGGACCGACCCGGCGCCGTGGCCGCGGTCGCGTAGTGTGGGGCCGTCCAGCCGGGTGCTGGATGATCTCCGCCGTCGCTCCCGAGCCTCCCGGGGTCCTCAACCCTGATGCCACTTTTCACGCAACAGTCGGCCTATGCGCACGCGCCGGCGTACCCGAGACATGTCGTCACCGCGATCCTCGTCGCCCACGACGGCGCACGTTGGCTGCCCGGCACCCTGACCGGACTCCTCGGCCAGGAACGCCCCGTGCAGCGCGTCGTCGCCGTCGACACCGGCAGTACCGACGCCACCCCCCGGCTCCTCGAGGACGCCCTCGGGCCCACCTCGGTGATCCGCACCGACCGCACAGCGACCTTCGGCGCCGCGGTCGCCGACGCCGTCCGCACCGTGCCGGTCGCCGACGCCGCCTCGCTCCCTTATGCCGTCGACGGATACGTCGCCGCCACCGACCCCTACGGCCCCGACTCGTTCGGGCGTCCGGACGAGTCCTACCCCGGCGGCCGGTCCGGCGAACTCGTCGAGTGGCTGTGGCTCCTGCACGACGACAGCGAGCCCGCGCCCGACGCGCTGCACCTGCTGCTCCGCGCCGCCGACGAACTCCCCTCCGCGGGCGTGCTCGGCCCCAAGGTGCGCAGCTGGTACGACCGGCGCCGCCTCCTCGAGGTCGGCACCACCATCGCCCGCAGCGGGCGGCGCTGGACCGGCCTGGAGCGCCGCGAGCAGGACCAGGGGCAGCACGACGCGGTACGCGGCGTGCTCGCGGTCGGCAGCGCCGGGCTCCTGGTACGCCGCGATGTATGGGAGCAATTGGGGGGATTCGACCCGCGGTTGCCCTTCGGCCGCGACGACACCGACTTCTGCTGGCGTACCAACGCCGCCGGCCACCGCGTCGTGGTCGTCCCCGAAGCCGTCGTCCTGCACGCCGAAGCGGCCACCCGTGAACGGCGGCCCATCGACTGCGCGGCCGACCACCCGCACCGGGTCGACCGGGCGGGCGCCGTGTACACGCTGCTCGCCAACTCCCCCGGCAAGACGCTCCCGCTGACCTGGCTCCGGCTGTTCTTCGGCACCATCGTCCGCGTCCTCGGCTACCTCGTCGGCAAGCTGCCGCGCATGGCGCTCGACGAGTTCATCGGGGTCTACTCGGTCCTCCTGCGCCCGTACCGCTTCATCTCGGGCCGCCGTGCCCGCGCGCGGACACGTGTCGTCGACGACGCCGACTTCCGCGACCTGTTCCCCCCACGCGGGGCAAGCGTGCGGCACGCGTTCGACGCGCTGGTCGGCAGCATCAGCCGCCGCGTCGAACCGGAGGGCGCCCGCGCCCGCAACAGCGTGCTGGAGAGCGGGCCCACCTCCGAGGACACCGACGACCTCGAAGTCGAGAACTTCGCCCGACTGCGCGCCGTCGTGCAGCGGCCCGGCGTCGCACTCGCGGTCCTGCTCCTGCTCGTCACGCTGGCCGCGGCACGCGACATCCTCACCGGCGGGCGACTCCTGGGCGGCGCGCTGCTGCCCGTGCCCGACACGGCCGGCGACCTCATCTCGCGGTTCACCGAGACCTGGCACGGCGTCGGACTCGGCGGCGACAGCGCCGCGCCGCCGTACCTCGCAATCGTCGGCGCGCTCGGCGTCGTGCTCTTCGGGAGCGCCGGAACCGCCGTCAGCGTCCTGCTGATCGGCAGCGTCCCGCTCGCCGGCATCACCGCGTACCTCAGCGCCCGCAAGCTCGTGGCAAGCAGTCTGGTGCGCGCCTGGGGTGCCGCCGTGTACGCGCTCCTCCCGGTCGCCACCGGTGCCGTCGCCCAGGGCCGCATCGGCACCGCCGTCGTCCTGATCGTCGCGCCTATCGTCGCGCGCGGCGCCGTGCAGGTCGCCGGCCTCGGCGGGCTCAACGCGTCGTGGCGTGCCGCCTGGGGCACCGGCCTCGCGCTGGCCGTCGCGGTCGCCTTCGTCCCGCTCAGCTGGGTCATCGCCGTCGTGCTGGCCGTCGCGGCGCTGCCCGCCGCGTACTTCGCCGGGACCCTCGGCAAGGGGCTCGTCGCCCGCGTGCTCATCATGCTGGCCGTGCCCATCGCGCTGCTCGTGCCGTGGTCGCTCGAACTCCTGAGCGGCGACCGGCTCCTGCTCGAACCCGGCCTCGCCCCCGAGGGCCTGTCCGAGCGCGGCGCACACCCGGTCGGCCTCATGCTGCTCGACCCGGGCGGCCCCGGCACCATCACCATGTTCGTGGGAATCGGCCTGCTCCTCGCGGCGCTCGCCGCACTGCTGCGCGACTCGCGGCGCCGTGCCGTGCTGACCGCGTGGGCCGTCGCCGCGATCGGGCTGGTCGTCGCGATCGTCGTCAGCCGCATCGAGGTCACCGCGCCCGCGGACGGCAGCGCCGTCGCCGCATGGCCCGGGGTCGCCACCATCGTCGTCGGACTCGGATACGTCGCCGCCGCCATGGTCGGCGCCGAGGACGCCCGCGCCCGCGTCACCGCCATCAGCTTCGGCTGGCGCCAGCCGGCCGCGGTGGTCGTCGCCGTCATCGCCGCCGTCACACCGCTCGCCGCGGCGGGCGCGTGGCTCTGGCAGGGCGCGTCCGGGCCGCTGGACCGGCAGGGCGGGCCGTACCTCCCGGCCTTCATCGCGTCCGACAACACCAACTCCGACCGGGCCCGCACACTGGTCCTGCGCACCGACCCGGCGGGCGCGGTCACCGCCACACTCGTGCGCGGCAGCGGCATCTACCTCGGCGACGCCGACGTCGCCCCCGAGCCCGACGACCACAAGGCCCTCGACGAGTACGTCGCGGCCTTCCTGTCCGGGACCGGCAGCGCCGACGCACACGGGCTGGCCGCCTTCGCTATCCGCTACATCCTCGTGCAGCCGTCCTCCGACCCGGCCGTCGTCACCCGTCTCGACGGCACACCGGGCCTGCTGCGCAAGTCCGCGGAGAACGGCACCACGTTGTGGCGGGTCGAGGGTGTCACCGCCCGGGTCAGCATCACGCAGCCGGACGGCACGTCCGTGCCGGTCGCCTCCGGTCCCGACGACGTCGCGACCAGGATCGACCCCGGTCCCGAGGGCCGCGTCCTCAACCTGGCCGAACGCCCCGACGCGGGATGGCGCGCCACCCTCGACGGACGCCCGCTCAAGTCCGCCCCCGCGGCGGCCCGCGGCGACGGAACCTGGGGCCAGGCCTTCCAACTCCCGGCCTCCGGCGGCCGACTGGCCGTCACGTACGAAGGCGGCAGCCGCAACGTGTGGCTGATCGCCCAGGGCGTGCTGCTCCTCGTCGTGGTGGTCCTCGCGCTGCCCGCCCGGCGGCGCGGCACCGACGACGACCTGCCGGAGACCGGCACGGGCCGCCGGGCCGCCGGCATCCCCGCCCAGGGTGGCGGCGAGGCCGGAGTGTCCGAGGTGTCCGCGACGCTGCCCGGCGGCGGACGCCGGGCGCGCCGCGTCCGGGCGGCCGCCGAGGCGGAGGGCACGGGGGCCCCCGATCCCACGCCGACCGGCACCGACACCGGTTCGCTGTTCGTGCCGGCCTCCCCGGGGACGGCGACGGCCACCGAGCCCGAGCCCGCCGCGGCACCCGACGACGACTGGGACCTCGCCCGCTACGCGCGCGGCTTCCAGCCCCGCGAGGGCATCCCCGGCGACGGCGGCGGCGGTTACCCCGAGGACGCGGTGCCGCAGCAGGGCGGCTACGCCGGTCCCGGCGCCGACCACGACACGGGCTCCTACGGCTACGAGCAGCCCGCGTACGCCCCCGGCTACGAGCAGTCCGGCTACCCGCAGCAGGGCTATCAGGACGGCGGCTACGACCAGTCCGGCTACGACCAGTCCGGCTACGAGCAGTCCGGCTACGGCCAGGGCGCCTACCCGCAACAGGCGTACGACCCCTCCGGTGCGCCGCAGGCCTACCCCGACCCCGGCCGCGAGCCGGGCGGTTACGGCCCGGACGGCTACGGCGCTGAGGGCTACGGGCAGGCCGGCTACGGTCCGCCGTACGACCCGAACACGCCGCCCCCGTACCCGGCTTCGCCGCCGGACCAGGCACCCGGTGACGACGACCCGTGGCCGCCGCAGCAGCCGCCCCGACCCGGAGGCACCCGGTGAAGCGCACGACCCTCTCCCTGGCCGCCGCCGTCGCCGTCTTCGCGGTGATCGTCGGCCTCGCGACGCTCACGCGCCCGTCGTCGAGCCGAGCCGCCGACGCGACCCCGCCGAAGCAGGTCCCGGTCGAACGCGCCGAGGCGGTCTGCCCGCAGGTGCGCACGCTGGACGGGGCGTCGACGCTCTACACCGCCTACAGCCCCGGCAACGGTTCCGCGACGGGCGGCGCGGCCAAGCTTGCCAACCTCGGCGACAAGGCCGAGCGCGGCAAGCTCGACACCCCCGGCCGCCCGGGCTCGGTCGCCATCGACGGCAAAGAGGTGCCCGCGGTCGGCTGGGGCACCGACGGCGCCTTCGCGCCCGGCTTCTCAGCGCAGGCGACCACGCGCCTCGGCAACGGCGCGGGCCGCGGCCTGGCCGGGGTGCAGTGCCAAGCCCCGGGCACCGACCAGTGGTTCGTCGGCACGTCGACCGCCGACAACCGCGAGGCGTACCTCTACCTCAGCAACAGCACCAACGTCGCGGCGCAGGTCGACGTCGAGTTGTACGGACCCGACGGGCCGATCGCCGCCGAGGGTGTGCGCGGCCTCACGTTCACCCCGGGCGAGTCGCAGAACATCATGCTCAAGCCCCTCGCGCCGAATGTCCCGGTCGTCGCGGTGCACGTGCTGGCCCGTTCCGGCCGTATTGCCGCCGCCGTACGCGACCAGCAGGGCACCGCCGGCAACGACTGGCTCCCGCAAGCCGCGGGCAGCGGAAGGTCGTTCGTGGTGCCGGGCCTGCCCGAGGACGCCACCAACGTGCGCCTGACGCTGTTCGGCGCGAGCGACACCGACACCGACGTGAGCATCGAAGTCGTGGGCAAGGCCAGCACCTTCAAGCCCGCCGGCTTCGAGAGCGCGCTCGTCAAGCGCGGCAAGGTGACCGAGGTCGACCTCGGCGACATCACCAAGGGCGAGGCCTCGGCGCTGCGGCTGACCGCCGCGCGCGCGGACGTGCTCGTGGGCGTACGGGTGACCCGCGGCACCGGCGACACGACCGACGTGGCGTACCTGGCGGCGACCCCCGAACTGTCCGGCCGCGCCGTGATGGCCGACAACCGGGCGGGCGGAACGCTGGGCACGGTCGTGTACCTGACGGCGCCTCAGGGAGCCGCGAAGGTCAAGCTCACCTCCACGGCGGGCGCCGAGCCGGCCACCGCCGAGGTCGACATCCCGGCGGGCACCACCGTCGGCGTCCCGGCGCCGGTCCCCGCGGGGGCGACCCAGTTCGCGCTGACCATCGAGCCGGCGGCCGGCTCCGGGCCGGTCCACGCCGCCCGCATGGTGGCCGAACAGATGGACAAGGTCCCGATGTTCACGGTCCAGGGCGCGACGGCCGCGCGTGACACGGTCGCACTGCCCACCGTGTCCGGCGACATGTCGATCATGGTGCCGGAGGAGAAGCCGGAGTCCCCGAAGAAGAAGTAGAACGCGACCGGTTCGGCCGTACAGGGGCGGCCGACCGGGTCCGCCGCCGGCGGGCCGTCACTCGGAGCAGGTCGGCCGAGCACGTGGGCCGGGGGTCAGGCCGTCGGGGGCCAGGCCGCCCGGAGGACGGGCCGCGGGCCGCGGCGTCCGTCACTCGTCCGGGTCGACGGTGTCCGGGTCCAGACCCAGCAGGTCCGCTACCTGCTCGACCAGGATGTCGTGCACCAGCATCTCCAGCTCGCTGCGGCTCTCGGCACGCAGTTCGAGCGGGCGCCGGTACAGGATGATCATGGCGGTCTCGTCGCCCGTCGCGGGCACCATGCGCCCCAGCGCGACCGGTTCGTCCGCGAGCAGCTCCGTCTCGGCCTCGGGCACGTCCAAGACCGCGAAACGCACCCGCTCGAGCTCGGGCCAGCGCTTGGTCAGCCGCTCCACCGAGTCGGACGCCAAGTCGTCGAACTTCTCCGCGCGCGTGAGCGCGATCGGCACCGGCCGCGGCGCCAACGGGCCGCGCATCCCCCGGCCGTGCCGGTCGCGGCGGCGCCGTCTCGGCGCGCGGTCGTTGCGGGACGGGCCCGCGGAGTGCTCACTGTGCACGCTTTCGAGCATAGGGGCTCGCCGTCGAACGCCGCTGAGGCCCGCCGGTACGGCCCCGGCGCGTCCCCGGAACGCCCCCACAACCGGCCCTTATCGGCGACACGTGGGCCTGACGTGGGGCGTATGCGACCCGCGGGTGCCCGCGGTGCGGTACCGTCCATCCCCGTGAGCCCTGTACGTCGCTGTTCGCGGACTGCATGCGGTCGCCCTGCGGTCGCGACGCTGACGTACGTCTACGCGGACTCCACGGCGGTCCTCGGCCCCCTCGCGACGTACGCGGAACCGCACTGCTACGACCTGTGCGCCGAGCACTCCGAGCGCCTCACCGCGCCGCGCGGCTGGGAGGTCGTACGCCTGGCCCCGGACCCCGCCGCCGGCAAGCCCACCACCGACGACCTCGAAGCGCTGGCCAACGCCGTGCGCGAGGCCGCCCGCCCGCCGCAGCAGCAGCAGCAGCCCACCGTGCCGGAACCGGCCGACCGCGGCGGTCACTCCGACGCCGGACGCCGCGGCCACCTGCGCGTGCTGCGCTCACCCGACTCCTGAGCGCGCATGCCGCCCCTGATACCCCGGCCGCGCACAACGCGCCCCGCGCCCCCGGCGCACTCTGAACGCGTCACGTCCTCGCAGGGCTGACGGCCGGTCAGGTTCGGTGGGGAGGCGTGCGGCGATAGGGTTTTCCCGGTCCCCGCGCCACAACCGGGGACCGACGAGCCGAGCCGGGCCTGGACGGCCCTCCCGAGGGGCCTGGACGGCCCTCCCAAGGAACAAGCGGACAACGAAGCGGAGCCCCGGTGCGCGACCTCTCCCAGATCGTGAAGGCGTACGACGTGCGGGGCGTGGTCCCCGACCAGTGGGACGCGGACACCGCCCGCGCACTGGGCGCCGCATTCGCGAGGGTCACCGGCGCCACGGCGATTGTCGTGGGCCGCGACATGCGCCCCAGCTCGCCCGGCCTGTCCCGGGCCTTCGCCGAAGGCGCCGCGGGCCAGGGCGCCGACGTCACCGAGATCGGCCTCGCGTCCACCGACGAGCTGTACTACGCGAGCGGCAGCCTCGACCTGCCCGGCGCGATGTTCACCGCGAGCCACAACCCCGCGCAGTACAACGGCATCAAGATGTGCCGCGCCGGGGCCTCGCCGGTCGGCCAGGACACCGGGCTCGCGGAGATCCGCGCGCTGGTGGAGGAGGGCGTCCCGGCGTTCGACGGCAAGCAGGGCGTCATCAAGCAGCAGGACGTCCTGCCGGGCTACGCCGCGTACCTGCGCTCCCTCGTGGACCTCACCGCGATCCGGCCGCTCAAGGTCGTGGTGGACGCCGGGAACGGCATGGGCGGCCACACCGTCCCCGCGGTCCTGGAGGGCCTGCCGCTCGACGTCGTCCCGATGTACTTCGAGCTGGACGGCACCTTCCCGAACCACGAGGCGAACCCGCTCGACCCGAAGAACCTGGTCGATCTCCAGGCGAAGGTCCGCGAGACCGGCGCCGACCTCGGCCTGGCGTTCGACGGCGACGCCGACCGCTGCTTCGTCGTCGACGAGAAGGGCGACCCCGTCTCGCCGTCCGCGATCACCGCCCTCGTCGCGGTGCGCGAGCTGGAGAAGCACCCGGGCGCCACGGTCATCCACAACCTGATCACCTCGTCGGCGGTCCCCGAGATCGTCCGCGAGCACGGCGGTACGCCCGTGTGCACGCGCGTCGGCCACTCGTTCATCAAGCAGGAGATGGCCGTGACCGACGCCGTCTTCGGCGGCGAGCACTCCGCGCACTACTACTTCCGGGACTTCTGGCGCGCCGACACCGGCATGCTCGCCGCGATGCACGTCCTGGCGGCGCTCGGCGGCCAGGACGGCACGCTGTCGGCCCTCGTCGCCGACTACGACCGCTACGTGCAGTCGGGCGAGATCAACAGCGAGGTCGCGGACCAGGCGGCGGCGGCCGAGAAGGTGCGCGCCGCGTACGCCGGGCAGCCCGGCATCGTGGTCGACGACATGGACGGCATGACCATCGGCGGCGACGACTGGTGGTTCAACCTGCGCCCGTCGAACACCGAGCCGCTGCTGCGCTTGAACGTCGAGGCCAAGGACGCCACCACCATGGCCGCCCTGCGCGACGCGGTCCTGGCGCTGATCCGGGGTTGATCCGGGGGTGACCCGGTGACCCGGGCTGCGCCGGGGCGGATCGGCCGCCGGGCCGGACGCCGTTGGTGCGACCCGGCGGCGGCGACCCTCGGCACCGCCGGATTCCCTCACCCGCCCGGCCCGGCCATGCCCCGCTTCCGGGCGCTTTCCGTGCCGCGTATCGGATCATGGAACCTGTCAGTAGGGTGTCTCGTTGACCCTCCGGTCACCGCACCACCCCCGGCTCACCGCCGGACCTCCGCCCAGCCGTCCCCGTGGGAGAAAGCCTTGAAGCTCGACAACCCGCTCCTGGCGGTCTTCGCGTGCCCGGTGTGCCACGCTCCGCTGCGCGCCGACGCCGACGCGGGCGAGCTGGTCTGCACGTCGCAGACCTGCGGTCTGGCCTACCCCGTCCGCGACGACATCCCCGTGCTGCTCGCCGACGAGGCGCGCCGCCCCGGCGGCTCCGGCAACGGCTCGGCATGATCCCCGTCGACGAGGCCCTGCTCGACGACGCCGACGGACTCGGCCGCGCCGACACCGGGCAGTCGCTCCTCACGCTCGCGGGCGCCGGGGCCCAGGTACGCCGCGCCTCGTGGGCGGTGGCCGAGTCCGGCCTGCGCGCCGGGGGCGGCGACCGGCCCCGGACCATCGCCGTCGCGGTCCCGCCGAACTGCGGCCCGGCCGTCGCGGCGCTGATCGCCCTCACCGGCTCCACCGCGGCGGTCCCCGTCGTGGCGGTCACCGGCGGAATACTGCCGGGCTGGCTCGGCCCGCTCGACCTGTTGGTCCTCGGTGGGCCGACGGGCGGTGAACGCGACCTCCTCGCGCTGGCCGAGCAGGCGTACCGGCGCGGCTGCGGTATCGCCGCCGTCGCCCCCGAGGGTTCCGCCGTGGACGCGGCCGCCGAGCAGTCGCGCGGGCTGCGGCTGCGCGTGTTCGCACCGGCCGTGGGCGGTCCCGACAAGGTCGCCGCCCGCGACGCGTTCTGGCCGCTGCTGAGCGGGCTGCTGGCGATCTGCCAGTCGTTCGGGGTGGGGACGTACGGCCCCGGGGAGGCGTTCGACGTGCTCGCCGACCGGCTCGACGCGGTCGGGCTGCGCTGCCGCCCGACGGCCGGGACGTACGAGAACCCCGCCAAGGCCCTCGCCCTCGACCTCGCCGGGACCATCCCCGTGGTGTGGGGCACCGGCCCCGTCGCGGGAGTGGCCGCCGGACGCGTCGCCGCGTCCCTGACCTCGGTCGCCGGACTCCCCGCGCTGTCCGGCACGCTGCCCGAGGCGGCCGCCGGATCCGGGAACCTCTTCGACGGCTCGCTCGGTCGCGCGTCGGGCGACTCCGACGATTTCTTCCGCGACCGGATCGAAGAGCCCGAACCGCTGCGCCTGCGCCCGGTGCTGCTCGTCGACGCCGACACCGCTCCGGTCCGCCGCCAGGTCGAGGCGGTCCGCCGCATCACCGGTGAACTCGGCCTGCCGTTCAACGAGATCACCGCAGAGGGGCCCAACGCCCTCGCGCAGTTCGGCGAGTTCGTCGCACTCGGCGACTTCGCCGCCACCTACCTCGCGCTGACGACCGGTCACGACACCGGGTCCGAGGGCTGCTTCGACGTGTTCGCGCCGGGGGACGGGGACGGGACCCGATAGCAATGGACCGCCTCGTCAACCGGGTCCGGAACTCCACGTGGGGCTCCACGACCGCGATCCCCGAACTGCTCGGCGTGCCGCCGACCGGCGAACCGCAGGCAGAACTGTGGATGGGCGCCCACCCCGGCGATCCGTCGCGCGTGGACCGGCGCGACGGGCTCGGCGCGCGGTCGCTCGCCGACGTCATCGCGGCCGACCCCGCGCGCGAACTGGGCGCCGCGACGGCGGAACGCTTCGGGCCGAGGCTGCCGTTCCTGCTCAAGGTGCTGGCCGCGGAGGCGCCGCTGTCGCTCCAGGTGCATCCCAACCCGGCGCAGGCCGCCGCGGGGTTCGCCGAGGAACAGGCGCGCGGCGTACCGCTGGACGCCCCGTTCCGCAATTACTGCGACGCCAGCCACAAGCCGGAACTCGCCTGCGCGCTCGGTGACTTGGAGGCCCTGTGCGGCTTCCGCGAGGTGGCCGAGACGGTCAAACTGCTCGACCTGCTCGCGGTACCCGAGCTCCAGCCGTGCATCGACGCGCTGCGCAAGGAGTCGGAGACCGAGGGGCTGCGCATAGCCACGACGTACGCCCTGACTCTGCCGGACCGCCGCCGCGCCATCGTGGTGGGCGAGGTCGCCGCCGCCTGTCTGCGGGTGGCCGAGACCCCCTCGCCGTTCGCGGACGCCTGCGCCGCGGTCGCCGACCTCGCCCGCCGGCACCCGGCCGACCCGGGAGTGGTCGCGGCCCTGCTGCTCAACCACGTGCGGCTGACCGAGGGCCAGGCGGTGTACTTCGCGGCGGGGCTGCCGCATTCGTACCTGCGCGGCGTCTTCGTGGAGATCCTCGCGAACTCCGACAACGTGCTGCGCTGCGGGCTCACCGACAAGCACATCGACATCGCCGAGCTGCTACGCGTACTGGAGTTCCGCGCCGGTCCGGTGGACGTCCTCGACCCGGTCGAGGGCGACGACGGCGAGCAGGTCTACCCGACGCACGTGCCGGACTTCCGCCTGTCGCGCTACGAACTCGACGGCGCCTCCCGGCACATGCTGCGCTCCGCGGCACCGCAGATCCTGCTGTGCACCGGCGGCGCCGCGACCGTGACGGACGCGCGCGGCGACGAACTCGAACTGCTGCGGGGGCAGTCCGTGTACGTACCGGCCGACGACCCCGAGCTGCTGCTCCGCGGTGCCGGCACGGTGTTCCGCGCCACCGTCCCCGGCCAGGGATGAACGGCGTTCCCGGCCGCGTCCCGACCGCGTTTCCCGCCGCGCTTTCGACCGTGTGCCGACCGGGGTCCGGATCGACACGTCTCGGCGATGTCCGCCGCGGGCCCTCCCGCGATGACAGAATGACCGCCGCGGAATGGCAAAGCTGGATTAAGGGCCAGGGAAAGTCCGACCATCGGCAAGACATGACGGCAAGACCTCACATAGGGCGGTAGTGCATGAGTGCGGGTGGCGGTACCAAGGCTGTCGTCGCGGCGTTGTTCGCGAACCTCGGCATCGCGGTCGCGAAGTTCGTGGCCTTCGCGTTCACCCGCTCGTCGTCGATGCTCGCCGAGGGCGTGCACTCGCTCGCCGACTCCGGCAACCAGGTGCTGCTGCTCGTCGGCGGCAAGCGCGCGCAGCGCGAGGCGACGCCCGAGCACCCCTTCGGCTTCGGCCGCGAGCGGTACATCTACGGCTTCCTCGTCTCGATCGTGCTGTTCTCGGTCGGCGGCATGTTCGCCATCTACGAGGGCTACGAGAAGATCGCCCACCCGCACGAGCTGAAGAGCTGGTACTGGGCGGTCGGCGTCCTGGTGTTCGCGATCATCCTGGAGTCGTTCTCCTTCCGCACCGCGATCCAGGAGTCCAACTCGGTACGCGGCAAGCTGTCGTGGGTGCAGTTCGTACGCCGCGCCAAGTCGCCCGAACTGCCGATCGTGCTGCTGGAGGACCTCGGTGCCCTCGTCGGCCTGTTCCTCGCGCTGGGCGGCGTCGGACTCACCGTCATCACCGACGAGCCCGTCTGGGACGGCATCGGCACCCTGTGCATCGGCATCCTGCTCGTGGTCATCGCGGTCGTCCTCGCGCTGGAGACCCGCAGCCTGCTTCTCGGCGAGGCCGCCGACCTCGACACCATCCGCGCGATCGAGAAGGCGATGGTCGACGGCGACGACGTCGAGAGGATCATCCACATGCGCACGCTGCACCTCGGTCCCGAAGAGCTGCTGGTCGCCGCGAAGATCGCGGTCAACGCCCGGGACACCGCGGCCGAGGTCGCGTCGGCGATCAACGGCGCCGAGGAGCGCATCCGTACGGCGGTCCCCATCGCGCGCGTCATCTACCTCGAGCCGGACATCTACCACGCGCCCGAGCCCACCTCCTGAAAGTGCTAACGTCGTTTGCAGCAAGGCGCACACAGTCGCTGCGGACGGCAGTCAGAACCGGTCCGCCCCGGCACAGTCCCGGGCGTACGGCATGAGGGCAGAGGGCTCCCGACTGGATCGCGTCGGAGTACGGCGGGTGCGGTTGCGCCTGCCTGTCGACGACGCGTCCCCGGACCCCGTACCGACTCTCATCTGAGGAACGCCCTTATGGCTTTCACCGACTTCAAGGTCGCCGACCTCTCCCTGGCGCCGTTCGGCCGCAAGGAGATCCAGCTCGCCGAGCACGAGATGCCCGGCCTGATGTCGCTCCGCAAGGAGTACGCCGCGGCGCAGCCGCTGGCCGGCGCCCGCGTCATGGGCTCGCTGCACATGACCGTGCAGACCGCCGTGCTCATCGAGACCCTGGTCGCCCTCGGCGCCGAGGTCCGCTGGGTCTCCTGCAATATCTTCTCCACCCAGGACCACGCCGCCGCCGCGATCGCGGTCGGCCCGAACGGCACGGTCGACGACCCCCAGGGTGTCCCGGTGTTCGCCTGGAAGGGCGAGACGCTGGAGGAGTACTGGTGGTGCACCGAGCAGGCGCTCAACTGGCCGGGCCACGAGGGGCCGAACATGATCCTCGACGACGGTGGTGACGCCACCCTGCTGGTGCACAAGGGCGTCGAGTTCGAGAAGGCCGGCGCGGTGCCCGCGACCGCCGCCGACGACTCGGAGGAGTACGCGGTCATCCTCGACCTGCTGCGCCGCAACCTCGCCGAGAACCCCGGCAAGTGGACCGCGATGGCCCCGCACATCAAGGGTGTCACCGAGGAGACCACGACCGGCGTGCACCGCCTGTACGAGATGTTCGCGGCCGGCTCGCTGCTCTTCCCCGCGATCAACGTCAACGACTCGGTCACCAAGTCGAAGTTCGACAACAAGTACGGCTGCCGCCACTCGCTGATCGACGGCATCAACCGCGCCACCGACGTCCTCATCGGCGGCAAGGTCGCGGTCGTCTGCGGCTACGGCGACGTCGGCAAGGGCTGCGCGGAGTCGCTGCGCGGCCAGGGCGCGCGCGTCATCGTCACCGAGATCGACCCCATCTGCGCGCTGCAGGCCGCGATGGACGGCTACCAGGTCGCGACGCTCGAAGACGTCGTCGAGACCGCCGACATCTTCATCACCACCACCGGCAACAAGGACATCATCCTCGCGTCGCACATGGCGAAGATGAAGCACCAGGCCATCGTGGGCAACATCGGCCACTTCGACAACGAGATCGACATGGCCGGGCTCGCGAAGACCCCGGGCATCGTGAAGGACGAGGTCAAGCCGCAGGTCCACACCTGGACCTACCCCGACGGCAAGGTCCTCATCGTGCTGTCGGAAGGCCGCCTGCTCAACCTGGGCAACGCGACCGGCCACCCGAGCTTCGTGATGTCCAACAGCTTCGCGAACCAGACGATCGCGCAGATCGAGCTGTTCACGAAGACGTCGGAGTACCCGGTGGGCGTGTACGTGCTGCCGAAGCACCTCGACGAGAAGGTGGCGCGCCTGCACCTGGACGCGCTCGGGGTGAAGCTGACGAAGCTGACCGAGCAGCAGGCCGCGTACATCGGTGTTCCGGTGGAGGGGCCGTACAAGGCGGAGCACTACCGCTACTGATGTGACGCCCGATCCGGGGTGACCCGGGGCCGGGTGTTCGGGACGTGGAGTGGGCGTGTCCGCGCGGAGGACACGCCCACTCGCCGCATTTCCGGGCGAATCGGTCAAATCCGGTGGGTTTCTGGCTAGGGTTGACTCGCTCGGGTTCCACTTGCTTGCGGAAGGCGTGCCGGACGATGCGGTTCCGTACCTCGTGGCAGGCGTGCGTGGCGTTCGCCGAATGCCTCCAGCCGCTTCCGCTCACCGCCGACTGGGACACCGCGCCCCCCTGCGCGGCCGGTCCCCGCGGGGAACCGCCCCGGGAGGCCCCTCGTCCGCCGCGCCCGGTCGCGCCTCCCGAGCCGATCGTGACTGCGAAACCGGAACGCGGGTAGTCCGTCCGACAGGCACGTCGGCCGATCGCATGCGGCCGGCAGTTCGGGCGGCTTACGATCGGCGGTCTGCCGGCGAAGGGGACTCGGGGACATGGGCAGGGGATGGGGACGGCGTACCGCCGTGCTCGCCGCATCGGCGGCCATCGCACTCGCAGGATGCTCGAACCCCGGCGACACCGTAGGGCCCGGCGGCGCCGGTTCACCCGCGTCGGCCGAGGCGCCCGCCGGCCCGGCAGGCCCGGCCGGCCCCGCGGCGCAGCCGCTGGACAACGGCGACGGGACCGCCCCGGGACTCGCTCCCGTGACGGCGGACGCCGACCGCGCCGAGGCCCGCACGTTGATCGACAAGGTGGGCACGGCCGGGCGCGGGCCGAAGACGGGCTACGAGCGCGAGATGTACGGACCGGCGTGGACGGACTCCGCCAACGGCGTACCGCTCGGCCGCAACGGCTGCGGCACCCGCGACGACATCCTCAAGCGCGACGGCACGGGCGTGCGGTTCAAGGCCGGTTCGACGTGCGTGGTCACCGCGATGTCGCTGGCCGACCCGTACACCGGCAAGGCCATCCCGTTCGACAAGAGCAAGGCGACGGCGGTGCAGATCGACCACGTCGTCGCCCTCAGCGCGAGCTGGCAGATGGGCGCCGCGCGTTGGCCCGAGGACAAGCGCGTGCAGTTCGCCAACGACCCGCTCAACCTGCTCGCCGTCGACGGGCCGACCAACAGCGGTAAGGGAGATGCGACGCCGGCTTCGTGGCTGCCGCCGAACAAGGACATAAGGTGCGCGTACGCCGTGCGCTACGCGCAGGTCTCCATCAAGTACGAACTGCCGGTCACGGACGCGGACAAGACCGCGATGGCGCAGCAGTGCGCGTAGGCCGATTCGCCCACGTTGTGCAGCGCGCATGGACCGGCCTGCTCATGTCGCGGCAGTGCGCCTTGACCGCTTTGCCCATGTGGCAGCAGTGCGCCAGGGCCGGCTTGTCGGGATCTCCCGCGGTCAGCCGAAGTTGGGCGGGCTCCACAACTCCTCCAACTCGACGCCGGGCGCGGCCAGGATGACGTCCCCGGCCAGATGGACCACACCCCGCACCCCCGTCGCCAGATCCGCCACCTCGTAGCGTGCCACCGGCAACGGCCCACTGGGAGTGGGGTGTTCCTCGATCCCGGTGAGGGCCCAGGCCTCCTCGCGCGGGTGCGGTGCGAGGACCGGGTCGGTGAACGCGGTGAGGCGTACGCGTACCGACTGCCCCGGAGCAAGTCCCAGCAGCCGCGCGGTCGCCACCAGGAAGGCCGGCGAACGCCCGGTGAATGCGGGCGTCTTCGCGTCGCCTTCGACCGCGGTGTCGACGAGCGAGGGATCCACGGCGGCACGCACCCACGCGACCGCCGCGGCGCCGTCCACCACGGTCGCGCCGCCGCGCACGCGCCAGTCGCCCGCGACCACTTCGGCCCGCACCGGCCGGCCGCGCGCGTCCAGGGTGAGGTCGATCGAGCCGCGGCCGTCGGACGCTGTGGCGGTGTAGCGCCAGCCGGCGGGCCCGGGTGCGCAACTGAAGCGTTCGCCGCCGAGCGGGGTTCCGTCGGTCGGGTCATGGAAGGAGTAGACGCCGGAGGGCATGGTCAGGAGCCTATGCGGGGGAGGCGTCGCGACCGCACACTGCTCGGGGGCGTCCGGCCACCCCCCGCGCCGGTGCCTGACGCATGGTCACGTACGCTGCCCGCCCCGGCTTCCGCCTCCCCCCCCCCCGAGGCAGTGCCGGCCGATGCCACGCGACGGTCCGCCGCCAGAACCCGGGAGGCCTTGTGACGCACCGCAAGGTCGCGCGCGAACAGGTTGCGCACGCCGAGGTGACGCACCGCCAGGTGACGCGGAGACAGGTGACACAGGGACAAGTGACACGAAGACACGTGACACGAGGACAGGTGACGACGGGCCGGAGTGCGCGGCGCGGGACCGCGCATCGCGTGCGTGCCGCCGTCCCGGCCGTGCTGGCGATCGCCGCAATGGGGACGGCCTTGGTCGGCTGCGCGGAACCCCGAGTGGCGCGCCAGGTTGTGGACTCGGCCGCCGACCCCGCCGGTTCGCTGCGCGATGGGGAACTGCGGGACGTCGTGCTCGCCGGCGAGGACATACCCGGCGGCATGACCGGGCCTTCGGAGGCCACCGAGGCGGCGTTCGTGGACGCGCGCGACGACGACTGCGACCCATTGGCGCGCCTGCTCTCCGGCGGGGTCGGTAGTGCCGACGTCGAGGCGTACACCGCGGCGTCGTGGGCGCTGCCCGGGTCGGCGGCGCGTACGACTGTGGTGATCGCGTCGTTCGTCGGGACCGGGGCCCAGCGGGTCGTGGACGAGGGCCTGCGGGCGCTCGACTGGTGCTACACCTTGGCCCGGCCCGCGGTGGCGTCCGACGACGGCTGGACCGAACACCAGCCGCAGTGTGTGCCGGTTCCGAAGGACGGTGACCTCAGCGTCGGCCTGCGGCTGGGCGCGTCGACCACGGCCCGTTCCGCTGAGGCGCCGACCGGATACGTCATCGTGCGAATCGACGATGTCCTGGCCGTGTTCGCCCAGTCCGACCCGGCCCGCGAGACGTCCGGCATGCCGAGCCCCGAAATCGTCTCGGCCCAGGTGGAACGCATAAACGACGCGCTGCGCTGACGGCCGTAAGCCGCTGACCGCCGTAACCGCTGGCCTCCGTACGCCGCGATCCGCAGCCAGGCAGGCGATGCGGGCACCCGAAGCCGACCGTAAGCCCTTCCGAAGCGTCCCCCGGCAATCTGGCCCCTGTCGCCAAACTCGGCCGGAGGGAGCAGCAGATGTCCGCAGAGGCAGTGCCGGTGTCCGGGGCGGCGTACTCGCCAAATGCGGCGCGGCAGATTTCGGGCGACGGCCTCACGGAGCCGCTGCGGCTCGCGGTCATCGTCGGCGGCGCGCGCGACGGGACATCGGGGCCGGTCGTCGCCGAGTGGTTCGCCTCCCGGGCGCGCAAGCGCGCCGACCTGGACGTCGACGTCCTGGACCTCGCACAGGCATGGCTGCCGGACCAGCCGCACGACCGTGCCGCGGTGCCCGGCGCGGTACGCGACCTGGGCCACTGGCTCGCCGCGGCCGACGCCTTCGTCCTGGTCACACCCGAGTACAACCACAGTTTCCCGGGCGCGATGAAGACGGCGATCGACTGGTTCTGCGACGAATGGCAGGCCAAGCCCGTGGGGTTCGTGGCGTACGGCGGTTCCGCATGCGGCCTGCGCGCGGTGGACCAACTGCGGCTCGTCTTCGCCGACCTCCACGCCGTCACGCTCGCCGACACGGTCGGATTCCCCGACGTCGACAACTGCGCGCTGCACGAGGGACACCATGAGGCGGCCGAGGCATTGCTCGACCGGCTCACTTGGTGGGGAGAGGCGCTCCGCGTGGCCCGCGCGCGGCAGCCGTACGACATGCCGTGCCCGGCGAAAAGCGACCCTGACGAACACTGAACCGCCGACACGCGCGGGGCCACGTAAGGGGACGCGCGGGTCCGACCGTCAGGCGGGCGGCTTGAAGCCGGTCGGCGCCACCGGAGCCGGCGGCGCTTCGTCGCCCTGCGGCTCGGCAGGCTCGGCAGGCACGGCGGGCACGGCGGCCTGAGTCGGGGGAGTCGCGGGGACCCCCCAATTCGCCTGCGGAGGAGCCGCCGTGCCCGCCGCCGGCTGGACCCGCTCGTACGCCCGGCGCTGCCGCTCCGCCAATACCGCGGCCAGGAACCCGGCCGGGTGCACCCCGCTCGGCGGCGCCACCCCGATGCGAACCGCGACCTCGCCGACGAGTCGCGTGCCGAGCGTGGCGGCGACCGACGGGTCGAGCTGCGCGATGCGTCCCAAATACTGCCGGGCCTGGAGGGCCAGGTCGTCGGTCAGCCGCGACAGGTCCAGTCCCGAGGCCCACGCTGCCGCCGCCGGGTGCATGGCGACCGGGACCTGCCGCGCGCCGGGCGTGCGCTCCAGGACGACGAACGTGCCCGCCGCCTGATCGCCGAGGCGCTTGCCGCGCGTCGACGCGAGCGAGGAGATGACGGCGCCGCAGCCGCCGGTCGTCCAGAAGTCCGCGAACACGCCGACGAGCCCGCGTACCAGAGCGTGCCGGAACCGCACCGGGCCGCCGTCGTCCCTGACGACCCGCAGCCCCATGGCCATCTTCCCGGGGGAGCGCCCGCGCGTCGCCGTCTCCCAGCCGACCGGCCAGCCGAGCACGAAGATCACCAGAAAGGCGAGCCCGACGGCCATGCCGAGGGCGGGGTCGACATTGATCAGCAGACTGCCCAGCCCCCAGGCGAACACGAGCAGGCAGACGGCCTGCAGCAGCAGGTCGAGGCCGAACGCCAGCGCCCGGCTGGCAAGCCTGGCCGGCCGCAGGTCAAGCGCGACGGCTTCGCCGGTGACCAGGTCGCTCACGTGGCGCTCCTCTTGGATCGGCCCGATGCATAGATACTGCTTCTCATACTTCCGATGGTCACCTCACACCCACGTCTTGGAGGATGGCCCGCATGGACGTGGATGTCTTCGTCTCGGTGCACCGTGACGAATGGGACCGGCTCGACAAGCTCGCGCGCCGCCGCGGGCGGCTGAGCGGTGCCGAGGTGGACGAGTTGGTGACGCTCTACCGGCGTACGGCCACCCATCTCTCCCTCGTGCAGTCGGCCGCACCGGACCCCGTGCTGGTCGGTCACCTGTCCTCCCTGGTGGCGCGCGGGCGCTCCGCGGTCACGGCCCCGCGCGGTACGGGATGGCGCGACGCGCTCCTCTTCCTCACCGCACGATTCCCCGCCGCGGTGTACCGCAGCCGTCGGTGGTGGGTGGCCACCGCACTTGTGTTCGTCGTGGTCTCTACGCTCATCGGGGCGTGGGTCGCCTCCGACGAGTCGGTCCAGTCGTCCATCGCGGCCCCCGAACAGATCCGCGAACTCACGCGCCCCGGCGGCGAGTTCGAGTCCTACTACGAAAGCGCACCGGCCTCGTCCTTCGCCGCGCAGGTGACGACGAACAACGCCTGGGTCGCGGCGGGCAGCCTGTCCCTGGGCGTGCTCTTCGGGCTGCCGGTCCTGTTCATCCTCTTCACGAACGCGGCAAACGTAGGCGCCTCGGGCGGACTGATGGCCGACGCGGACCGCCTCGACATCTTCCTGGGCCTGATCATGCCGCACGGGCTCCTGGAACTGACCGCCGTCTTCGTGGCCGCCGGCACGGGGTTGCGCCTGGGGTGGACGGTCATCGACCCGGGGCCCCGTACGCGCGGGCGCGCGCTGGCCGAGGAAGGCCGGATCGCGATCGGGATGGCCATCGGACTGGCCCTGGTCCTGATCGTGTCCGGTGTCATCGAGGCGTACGTGACCCCCTCCGGCCTGCCGACCTGGGCGCGGATCGGCATCGGGGTCGCGGCGGAGGCGGCGTTCCTCGCGTACGTCTTCATCCTCGGTCGGCGCGCCGTTGCCGCCGGCGAGACCGGAGATATGGCATCCTCGGATGTCGCGGACGAGCTTCCCGCGGTCGGCTGATCGAGTGACCTTGACACAGCAGGCCGGGGGCGCGTAAGTTCGAAGGGTTGTCGCAACACTGGCAAGTCGCGCGGCAACCTGGTAGCATCTACCGGGTCGAGCGGGCGGTCCCGTTCCTGTCGAGTCTTCGATGGAACTGGATCCAGAATCCGCCACAGCAGCAGCAATCCGATCTCACGATAGTTCTCGTGGTCTGCCACGACGTCTGCCGTGCTTTCTTTTGCGTGCCCTGTCGGTGTATTCGAAAATTACTCGCACGACACGGGTTTGGCAGCGGGGAAATCGGCTGCTAAGCTCGAAGAGTCGAAAGGGAAAAGCCCGCGAGGGTCGTTCCCGAAGGCAAAGCGGAAAGCGAAACAGACCGGAAGCGGTGTGCTAAGCTGGAAGCGCGGAAAGAAAAGCAAGAACAACGAAACAACGAAACAACGAAGAGCGTAACGCCCGGAGAGACCGGTGAAAGGGTCTCGAAGGAAGCGTCCGTTCCTTGAGAACTCAACAGCGTGCCAAAAGTCAACGCCAAATAACAACCCCGGCGTGCACTGTGCGGTCACCGGTCTGGTGG
>NZ_JBSFVE010000011.1:0-131306 GCF_053592165.1 Streptodolium elevatio
ATCGCGACCTCGGGGGCCGACATGTGGGAGTACTCGGTCAGGGCGTGGTGCTCACCGAACCAGACGTACTTCCAATTGTGCTTGTCGGCCTTGATCGCGAGGTCCAACTCGCGCATCAGGGACAGGTGCTCGGACGGGCGGTCGTGCGCAGCCGGTCCCGGGGTGAACCCGTTCAGAAAGATGCCGAACTCCACCGGGAGTCCTCCTCGGTCGTTCAGAAGTGTGCCTGCCGACGGTGCCGCGGCGCGGCCGCGTAAATCGGCGAACGTAATTGTGGAACCGTTACATGAATTGCCTGCGCATTCAAGATCCAGGCGAGGGCCAAACGCGGCGGCCGTGCCGTCCCCGGCCGGGCTTCGACTGCGTAACCTTGAGCCACACGGACTCGGCGCAGTACGGGGCGCGGCGAAAGGACTGGCATGACTGAGGGCGCGGACGGCACTGCCACACGGGGGCGCGGCAGACCCGCGCGCTTCTCGCGCGAGCAGATCATCGAGGCCGCGGTGGCCCTGGTCTATGCGGACCCCGGCGCGCCGCTCACCATCAAGCGCGTGGCGGAGGCGGTCGGGTCCGCGCCGATGGCGCTGTACCGGTACTTCCCGGACCGCGACGATCTGCTGCACGCGGTGGCGGACCGGGTTGCGACGGACATGCACTTCGACCCCCCCGAGGGCGCGACGTGGCAGGACAAGTTGCGCGCGTGGATGCTGACGAGCATGGAACACCTGCGCCCTTACCCGCAGTTGCTGCCGTACATCGCGTCGACGCGGCAACCCGCGTGGCTGCCCTCGTTCATCATGCTGACCAGTCTGCTGAGTCCCTTGGGGCTGGACGACGAGGACATGGCCCTGGCCATCTCGCTGGTCGGCACCACGATCGTGGGCCAGGCAATCCTGGCCACGCAGCGCGCGCCGGCCGACGAGATGGCACCCGTGATGCGCGAGGCGCTGCGCGACGCGGCGCCCGAACACCGGGCGCGCGTCGAGCCGGTGATCGACCGGCTGCCTGAGGCCATGGAGCGGTTGTACGGCCTGGTCATCGACAACACCATCGTGGCTCTGGAGGGGCTGGGCGGGGTCGCCGACGCCACCACCGGTGGCGCGGGCCGCGAGCGCAGGCCCAAGCCGGCGCCGCTCGCACCGCTCTTCACGAGTGCCGGCGCCTGGTAGCGGCGTACCCGGGACACGTGGCACAGGTCACGCCGGTGCGCGGTCCGGCCGCGCCCACAGCCGGCGGGCGGAGTCGAGGGTCGCGCGGGCGAAGTCGCCCAGGTCGGCCTGCCGCCACTGCTCGGACAGCACCTCCATGCTCACGACCCCGTCGTAGCCCTTGCCGGTGACGGCGTCGCAGAATCGCCGGAGTTCGAAGACGCCCTCGCCGGGCAGGACACGGCGGTGCATGGACTCGTGGTGGATGTCGTCCGACACCGGGGCGGGGGCGTCGGCGAACTGCACGAACCCGAAGCGGTCGAGGGGGAGGCGGGCCAGGTCGTCCCAGGTGCTCGGGCCGCGGAAGAAGTGCCAGCTCTCGACGACCAGGCGCAGGTTCGGGTGTGCCACCCGATCGAGCAGGGCGTCGGCCACCTCGATGGAGTCGACGTCGCGCGTCGGCAGGAACTCCAGGGACAGGCCCACGGATTCGCGGGCGAGCGCGGCCGCGCACTCGGCGGCATTGGTGACGATCGCGGCATCGGGCTCCCCGGTCACGACGCACAGCACCTCGCGGGGGCGCAGGACCTCGGCGGTACGCAGGATGTGGTCCAGGCTGCGCCGCGTCGCGTCGCGGTCCGCGGAGATCGAGAGCGACACCAGTTCGTAGCACGGCAGTTCGTGCTCGACCAGCAGCTTCGCGAGTTCCCGCGGCGGCAGTCCGTCGCGCTCGTGCGCCAGGACCGAGAGGAGGTCCAGGCCGATGAAGTCGTATCCGGCCGCGGCGGCGGCACGGATCTGCGCGGGCAGCGACGGCGCGAGGCCGTAGTAGGTCGAGTGGTTGAACGTGTTGAAGCTGAAGCGCATGAGGCCTCCGGGCAGGTGGCGCGGGCAAGCCGGAGGCCTGCGTACTCTTCCTGGCTATCATAGCCATGATTAAGCATCCATGTCGACGGCCGGAAGCCGAGCGCAGAGGGGGGCGGCGCGTCAGGAAGCAAGGAACGCGGCCAGGGAAGGCGGAGAGGCAGGACGGCACAAGAGGACGGGGGTGTGTGGAGGCGCCTCAGTGGGTCGGCGGGTCGGAGTCGATGGGCCGCGCGCCGTGGCCGCGCAGCGGGTACGCGTGCGCGCCCTCAAGGTGCCGCACCGCGAACCGGTAGGCGGCGCTGTCGTCGCCGTCCGCGATGAGGTCGATCAACTCCTGGTGCTCGCGAACGCCCAGCGCACGGATCTCGTCGCTCACGTCCGCCGCCGACTGCTCGGCCCAGGTCTGCTCCTGCCGCGCCCACAGCGTCTCGACCATGCCCAGCAGGATCTGCATGGTCTGGTTGCCGCAGCCGGCCACGATCGCCTCGTGGAACTCGCGGCTCAGCCTGATGTACGCCAGCGGGTCTCCGATCGCCGCCGCCATGCGTTCGTGCACCTCGCGCAGCCGCGGCAGCACCGCGGTCGTCCGGTCCGGCCGCTGGGTGCACAGCGCGACGCACACCGGTTCGAGGCGTCGCAGTGCCTGTGCCAGGTCGTCCAGCGTCACGTGCCGGGCGTGCATCACCATGCCGAACATGCGCGCGGCGTCCTGCGGCGTGGGGCTGTGGACCACCGAACCGCCGACCTTGCCGCGCCGGACGGTGATCAGCCCCTCGGTCTCCAGGATCCGGATCGCCTGGCGCAGCGTGGTGCGGCCGACGTCGAACTCGGCCATCAGCTCGTCCTGCTTGGGGATCACGTCGCCGTCGGCGAGTTCTCCGTCGAGGATCCGCCGGCGCAGCGCCGCCGCGACGACCTCGGCGATGGCGGCGTAGCGGATCGGGCCCGAGTCGCTGCTGCGTGCGTCGGTGCGGACCGTGGCGGACGGAGAGGACATGTCCGCAATCCTATCGGCCGCCCGGCTGCGGCCCCCTGCGTCACCCGCCTGACATGTGCCCGGATTCCTCCGGCCGCGGCTGCGGCCCGGTGACGTGGATGTGCTGGGTGCCGTACTGCGTCGCGTGGACGACGCCGTTTCCCGAGGCCATGTTGATCATCTGAGCGCCGCCGGGGACCCGCGCCGCTTCCCGGTCCGGCAGCCGGGGCGGGGGCGATGCGACACCCGGCACGTGCAGCCATGCGTCGGTGGCGCACTCCTTCGCCGCGACCGCCACCTTGTGGAAGGTGTCGGGGTCGACGCCGGGGTAGCCGTGGCATACCGTCTCGTCGTGGTAGTGCCGGGAGATGAGCAAGGCGACGGGGACGTGCGCCGGGGCCTCGGCAAGTGCGGTACGGGCGGGAGCGGCGTCCAGCAGCCGGGCGAGCAGTTCCAGCGTCCGCCCGGCGACTTCGCCGCCCGGGCCGAGCCAGACATCGCCGGCGTGCAGGGCCATGCGCACCCGGATCCGCGTGAGCGGGCCGGCGAGGCGGTTGTGGGCCTGCAGTCGGGCGGACAGCTCCGGCACGAGCGGGTGGATCAGCCGGACCTTGGGCGTACCCGCGGGCGTCGTCACGCGCAGGCCGTCGCCGAGGTCGTGGCGCAGGCAGCGGTCCCAGGCGATGCCGCTGCGCTCGACTGCTTCGCGCAACGCGGTGCGCAGTGCCTGACGGATCGTCAGGAGTGCCGCGTCGCCGCGTCCCGCCGACTTTTCGATGTCGACGGCGAGCGCGGCGCGGTACTCCTGGTCCCGGTACTCAAGGTCCCCGTACTCAAGGTCCCCGTACTCAAGGTCCCGATACTCCGGGTCTCGGTACTCCAGGTCTCGGGACCGGAACTGCGGCTCCTGTGTCATACGGCACTCCTGGGGACGCGGCGCGGCCGGTGCCCGTCCGGAGCGGCTCGTGGGCGCCGACGCCTCCGGAGGGCTGCCATGACCGTACGCCATCGCGCGGAACGGCCGTGTGACACCGGGAGTTCGGGCCGGCGCGCATACGATCAGGAGTCATGGACGCTGCGCGCGGGGACGGTGAGCCCGGCACAGGTCGGCCTCCGCATGCGGGCGAGTGGCCTCGACAGAGCCTGCTGGGCGGACTCGCCCCGCACGCGCGGGCGCAACTGCTCGCGCTCGGCGTACAGGTGCGCTATCCCGCCGACCGCGTGCTGATGCGCGAGGCGGACGCGACCGATTTCGTCCTGGTCCTGCTCGACGGAGTGGTGAAAGTGACCGGGCGTACGCACGACAACCGCGACGCCCTGCTGGCCGTCCGCATGGGCGGCGACCTCGTCGGCGAGTTCGCCGCGCTGGACGGCGGCACGCGTTCGGCGACCGTCACCGCCTGCGGCCCGGTCGTCGCCCGCTCGGCGACGCGCACCCAGTTCCTGGCGTGCCTGCGCGGCGATCCGCACATCGCGCAGGGGTTGAACGCGTCCGTGGTCGCAAAATTGCGTACCGCGACCGCATCTCGCATCGATTTCACCGGCTGCGACGTCGCGACCCGGCTCGCCCGCGTGCTGCACCAGATCGCGGTCAGGTACGGCGAACCCGACGGCCCCGGAGCGGTCATCCGTTGGCCGATCACGCAGCCGGAGCTCGCCGCCCTCGCGGGAGCGGCGGAGCCGAGTGTGCACAAAGCGCTGCGGAGACTGCGCGAGTCGGGCGTCCTGTCCACCGGCTACCGGGTCATCAGAATCGACGACTTGGCCGAGTTGCACCGGATTGCCTTCGCCTGAACGGTCGTTCCCCGCGCCGGATCGGCCGATGCCGCTCGCCGCCGGGCGGAAACCGAACGGCCGGTGCGCGCGAATCCCGTACTTTGACGGCTTCTTGCGGCGGACGGATGGCTAGCCTGAACACCCGCCGCCGACCGTGGGGCGGTGATCGAACAGGCGGTCCGGGACACGAGGGGGAGCATGGAACGCGCGGACGAGGGCGTCGGTGCCGGCAACCGCATCGACATCCGCGGCAACGCTTCCGGCGCGGTGATCGCGGGGAACCACAACGTCGTCATCGACGCGCAGCAGGGCGCGGTCGTCAACCTGGTGACGCGGGGCGACCAGCCGCGCCCGGTCCGCCGGGAGCGGATCGAACTGCTGCCGCGCGTCCAGGCGGCGCCGCTCGGCCGGAGCGCCGAACTCGCCCTGCTGGCCGACGCGGTGCGGTCCGGCGGCCCGGTCCAGATCTGGGGACCGCCGGGGATCGGCAAGAGCTCCATCCTGCGGCATGCGGCCGGTACGTTCTCCCCGGGCGCCGACGGCACGGTCTTTCTCTCCGCGGCCCACCGTGACCCCGCCGACCTCGCCCAGGAGATCTTCGAAGCCTGCTACGAGGCGCCGGGCTACGCCCCGTCGATCCCCGAACTCCGGCGTCTGATGGCCGGGTTGCGGGTGCGCGTGTACGTCGACAACGTGGATCTTCCCGAGGAGCAGCTCCGCGACCTGATGGACGCCGCGCCGTCGGCGACCTTCGTTCTCGCGGGGCGCGAACGATCTCTGCCGGCGGAAGGGGTCACGGTCGAGGTTCGGGGGCTCGACCGGGCCGCCGCCACCGAGTTGCTGGCACGCGAACTGGGCGGCATCGTCTGGGAGAACACCGGGGCCGCCGCGGACCTTTGGCAGGCCGCCGACGGCCGGCCGCGGTTGCTGCTCCGTGCCGCCGCGCTCGCCCGGACGGACGGGTCGGCCGGGGCCGCGCTGCCCCGGCCCACCGCGGTCGCGGAAGTTCTCGCGCTGCTGCTCGACCGGCTCGACGTCCATGAGACGAACGTCCTGCGGCTGCTGGCCTCCATGGGCGACGCCGAGTTGGCCGCCGAGCACGTGGGAGCGCTGGTGGGCGTCGCCGACCCCGCGGCGTTGTGCGCGCGTCTGGCGGCTCTGGGGCTCGCGGGGGAAGGCGAGCGGGGGTTCCGGGCGGTGCCGGACGTCGCGGCGGCGACTCGGGGACGCCACCCCGACCCGTTCCCCGCGGACCCGCTGTGCGCGTACTTCACCGACTGGCTGTCCCGGCCCAGCACCACTGCCGCTCAAGTCGCGGACCAGGCACGGGTGCTGGAGGTCGCGGCGGCACTTGCCGAGGACGCCGGGCAACCGGCCGTGGCGGTCGCGATGTTGCGGGCCGCTTCGCCGGCCGCCGCCAGGTCGCTGCGGTTCGGGGTGTGGGGCCGATTGCTCGGTCGCGGGTGGAGTGCGGCCCGGCGGGCGGGGGACCCGCGGGCGGCGGCCTACTTCACCCACCAGGAGGGCATTCGCAGTCTCCTGACCGGACGGCGTGTCGTGTCCGCGGTCCTGTTGGCCGAAGCCGCGGTCATTTGGCGGCAGTTGGGGGAGGGCGGTACGGACGGGGGAGCGGCGGGGGGCTTGGGGGGACCAGAGGGACCGGGGGTGCCGCAGACGGTGCCCTCGGACGGGCCGGGCCTCGCGGAGGGGGCTTCGCCGGCGGGGCCCGGAGGCGACGGATTCCCGGGTGCGGACGGTCTCGGATCGGGGGCGGACTCGGGGATCGTGTCGGGCTTCGACCCCGGCGCGTCGTCCGACCAGGCGGTGTCGCACATGGCGGAACTCGCCCGGAGCACGTCGCTGCCGGGTGCGGACTTCCCCGGGGCGGTCACCTCGGGGGCCGGCATGACGCCGCCGCCCGGTGTGCCGCCGGCGGCGACCCCCGGTCCCGCGGCGTCAGGCCCCACGCCGTCGGGCTCGGCGCCCCCCGGCGCGGACTCCGGCGGCTCGGCCGTCCCCGGACCGCCGTCGCCAGGCCCGGCCGATCCGGGCGCGGCGTGGTCCTTCCCGCCGGGCGGGGGACAGGGTGCCGGAGCCGCGTCAGGCGGGGCCGCGCAGGGGGCGGCGGCCGGGGGCGCCGCGACGGGCGCCAAGGCGGGATCCTCGCTGACCGGTATCCTGGTCGGCCTCGCCGTCGTCGGGGCCGTCGTCGCCACGGCCGTGACGGTCAACGCCCAGAAGGACGACGACTCGGACGACCGCTCGTCGAGCGCGTCGGTGCTCGACCTCTCCACGACCGACACCGGGGCGCCCTCGCCGACCGGTGCCGGGTCGACGACCCGCGCCACGCCGACCCGTTCCGCGTCCCCGACGGCGAACACCGGCCTTGCCGGGCAATGGCGGGACACCCAGGGCAACTTGTACGTCTTCGTCGCGTCGGGGCCGGGCAGCTTCGCCTGGCGGGGCACCAATCCGTGTGGCGAGGTGATCAGCGTGACGATGACCGGAAGCAACGGCACCTACACGGGCTCGCAGCCGCTGTACGACCTGGACAGCGGCTCGTGCGACACGACGCTCGGCACCATCGAGACGACCGTCACCGTCGCCCGCGACGGCGCGACCGCCCGGCTGGTGGGCGAAGTCCCCGCGCTGGACGCGAACGACCAACTCCAGGCCTGTCCCGCCTGCGGGACACAGAGCCTGACCCGGGTGTCGAGGTAGCGTCCGCCGCCGCCCCCTCGACCCGTCCCGACCGACCCCCAACGACCCCCGATTCGTCCCCGCCGCGCCGGTCCCCGTCGGCGCAGTTGTCGAATATCGTGTCCCCGCTGGTGACTTCCGACGGCAGGGGAACCTCATGGCATCCGGGTCAGGCGACCGGTTCGTGGTCCGGATCGGCGGGGACGCCACGGCCCCGCTGATCGTGGGCAGCGGAAACCACGTGGAAATCCGGCAGGCCGCCCCCGACGCGGCGGCGCGGTCGACATCCGAAGTGGACCCGGCCGTGGACCCGGACGCCGGCCCGCCGTCGGGGGCCGCGCCCGCCCAGGCGAACACCGCGAACGACCACGGCACCGTCTACACCGTGATGGAGGGCGAAATGCACATCCATTACGACGGCCCGCGGGCCGCAGAGGACGACGCCCGCTAGGTCGTGTCTTCAAGTTCCCGCCGGGCTCGCGAACCGTGGCACGCTCCGGGCCTGCGCCGGGCCCGGCGGCCCTCCTTCGCTCGCCCACGTCCCTACGTCACGGACTCTGCCGCCGGGCCTTGACGGCCCTCCCAAGCCGAACCCGGGCCGAGGGCGGGCCCGCGCCTTGCTTGGGAGGGCCGCCAGGCCGGGCGTGTACGCACCACGGCCCGCGGGCTGGCCGACGCGAAAGTGAAGACACCCCTACCCCGCGGGCGGGCGGCCCGGTACGGCGCGGGACGGCCCGGCGGTCAGATCAGCACCTTCGCGGGGGTGATGACCAGCGGCGCGGAGAACATCTCGCCGAACCGCTCGGGGGTGTCGAACATCGCCCCCATGCGCTCGATGTACTTGGCCAGGTACGCGGGCTCAAGGTGCGCGGCCGGCACTTCCGCGTCGTGCCGCGCGGTCCCCTCGATGCGCACGATGTTGCGGCCGATGTCGGTGACGTCCAGCGTCAGGCTCACGCGCGGGTTCGCGGCGAGGTTGCGGAGCTTCGCCTTGCCCGGACGGCTGTAGACCAGGATCGTCTCGTCGTCGCGGAACAGGAACCACACCGGCACACTCACCGGCTGCCCGTCCGGCCGGACGCTCGTCAGCCACGCGATGAGGTTCCGGGCGAGTCGGGACTCGACCCGCTCGCGGTCGGGCGCATCGAGGTGCGAGGTGATTCTCATGGGGGCCCTCTCCGCGGCGTCGGTGATCTTGCCGGGATCGTACATGCCGTCCTCCCGCGCGCCAGGGCTGCGGAAGCCCGGGCGCGGCGTCCGCCGCGGGGCACGACACAAAGAGTTCATACCGGTGCATCAACTACCGCGGTGACCAGGCTTGTTCGCGGCGCACGCGACTTCTAGGCTCCTGCGGGTACGCATCTGCTCCCGGAGCCAAGCCGGCCGGGCAGGGCGGGCCACAACGGCAAGGAGCACCATGCAACCGCTGTGCAGCCGCAGGCACATCGACCTCGGGCGCGTCCACAGCGCGGGCTGTCGCATCAGCTGACGCCGCGACCCGGTCGGACGCCGCCGTGCGTCCACCGCGCCGTTTCGCCGGTGCCGTGCCCGGCACCCGACTCTGTTCCCGCCTCCAGCACGCCGCCGCACATTCCGGCCTGCCGCGCGCCCCGATCGCGCGGCCCGCCGGCGTCGCGTGCCGCCTTGACGCCCTCAGGAGAACCCCGTGCCCGCATCGCGCCGCACCGCCGGCCGCACCGTCGCAACCCCCGGCCGGACCGGTGCCGCCGTCCGCCGTCCCGGCGGACGCATCCGCCGCCCTGCCCTTCTTCCCGCCGCCGCGGTCGCACTCGCCCTGACCGCGTCCGCGTGCTCGGGGACGGACGGGACCACGGCGGCCGCCGCGGACGCGGGTCCGCCGCGCGCGGGCGGCACCCTGACGCTTGCCCTCGCCGTCGACCCGACCTGCCTCGACCCCCAGCAGTACGGCCTCAACGCGAGCCTCAACGTGGGCCGTCAGCTCGTCGACTCGCTGACCGACCAGGACCCGGCGACCGGCGAGATCAAACCGTGGCTCGCGCAGTCCTGGGAGGTGAACCCCGAGGCCACGCAGTTCACGTTCCACCTGCGGCCCGGCGTGACGTTCAGCGACGGGACGCCGGTCGACGCGACCGCGGTCAAGGCGAACCTCGACGGGGTGGTGGCCCTCGGCGCCAAGGCCCAGATCGCGGGCGTCTACCTCACCGGCTACACCGGGTCCACCGTCGTCGACCCGACCACCGTGCGGGTCGAATTCGGCACGCCCAGCGCGCAGTTCCTCCAGGCCACCTCGACGGTCTCGCTCGGTCTGCTGGCACCGGCGACGCTCGCCCGGTCCGCCGACGAACGGTGCCAGGGGGCGCTGGTGGGCTCCGGGCCGTTCGTCTTCGGCTCGTACAAACAGAACCAGAGCGTCGAGATCACCCGGCGTGCCGGGTACAACTGGGGCTCGTCGCTCTGGCACAAGGAAGGGGAGGCGCACCTCGACAAGGTCGTCTACAAGATCATCCCTGAATCGGGGGTACGCGCCGGCGCGCTGGAGTCCGGCCAGGTGGACGCGATCAGCGACATCCAGCCGCAGGACGAGGGACGCTTCGAGGGCGGCGCGTACACCGTCGTCACGCGCCCCAACCCCGGTGTCGTCTTCGGTCTGTTCCCCAACGTCGTGCGCCCCGGCCTCGACGACGACGCGGTGCGACAGGCCGTGCAAAAGGCGGTCGACCGGCCCGAGTTGACGCAGACCGTGCTGAGCCCGCGGTACAAGCCGGCCACCAGTCCGCTCGCCGCGGTCACGCCCGGCTACGTCGACCAGGGCGCGGCACTCGGGTACGACCCCGAAGGCGCCAAGCGGATCCTGGACGCCGCCGGGTGGCTGCCGGGATCGGACGGCATCCGCGCCAAGAACGGCCGCAAGCTCAGCTTCGACGTGGTCTTCGCACCGGCCTTCAATGCCAGTCAGTCCGTCCTCGAACTCGTCCAGCAGCAACTGAAGAAGGTCGGGGTCGACCTGCGCCTTCGCAAGCTGACCCCGGGGGAGACCAACACCGTCCTGGCCGGCGGCGACTTCGACTTCAGCTACCTGAACCTGACCCGGTCCGACCCGGACGTGCTCCGCGTGGTGTTCTCGACCAAGAGCGCCAACCGCGGCCACCTGCCCGTCGGCCCCCTCGACACCGCGCTGGACCAGCAGTCCCGCCTCAACGACCAGGGGCTCCGGTACGCCCAGGTCGCCGAGGCACAGCGGGTGATCGTCGAACGCGGTTACGCCATACCGCTGTTCGAACTCGCGCAGGTGCACGGCCTCGCCGCGAAGGTGCAGGGAGTCACCCTCGACGCGTCCTCGCGGCTGAGCCTGCACGACGCCTGGCTGAAGGGCTGACGGGCGTATGGCGCGCTACCTCGTCCGCCGGCTCCTCCAGGCGCTGTTCGTGTTGTGGGCGGCGTTCACGCTGTCTTACTTCGTGCTCTTCGCACTCCCCAGCGACCCGGTCGGCATCAAGCTCGGCGGGATCGACTCGACCGCGACACCCCAGGAAATCGCGGCCGTACGCGACGAGTACGGCATCGGCGACCCCGTTCTGCTCCAGTACGCGAAGGCCCTGCGCAACGCCGTGACCGGCGACTTCGGCCACTCGGTCCAGACCGGTGGCGAGGTGCGCGGCATGATCGCCGACGCGCTCCCCGAAACACTCGAACTCACCGGCTTGGCCCTGCTCCTGACCCTGGTGTTCGGCGTCGGCCTGGCCCTCGCGGCGACGTACGCCCGCAATCGGTGGCTGCGGCAATTCCTGCTCTCCCTGCCGGCGTTGGGCATATCGATGCCGGTCTTCTGGGTGGGGCTGCTGCTCATCCAGGTGGTGTCGTTCCAGTGGCGGGCGCTGCCCGCGCTGGGCAACGAAGGGTTCGACAGCCTCATCCTGCCCGCGATCACCATGGCCCTACCCGCGTCCGCGTTCATCGCCCAGATCCTCGCGAAGAGCATGACCACCGCACTCGCGTCTCCCTACATCGACACCGCGCGGGCGAAAGGCGCGAGCCGCGCCCGCATCCACATCCACCACGCGCTGCGCAACGCCGCGCTGCCCGCACTGACCGTGTTCGGCGTGCTCGCGGGGAACCTGCTCACCGAATCGGTGGTGGTCGAGACGGTGTTCTCGCGGGCCGGCCTCGGCCGGGTGACCGCCTTTGCGGTCGACACCCAGGACGTGCCGGTCGTGCAGGGCGTCGTGGTGTTGTCCGCCCTGGTCTTCGTGCTGGTCAGCCTGCTCGTCGACCTGCTGTATCCGCTGCTGGACCCGCGCATCGCCACCGTGCCCGCGCGACGGGTCTGAGGGAGGAACCCATGTCGGAAACCCTCGACCCGCCGCGCACCGCGGAAGCGGCCGACGGTGACGGTGCGCACGGCGCCACCCCGGCGGACCGATCCGGAACCGAGAGAATCGCCGCCGCCGCGACGACCGATCAGCCGTGGCCTGCCCGCGGGAAGGACGCCGTCGTACCGCCGCGGTCCGCCCGACTTCGCGGGCGGGCCCTGGGGTGCGGGACCTTCCTGCGGCACCGGCCCGGGCTCGCGGTGTCCCTCGTGTTCGTCGCCTTTGTGCTGCTCGCCGCGGTGGCTCCCGGCATCGTCGCCCCCGGCGACCCGCTGACCGGCGAACCGGCCGACAAACTGCAAGGCCCGGGCGCGGAACACCTGTTCGGTACCGACCAGCTCGGCCGGGACGTGTTCACGCGCGTCGTCCACGGCACGTCCCTGTCGCTGCACGCCACCGCGCTGGCGGTGGTCGTCGCCCTGGTGCTCGGCACGTCCCTCGGCCTCGCCGCCGGCTTCGTCGGCGGAGTCGTCGACGACGCCGTGATGCGTCTCGTGGACGTGCTCCAGGCCATCCCGCGGCTCCTGCTCTCGCTCGCCGTCATCACCGCGCTCGGCTTCGGCACCACCAAGGTCGCCTTCGCGGTCGGGCTGGCCAGCGCCGCGGGGTTCGCGCGCGTGATGCGCGCGGAAGTGCTCCGCGTACGGTCCGCCGGCTACGTGGAGGCGGCGCACGCCTGCGGGGTGCGCCCCACGGGTGTGCTGCTGCGGCACATCCTGCCCAACTCCTGGGGGCCCGTCCTCGTGATGGCCGCCCTCGAATTCGGTGTGGCCATCCTCGCCGTGTCGTCCCTCAGCTTCCTCGGCTTCGGCGCCACCCCGCCGACCCCCGAATGGGGATCCCTGGTCTCCGAGGGCCGCAACTACGTCGCCACCGCCTGGTGGCTCACCGCCTTCCCCGGCCTGGTGATCGCCGCGACGGTACTCGCCGCCAACCGCATCTCCCGGGCCCTCGACACCGAACGAGGAGACGACCGATGACGCTGCTGGAGATCAGCGGACTCGAAGTCGCGTACCAGGGACGTCACTCCGCGCCGCGAACCGTTGTGCACGGCGTGGACATGACCGTCGGTCCGGGCGAAGTCGTGGCAGTGGTGGGGGAGTCCGGGTCCGGCAAGAGCACCACCGCACACGCCGTACTCGGCCTGCTGCCGGGGGCCGGGCGGGTCACCGGCGGACGGGTGCTGTTCGAGGGGCGCGACCTCCTGACGCTCCCCGAGCGAGACATGCGCGAAGTCCGGGGCGCGGGAATCGGGTTCGTTCCGCAGGACCCGGCCGTGTCGCTCAACCCGGTGCGCCGGGTCGGGGACCAGGTCGCCGAGGCGCTGCTCGTGCACAAGGCCGCGGACGCCCGGACCGCCCGCGCCAACGCGGTACGCCTCCTCGGCGAAGCGGGCCTGCCCGCTCCGGACATCCGCGCCCGGCAGTACCCGCACGAACTGTCCGGCGGAATGCGGCAGCGGGTGCTCATCGCGATCGCCCTCGCGTGCCGCCCCCGGCTGGTGGTCGCCGACGAGCCCACCAGCGCACTCGACGTGACCGTGCAGAAGGGGATCCTCGACCACCTCGGCACGCTCACGCGCGAACACGGCATCGCCGTCCTGCTGATCACCCACGACCTGGGGCTGGCGGCCGACCGGGCGCAGCGGGTCGTGGTCATGTCCCAGGGACGAGTCGTCGAGTCGGGCCCCGCCGACCAGGTGCTGCGGCGACCCGAACACCCTTACACCCAGACGCTCGTCGCCGCGGCCCCGGGCCTCGAAGACGGCCTCGGCCCCGAGCCGCCGACCGAATCCGGCGCCGCGGACCGCCGCATCGTCGCCGTCCAAGGCCTCGGCAAGGACTACCCGCTGCCGGACGGTTCGACCCTGCGGGCCGTCGACGACGTCGGGTTCCACATCGACAGGGGCGAGACGTACGCGCTGGTCGGCGAGTCGGGATCGGGCAAGTCGACCACCGCCAGGCTGGTCCTCGGGCTGGAGAGCGCGACCCGGGGCACGGCCGAGGTGGCCGGCGCCGACGTCACCCGCCTCGCCCGGAGCCGCGCGGGCCGCGCCGAACTCCGCCGCCTGCGCCGCCGCATGCAGGTCGTGCACCAGAACCCGTACGCATCGCTCGATCCGCGGCTGACCGTCGCGCAGATCGTCACCGAACCCCTGCGGGCGTTCGGCATCGGCGACCGCGCGGCCCGCCGGGACCGCGCCGCCACGCTCATGGACCAGGTCGCCTTGGCCCCCGACGTCCTCGACCGCCGCCCGGCCGAACTGTCCGGCGGCATGCGCCAACGCGTCGCGATCGCCCGCGCCCTCGCGCCCGGCCCGGACCTGCTCGTCTGCGACGAACCGACCTCCGCGCTCGACGTGTCCGTGCAGGCGCAACTGCTCGAACTGCTCACCGACATCCAGCACGAGCTGGGGCTCGCCCTGCTGTTCATCTCGCACGACCTGGCCGTGGTGCGCCGGGTGGCGCATCGGGTCGGGGTGATGCGGCAGGGCCGCCTCGTCGAGTCCGGGACCGCGGACGAGGTCCTGCGCTCGCCGCGGCACGCGTACACGCGGGACCTCATCGCCGCGGTGCCCGGCGGGGCCCGAACCGCGCTGCGGCCCCGAACCTGAGCCAGGGTCCGCATCGGATCCCCGCCACCTGCCACCCGCCGCACCGCGGTCCGCCCTGCGGTCGTTCCCCGTCTTTCGCCCCGCGCCGACCGGAGACACCATGAAATTCGCGGTCTTCACCCTTGTCGCCAACCTCCCCAACCCCGTCACCGGAGAAGTGCTCTCGCCGTACGACCGGCTCCGCGACGTCGTGGACGCCGCCGTGCTGACCGAGGAACTCGGCTTCGACGCCTATGGCGTGGGGGAACGCCACGGCGCGCCCTTCCTCTCCTCCTCGCCGGCCGTGGTCCTGGCCGCGGTGGCCGAGCGGACCTCCCGCGTCAGGCTCCTGACCACCCTCACGGTCATCAGCGTCCTCGACCCCGTGCGGGTGGCCGAGGAGTACGCGACTCTCGACCAGCTCTCCGCAGGCCGCCTCGAACTCATGGTCGGCAAGGGCAACGACCCCCGGCACTTCCCGCTCTTCGGCCTGGAGGAGGAGCGGCAATGGGAGTACCAGGAGGAGAAGTTCGAGCTGCTGCGCCGCCTCTGGCACGAGGAGGACGTGACCTGGTCCGGTCGCTTCCGGCCGCCGCTGGCCGAAGTGACGACCCAGCCCCGGCCGTTCCGCGCCCGGCCGCACATCTGGCACGGCAGTGCCACCAGCACCGAGTCGACGGAACTGGCCGCGAAGTGGGGCGACCCGCTGTTCACCGCGAACGGGTTCCACCCGATGGCGAAGTACGCCGCCCTGATCGACCACTACCGCGAGCGCTGGGAGGCGTACGGCCACGATCCCCGCGACGCCGTCGTCGGCTCGGGGGCGGGCGGCTGCTACGTGGCACGGACCTCGCAGGAGGCCAGGCAGCGCTTCCAGCCGTACTGGGACGCCTTCTCGCGGACCGCCGCCGCGCAGCACAACCACTCGCCGTTCGCCTCGCTGGAGGACACGATCGAACGCGGGCCCGCGCTGGTCGGGAGCCCGGCTCAGATCGTCGACAAGATCGGCCGCTACCACGAGGCGTACGGCCACCAGGTCCAGGCACTCGGCGTGGAGGGCCTGGCGGCCGACGAGCGCCGCGGCGTCCTGGAGCTGTTCGCCTCGGACGTCGTGCCGCACGTCGCGGCCCGGCTGCCTTCCGCGGTCTGGTCCTGAGACCGCGTCGTGGCGGCGCCCGAGGGGCGCAGGCGGCAGGGAAACACCCGTGGGGCCCGGACCGACTCCGGTCCGGGCCCCACGGGCGTCGACCACGGGTGGCCGTTGCCGCCGGGCGGCCCCGCGCGGTCAGCCGGTCGAGGCAGGGCCCGCCACGTGCGCGGAGAAGGCGTCGACCAGCTCGTACAGCGGCGCCAGGCCCTCCGGGTCGAGCCGGTGGCCGGTGCCGCCGTCCCCTTCCCCGTTCCCGTCGCCGGGATGGACGTACGACTCGTGGACGAACCAGCCCTGCGAAACGTGCGTCGCGCCCAGGGACGTGAGCACGGGCCGCAGCGCGTAGTCGAGTGCGAGGACGTGCGCGGGGGTGCCGCCGGTCAGCACCGGCAGGACGGCCTTGCCGCGCAGCGCGAACTGCGGCAGGACGTCGAGGAAAGCCTTGAGCACGCCGCTGTAGGCGGCCTTGTAGACGGGGCTGGCGACCACCACCGCATCGGCCTTGTCGACCAGTGCGAGCGCGTCGCGGATCGCCGGATCGGCGAAGTCGGCGTGCAGCAGTGCCTGCGGCGGGAGGTCGCGTACGGCCAGACGGTCGACGCGGTGGCCGGCTTTGGCAAGGCGGTCGGCGACGTGTGCGGCGACGATGCCGGTGCGCGACACGCGCGACGGCGAACCCCACAAGGTGAGGACGGATGGCATGACGGGACTCCGAACGGGAGGGGCGGGACGACGCACGGGTGGCGTCCGGCGTCGGTGAGGGCTCTGCCGCGGGTGTGAGACGGCGTCAGCGAGGGCGACACGCGGCACTGACGGCGTGCCCGAAGTCGAGGTAGCGGCGGCCGGACAGGAACGGTTCGTACGTCATCACGCCTCCCGCCCTTCGATGGTCCCGACTGACCCATCGTCGTCCGCAGTTGTGACAGCGACATGAACCGACCGTGAAACAAGGCGGGTTCGCCACCCAGGAAGCCTGGGGGCGATACGCCGTCCGGGGCTCCTCGGCGTTGACAGCGCGGCGCCGGGTTTCGTAGCGTCCGTTACGTGAGTACGGACCTGCGCCTGGTGTCCTGCCGCCACATCGACTACTGCCGAGTGGCCGGCACCTGCTGTCCGCGCGTCTGAGGCCGCTTGACGCTCCGCCGGACGCTTCCCGCACCGGCGCCTGCCCCGCGTCTCATGGTCATGCCGCCGTAGGCACGTCCTTGTAGGCACGTCCTGGTATCACGTTCTTCCAGGCACAGCCTTTGGAGCCACGGCCCGACAGGCACAGCCCTGCGGTCGTGGCCGTGCGGCGGTGCGCGGAATCCCCCCACTCTCCGTACGCATTCGAGCGGCGCCGCGCCGGCCGCCGCGCCCGTATCCGGGAGACCCCGATGGCCCACCCCCGTCCGTTCTCCGTCGCCGTCATCGGTGCGGGCCCTGGCGGCACCTCGCTGATCGAACGCCTGGTCGCCAACGCCGCCGAGCTGTTGCCGCGGCATCCCTTGCACCTGCACGTCGTCGACCCCCATCCACCCGGCGCCGGCCGCGTCTGGCGGCGCGAGCAGTCACCGCTCCTGTGGGCGAACTCCCTGGCCTCGGACATCACTTTGTTCACCGACGAGGCCGCGACATGCGAAGGACCGATAGCGCCTGGTCCCTCCCTGTGGGAGTGGGGGCGCGACCGGGCTGCCGAGATCCGCGAAGGGCGTACCCAACCGGCGCTTGCGCCGTACGCGGACGAACTGTCCCGGCTGACGCCTGTCTCGTTTCCGAGCCGACCGCTGCTGAGCGCCTACCTCGCCTGGGTGTTCCGGGCCACGGCGGCATCCGCGCCGCCGAACGTCCGCATCATCGTGCACCGGGACCGCGCCGTCGACCTCACGGACGGACCGTTCGGCCGCCAGCAACTCGAACTCGCCGGGGGCACCGGGATCGTCGCCGACGCCGTCGTGCTCGCGCAGGGCCACCTCGACCACGAGCCGGACCCGTCGGAGCGGGAATTCGTCGGCTACGCACGCGAGAACGGCCTGACCTACCTGCCGCGCGGCTACGCCGCCGACCAGGACCTAGGGGTCCTGGCCCCAGGTGAGCCGGTGATCGTGCGCGGCCTTGGCCTCGCCTTCGTCGACCTGATGGTCCGCGTCAGCTCGGGGCGCGGCGGACGGTTCGGGCGCGGCGCCGAGGGCGTGCCGACCTACCATCCCTCGGGCAACGAACCGGTGCTGTACGTCGGTTCGCGGCGCGGCGTGCCCTATCGCGCCAAGACCGGGTACGAACTGACGGGGGACCGCCATGTGCCCCGGTTCCTCGCCATCGAGACCTTCGACGACCGCCCCGGGCCCCGGGCGCTGGAATGGCATCGCGACATTCGCCCCGCACTCGACCGGGAGATGCTGTGGGCTTACTACCAACGCCTGTTCACCGCCCACCGGGACCGCACCACCGCCGATTGGGCCGACGTCGCCGAACCGCTGGCCGAAGCACTCGCCGACGGCGATCATGCGCCGTTGGTCAACGCGACCGTGCCGGGCCCGGACGACCGCCTCGACCTCGGACTCCTCGACCGCCCCTTGCTCGGAAGGCGGTTCGCCGACGCGACGGAGCTACAAGAGGCCTTGCTCACCCACATGGCGGCTGATCTGGCCCGGCGCTCGGACCCCCGGTTCAGTGCCGATCTGGCGGTCATCCACGCCCTGCTGGTCGCATACGGCGTCATCGCCCGACTGTTGGCCGCAGGCCGTATCTCCGACAGCGCGCAGTTGCACGAACTTTCGAAATTCCACAACTACTTCAGCTACATCGCGAGCGGTCCGCCCGGGCCGCGCCTCGCGGAGATGGCCGCCCTGGCCGAAGCGGGCGTCATCCGCTTCGTCGGCCCGGACACGGCGGTGGCCGCCCGTGACGGCGCGTTCGTCGCGCACAGCCCGGCGGTTCCCGGCGTGGTGCGCGCCCGGGCCCTCGTCGAGGCCAGGCTTCCGGAGCCGGCGTTGGCGCGCACCCTGGACCCGCTGCTGCGCAGGCTGTACGCCCGCGGGGCGGTATCCGAGGAACTGCTCGCCGGGGTGCCCACCGGCAAGGTGCGGACCGAGGTCGGCACCCACCGCCTGGTCGACTCCGACGGGATAGGGCACAACGCGCGGTTCGCGACAGGGCACGGGGTCGCGGGCGGTGTCGCCGTGGGCGGATTCGCCCGGCCGCGGTTCGACGCGCCGACGTTCCGCGTCAACGACAGCCTGGCACGCGACGTGCTGCGCGGTCTGGCGGCCTCGGCCCCCACCCCCGTCGCGGCGCCGACCGAACGCCTCACCGCATGACCACCACGACCGCTTCACGAGCGCTTTTTTCACGACCGGACCACGACCGGTTCGCGACCGAAGGAGTCACAATGACCACCGCAGCCGTCTTCGCAAGCCCTGTCGACACCGAGGTGTTCGGCGCATACCAGGCTAGGCACCCTTCCCCGCGTGACGGGGTCGAACGGCCCTTCTATCCCTTTCAGGACCGCATCGGCGCACCGGGATCGTCGCCGTACCCCGCCGAGCCGGGCCGGTACCACCTGTACGTCTCGTACGGTTGCCCGTGGGCGCAGATCGTATCCGTCGTCCGGGCCGCGAAGGACCTGGAGGAGGTCGTCACCGCCTCCTACGTGGACGAGGAACGCGACGGCCGGGGCTGGGCGTTCCGCGAGCGCTTCGGCCCCGACCCGGTCAACGGCTTCGCGCTGCTGCGGGACGCGTACGAACTCACCGAGCCCGGGTACGACGGCCACATCTCGGTGCCGACCCTCTGGGACCGCGCCACGACCCGGGTGGTGAGCAACGACTTCCCGGTCATCCCCGTGGACCTGGCGACGCGGTTCGACGCCTGGGGCGACGCGTCGGTCGACCTCTACCCGGAGCACTTGCACGGCGAGATCGACGCGTTCGACAGCCGGATCACCGCCGAGGTGAAGGCCGGTGGCCTGGTCGACGGCGTGAACGCGCTCGACGCCCACGAGGCGCAACTCGCCGAGTCGGCGTTCGTGCACGGCGAGACGCTGACGCTCTCGGACATCCGGCTGTGGGTGAAGCTGATCCGCTTCGAGGTCGGCTACCACGCCGCGATCGAGCGCGACGGGCGCGGGTTGCCCGACTACCCGAACCTGTGGGCCTACACCCGCCGCCTGTACGAGCGGCCGGAGTTCGCGGGCACCACGCGCCCGGAGGTCCTTCGCGCGCAGCGGGACAGGATCCTGGGCGAGAAGCCGCCGGGGGCGGTCCACGAGGCCGCGGTACGGCGAGACGAGGAGTGGGCGAAGGGCTGAGCGGGGGACCGGGCCGGGGACGGCCGACAGGCTGGTAGAGCGGCCGAGGACCCGCGCGGTCAGTGCTCCTCGGGGTCGTCGGCCGGGTCGGCCGTGTCCGCCAGTGCCCGCGCGAACGCCGCCACGCGCGCCGACGGCCCCGAGCCGTTCCGCAGCCAGGTGAGCGCCAGCGCGGACATCGGCAGGCCCGTCACCGGCACGAAGGCCAGCGAGCGCCGTGCGTGGTACTCGGCGGTCGGCTCGCACAGCAGCATCGCGCCGCGGCCGACCGCCGCGCCGGCCAGGCCCTCCTGAAGCGTGCGCACCGCGGGACCGCGCGGGATCGCCCTTCCCTCCGGAGTGCGCTCGGGGGCGTTCGCGCGCCGCCAGTAGTCCGGGGCCGGACCGGCGACGGTGATGAGATCGCAGGCCGCGAGATCCTCGGCGGTGATCTCGGCGCGGTCCGCGTACGGGTGCCGCACCGACACCGCGAGCGTCTGGCGGCGGCGCGAGAACACCGGTCCTACGGCCACGTCCGGCTCCTCGGCCGGAAGCAGGACGATCGCCGCGTCGACCTCGCCGCGCCGCAGCGGCCCGAAGGGGTCGTTGAACGGCACCTCGCCGACCTCCGCGGCGCTGCCCGGATGCCGGCTCTCGAATGCGGCGATCGCGTCCATGAGCTGGTCGTTGGCGCTGCCCTGGAAACCGAGGCGCAGTGTGCCCGCCACGTCCCCGGCCGCCGCGCGCGTGTCGTCGACGGCGGTACGCAGCGCCGCGTACGCCGGGGTCAGCGACGCGTGGAAGCGCGCACCCAGCGGGGTCAGGCGCACCCGGCGGCTCGTACGCTCCACGAGGCGTGCGCCGACCCGGTGCTCCAGCGCGCGCAGCAACTGGCTGACGCGGCTCTGCGACACGTACAGCCGGTCTCCGGTCCGGCCGAAGTGCAGTTCCTCGGCGAGGACGAGAAAGGCCTCGATCTCCCGGATCTCGATCCCGCCCGCCATGCCGCTCCACTCTCCCGATGCGGCGGCGCCCCTGGGCCCGCCCGCCCGGGTCGCTCCGCCCCGTGCCGTCGCGCGGCCCGCCGCGATCGATGAGCCACGCTCATGCAAAGGATGAGAGATCTCCCGTTGTTCCCCGGGAGGCGGGACGGTTGCCTGGCGGCATGGCTCTTGTCGATCAAGTCGATCACTCCGCGCGCGGCGGCTGGCCGGCCGTCGCCGTCGTCGCGGCCGGGACTTTCACCGTCGTCACGTCCGAGATGTTGCCCGTCGGCCTGCTCACCCCTCTCGGTGAGTCACTGGCCGTCTCGGAGGGCACGGCCGGCCTGACCCTCACGGTCACCGGACTGTCGGCGGCCGTCGCCGCGCCCGCGCTGGCGCCGGTGTTCGCCCGGCACGACCGGAGGAGGGCCCTCGTCCTCCTGATGGCGCTCGTCGGCCTGGGCAACCTGCTCAGCGCATGGGCGCCGAACTTCGCGGTGATGACCGCCGCGCGCCTGCTGGTCGGCATCGGGATGGGCGGCGTATGGGCGCTGGCCGCCGGGATCGCGGTACGCCTCGTGCCGCCGACCTCCGTCGGCGCGGCGACCTCGCTGGTGTTCAGCGGTATCGCGGTGGCTTCGGTGCTCGGCGTTCCGGCGGGCGCATATGTCGGCGAACTCCTCGGCTGGCGGGCGGCCTTCGTGGCGGCCGGCGGTCTCGGCCTCGGCTTGGCCGTCGCCCTGGCCGCGGCGCTCCCGGCGCTGCCGCCGGACGCCGCGCGCCCTCGTCTCGCCGAACCCCTTGCGGACGCCCGCGTGCGGGTCGCGCTGGTGGTGGTGGCGCTGTTGGTGACCGGGCACTTCGCCGCATACACGTATGTGCGCCCGGTCCTGGAGGACGTCTCCGGGATCAGGGCGGCCCTGGTCGGGGCGCTGCTCCTGGGGTACGGCATCGCGGGCGTGGCGGGCAACTTCGCGGCGGGCTTCGGCGCGACCCGCTCGGCGCGCGGCACGCTGCTGCTCCTGTCCGCGCTGCTTGCCACCACCGTGTTCCTCGTGCCCGCGCTCGGCGACTCGGTGTGGGCCGCGGCGGCGCTGCTGGTGCTGTGGGGCGTTGCCTACGGCGGGGTGTCCGTTTCCGTGCAGACCTGGCTCCTGGCCGCCGTCCCCCGGGCACGCGAGGCGGCTTCGGCCCTTCTGGTCGGTGTCTTCAACACCGCGATAGCGCTGGGGGCATTTCTCGGCGGACGCGCCGCCGACGGTCTCGGCACCGCCTCGGTCATGTACCTCGGGGGCGCGCTGGCGTCTGCGGCGGCGCTTGTCCTGGCGGCGACGCGGCCCCGTGCGGAGCGGCCCCCGCGCCGTGAGCCGACCCGTTGAGCATGAGAACAGGCTTTTATGGCAAGGGAGTTGGGCGTCATCTGGGTGGATGTTCTCCGGTGTCCTCGTTATAACGAGACGGCTGCAACACGAAGGCTGTGACGGGTCCGCAGTCGACTCAACGGAGGCAGTCGCCTCAACGGAGGGAAGGCAGCCATATGCGCCGCTACACCGGAACCCATGCCAGGGCCGCCGCCGGGATCGCCGTGGCGATCGCCACGACGGCGGCGGCCGCGCCGACCGCGGCAGCCGCCGTGCCGACCGCATCGTCGGTGTCGTCCGGGGGAGGACCGTCCGCGTGTTCGCTCACCCGGACTCTGTGCCTGTTCGACGGCACGGGCTTCACGGGACAAAGGCTGACGGTCAGTTCGCTGGTCCCCGGCGGCACCTGCGTGAGTCTTGTCGACCACGGCTGGGTCGGCCGCGTCCGTTCGGTCGCCAACACCCACACCTCGAGTGCGGCCATGTTCATGAACGACGACTGTGTGGGCGGCCCGTACCAGGTGCCCGGACGCTCGGGGATCGCCGACCTCGGCGGCTTCTCGCCCGCGAGCGTCTGGGTCGCCCAATAGCGGCGGCCGGGCCCGGGCGGTGGTGCGCCACGAACCCGGGTGACCCGCGGCTATCGGCTGGGCTCGCGGGAAGCCCCGGCCTGCGCCGCGCGACGCGTCCGGCCGGGGTGCTTGGGCGGCTGCGTCATGCGCTTCGCGTCGTGCGCCGACACGGCGTCCTCGACGGTCGGGAACGCGATCAGGAAATCCCGGAGCCCGGTCCTGGTCAGCAGGTGGTCCAGGTCCTCGGGTACGGCCGCGAGCCGCAGCGAGCCACCGGCCTCCAGGGCGCCGCGCCGGATGCCGATCAGAGCGCTCAGGCCGCAGGCGTCGCAGAATGTGACGCCGGACAGGTCGACCACCAGGTCCGGACGGCCCTCGGCGATCCGCGCGGCGGCCTCCGTCCGTAAGGCGTCCGCCGCGGCCTCGTCCAGCTCGCCCCGAGGGGCGAGCAGGCTCACCCGGCTCGGGACGGCCCGCGGCTCGCGCACGCGTCTCGGGTCGGTCATCAATACTCCTCTTGGATCCGCTTCATTGATCCGTTTCGTCGGTCTTGGTGCGTCGAGCCGGTTCGTGGTTTCGGCCGTGGTCAGTGGCGGCCGCGCGCCGAATCGGACGCCCCGCCGAACAGCCGGGCAACGGCACGGAACGGCAGTGTGACCACGGTTGCGATCGCTCCGCCGATCTTCCGGAAAACGTCTCCGATGGCTCTGAACATGTGATCCCTCCGATCGGGCCGGGACGATACGAAGCGGCGGCAGGATGCGCGCGTTCGAAATCCCGGATATGAAGTGGCTGCCCGGGGTCCGCCGAAGGAAACGGAGTCGGAAGGACCGTCCCGCGCGATTGAACTCCGGACGCCTTCGGTCCGTACGTGAAGGGGGAGCGGCCGACCGGCGCCGGCGGCTCCCAAGAGTATCGGGGACCCGCTCACCGGCCTTGTCGCCGACGGCGGCACCGGCCCCGCCGCGGGATTCCGGACCATGGGGAGACGCCGGTCGAGGCGGTGCGCAATTTCCTGACCGGGGCAGGCCCGAGTACCGGCTCGCGCGTGGCCGCCGCTTCGTGCCGGGCCCCACGCGTCGAGGCCGCCCCCGGACAACGGCGTCCGGGGGCGGCCTCGGCATGCGTCCGGCGGCGGGGGGCGCCGCCGGACGAGGGGTCAGGCGCTGAGCAGGCGGTTGAAGAAGGAGCGGTAGCGCTGGAGCGCGATCCGCAGGTCCTCCGTGACGACGTCGTCGCCCTGCGCCCACTGGCGTTCCAGGCCGTCCTTGCGCGACGCGAAAGACGCGGCGAGCGTACGCATGACCTCGGCGACCAGGGTGTCGGCCTCGCGCACCGCATCCTTGGGGTGGTCGACGAAGTCCGACTGGATCTCCTGCCACTTCACCCGGAAGTCCTTCGCGTCACCCGGTTCGAGGAGCGCGTGGTCCTCCTGGGCCAGCCGCTCGGCGGACGACTCGTCGGGGAGGCCGCGCGGCGGCTCGTGCCTCGTTCCCGCGCCTTCGGCCGTCGTTCCCGAGCGCTCGGCCGTCGTGCCCGCGCCCTCGGCCGCGCCGCTCTCCCGCTCGGTCCGGGCATCGGCGTGCTTCTGCGGGTGCGGCAGGGACGGCGGTCGGGCCGGTCGCGCCGGCGAGGACGCCTGTGCTGCCGTGGTCGGGGAGTCGGTCTTCCCGGCGTCGGCGAGGTCCCGGGTGCCGGGCTGGGAGCCGGTCTCCGGTCGGGCGCGCTCGTCGGCCCGGGGGTCCCGGTCTCCGTGCCCGGGGTCGCGGTGTTCGCTGCCTTCGTGTCGCATCTCGACTCTTTCGTCGTGGTGGAAGGGAGTTGGGGATCCGAAGCGGACTCGCGGTGGCGCGACCGGTGTCGGTACCGGGGCACGCCGGGCGGCCGTCGGCGGGCGACGTGCCGGTCAGGCCCGTTCGCTGCGCGTCAGCAGGTCCTCGAAGACGGCCCGGTAGTGGACCATCGCGCCGCGCAGGTCCTCGGTCGTGGCCTCCTTGGCGGCGGCCCGGTTGCTGATCTCGTGCGCCTCGCGGTAGTGCTCCAGCGTGTGCCCGTGTTCCACCGAGAGATGGCGTACCTGCTCCTCGTAGCCCTCGGTGGGGTAGCCGCGGTCGCGCATCAGGCGGGTCACCAGGTTGTCCGCGTCGTTCACCGCGCTGCTCGGGGTGTCCACGAAGTTCTCCTGGACGGCGACCCATTCCTTGGCGTAGCGCTCGCGCTCCCGCGGCGGCAGCGGCTTGAGGTCCAACTCGTTGTGGCGCCTTTCGCGGTCCCGCAGTTCGCGTTCCACCGCGCGCCGGTTCTCGCCGGACTCCACCATCCGGTCGTACTCGGGCCCGAAGCGCTCCCGCAGGTGACGCCTGCGATTGAGCATCCACATCGCGGCACCCAGTACGGCGAGCACGCCGATGACGATGATGATGATGGCTATCACTGCACCTGTGGACATCACACTCTCCAACGTGGGGGGACTCCGTGAGGCGCGCTGCCCGGGAAACGCCTTCCAAAACGGGATGGGCCCTGAACCGGGCCGTACCCGCACGGCGCCGCCGCACGGTGGCCGCGCCGGGCGAACTGCCGTAGCCCCAACCGCGAGGACCCCCGCCCCGGTGGGCACCGGGGCGGGGGTCCTGAAGCGGTCGGAGGAGCGGTGCGGGGAGTGGGCCCGGGCGCCGAGCCCCGGACGGAGCGGGCGGGTCGGGCGGTCGGTCAGGCTGCCGGGCAGTATTCCGCCGCCAGGATGCCGTACATGTCGTACAACTCGTGCTGCGGCCAGTCGGCGTTCAGGTTGAAGGCGATGGAGTGGCTCGCGTCCGGGGTCGTGTAGACGTACGACATCGAGCCCGGGATCGCCCCGTTGTGGCCGTACAACGTGACCTTCTGGCCGTTGGAGCAGGTGAGTTCGCGCTGCGTGAGGCCGAGGCTGTAGTTCGCGACGCCTTGGTTCCAGGGCTCGTACGCGTACCAGTTCGTGGGCGCGTTCGCGTTGGAGGTGACGTTGAACTTGGCGGGGTTGGGGATGCACTCGGGCCACGCGAGGCCGGTGTTGCAGGTGATACCGGGCGGCAGCGCCGGGGCGGGGGTCCCCATCGTGTTGGGGTTCACCTTGGTGATCATCTGCTGCAACTGCGCGGGCGGCAGCAACTGTCCGCCGATCAGCGCCTTGATGAACGTGATCAGGTCGGCGGTCGTCGAGATGACGTTGCCGCCGCCGTAGCCGTACGACGCGTTCTGGTCGCTCGCGGGCAGCGTGTTGAACGACGTGCCGTTGCGCGGGAACAGCAGGTTCGACACGAACGTGTCGTGCGGCCCCGGCAGGACGGTGTCGGTCGGCGCCGGGACCCACGTCTTGGTCAGCCCGAGCGGCGTCACCACCCGTTCCGTCAGGGCCTGGTGCCACGGCTTGCCGGTGACGGACTCGATGACGAGGGCGAGCAGCGCGTAGTTGGTGTTCGAGTACGCCATCGTCGTCCCGGGCGCCGCCTGCGGCCCGTGGCTCGCCCCCTCGGCCACCAACTCGGCCGGGGTGAAGGCCATGTTCGGGAACTGCGCGGCGACCTTGGCCTGGAACGACAGGTCGGCCATGTTGTTGAAGATGCCGCTGGAGTGTTGCAGCAACTGCTCGACGGTGATGGGCGCGACGCCCGGCCCCGGCGGGTTGAAGCACTTCCACGTCGTCAGGTTGCAGCCGCGCACGGTGTTGTCTTTGAGGACCGGGCCGAGCAGGCCGAACACGTCGTCGGTGAGGCTGAGGCGCCCCTCGCCGACGAGTTGCAGGATGACCGTGGCGGTGAAGATCTTGGTGACGCTGCCCGCCCGGAACACCCCGTCGGCTTGGCGCGTCGCGGCGCTGCCGGGGTTGTCCGCGGTGCCGGTCCATTGGACGCCGCCGATGTCGGTACGGGCCACGACTCCGGGGATCGCGTCCATGCCGTGCGGGCCGGGTGGCGTGTTGCCGTCGTTGACGTTGCCGCTCACCAACTGCATGGCGGCGAGCAGGGCGGCGTGGTCGGTGGCCGCGGGGCCGGCGGCGGGACCGCCGCCGGAGGCCCCGGCGGGCGCCACCGCGAGGCTGCCGAGCGTCGCGAGGGAGGCGGCGGCGACCACGAGGGCGACACCGGCCTTTCCGCGTGGGGTGTGTGTGCGTCGAGTACTTCGGAACCAGCGTGCCAGTGGCATGGAAACCCCTTGGGAAGTACACCTGTTCCTGGGCGGGACGGAACCCGTCGGGTGCGTGCGCCGCCTCGTTGCAGGGACCGACGGCCGTCGTGGTCGGGTCGCACCGTCCCACCGGCCGCACCTCCCGGTATTGGAGTTTTCCGACGCCCCATCAGGTCGACACGAGTCACCTGACCAGCGGCTATTGTCCAACTGATGGATCGGGTCCAGGGCTTCGCCGGAAGCGTCGGCAGCGCGGGACGCGCCGCGGCGGGGGCGCGTGGTGCGCCCCCGCCGTCAGCCGATCCCGCGTACCTGCGCCTGGCCAAACCAGGCCCGGACGACCAGGGCCCGACGGTCGGGCCCGGACGGACATGCCCGGCCGGTCAGGGCCGGCGGCGGCCTACAGGTCGTTCGCGATGATGTTCTCGATGTTGCGCTCGGCCAGCGCGGTGATCGTCACGAACGGGTTCACGGTGACGTTGCCGGGGATGAGCGAGCCGTCCATCACGTACAGGCCCGGGTAGCCGTGCAGGCGCCCGTAGTTGTCGGTGGCCTTGTTGAGCACCGCACCGCCCAGCGGGTGGTACGTGAGGTGGTCGCCCCAGATCTTGTACGTCCCGAACAGGTCGGTCCGGTAGATCGTGCCCTCCTTCTGGTTGATCTTGTCGAAGATGGTCTTCGCCATGTTGATGGAGGTCTGCTTCCACGCCGTCTGCCAGCTCAGGTCCACCTTGCCGGTCGCGGCGTTCCAGCTGAACTCCGCGCGGTGCGGGGTGTTGGTGATCGACAGGTAGAACGACGCGTACGTCTCGATGCCGGTCGGCAGCGGCGCCACCTCGGCGAACGCCCCGCCCGCCGCCCAGTTGTCGATGCCCGCGGTCGGCATCGACGACTGGAGCTTGCCGGTGGCGTCCCACATGTGGTTCGCCCGGCCGCACATGACGTTGCCGTTGTCGCCCCAGCCCTTGCCGACCTCGTTGTTGAGGTTGGGCAGCGCGCCGGTCGCCTTGAGCTTCACGAGGAGCTTGGAGGTGCCGACGCTGCCCGCCGCGAAGAACACCCGGTCCGCGGTGACCGACTTGGTGGCCACCGTGTCGCCGGTGGTGTTGATCTCGTCGATGAGCACCGTGTAGCCGCCGCCCGCCGCGGGGGCGACCGAAGTCACCTTGTGCAGCGTGGTGATGGTGACGCGGCCGGTCGACTTGATCTGCGCGATGTAGGTCTTCTGGAGCGACTTCTTGCCGGCGTTGTTGCCGTAGATGACCTCGCCCGCGAGGGCGGACTTCGGTACGGTTCCGGCCTCTTCGGCCTTCATGTAGTCCCAGTCGTACACGTTGGGGACGAACACGAACGGGAAGCCGGAGCGCTGCGCGTGCTTGCGGCCGACGCGGGCGTACTGGTAGCACGGCGCGTTCTCCCACCAGCGCTGGTCGACGCTGGTGACGCCCAGGCCGGCGTTGGCGCGCGGGTAGTACGTGGAGTACATCTCGTCGGCGTTGACCGACGGCAGGATCCCGGCGAAGTTCTCGCGCTTGGGCGTGACCGCCATGCCGCCGTTCACCAGCGAGCCGCCGCCGACCCCGCGGCCCTGGTACACCATGATCCCGGCGAACTCCTCGGCGTCCAGGATGCCGGTGTACTTCGGGATGTTCTTGTCGATCGGGAAGCCGAGGAAGTTGCTCAGCGGCTGCTTGGTGCGGGTCCGCAGCCAGAACGAACGGTGGTCCGGCGTCGTCGTGTTGGCGAAGATCTTGCCGTCCGAGCCCGGGGTGTCCCAGGCCATGCCCATCTCGATCATGTGGACGTCGACGCCGGCCTGCGCGAGGCGCAGCGCGGTGACGGAGCCGCCGTAGCCGGTGCCGACCACCAGGACGGGGACCCGGGCGCCGTTGGCGATCGGACCGGCCGCGGGGGCGGCGTACGCGCGGGGGGCCGCGACGTGGCCCGCGATCGCGGCGGCCCCGACGGCCGCGCCGGCTCCGACCACGAAGCGGCGGCGCGAGACTCCGGAGGCGCCGGAGTCGGGGAGGACGGTTTCACGCATGAGGTTTCCTCACTTCGGACGGGAGTGAACACCTGCTGCTGTGCGTGTGCGCTGTGCAGGTACCGGAACGTAGCGTTCCGGATCGTGCGCCCGACGGCCCCGGAACGGGCATGCGGGCATGGCCGTGGCACGAGGGGCTTGCCACGGAGACGAGAGCGTTCGCCGCGGGGACCGGCGGAAGGTCGGCCGGGCGAGTGGAGCAGGTTGCGGTGCCGGGCAGAGCGGGTGCGAGCCCGCGCGGAATGCGCGGTGCGGGCCTGGGGCGATCGGCGCCTGGACCGGGCCGAGACGCCTGCGCTTGGTGCCGGACTTGCCGGACTGCCGGTGAATTGGGCCGGGGGCGGCCGGGGGGCTGGAGGTACGACGGAGCGGTGCGGGCGATTCCGGGCCCGGTGGTCGTTACCGGGGTCGAAATCGGTGTTCGGTCTCAGCGCCGGAAATCAGGGTCTGAGCGGCGGTGCTGAACAGCGGTGCTGTGACGGCATTGCCGGGCGGCGGTACTGAACGGCGGTGCTGAGGAGCATTGCCGGGCGGCGGTACTGAACGGCGGTTCTGAACGGCGGTACTGGGCGGCACGCCGGAGGGCAGGGGCCGGGCAGTTGCGGATCAGTGGTTCGTGAGGACGCAGACGCTGTCGAGGCCGAGGACGTGGTTCAGCCGGCCGAAGGCCAGCCACGAGCCGATGGCCATGCTCAGCTCGACGATCTCGTGCTGGGTGTAGTGGGCCTTCATGCGCACCCAGAACTCGTCGTCGATGTTGTGGTGGTCGACGGCGTACCTCTCGGCGTACTCGGCGGCAAGGCGGGTGCGGTCGTCGAACGCCTCGGTGGTGCGCCACTCGGTGACCGCGTCGGCGAACTCCTCCTCGACCTTGACGCCGTCGCGCTCGGTGCGCCAGTCCAGGCAGAAGATGCACCCGTTGATCTGCGCGATGCGGAGCCGGGCCGCCTCGAACTCGCGGAGCCCGAGCTTGCTGTGGTCGTACACGGACATCGAGTACGTCGCGGCCGCCGTGCCGATTTCCGGGACCATCTCGGCCCAGACGTACGGGATGGCGTCCTCGCCCTCGGGAATGTCGATGATCACGGCTGCGTCTTCCTTCCGAGCGTGCCCGGACCCCCGGCCCGTGCGGGAATCATGCGGCGGAAGATAGCAACCGGAGTGCGGCATTCCCAGAGCCCCGGCACCACGGATTTTCGCCCCGCGAAGCCCCTCTCGGCACATCTTGCCAACTGAGCGTTTTTCCGAGGTCCCGAAGCCCTTGCGGTCCCTGGGAAACTAGTCACCGCGGGGTCGTATGTCTCACCAACGCACGGCAGGAATCCCGCAGTTGGAATTTTCCGGAGGTCGCCGCACGACGGGCCGGAAGGGCCGCTAGCCCGCCCGGGCGAGGTGTTCGCGAACCGCCGCGAGCCATGCGTCCGGCGCCTCGGTCTGCGGGCTGTGCCCGGCCCCGGGGACCACCTCGACCCGGGCCCCGGCGATGCGGGACGCGAACTGCGCGGCGCCGGAACGGAGTCCGATGTCGAGCGCACCGTTGACCACGGTGACCGGACAGGTGATCGCGTCGAGGCCGTCGAGGACCGGGGCGTACTTCCGGACGGCCTTGCTGAACGCGACGAACGCGACCGGGTCCATGCCTACGAGCGCCCGGCCCTGCCGCTCCAGGCGGGCGCGCTGCTCGGCGGCGATGTCTTCGGGCACCTTGAACCGGCGTCGGACGAACCCCTCCAGCGGCGCCATGCCCCGTCGGCGCACGAGCAGGTTCAGGAACCCGAACAGCAGGCGTACGTGCGGCGCCGCCGACGGCCGCGGGGAGGTGCTCACCAGGACGAGCGAACGCACCCGTTCGGGGTGGGCGAGCGTGTGGCGCAGGGCGGTGAGCCCGCCCATCGAGTGTCCGATCAGGTGGACCGGTCCGGGGGTGACGCGCTCCGCGAACGCCGCCAGGTCGGCGGCCAGCAGATCGAACGTGTAGGCGTCGCGCGTAGCGAACTTCGCGCTGCCGCCGTGCCCGCGGTGGTCGTACGCGACGACCCGCCGGTCCGCCGCGAGCGCCGGCGCGACGTCGTCCCAATCGGCCGCGCTGCCCGCCCATCCGTGCAGCAACAGCACCGGGGCGGGGTCGTCGGCCGGTGCGACGGCCGGGAGTTCGCAGTAGTGCAGGCCCACGGGGTCTGCTGTGCTGCCAGTCAACTCCGGTCCGCGCAAAGGGAGTTCCACGGTGCGCGCAGAGTCCGCCCAGGCGGCCGCGCCGCCGGAACAGGGGCGCGGATCGAGGCCGGGGCCGGGGCCAGGAACGGGTGCAGGGCCCGGGGCACCGGCGGGGTCGGCGGCGGGGTCCGGCCCCGGCTGAGGGCCGCGCTCTGTCGTGGTCACGTGCGGCATCCCTCCACCTCGGCCGGACGCGGAACGTAACACGCATGTCCACCTGCGGGAATGCGCGCGCCGTCGGATTCCGGACCGGGCATGGGTCCATGTCGGGACGGCATGGGTCGCCGGTGCCGCCGGGCCGCGTACGCCGCAAAAACCGGGCGCACGCGGAACCGCCCCGGCCCGGTGCGCATGGCACCCGGCCGGGGCGGTCTTCACGTCGGAACAAGCGACGGGAGCAGGCAGGGAGATCAGGAGGTTCGGCGGCGGGCCCTGCCCGGCCCGCCGCCGGGGGCGGTTCAGGTGCCGACCGGCTCCCGCTCGCGTTCCTGCAGCGGGTCAGGCTCCTGTGCCGCCGTCTGCGCGTCGATGTGCTTGCGCAGGCTGTCGCCCTCGACATCGACGTTCGGAAGGATGCGGTCCAGCCACTTCGGCAGCCACCAGGCCGACTTGCCCAGCAGCGCGAGCACGGCCGGGACCAGCGCCATGCGGACCACGAACGCGTCCAGGAAGACCGCCGCCGCGAGGCCGAAGCCGATCATCTTGATCATCGAGTCGCTCGCCCCGATGAAGCCCGCGAACACCGCGATCATGATGATCGCCGCGGCCGTCACCACCCGGGCGCCGTGCTTGAACCCACTGACCACGGACTCCTTGGGCGACTGGCCGTGCACGAACGCCTCGCGCATCCCGGTGACCAGGAAGACCTCGTAGTCCATCGCGAGCCCGAACACCACGCCGACCAGGAAGATCGGCATCATGCTCATGATCGGGCCGGTCTGCTCCACCCCGAACAGCCCGTTCAGCCAGCCGTACTGGAACACCATGACGACCGCACCGAGCGCGGCGGTGACCGACAGGAGGAAGCCGAGCGCCGCCTTGAGCGGCACCAGGATCGACCGGAACACCGCGATCAGCAGCAGGAACGCGAGCCCGACGACCAGGAGCAGGTACGGCATCAGCGCGTCGTTCAGCTTCTGCGAGAAGTCGATGTTCAGCGCCGGGGTGCCACCGACCAGCGTCTTGGCACCGGTCTGCGCCTCGGCCTGCTTCACCACGTCACGGATGTCGTGCACCAGCGTCTCGGTCTTGGTGTCGCTGGGCTTCGTGGTCGGCGTGACCTGGATGGTGGCCAGGGTGCCGGCGTCGTTGAGGTTGGCGGCGCCGACCGACGCGACACCCTGGCCCTTGCCCTCGCCCTTGAGCGTCTCGACCTGCAGGCGCACCGCGTCCGCGGCGGCAACCGGGTCGGCGGTGTTCGCGGTGTCGACCACCAGCAGCAGCGGGCCGTTGAAGCCGGGGCCGAAGCTGTCGGCGAGCATGTCGTACGCCTGGCGCTGCGTGGTGCTCGTCGGCTTCGCACTGTCGTCCGGCAGACCGAGGTTCATGCTCGCGGCCGGCAGCGCGATGGCACCGAGGCCCACGATCGAGCCCACCAGCACGGCGACCGGGTGCCGCAGCACGAACCGCGCCCAGCGCGAGCCCATGTTCGGCTTGCCCTCGGCCTGCACCTGCGGCTCCCGGGCCCTGCGCTTGCGCTCCTTGCGACCGAAGATGCGCTTGCCGGCGAAGCCCAGCAGCGCGGGCACGAAGGTCAGCGCCACGAGGACCGCGATGACCACGGTGAACGCCGCGGCGAGGCCCATCTCGGTGAGCACCGGGATGTTGACGACGGCCAGGCCGGCCAGCGCGATCACGACCGTGAGGCCCGCGAAGACCACCGCGGATCCGGCCGTACCGACCGCGCGTCCGGCGGCTTCCTCCGGTTCTCGGCCGAGCCGCAGCTCGCTGCGGAAGCGGGACACGATGAACAGCGCGTAGTCGATGCCGACCGCCAGGCCGATCATCATCGCCAGCGTGGACGTGCTCTCCGACAGGTCGAAGATGCCGGCCACCGCGGTGATCCCGGCGATGCCGATGCCGACCCCGAGGATGGCGGTGAGCAGCGGGAGCCCGGCGGCGATCATCGCGCCGAAGGTGATGGCGAGCACGACCGCCGCGACCGCGATGCCGATGATCTCGCCGTTGCCGACGCTGGTCTCCGCCTCCAGGGCGTCACCGCCGACCTCGACCTTCAGCCCGGCCGCCTGGCCCTGCTTGACCGCGTCCTCGAGGACGTCCCGCGTGGAGTCCTTCAGCATGTCGGCGCCGACCAGGTAGTCCACGGTCGCGTACGCCGTCGTGCCGTCCCCGCTCACCGTCGCGGCCGAGAAGGGGTCGGAGATGTCGGCTATCTCGGGGGTGCCCTGCAACGCGCCGATCGTCTTGTCCACGCCCGCCTTGTTCTGCGGGGCGTCGATCCGGGTGCCGTCGGGGGCCTGGAACACGACGCGCGCGGTCGCGCCGCTGCCGCCCGTGTCGGGGCTGCGCTCCTCCAGCAGGTCGATCGCCTTCTGCGCCTCGATCCCGGGGATCGAGAACGGCTTGGTGGCGGGCTTCGACGCCGTCGCGGCACCGACCCCGACGGCGACGAGGATCGCCATCCAGATCAGCAGCGCGAGGCGCCTTCGACGGAACGTCAGCCGTCCGAGTCGGTACAGGAGAGTTGCCATGGGAATGGACTCCGGGTCGGTCGAGAGCGAGACGGGGCGTGCGGGACCGGCCCGGACGGCACCTGGCTGCGGTCGGGCGGAACGCGAGGGGCAAAAACGGCATGCCGAGGCTGTGGCAGCGGTCACGCCGGAAGTCAGGTGTGCGACGGCCCAAGTGGCGGGGAGCACTCACCGCGTTGCGCGGGAGTCGCGGTCCCCACCGCGGCCGGTCGCCGGACGTTCGGTCAGTGGCAGGAGCGAGCAGTGGTGGATCGAGGGCGGATCGTGGTTCGGATGGTTCTGATAGCGAAAAGTATTCCGGACCGAACCCCGCCGCAGCTCCTTCGGTGGGTCCGAAGTGCAGTACTACGTGGGGCGTACGAATTCAAGATCCTGCTACCCCCGCACCTCCGCGGATCCTCGCCTGGGTGTACGCCACGACGAAACGCCGCCCGTGCCGCTGGGGGCGGCAGGGGCGGCGTTCGGGGGTGAGGGTGGGGCGGGGTGGCTCAGGGGGCGGTGCGGCGGTGGGTCGTGGTGCGGTGCTCGGCGACGGTGTCGAGTTTGGGGACGATGTGCTCGCCGAAGAGGCGGATGGTCTCCAGGGTGCCTTCCCGGGTGTCCGGCCCCAGGCCGAGGACGAGCTGGTCGATGCCCGCGGACTCGTAGGCCTTGACCGCCTTGAGGGCGCTGTCGGGGTCGCCGACGATCATCGCGCCGGCGTCGGCGGCGAACTCCACCATTTCGGCATTGATGTCCGGAATGACCTCGGGCCAGCGCGGCAGGCCCTCCGGGTGGGGGAAGGTGTCGTGGTAGCGGTAGACGTTGCTGACGAGGTACGTGGTGCGGGCGTCGACCGCGCGCTGGACGGCGCGCTTGCGGTCCTCGTCGACGAAGCCGGTGGACACGCACAGGACGTTGTCGTTGACGAAGGCGCCGACGGGCTCGGCGTTGCGGATCGCGCGCTTGTAGCCGGCGGTGAGCTTCTCGGCCTGCTCCACGTCGCCGATCGAGAAGCCGAGGACGCCGAGGCCCATACGGGCGGCCATCTCGTAGGACGGCGGGGAGCCGGCGGCGTACCACATGGCCGGGTGGGCCTTGCCGTACGGCTTGGGCAGGATGCGGCGGGGCGGGAGCGACCAGTACTTGCCCTGGTAGCCCTGGTACTCGTCCTGGAGCCACATCTTGGGGAATTCGCGTATGACGTCTTCCCAGATGTCCTTGGTCTGGTTCATGTCCTCGATACCGGGGAGGAAGCCGAGGATCTCGTGGCTTCCGGCGCCGCGGCCGGTGCCGAACTCGAACCGGCCGCCGCTGAGGTGGTCGAGCATGGCAACCCGCTCGGCGACCTTGGCGGGGTGGTTGACCTGGGGGAGCGGGTTGAAGATGCCCGAGCCGATGTGGATGCGCTCGGTGGCGTGCGCCAGGTAGCCGCACATCACGTCGTTCGCGGACAAGTGGGAGTACTCGTCGAGGAAGTGGTGCTCGCTCAGCCACACGTACTTGAAGCCGGCCTTGTCGGCGGCGATCGCGTACGCCATGTCGTTCATCAGGGCCTCGTGCTCCGCGTTCGGGTTGCCCTCGCGCCGGAACGCCGGGTTGTAGCCCTGGAGGAAGACGCCGAACTCCATTGGTACTCCTGGTGGTTGATGTGGTCGGTGCGGGTTCTTGCGGTCGGCCGGCGCGCGGTCTACAGCGGGTCGAGCTTGAGGAGGCGGCGTGCGTTGCCGGCGAGGAACTGCGGCCACACGTCGTCCTTGAAGCCGACGCCCGGGAGTTCGCCGAAGATGCGGTCGAGGGTGAGGCCCATGGGGAAGTAGCCGGCGTACAGGATCTTGTGCGCGCCGCGGGTGTTGGCGTAGTCGATGATCGCCTGCGGGTAGTAGCGCGGCGCGAACGCGGACGTGGAGTAGTACAGGTTGGGCCACTTCAGCATGAGCTTGACGGCGAGGTCCACCCAGGGCTCGCAGCCGTGCCGGGTGACCATGACCAGATCCGGGAAGTCGTACATGACCTCGTCGATGAGCTCGACGTGCTGCGCCGCGAACTTGAGGCGGGGGCCGGGGACGCCGGCGCAGATGAAGACCGGGATGTCGAGCTCCACGCACTTGGCGTAGAAGGGGTACATCTTCTTGTCGTTGATCGGCACCTGCGGGAACGTCCCCGACGGGAAGCAGCCGACCGCGCGTACCCCGAACTCCTGGTGCTCGCGTACCAGTTGCCGGATGCCGTCCATACCGGTGTTGGGGTCGACGTTGGACGCCGCCACGAACCGGTCCGGGTGGCGCCGCAGGGCTTCGCGCGAGGTCTCGTCGCCGACGCCGATGAGGCCGTGGCTGATCCCGAAGCGGTCCATCTCCTGAACGGTGAACTCCACCGGGTTGTCGGTGGGCAGGTCCTTGGGGACCCCCTTGAACATGTACTCGGCGGGGAAGTCGAAGGACTCGCGCGACTCGCGGTCCTTGGTCTGGCGCCGGATGAACGCGTACTGGTCCCAACCGTCGTGCGGGAAGCCGATCATCGTGTCGACGACCGGGACATCCGTGGGGAACACCATCGTGCCGACTCTCCTCGGAGCGGAGCGGAGCGGAAGCGGTTCAGGGCAGGCGCCGGACCAGGGACTCGGCGTTCGTGCGCATCACACGGACCTGTTCGTCGGCGCCGAAGCCGGCCGCGTCGAGGTCCTTCGCGAAGTCCAGCGGCCGCGCGATGCCCTCGGTGTGCGGCCAGTCCGAGCCCAGCATGATGCGCTCGACACCGATCACCTCGCGCAGCGCGGTCAGGTCGTTCTCGTGGAACGGGGAGACCCAGAGCCTCTGGCGCAGCGTCTCGCGCGGGTCCTCGGCCCAGGCGTGCGGCAGTTGCGAGTAGGACTTCTTCAGGCGCTGGAAGAGCGGCGGGATCCAGTCCGCGCCGGTCTCGATCGCCGCGAGCCGCAGCCGCGGATGCCGGGCGAGCACGCCGTACGACAGCAGCGCCGCGATGGTGTCCGCGATCGGCTCGGGGCTGATCAGGCCGCGCATCGGGGTCGCGCGGAACGCCTCCATCTCGTGCGACTCGCCCCACCACGAGACGAGTTGCGCGTACGCGCTGTTGCCGCCGTGGTAGACGACGGTGACGCCGGCCTCGGCGGCGAGTGCCCAGAACGGTTCGAGCGCGGGGTCGCCCGGCGAGGTCCAGCCGCGGTCGGTGCGGATCGGCCCGTACTGCATGACGATCACGCGGGCGTCCCTGCCGAGCGCCCACTCCAGTTCGCGCACCGCGTTCTCGGGGTCGGCGAGGGTGAAGTACGGCGCCGCGAAGATCCGCTCCTGGTAGGCGAATCCCCAGTCTTCGTCCAGCCAGCGGTTGAACGCGCGGAAGGCGGCGCACAGAGCCGGGATGTCGTGGATCAGCGCCTGCTCCATGCCGACACCCAGGGTCGGGAAGAACATCGCGCCGTCCAGGCCGAGTTCGTCCATCGCGCGCAGGCGGGCGTCGCGGTCCCGGTACTCCGGGCGGGTGGGCTCCAGTTCGCCGAACTGCTCGATGAGCGATCCGGTGGCCGTGCCGCGGAACCAGTTCTCCAGCACGCCGGGCTGTGCCAGCCGTGAGAACGTCGGGTCGGGGATGAACTTGTTCACCTTGCCGCCGACGAGCAGCCGGGTCTTGCCGTCCACTTGCGCCCACTGCATGCAGCGCTTGCGGAACTCGGGCTCCAGGTGCCGGGTGAAGGCGTCGAGGGCCTCGTAGTAGTGGTTGTCCGCGTCGAATGCTCGGAAGTTCTCGGGCAGCATGTGGGCCCCTCATCTCCGTGTGCGCCGTCGGTCCGGTACGGCGCCGGCAGCCACGTCGCGTCGCTGCCGGGCCTGTGCCGGGCGGTGCCGTGTGCGGCCGGGCGTACGCGGACGCGCCGAACGCCCGGCGGCTCACGACGCGATGAAACTAGAACACGATTCCTGTTTGGGTCAACGGTCGGAGGCAGGCGATCGGGGGTCAGATGCCGGCGAAGACGCGACGGGTCACGCGTTCGAGGTCAGCGAGGACGTCCGTCCACGTCTTGCGGTCGGTCACCCAGGCCACCAGCCCGGTCAGCACGACCGCCTGGACCGCCACCTGGATGGTCCCGGCGTGCTCCGCCGGGACGTCGTGCATCAGCGCGGCCATCGCCTCGTCGGACGAGACGTGCATGCGCGCGATCATCTCGCTCGCGTACGGATCGGCCGACGCGACCATAGCCACCGTGAGGCGGGCGAAATGCGGATGCCGCTGGAACGCCCGCAGTTCGCGGCGGGCGTAGCGGAGTACGCGCTCTTCGGCGCCGGAATCCGCGGGGCGGTTCGCCCGGCTCGACCCCATCTCGGTCAGGACCTGCCGGGTCAGGCGCTCCTGCCAGTCGGCGACGGCCGCCGCGAGGAGGTGCTCCTTGGAGGAGAAGTACCGGTAGATGGTGCCGAGCGAGATGCCGGAGCGCGCCGCGACGTCCCGCATCTGGAGCACGTCGGGGCCCGACTCGGCGACAAGTTCGATCACCGCGTCGGTGATGCGTCCCCGACGCGCGAGCTGGGCCCGGGTCATGCCCTCCAGGGCGCGCGGGGGAAGTTCGCTGGTCGGCACGCAGCGCAGTCTAGCGGCGCCCGCGCGGGTCGGCGGGGCCGTCGGCGGCGCGGGGCAGTCGGCGTGAATTGAAAACCCGGTTCTTGCTGGAGATGTTGGAGCGGCGGCAGTGGCCGTCGCCGGGCTGTGGCAGGCGGCTGCGGGCCGTGCTGGAACGTGATGGTCGTGATGGGCGGTGACGGGCCGCGATGGGCGGTGAGAGATGGGGACGGCGGTCAGTCGCGTGCGCCCAGCCGGGCACGGAGCGCCTTGACGTGCTCGGTGAAGCCCTCGCGTGACAGCGACCAGAGTTGCGCGGCGCGCTCCAGGTCGTGCGCCTGCGCCGGGCCGGACACGGTGTCGTTCGCGGCGAGGGTGGCCTTGGTGCGGCGTACGAGGTCCGGATCGCGTCGCGCGGCGCGGCGGGCGAGGGCGGAGGCCTCGCGCATCAGGTCGTCCGGGTCGACACAGGCGAACGCGAGGTTGTGGGCGACGGCCTGCTCGCCGGTCAGCGTGGCGCCGAACAGGACCATGGCCGCCGCGGTCTGGCGTCCCACGCGCTGTTCCAGCCGCCACATGTGCGCACCGCCCGGGTGGATTCCCACGTCGAGCCAGCGCGGGTCGAACACGGCGCGCGGCGTGGCGAGGATGACATCGCAGGCGAGTGGGAGGTTCACGCCGGCGCCGAGGCAGGCGCCGTCGACGGCCGCCAGGGTGGGGACGGGGGCGGCGGCCAGCGCGGACGGCCCCGCGTAGGCGGCGTCGAGGTCGAGGGCCGGACCCTTCTCCAGTTCGTCGAGACTGCCTCCGGCGCAGAAGACCGGTGGTGCGGCGGTCAGTACGAGTGCGCGGGCGCCGCGGTCGAGGAGATCGCCGACACCGTCGGCGAGTGCCCTGCTGAGGGCGGGCGACAGGGCGTTGCGGTGGGCCGCGTCGTCGAGGGTGATGATCCCGAAGCCGTCATCCATGCGCGCTCGTATCATGTATACAATCGTAAGGCAGAATCGCCGGCGCGTATTGAATACAATATCAACTCGTGCTGGAGTGGCCCGGTATGCGGCGCCGGACTCGGCCGGGCGCCGGGGGACCGCGGGGAGCGACGACGCACGATGGCCAACGACAAGCTCTACATCCACGAGTTCATCGACATCATCGGCCACAACCGCGCCAACTACATGCACCACATGACCGCCAACTGGAGCCCGATCGCCCAAGAGGAGCGCCACCAGCTCTGTTACGGCGTATGGGGGGTGGTCGGCACGACGCGCGAGTGGCCGTCCGTCGTCAACCTCTGGGAGGAAGACGGCTTCGACGGCATGGCCGCGTCCTTCCGCCACGAGTTCGCCGGCGCCGGACTCCAGGACCCGGCGCTGGCCAAGTGGTGGGCCGAGGCCGCGAAGTTCCGTTCCCACGGCGAGGACCGCCTGCTCGTCCCGGCACCGTGGACCCGGACGATCGAGGAACTGTGCGCGGACGGCGTGCGCGGCGAGACGTACGCCCATGAGCAACTGCGCACCACCCCCGGGAAGGCGCGCGAACTCCTCGAGCGCGTCGCCGAGGGCGGCGAACCGCTGCTGTCCGAGCACGGCTGGGAGCTCGCGGGCGCATGGGAGACCGCGATGACCGGCGACTCGGAGGCGTTCCTGCTCTGGGCGATCCCCAGCTGGGAGCAGTGGGCCGAGGCCGAGAAGGCGGAGCGCGCGGACACGAAACTCGGGCGTTGGCGCCGGGACTTCTACTCGCGCCTCACCTCGGTCCACCGCTTCCTGATGGCCGACGCCGAGTTGTCGCCCTTCCGCACCGGCCGCCAGCCCACGCGCGCGGACCGCAAGACGGAGTGGGCGGAGTGATGGGGGAGGGGAAGGGCGGCGCAGGAGGGGACGTGGGAGCGGGCGCGGTCGAGGCGACACTGCCGTTGGCCGGTGTACGCGCCGTCGAGTTCGCCGGGGGAATCGCCGCCGCATACTGCGGCAAACTGCTGAGCGACGCCGGTGCCGACGTGGTCCAGGTCGAGACCGACGCGACGGCGATGGTCCGGGAGCGCACTCCGCTGTGGCACTACCTCGACGAGGGCAAGCGCTCCGTCGCGGCCGTCGACGACCCGGAGTTGATCGCGCGGCTCCTTGGCTGGGCGGACGTCGCGGTCGGCGCGGTGCGCCCCGACGGCACCCTGCCGGGCGGCACGGACCTCGCCAAGATCCGTGCGCAGCATCCGCGTTGCGTGGTGGTGTCGATCAGTCCGTTCGGAACGACCGGACCGTGGGCGGGGCTGCCCGGCAACGACTTCACGCTCCAGGCGTGGGGCGGCTCCTCGGGGCGGCGGGGCGATTCCGAGAGCGGCCCGCTCGCGGTCGGCGGCGACACGACCGACTGGGCCTCGGGGGTCGTGGCCGCGGTCGGCGCGCTCGGCGTGCTGCTGGCCGCCGCCGACTCGGGACGCGGCGACCACGTGGACGTGTCGATGCTGGAGGTCGCGACCCTGGTCTTCAACAGCTTCATGGCGGTCGCCGACCAACTGGCCCCGGAGCCGGTTCCGCCCGGTCCGCCGCGCCTGTACACCGAACTCCCGTCGGTGATCCGGACCTCGGACGGCTGGGTCGGCTTCGCCACCAACTCGGCCCCGCAGTTCCGAGCGTTCGCGGAGATGGTCGGCCGGCCGGAGTGGGCGGACCACCCGGAGTACTCCCGAGCCGACCGGCGCGGCCTGCACGCCGCCGAACTCGGGCCCGAGATCGACGCATGGGCGCGGACCCGGACGACCGCGGAGATCGCCGCGGAGGCCATGCGCCGCAAGATCCCCGTCGCGCCGGTCGGCAACGGGCGCGACACCCCGGAGTTCGACCACATGAAGGCCAGGGGGAGCTTCGTACGGCACCCCGGGTTGGGGTTCCTGCGGCCCGTGGTGCCCTACCGCATCGCGGGCCTGCCGCCGCGGCCGCCCCGCGAGGCACCCGAACGCGGGTCGAACACCGAGGAGTTCCGGGCGGAGCTCGGCTCCGACGAGTCGACTGCGGGCAGTGGTGACACGGGCGGGAGCGACCTGGGAGGGGGCGACCCGGGCGGGTCGGCCGCGCCGCTTCCGCTGGGCGGACTGCGGGTCTTCGACTTCACGTCGTACTGGGCCGGGCCGTGCGTGACCCAGATCCTGGCCTGGCTCGGCGCCGACGTCGTCAAACTCGAGTCCACGCAGCGCCCGGACGGCACGCGCCTGAGTTCGGCGTACGCCACCTCCGGCGACCGCCCCTGGGAGCGCGCCCCGCTCTTCCACAGCGTCAACACCGGCAAGCGCGGCATCACCCTCGACCTGACCAGGCCGGCCGGCGTCTCCCTCGCCCGCCGACTGCTCGAACGATGCGACATCTTCATCGAGAACTACTCGCCACGGGTGGTCGAGCGCTTCGGACTCCTCCCGGACCCCGGTGAACGCCCCGACCTGATCGTGGCGCGCATGCCCGCGTGGGGGCTCAGCGGACCGTGGCGCGACCAGCCGGGCTTCGCCCAGAACATGGAGCAGGCGGCCGGCCTCGCCTACATCACCGGTCACCCGGACGGCCGCCCGATGGTCCCGCGCGGAGTCTGCGATCCTCTCGGCGGCCTGCACGCCGCGTTCGCGGTGCTCGCCGCGATCCGGCTGCGCCGCGCGACCGGTGTCGGGCTGCGCATCGAAGCGCCTTTGGTGGACGCGGCGTTGAGCGTCACGGCGGAACAGGTCGTGGACTGGAGCGCGCGCGGGGTGCTCGCCGAACGCCGCGGCAACCGCTCGGCGTCCGCCGCACCGCAGGGTGCGTACCGCTGCGGGGGCGACGGAGGCTACCTCGCGCTCTCCGTCGAGGACGACGAACAGTGGCGCCAGCTGGTGGGCCTGCTGGGGCACCCGGAGTGGGCGGCGCCGGAAGAACTCGCGTACGCGCGTGCCCGGCACCAGGCGCACGACCGCCTCGACGGGTGGCTGGGCACCGTGCTGGCGGACCGGGACCGGGCCGGAACCGTGGACGCGCTGCTGCGGGCCGGCGTACCCGCGGCCGAGGTCGTCCCGGCCGAACGCTCCCACGACAACCCGCAGTTGGTGGCACGCGAGTTCTTCCAGCCGGTCGACCACGACGTGGCCGGCCGGCTGGCGCTCCCGTTGTTCCCGGCCCGCTGGGCGAACGGGGACGCCCCGCGCCACCGGAGACCGGCGCCGAAGCTGGGGGAGCACAACGGCGACGTGTTCGGCGACCTGCTGGGCCTGACGGCGGCCGAACTGGCGGAACTTGAGGAGGCGGGGGTCATCGGAACACGGCCCGTCGGCGGGTGACGGGTGTCAGGGCTCGCCAAGGGCACGCGGCAGGCGGGTCCTCGGAAGGACCTGCCAGGGGAAGGCGGTTGCTCAGGGGGCCAGCAGCCCCCGGCTCTTGAGTAGTTGCACCACGTTGTCGGCCTGCCTGCCGATCACGTCGGCGAGTTCCTGCTGCGCCTTCTCCCCGTCCCGTCCCTTGACCGCCTTCATCACCGCACGCAGGCCGCGCTTCTGGATCGCCATGACGCCGGGGACCTCGGCGAAGAAGTTCCCCGGCACGAGGTTCGTGGCGAACACCCGGGCCATCGCGGTCATCCGGCGCGACCTGGCCATCGTGAGGACGGTCCGCAGGAAGGCGTTGTTCAGGTCGAAGAACTCGTCGGCGTCGGTGCTCGCCTGGAGGGCTCGGTGGCCCGCCTCCAGGGACGCGATCTCCTCGTCGGTGCCGCGTTCGGTGGCACGGCGGGCGGCGTACCCGTACAGCAGGCCGAGCATCCCGTAATGGTCGCGCGTGGAGTTCTCGTCCAGCCCGTTGACGAACGCGCCGCGGTGCGGCTCGCTGGTGACCCAGCCCTCGCGGTCAAGGGCGATCACCGCCTCGCGCACCGGCACGCGGCTGACCCGCAGTTCGGCGGCGATCTCGTCCTGCGGCACGCGGTCGCCGGTGCGCAGGTGGTTGTCGAAGATGAGCTGCCGGATGTATTCGGCGACCTGGTGCGCGCTGGTGGGGCGGGCGAGGCCGTCGGGCCCCACCGAGCCGCGCCCGGTTCGCGGCATGCCCGGACGAGTAACGATCACGACCTCCTGGATGTGTGCTCCGCACGGAACACCGAAACCCAACACTCCGGTTCTGTGGACAAGTTTGGCCACTTCCTATTGTATACATGAGGTTTTCTCAAACTGAGCGGTCATTGAGGAGTGTGCAGTGCACCTTCGGACCACAAAGAGACTCGCCCTCGTCCTGGCCGCCGCGGCTCTGGCGCTTGCCGCCTGCGGAGGTTCCTCGGACGACGACTCCGACGCCGCACCGGGCGACGGACTGACCTCCGCGAGCCCACGTGCGGGGGGTTCGCTGACGATCAACATCGTGACCGAATCGCGCGGCCTCGACCCCTTCACCGGGGCGATGTCGAGCGTCACAGACTACTCGCGGCTCAACGCCCTCTACGACGTGCTCGTGTACGCGGACGGCAAGACCGGCGAGATCAAGCCGCAGATCGCCGAGGCGCTCACCACGCCCGACGGCGGGCGCACATGGCAACTCGTCGTCCGGGACGGCGTGAAGTTCTCCGACGGCACGGTATTCGACGCCGCCGCGGTCAAGTTCACCTGGGACCGCATGGCCGACCCGGCCAACCGCTCCCTCTACGCCAGTTCGCTGCGCGGCGTGACGACGGAGGTCGCGGACGCGCGCACGCTGCGCATCTCGCTCGCCCAGCCCAACGCGCGGTTCGACCAGATCGTGGCGGCGAACCTCGCGTACGTCGTCTCCCCGACCGCGTACCAGAAGGACCCGAAGGGCTTCTCCCGCCAGCCGGTCGGGGCGGGGCCGTTCCTGCTCAAGTCGTGGCAGCAAGGGGTCCAGCAGACGTACGGCCGCAACCCCGGCTACTGGCAGGCCGGGAAGCCCTACCTCGACGAGCTGGTGTTCAAGACCGTCACCGACCAGACGCAGTCCTTCAACAGCGTCGACACCGGCGGCTCCGACATGGCGATCACCCTGGACAGCCGCAACGCGAACCTCGCCAAGGACGCCGGCATGGACGTCACCGAACTGGCCCTGAACGGGCCCGGCGGCGTCCTCTTCAACATGGCCAAGGCACCGCTCGACGACCCGCGGGCGCGCGAGGCCCTGACCCTCGCGATCGACCCGGACGGCTTCAACAAGATCATGTACGACGGCAAGGTCGTCACGCCCAAGAGCCTGTTCGCGGTCACCTCGACGCAGATCGACCAGAACGCGGTCCCGACTCCGCGCCAGGACACCGCGAAAGCGGCCGCGCTGGCCAAGCAACTCGCCGACGAGGGCAAGCCGTTGAACGTGACGCTGATGATGCCGCAGAGCACCAACAGCAGTAAGACCGGCGAATACCTGCAACAGCAGTGGAACCTGGTCCCGAACATCAACGTTAAGATCGACTACGTCGACATCAACGCGATGATGGCGAAGGTGCTCGTGGGCAAGGACTACCAGGCGGCGTACTACAACCTCGCGACCCCGGCGGAGCCTGTGCTGTGGAACGCCCTGCACAGCAAATCGCCCGCGAACTGGCTCAACTACTCGTCGCCCGATGCGGACGCGGCGCTGGAGGCGAGCCGTACCGCGACCACGCCGGAGGACCTCAAGGCCGCCTACACCCGCCTCGCCCAGGTGACCAGCCGAGACTTCCTGATGATCCCGCTCCAGGAGTCCATCACGTACGTCTACGCGAAGCGGGGAAAGTTCGGCGGGCTGGAACTGACCAGCGGCGCCGGGATCCTGATGGACCGTCTGGGCCGCTCCGGGACCTGACGGGAGCCTGACCGGGCCTGACCGTCGCGCGCCCAGGCTCAGGGACCGGGCCCAGAGCGCGGTGGATCGGGGGCTGGGCGGTCAGGGGCAGCAGCCGGTGGAAGAGGGCGTCGCGTGCGTGGTGGTACGCGATGTCCTCTTCCGAGTACCGCACTCCGCCCGTACCGCCTCGTGGAAGTACACCGGCTCGCGGCGCGGCCGACGCCGCGTCAGACGGGCGACCGCCTCCGCGTCCATCGGTCAGGCGGTACGGCCCTCGGCCGCGTAGGCGGCGATGAACTCGGCGCCCAGGACGGGGTCGTCGTTCGCCTTGCGCAACGCCGCGCGCGGGAACGGCCCGTCGCGGGCGTCGGTGCCGAGCGCGAGGACCGGCGGACCGGACCGGCACCTTCCCGGTCCGGTCCGCGGAGCGATCAGAGGTCGAACTCGGTGGGCGCGATGCCCAGCGCGAAGCAGGCCTCGCGTACCACGGCCCGCTCCTGCGGGTCGAAGTCGCCGTCCGCGCCGCCGATCACGATGCCGATCTGGATGACCGCGCGCGCCTCGTCGGGCTTCTTCTTCGCCTTGGCGATCTCCTGCATGACCTGGACCTTGCCCAGCTGGAAGTCCGACTGGAGCTGGTTCGCGTGCGCGTGGAAGCGCCGCTGCAGGTCGTCCTTGTCGAAGTTGCGCAGCACCTCGTTGTTCGCGATGAGCTGCGCGACCTTCGCGGTCTCGGCCTGGTCGATCGAGCCGTCCGCGGCGGCCACGAGCGCGCACATCGCCATGCTCGCGTCGCGGAACGCCCCGCTCTTGAGGTCGTTCTTCTTCGCGATGAGCTGGGTCTGCATGGTCTGCGCGTTCTGCTTGAACTTGTCCCAGAGGGCCATGTGCTTCTCCCGATCGGCGGCGTCGTGCGCCCGGGCTGCGGCCGCCCGGGTGCCTTCAATCTACAGAATTGTAGAAGTATAAATCAGCGTCTCACAGCGCGGTGGCGGCCTTGAGGATCACGAACAGGGCGACCGTCGCGTTGAGCGCGGACACCACCGACACCGTGGTGCCGGCCGCCGCCACGATCGCGGCCAGTCCGGTGCGCGAACGCGGTGCCGGCCAGGCGGTGTCCGGAGTCGGGCCGAGTAGCGCCGCGACCCGGCGCGGGACCTGGCCGGGGGTGGATCCGGACGCGGGCGCGGCGAAGGCGGGCAGGCCCGGGCGCGCGGGGCGGCGCGTCGCGAGTGCGGCCTTGCCGACCGCGTGGGCCGTCGTACGCCGGTCGCCGACCGCCTCGGCGGCCTCCTCGTCGGCCCAGCGTTCGACGGTGTAGGAGATCGCGGTGCGCAACGGGCGCAGCAGCGGCTGGCTGGCCGCGGCGAGCCGGACGAGGAGCAGCACGCGGTCGTGCCGGCGGGCCAGGTGGGCGCGCTCGTGGGCTATGAGGGCGCGGCGTTCCCGGGAGTCCAGGCACGCGAGCATGCCGGTGGAGACCACGACGCGGGGACGGCGCCCGGGGAGGGCGAAGGCGTACGGCTCCGCGTCGGGCAGCACCGCCACGCCGCCGTCGTCCGGCAGCCCGTCGATCGCCTTCAGGGCGTCGCGCCGGACCCGGGCCGCGCGGCGCAGCACCACCGCGGCCGCGACGAGGACCACCAGCAGGCCCGCGATCGCGATCGAGCCGGACACCCGGACGAGCGGGACCTCGTCGCGCACCTCCGGATCGGCCCAGCCGTCCGGCAGCGGATTGCCCGGGACCTGGGCGGTGCCCACGACCATGAGCAGGGCCAGGCACAACGTGCTGCACGCGGCGAGCACCACGGCGACGGCCGTGAGCAGGCGGGTCGCGGTACGCGGATGCAAGTGGTCGCTCGCCAGCCGCGCCACCGGCAGCGCCGTCAGCGGCAGGATCAGGGGCAGGTAGACCGCCAGACGCACCGGTCAGCCCCCGCGGCCGTCTTCCGGATCCCGCGCCTCGCGGCGCAGGAGGTCGCGCAGCGTTCTCTCGTCCTCGTCGGACAGGTCCGAGACGAAGCTCGCCAGCACCGCGGCCCGGTCGTCCTCGCGGTCCAGCACCTGCCGCATCCGGCGGGCGGCGAGGCCGGCTTCGTCGGAGACGGGCTGGTAGGCGTACGAGCGCCCGTGCCGGCTGCGGGTCAGCAGCCCCTTGTCGTAGAGCCGCGACATGATCGTCACCACGGTGCTGTACGCCAGGTCGTCGCCGATGCGCTGCTGCACCCACGTGGCCGTGGCGGGCGCGTCCGAGGCCCAGAGCAGCCCGAGGACCGCGGCCTCCAACTCGCCGGGCCCGCGCCGGGGGGCGCGCGGTCCGGAGCCGGACCCCCGCCGCCGACGGTCCGTCATGGTGCCTCCCCGGTCGGTCGCGTGGAACGGGCGTCCGGAACCGACGCCTCCGCCGGAGCGTACCGCGAGCGCCCGCACCGGCACCGTCGCACCGGCGCCGCGTGCCCGTGGAGGTGAGTGGACGCACTCGGCGGGTGGAAGAAATCCCGGTTGGCAGACGGATCCGTGCCACCGGAGTGCGGTGACAGTGGCCGGCCTGCTGGCGACCGAGTGGACCTGGTCCCATCGAAAACTTGCGAAATGTCGTTGGGTATCGTCGGGGGCATGGCTGAGAGTGCGATCGCGACGGACTCCGATCTGGTCGGGGCACTGCGGGCGTTGTCGAATCCGATGCGGCTGCAACTGCTGATGTGGCTGCGGGATCCGACGCGGAACTTCGACCTGACCGGGGCGATCGCCGATCCGCACGACGTGGGCGTGTGTGTGAGCCACATCCAGGCGAAGGTGGGGCTGGCCCAGTCGACGGTGTCGGCGTACATGGCAGAGTTGCAGCGGGCGGGGCTGGTGCGTGCCACGCGGGTCGGGAAGTGGACGCATTACAAGCGCGACGAGGCGCGGATCGCGGGCCTCGTGGCGGAATTGGGGAAGGCGCTCTAGCCTCGTGCGCGGCCTGCGCGGAGGTGGTCGCTTGCTCGTCATATCGTAAATCTGCGATACTTCGATGCGTCGGCGATGCGGTCGCGTCTTTACGAGGAGTGGCGTTATGCGTGATTTGGACGGCTTGGACCTGGGTGCTTTCGGGATCTGGACCTTCGACTTCGAGGACCTGCCCGCGGCCGGCATCCGCGACGCGGCACAGGAACTGGAGGCGCTGGGTTGGCGGGCGGTGTGGATCCCCGAGCGTGACGGGCGTGAGGCGCTGACGCACGCCGGGTTCCTGCTCGCGTCGACCGAGCGGATGCACGTCGTCAACGGGATCGCGCGGATCTGGTCGCGGGAGGCGCGCTGGACGTACGGTGCCGGGCTGCTGCTGGCCGACGCGTACCCCGACCGCCACGTCCTCGGGCTCGGGGTCAGCGGCGGAAAGCCGGGGACGAAGCCGTACGCTGCGATGGTCGAGTACCTGGACGAGTTGGACGCGCTGGAGACGCCCAATCCGGCGCCCGCCGCGCCGATGCGGCGGATCCTTGCGGCGTACGGTCCGAAGATGCTGGAGCTGGCGCGCGACCGTTCGGCCGGGGCCCATACCTACCACGTGAACGTGGCGCACACGGAGCAGTCCCGCGAGATCTTGGGGGCGGACGCGTTCCTGGGGGTCGAGCACGCGGTGCTGTTCGAGACCGACGCCGCCACCGCCCGCGCGGTCGCCCGCGAACACCTGAGCGGCTACCTGGCCTCCGAGTTCAACATCGCGAAGTTCCGCCGGCTCGGCTACACCGACGACGACCTCGCACACGGCGGCAGCGACCGGTTCGTGGACGACCTCGTCTTCTGGGGCGACCCCGACGCCGTCGTCAAGAAGCTGCGCGGCCACGTGGACGCGGGGGCCGACCACGTCGGCATCCAGGTCATCGGCGTCCGGCCCGGCGAGTCGGCCATGCCTCATTGGCGCGTGCTGGGGGAGGCGCTGCTTCCGTAGCGCATCCCGGTAGTTCTACGGATTCGCCCGGTGCGGGCCGTGCGTAGCGTGAAGATCACGACGAACCGCACGAACCGGAGGGGATCCCGATGAACGACACGCAGGCGACGACTGCCACCACGAACACCGCTGCCGCACCCGCCACCGACGCGGCGCTTGCCGGGCAGCCGGTCGGCTACTGGGCGGGGCTCGCGCACCGCGAGGTCATCGCGTACATCCGCAGCCGCCAAGCGGAGATCGGGATCACGCAGCCGCAGTTCTGGCTGCTGCGCAACCTCTCCGCCGACGACCTGTCGCCGGACGGGGCGCCGCAGTCGCTCGAAGAACTCGCCGAGGCGATGAGCACCTACCTGCTGCCCACCGACGACCTCGGGCCGGAGGCCGCCGCACTGGTCGCGCGCGGATGGCTGGCCGAGGAGGGCGACGGCCGGGTGCGGATCACGCCGGAGGGCGAGGCGGCGCGGCTGCGCGTCAAGGAGATCGGGCCGTCGGTGCGGGCGCACATCCACGAGGGCATCAGCGACGCCGACTACGCGACGACCGTGCGGGTGCTGCAGCGCATGATCGCCAACGTCTCCGGGACCGCCGGGGAATCACGCCCTTGATAAGTTAACGCAGATGCGTTAATTTCTGTTTATGGACACGACCACCGCGGCCACCCGGCTGCACCTGATCGCCGCCGGCGAGCGCCTGTTCGCGGAACGCGGCATCAACGGGGTGTCCGTGCGGGAGATCGCGGCGGAGGCCGGGCAGCGCAACACCAACGCCGTCCGGTACCACTTCGGCGCGAAGGAGGACCTGGTCGGCGCGATCTTCGAGCATCGGATGGCACCGATCAACGCGCGCCGCACGGGCCTCATCGAGAGCCACGACCTCGAGGGGCGGGCGCGCGACCCGTACGCCGTCGCCGAGGCGTTCACCCTCCCGATGGCCGAACTCCTGCGCGAGGGCGGCGCGCCGAGCTGGTACCTGCGGTTCTGCGTCCAGGCGACGTACACCGTGAGTCCGGACGCGGTGGTCATGCAGCCCGCGCAATTGGGCGAGCGGCCGCACACCCAAGGGCTGCTCGTCCTGTACCGCCGTGCCATGGAACTCACGGCCGGCCTGCCGGACACGATCCGCGCCCAACGCTGGCACCACTTCTGCTCGTTCGTCGTCCACGCGCTCGCCGACCGCGAACTGCGCACGTCCGTGGGCCGAGCGGCGCACCTCGACAACACGCCCGCCGACCGGGGTCCGGGCGGCGGCACGATGCCGCTCGACCTCTTCGTCGCCGACCTCGTCGACACCGCGACCGCGCTGCTCACGGCGCCGGCCCGGTCCTCGGCGCTGCGCTCGGCGACGGCGGGCGCCACCCCTCTTGGGAGGACCATATGACGCACGCCCAGACCCTGCCGCGCCCCGTCTTCGACAACGGCATATCCGCGGTGCCGGTCCGCGAGCTGAGTCCGACCGGGGACTTCGAAGAGTCCGCCCCCTACCGGCTGTTCGGGCTCACGCCCTGCACTCCGGTGATCGGCGCCGAGATCTCCGGGGTCGACCTGGGCGCGCCGCTCACCGCCGAGCTGCACGCCGAACTCCACCGCGCACTCCTGGAGTGGAAGGTGCTGTTCTTCCGCGACCAGGACCTGACCGCCCGTCAACACCGCGATCTCGCGCGCTGGTGGGGCACCCCGGAAGTGCACCCCTTCCTGCCCAAGGCCGACGTGCCCGAGGTCGTCCGGCTCAGCCGCGGCGCGGACTCGCCGGCCGTCGAGAACGTCTGGCACTCCGACGCCTCGTTCGAGACCACGCCGCCGATGGGGTCGATCCTGCGTGCGGTACGCGTACCCGACGTCGGCGGCGACACGCTGTGGTCGGACATGGGCGCCGCGTACGACGGCCTGCCGGCGGACACGCGCAAGCGCCTGGACACACTCGCCGCCGTCCACGACTTCACGCGGACCTTCGGCTCCCAACTGTCGGCCGACGAACTGGCCCGCCAGCAACGCAAGTACCCGGCGGTCACACATCCGGTGATCCGCACGCACCCGGAGACCGGCCGCCGGCTCCTCTATGTCAACCGCATCTTCACCAGTCACATCGTCGGGCTGCCGGACGCGGAGAGCAGGGACCTGCTCGCCTACTTGTACGACCAGGCGCGCCACCCCGAGTACCAGGTCCGGCTGCACTGGCGTCCCGGCACGGTGGCGTTCTGGGACAACCGCGCCACGCAGCACTACGCCAGCGCCGACTACTACCCCCATCCGCGGGTCATGGAGCGCGTGACCATCGTCGGCGACCGGCCGATCTGAGCGGTACACCCGATCCGGGCAGCGGTCGGCGGGACCGCCGGACGGACCTGGTCGGTGATCGGCGGCACCGCCGCGCTGTGTGAGAGCTGTGCTGTGCGAGAGCCGTGCTGTGCGAGAGTGGGATCCCCGGCGAACGGACGATCTTCGATGCTGCTCGGACTGCGAACCGTCGTATACCCCGCGACCGACCTTGCCGCCGCCACGGCCTGGTACGCCCAGGTGTTGGGCTTCGAGCCCTATTTCGCCGAGCCGTACTACGTGGGGTTCGACGTCGGCGGCTATGAACTCGCCTTGCAGCCCGTCGAGTTGCTGGGCGAACTGCCGGTGACGTACTGGGGCGTCGAGGACGCGGACGCGGCGTTGGCGCTCCTGCTGGAACGCGGGGCCGAGCCGCACGCCGCCGTACGCGAGGTCGGTGGCGGCATCCGCGTGGCGACCGTGTTGGACCCGCAGGGCAGCGTGCTGGGCGTGATGGAGAACCCGCACTTCTCGGTGGGTTAGCGGGACACGGCCGCGGGTGGGGGTGGACCCGGTCCACCCCCACCCGGCCCGGTCAGTCGCTGTGCAGGGCGGTGCGCAGCGCGGTGTCCAGATCGGGCTCGGGCACCGCGGCGGTGTCGATCTCGACGGTGTGGAGCGTGCCGGTCCACGGGTGCGGGGGCCGGTAGTCGCGGTCCACCGGTAGGCCGTGGTCGTGTCCGACGGACAGGCCCGCGCCGCCGTGCTGGAACGCGACGGGCCAGGGCCCGCCGAGCGGGGCAGAGGCGACCTCGGCGCCCGCGTCGAGCAGCGCGAGCGTTCCGGGCGCGTCGGCGCCGGGGCGGAAGCGTACGCCGACCACGCGGCGGCCCGGCGCCAGCGGGGCGTCGGCCGTGACCCGGTCGACCTCACCGGCCCGCGAGCAGGTGAAGCTCAGCCGGCCGTCCGCCACCCGCAGGACGAAGCCGCCCGTCAGGTCGCCGAACGCGCACAGGACTCCGTCCGCCCCGTCCGCGGGCACCTCCACGTCGGCGGTGAGCGTGAAGCCCCCGAACAGCGGGGGCAGGGACTCCTCGTGGACCGGGCCGCCGCCGGGCAGGTACGTGCCGCGCGGTTGCAGGCCGTACGTCGGGAAGATCAGCGCGGCGAGGCGTTCCTGCATCGTGTCGTCGAGCGGCAGCACATGGTTGCGCTCCGCCTCGTCGAACCACAGGTCTTCCAACTTCTCGACCAGTGCGGGGTGTTCGTCGGCCAGGTCGCGCGCCTCGGCGAAGTCGTCGGCGAGGTTGAACAGGGACCAGCGGTCGGTGGCGAAGTCCCGGCTGCCGAGCAGCAGCCGCTCCTCGTCCAGGACGCCGCGCGACACGTGGTCGGTGGTGGCCTTCCACTCCCCGTGGATGATCGAACGCGAGCCGAGCATCTCGAAGTACTGGGTCTCGCGCGGGGATTCGGCGGACGCATCGGCGAACGTGCCGACGAGGGAACGGCCGTCCACCTCCTGCTGCGTCACCCCGTCCACGGTCTCGGGGATGTCGACGCCGCAGGCTTCCAGGATCGTCGGCATCAGGTCGACGGCATGCGTCAGTTGGCTGCGGATCTCGCCGCGGGCCGCGATGCCGTCGGGCCAGTGCACGATCAGCGGCGCCCGGGTGCCGCCCAGCCAGGTGTAGCGCTTCCACAGCCGGAGCGGGGTGTTGCCGGCCCACGCCCATCCCCAGGCGTAGTGCGGGTACGTGTCCGGCCCGCCCCAGTTCTCCAGGTCGGCGATGTTGCGCTCGGTCGAGTCGCCCATGCGGGACGAGAAGCGGTGCTCGTTGACGGTGCCCAACTGCCCGCCCTCGGCGCTGGCGCCGTTGTCGGACATGAGCATCACGAGGGTGTTGTCCAGGCGTCCGGTGCGTTCGAGGAAGTCGAGCAGGCGGCCGATCTGGGCGTCGGTGTGGGTGAGGAACCCGGCGTACACCTCCTGCATGCGTGCGAACATCCGCCGGTCGTCCGGGTCGAGGGCCTCCCACTCCTGGATCCACGGGGGCCGCTCGGGCAGTTCGGTGCCCTCGGGCACGATGCCGGCCGCTACCTGGCGGGCGAAGGTCTCCTCGCGCCAGCGCTCCCAGCCGCCGTCGAACTTGCCCCGGTACGGCTCGACCCACTCGGGCGCGACATGGTGCGGCGAGTGCATGGCGCCGAACGGCAGATACATGAAGTACGGCTTGTCGGGGGCGGCTTGCTTCTGGTCGAGGATCATCCGCTGCGCGGTGTCGACCAGGTCCTCGCTCAGGTGATAGCCGTCCTCGGGGCCGGCCGGGGGCTCGGTGTAGTGGTTGTCGCACACGAGTTCCGGCGCCCAGTGGTTGGCGTCGCCCTGGAGGAAGCCGTAGAAGCGCTCGAAGCCGTAGCCGAGCGGCCACCGGTCGAACGGGCCCGCGGCGGACCGCTCCCAACGCGGCGTCAGATGCCATTTGCCGACGGCCAGCGTGGAGTACCCGGCGTCCTTGAGGATGCGCGGCATCGTCGCCGCCGACTTCGGCACCCGGGAGTTGTAGCCCTGGTACGCGATCGGCAGGTCGACCAGGAAGCCCATCCCCACGGCGTGGTGGTTGCGACCGGTCAGCAGGGCGGCGCGCGTGGGCGAGCAGAGCGCGGTGACGTGGAACCGGTTGTAGCGCAGCCCGCCGGCCGCGAGGCGGTCCATGTTCGGCGTCGCGATGTCCGATCCGAACGCGCCGATCTGCGCGAAGCCGAGGTCGTCGAGCACGATGACCAGCACGTCGGGCGCACCCTCGCGCGGGCGCGGGTCCCGGGGGTAGACCCGGTCGGTGGCCGAGGCGGTCAGCGTACGGCCTCGGCGGTTGCCGTTCGGTACGGGCGGGGTCGTCATGGGCTCACCATTCCTCGAGGATCGGCAACGGACTTGGTACGAGCGGGAGTCGGAGCGGGAACCGCCGCACGCCCCCGGCCGGGTGACGGTGGAGGCGAAGAAGAGGGGCGCCGGTGTCGGCGGTCAGGCATCCTGCGGGCGGGGCACCGAGGACGGGGCGGTGAGCACCGCGACGACGGCGTCGACGAGCCCGGCCGCGTACACCTCGGTGTCGGGGGACGGTCCCGCCGCGCCGACCTGGTGTTCGAGGTCGGCGAGCCCTGAGATGATCAGGCGCCCGGCAAGGCTGTTGCGCTGCGCGGTCCGCGGATCCGGAGCGGGGCCGAGGGCGTCGAGGATGAGATGGCCGACCTCGACGGCGCTGTTGACCGGGCCGATGTCCGACAGGGGGACCACCGCCCGCCCCTGGTGGTCGCACATCCGGTTGAGGAACCGCAGGTAGTGGCTGTCGGGACGGGTGGCCTGCGCGGCGAGCGGCAGCACGAGCACCTCGACCAGCGCGCGCACGTCGTGCGTGCGGCCCTCGGCCCGGACCCGGTCCAGCAGCGCGCGCCTGTCCGCGTCCACGTGGGCGAGCCGGAAGTCGAAGATGGCCTGGATCAGGGCCTGCTTGTCGCCGAAGTGGTACTGCGCCGCCGCGACGTTCCGCTGCCCCGTGGTGGCGCTGATTCTGCGCAGGGACACGGCGTCGACGCCGTGCACGGCGAACAACCGCTCGGCGGCCAGGATCAATTCGTCGCGGGTGTTCACGACGGTGAAGTTAAATCACGCGCATTAACGAGTCAAGGGGGCGTGCGGAAGCGGCGGGCCGCACCGGGTGCGGCCCGCCGGGGGAGCGGTGCTCTCAAGGGGTGGAGGGTGTGCTGCGGATAAGCCACGGGGCGGCGAGGGACGTGCCCGAACATCCCCGCGGCGGGCTTCGGAAACGTTCCTGCGGCCGGCTTCGGATCTGGTTCGCACCGGGGACGGACCTGCCGGGACGCGCCCGGGGAGTGCTCAGGCGTGCTTCAACGGGTGAGGAGTCGGGCGCGCAGGCGTGGGATCGTGCCGGCGGACAGGCCGAGGCCGCGGCGGACGTAGCGGTCCACCGACCCGTACTCGGCGCGCATCGTGGCGAGCGCTGCCTCGATGTACGCGGGCCGCTGCTCCATGAGCGGGCGCACCAGCTCGACGTCGATGCCGCGCGAGCGCAGGAAGGCGTACGTCGCCTCGTTCGAGGCCCGGCGGTTCTCGTTCGAGAGCATGTAGTCCTCGACGATCGTGCGGTCGGGGACTTCGAGGGCGGTCAGCAGCAGCGCGCTCATCCAGCCGGTGCGGTCCTTGCCGGCGGTGCAGTGGTAGAGCAGCGGCGTCCCGTGCTCGGCGATGCGGCGCAGTGTGTCGCCGAAGCCCGCGCGGGCGGCGAGTGAGGTGACCGAACTGCGGTGCCCCTCGGTCATCAGCGCGGCGCCCCTGCCGTCGCCGAGGAGTTCGTCGAGGACGGCCGGGTCGCCGGTCGCCAGGGCCCGCGTGATGGCGTCGGTCATGGCGTCGCCGGCGGCATCGAGAACGGGGTTGTTGACCAGGAGAGTTCGCGGCGGCAGGCGGTCGACACCGTCCTTCGCAATCTCCTTCGGTCCGCGGAAGTCGACGACCGTATGCAGGCCCAGGCGGCCCAGCCGGGCGACGTCCTCAGCGGTGAGCTTGCCGAGGGCGTCGCCGCGGACGACGCGTCCCCAGCGGACGGTGCGGCCGTGCCAGGTGCGATAGCCGCCCAGGTCACGGGTGTTGACGGCACCGGTGAGCGGGATCAGGCGCGAGTGCGGCCGCGGGTCGTCGTGGGCGTACGCCGGAGCGCCCGGCAGGACCGCGGCGACGGCGCCGACGACACCCGCCGCGAAAGCGCGGCGGCCGAACGACGACGAACCGCGTTCCGGCATGGCGAAGTTCTCCGAGCCCATGGTTCCTCCGTGTGATCGGGGACAAGCGGGACCCGGTTTACCAGTTGTGTCCGCAATCCGGAATGTGCGTCGGTCGCGGCTTCGGGGCGCGCGGCACGGGCACGTCGCGTGAATGCGCCGACGCCGTGGCCTGCCCTCGCACTTTGTGAGGGCAGGCCACGGCGTCGGTCGGCGCTCGCTGCCGGTCGGGTCTCAGCGGCGGCCGGGCGGCCGGCGCCAGGGGCCCGGCGCGAAGGGGTCCGCGGGCGGGTCGCCGAGGTGGTGCCAGAAGCGGTCGACCGCGCCGTCGGGGAGCGGGGCCGGAGCGTCGTCCGGCTTGGCGCCGGCGGGCGGGAACTCGGCGCCGAAGCCTTCCAGCGCCTGTGCGACGCGGCGGCGGCGGACGCCCAGGACTTCGGTGACGGCCGAAAGGTGCGCTTGCCACCGGCCGTCGGAGACGCCGCGGGCCAGGAGTTCGGCCAGTTCGTCGGCGGCGCCGGAGACTTCGACGAGTTGGCGGTGCGAGAGGCCGCCGAGCACGCGCACCAGGGCCTCTGTGCGCCGCTCGTCGGCGCGCCAGCGGTTCGTCTGCTCCATGCGCGTCCACGTGGCCTCGGACATGCCGACCGACTTGCCCGCCTGCGCGCGCGTCAGGCCGGCGCGCAGCCGGAGAGCGTGCAGGGTGGCCGCGGTGGGGCCCATCAGTTGGGCGACGGGGACCGCGAGCGTCCGGGCCAGCGCGACGAGTTCGTCCTCGGTCGGGGCGACGGAGGAGTTCTCCCAGGCGCGGACGTGTTTGGGCAGTACGTTGACGCCGTACGACGCGAGTGTCGCCGCCACCCTTTCGGGGGTGAGCGCCATGACTTCGCGGGCCGCACGGGCCGCCCCGGGGTCGAAGGGGGGCGGTGTATCGAGTTCTTGGGGGTGGGTCACGGCGTACCAGGGTACGACCTGGCCGTCGTCCGGCGCACCGGAGTGCGTGTTCCTCGCGGACCGGCTTGCCGGCAAGGCGAGTTGGCGGTCGCCGGTCTTGCGGTGAGGCCAAGGACGAACCTCCCGCCGCGCGTGTGGACCAACCGTTGCCGCGTTTCCGCCGTCGCGCCTCCGAGTCGCCGGCACCGCCCTCGGAGGCCGGGTTCTGGCCCGCCTCACCCCCTGCATTGCCTGCGCCCGACAATCTTCGCGGTGCGGGAGGACCACCGGACCATACGCCGCGGCATGGCGGCGGCGTGGTGTTCGCCGGGTCACAATGAGCCCCGCTCCCTAGGGTCGGCGCTCCGGTGAAATGGTACAAATGGCACATGTCACGGCGACTGCGTCGGTCCTCGACCTCGCCGTCCCGGCCGGGCCGCCCCAGGGCCGTACGGCGGCGGCTGTGGGCCCCGCTGAGCCTGCGCAGTGTCGCCGGGCAGGTCTTCTGGCTCCAGGTCGCCGTCGTGCTTCTGCTGGTCGTCGCCGCGGCCGTGGCCCTGGTGGTCCAGGCCCGCCGCGACAGCGCGAGCGAGGCACGGCACCGCTCGATGGCCGTTGCCGCCTCGTTCGCCCAGGGCCCCGGGGTCGCCGAAGCGCTGGAGGGCCCGGACCCCACCGGCGCACTCCAGTCGCGGATCGTCGCGGCCCGGGACCAGTCCGGCGTGGCGTTCATCGTGGTGGTCGACAATGCGGGCGTCCGCGTCGCGCACACCGATCCCACCAGGATCGGGGTCGCCGTCGAGGGCCCGAACCTGCTCGAACAACTGGGCGGAGTGCCCGGCACCGACACCGCCCAGACGTCGGCCGGCCGGTCCGTCGTCTCCGCGGCCCCCGTCTTGAGCGCCGACGGGCGGGCCGTCGGCTTCGTCGCCGCCGGCATCACCACCGGGAAGGTCGGGGACGGCGTCGACCGCCAGATGCCCGTCGTCCTCGGCGGGGCCGCCGCCGCACTGCTCCTGACCTCGATCGGCACGGCCCTGGTCAGCCGCCGCCTGCAACGCCAGACGCACGGCCTGGGCCCCGGCGAGATGACCCGTATGTACGAGCACCACGACGCCGTACTGCACGCGGTACGCGAGGGCGTGCTCATCGTCGGCACGGACGGCCGCCTGGTGCTCGCCAACGACGAGGCCCGGCGCCTCCTCGACCTGCCCGCCGACGCGGGGGGACGCCTCGTTGCGGACCTCGGCCTGGACGCCGGCCTCGTGGACCTCCTGACCTCGGAACGGGACGCCACCGACGAGGTGCACCTCACCGGGCACCGGCTGCTCGCGGTCAACAAGCGGCCCACCGCGCCGCACGGCGGCCCGCCGGGCAGCGTCGCCACACTGCGCGACACCACCGAACTGCGGTCGCTCGCGGGCCGGGCGGAGGTGGCCCGCGAGCGCCTGGACCTGCTCTACGACGCCGGGGTGCGCATCGGCACCACGCTGGACGTGACGCGTACCGCCGAGGAACTGGCCGAGGCGGCCGTCCCCCGGTTCGCCGACTTCGCCACGGTGGAACTGCTGGAACCGGTCCTGCGCGGCGAGGAGCCGGGCGGCAACCGCATGAGCCGCGCGGCGGTCCGCGGCGTCCGCACCGACCAGCCCCTCTACCCGGTCGGCGCGGTCATCACCGCGGGCCCCGACGCCCCCGTCGCGGCCGCCGTCGCGGGAGGCCGCGCGGTGCTGCACACCGATCTGACCAACAGCCGGAACTGGGCGCTGGACCCGGAGCGGGGCCAGGACATTCTCGACTACGGCATCCACTCGCTGGTCACCGTGCCGCTGCGGGCACGCGGCATCGTCCTGGGCATGGCGAACTTCTGGCGCCGCGACACCCCCGAGCCGTTCGACGAGGAGGACCGCACCTTCGCCGAGGAGCTCGCCGCGCGCGCGGCACTGTCCATCGACAACGCCCGGCGCTACACGCGCGAGCACACGTTGTCCGTGACGCTCCAGCGCAGCCTGCTGCCGCGCGCGCTGCCGGAACAGAACGCCCTGGACGTGGCGTACCGCTACCTGCCGGCGCAGGCCGGCGTCGGCGGCGACTGGTTCGACGTGATCCCGCTGTCCGGCGTCCGCGTCGCGCTGGTGGTCGGGGACGTCGTCGGCCACGGCCTGCACGCCGCCGCGACCATGGGCCGCCTGCGCACCGCGGCGCACAACTTCTCCGCGCTCGATCTGCCGCCCGACGAACTCCTGGGCCGCCTCGACGAGTTGGTCACCCGCATCGACCAGGAGCAGTCCGACGGCGACGCCTCGCAGATCACCGGCGCGACGTGCCTGTACGCCGTCTACGACCCCGTCGCGGGCAGCGTGACCCTCGCCCGGGCCGGGCACCCCGGACCCGCCGTCGTGTCCCCGGACGGCCGCGTCGACTTCCCCGAGGTGCCGGTCTCCCCGCCCCTCGGCCTCGCCGGCAGCCTGCCCTTCGAAACCGCGGAACTGCAACTGCCGGAGGGCTCCCGACTGGTCCTGTTCACCGACGGGCTGGTCGAGCAGCGCGGCCGCGACCTGGACGACGGACTGCGCCGCCTGGCCGACGCATTGGCCGCGGGCGGGGGCGGTGCCGGCCCGGAAGAGACCTGCGCCGCGGTGCTCGACGAACTACTGTCCGAGCGCCAGAGCGACGACATCGCCCTGCTGGTGGCACGCACGAGGCTGCTGGCGCCGGACCACGTGGCGGCGTGGGACGTACGCCCGCACCCGGAGGCGGTGGCGCCGCTGCGGGCGGCCTGCGCACGGCAGTTGGCCGTGTGGGGGCTCGACGACTACGCCTATCCGACCGAGCTGATCCTGAGCGAACTGGCCACCAATGCGATCCGCTACGGCTCGCAGCCCATCAGGGTCCGCCTGCTCCGCGACCGCTCGCTCACCTGCGAGGTGTCCGACGGCAGCAGCACGTCACCGCACCTGCGCCGGGCCGCGACCACCGACGAGGGCGGCCGCGGGCTCTTCCTCGTCGCGCAGTTCGCCGAGCGCTGGGGCACCCGCTACACGTCGCGCGGCAAGGTCATCTGGGCGGAGCAGCCGCTGCACGGCCGGGCCGAAGGACCGATGGGCGGAAGCGCGGCCGACGAGGCGCAACTCGCCGAGGCGATCCTCGACCAATGGGACGACGCGGTCTGACCCCATCCGCGGGTCACTTCGACCGGCCGCGTGCCCTCCGGCGGCCACCGCGCGCGTCCGGGCGGCGCATCAGGCGCAGGGCTGTGGGCACCACCAGGGCGGCGAAAACCGCCGTGGCGCCCAGCAGCACGAGCCCGGAGGCCAACGGCCCGTCCGACCAGACGCGGGCGGTGAACCGGGCCAGGAGGAACGAGGCGCCTGCGGCCGTCCCCGCCGCGAGGGTCACCGCGACATGCACCTTGAGGACGGGGGCCGCGTCGACGTCCTTGAGGGCGCGCCGGAACCGCGCGGCGGGGTGACGCAGGCCGATCACCTGCGCGGCGGAATACGCACCGGCCATGGCGGTGACCGCCCACGCCAGCGGCATCAGCAGGTAGGCCGCGACACTCAGCACCGACCCCGCGACCGCGGTGGTGACCGTCGCCCGGCGCGGAACGCGGGGGTCCTGGAGGGCGAAGTGCCCCTTCTGGATGAGGTATCCGGCCGAGTAGGCGACCAGCCCGGGCGCGAACGCGCACAGCATCAGGCCCATCGCGCGCGTGTCGGCGGCCGAGGTCGCGCCGTGCTGGAACACCACCGCGGTCAACTGCGGGCCGAGGGCCAGGAAGAAGAACGCGCACGGCACGATCGCGAGGGCGTTGAAGCACAGCCCGCGCGCGACGTACGCCCACACCTGGCCCCGGTCGCCTTCGGCCGCGGCCCGGCTGATGCGCGGCATCAGCATCGTCGCGAGCGAGACCGTGATGATGCCGTGCGGGACGATCCACAGCAGCTGGGCGTTCGCGTACGCGGTATACCCGACGCCGTGCCCGATCCCCGCGCGGTCCGCCCGCTCCGCGACCGTGGTGGCCAGCCGCGTGGTGAGCCAGTACGCGACCTGCGACACCGCGACCAGCGCGACGGCCCACCCGGCCATCCGCAGCGGCGCGCCGAGCCCGTGCCCGCGCCAGTCGAACCGCGGCCGCAGCCGCACGCCCGCGGCCCGCAGATATGGCCACAGGGTCAACGCCTGCACGGCGATGCCGAGCGTGGTGCCGATCCCGAGCAGCCGCACCTGGTCGGCGTCGACCTCGCCCGCGTCGTTCGCGCCGTGTGCGATCTTGAGGTAGCCGGCGAAGACGGCGATCACCACGACGTTGTTGAGGATCGGCGTCCACGCCGCCGGGCCCGGCCGCCCGCGCGCGTTCAACACCTCCGACAGCAGCGCGAACAACCCGTAGAAGAAGATTTGGGGGAGGCAGTAGCGGGCCAGCGTGACGGTGAGTTCGCGCTGCGGACCCTCGAAATGCGCGTACGCCGACACGATCCACGGCGCCCCCGCCACCGTCACCGCGGTCAGCGCCAGCAGCAGGCAGCACACCGCGGTCACCAGCCGGTCGGTGTACGCCGCGCCGCCGTCCCGGTCCCGCCGAGCGGCCCGGACGAGCTCCGGCACCAGCACGGAGTTCAGGGCGCCGCCGACGAGCAGGATGTAGAGGATGTTGGGCACCGTGTTGGCGACGTTGTAGCCGTCCGCGAACAGCCCCGTGCCCAGCGCCGCCACGATGATCGCGCTGCGCACGAACCCGGTCAGGCGCGACACGACCGAGCCGGCCGCGAGGTTCGCGCCGCCGCGCACGGCCGACATCCCGGCCCCGGTCGGGGACAGGTCCCTGCCCCGGCCGGACGACGGCTCGCGGACCGCTGCCGAGGAGTCCGCCGCCTGGAGGTCCGCCGCCGTGCCGTCGGCGGCCTCGGGGGCGGGGCTCAGGGCGGGTGCGCGGCCCGGCGCACGGCGGCCGGCGGCCCGCGTCGCGACACGTGGCACCGCATGCTCCCTTCCGCCACCGCGCGTCGCCCGACAGCACCGCCCGGGCGACGTCCGCCCGGTCCTCCCACCTGGATGACTACGCCGCACAACGGTTGTGTTGCGCGGAAGCGGAACCCAAATGGTGTGGCCCTGCTCACGCCGACCGCCAGGAGGTCGACCCGAGGCCGGGCTGCTCGACGGCTGCGCCGTGGAAGGGCGATGACGGGCGGGGCCAGGCGGATCAACGAGGCGGATCGGCGGTGGCACGGGTGGCGGCGGATTGGGGCGATGAGGGTGGGGCGCGATAGGGATAGGGGCGACTCTGTCCCTGCCATCCCCCGGAGGTCTGCCGATGCCTGTGCGTGCCGCGCGCCAACTCGGAGAACTGCCCTACGCCCATCGGCTGGAGCCGTTCGACGGCGACCTCCGGCGCGACGGGACGTACGATTCCGTGCACTTCGACGGCACGGAACTCGAGGACGCGGAAGGCGGCGGCTCCGGGTTCACCGAGTGCGCGTTCTCGGCGGCGACGGTCACGCGCGGGCGCTACCGGCGTACGCGGTTCGACGACGTGTGGCTGGAGGGCGTGCGCATCGTCGGCGCCGACCTCGCCGAGAGCAGTTGGCTCGACTGCGAGTTCGCCGCGGGGCTGCTGGCCGGGCTGCAGATGCACGGCGCCCAGATGCGCCGAGTGGTCTTCCACAACTGCAAGTTCGACTCCGTGAACCTGCGGGCCTCGGCGCTGCGCGACGTGTCGTTCGTCAACTGCATGCTGCGCGACGCGGACTTCGCCGGGGCGACGCTGACCGGCGTGTCGTTCCCCGGCTCGACGCTGGACGGCGCGAGCCTGGAGAAGGCGAAGCTCGCCAAGGTCGACCTGCGGGAGGCGGCCGGACTGCGGATCACCTCGGGAGTGGAGGCGCTCAGGGGCGCCACCATCAGCGGCCTGCAACTACTCGAACTGGCGCCCGCGCTGGCCCAGGTGCTCGGGATCGGCATCGACGACCGCTAACTGCGTCCGGTGCCCGTGTCGCCGTCGGTATCGGTATTGGTGTCGGTACCGGTGTCGGAGTCGGGGGAAGCGGCGGCGTTCGGGGCGGGGTCGGCCGGGCGGCCGGGGGAGCGGACGTCCGGCGACCTGCCGCCCGCGACCGCGAGAGCCCGTTCCAGCGGCCCCTTGCCGAGGAGGCGGGCCCACAGCCACGCGCCGGCCAGGGCGACGGCGGTGTACGCGAGGAGCCGCACCCACGATCCGGCACCGGGGGTCAGCGAGGACCAGCCCGCGATCAGGTGGACCGTGTAGACGCTCAGCGACATCGCACCCACGGCGGCCGGGGCGGCGACGTACCACGGCGCCGGCCGCCGGTCGCCGTCCAGGAAGCGCATGCAGGCCAGGCAGCACAGGCCGAGGACGGCGCAGGCCACGCCGGTCGCGCCGACCACCTCGAAGGGGGTGCCGCTGTGGCCTTGCGCGACCACGAGCCAGGTCGGGTCGTTGGGCGGGGTGCTGCCGGTGTACCACCCCAGCGCCTCCAACACCGACACGCTGCCGGGTGGGGCGTCGAAGAGCCGGTCCGTGGCGGTCTGGAGCTGGGTCCCCGCGCCGCCGGCCTCGACGATCAGCCACGAGCCGCCGTACCCGAGCAGCGCCAGCGCGGTGCCGGCGCCGGTCAGCCGCCACAGCACCGGGACGCTGCGCAGGTCGAGGCGTCCGACGGCCATCCCGGCGAAGACGAACGGCATCCAGGTGATGACCGGGTACGTGCCGGTGACGAAGAGCGTGGTGACGAACTCCCCGGGATCGGCCAGGGCTCCGAAGTCGGGTACGCGGTAGCCCGGGTCCACCCGTTCCCAGCTGTAGCGCAGGATGAAGGACACCATCGGCCCCGCGAAGGCCCAATAGGCCGCCGTGACCGCGATCGTGCGCGTCGGGAGGTACAGCGCCGGAAGCGCCACGACGAAGTAGAGGGCGAAGAACGGCAGGATGACGAGCACGCCCGTTTCCAAGCCGGCCAGCCACAGGCCGAGCAGCAGCAGGAGGAACGACTTCTCGACGGTGCGCCGCACCACCGCCCGGGAGGTCGCCGCGGCCTCCGGGTCACGCCACGGCAGCCGCAGCCGCTCGCCGTGCACCAGGGTGAGCGAGACGCCCGCGAGGAACGCGAACAGCGCGGCCTCCCGACCGTCGCCCAGCCACAGGAGCCGGTTCGGCCACCCGTCGTCGCGGTCCGGGCCGATGTGCGCGACGAACATCCAGAAGATCGCCAGGAACCGCGCGATGTCGACGCCGGTGAGCCGGCCGGCGGACCGCGTCGCCGCGGTGCCGGACCGGGCTGCGCCGCGGCTCGTCCGGTCGGTGATGCGCCACTCACCTCGACTCGTGGGGGCCCGGCACGCGGTGCCGGGTGCATTCGACCGCTGCCGAGAGCGCTACCGGGGCTCTGGTTCTCGACGCGTTTCCCGACCCATATTGTCGCGCGGCCGGGGGAGGGCACCAGGCTTTTGGCCCCGTCGCGCGCGGTGCGCGTCGCAATCCGCACGTTGTTGACGTTGCACGGCGTCATTGCTTGACTGCAGCAAGATTCCGAGCGAACGGCTCCGTCCGGGGCGGGGCGGGGAACGGAGGACCGGCATGCGTGTGGTCGTCGGTATCGAAGGGCGCCTGGAGGTCCGGGACATCCCGGAGTTGGCCGCGCCGACGGGATCGCAGATCCTCGTCGAGACGGTGGCGTGCGGGATCTGCGGCAGCGACGTCCACCTGATGGACCACACCGAGGCGTACCTCGGCTGCGCGCGCGACTCGGGTTCCACCGCGATGATCTTCGACCCGGCGCGCGGCGTCATGCTCGGGCACTGCTTCGTCTTCCGCGTCCTCGAAGCCGGCCCCGACGCGGTCGGGTTCGCCCCGGGCGACCTGGGCGCCGGACTCGGCACCGTCACCGGCGCGGACGGGCACACCAGCGTCGTCGGATTCTCCGACACCTACCCGGGCGGCTACGCGGAGCGCATGCTCCTGTCGACGCCCGGGCTCATCGCCCCGCTGCCCGAGGGCATGGACCCGCTGCACGCGGTGTTCGTCGAGCCGCTCATCGTGGGCGAGATGAGCGTACGCACGGCCGCGATCCCGGACGGCGCGCCCGCGGTCGTGCTCGGCACCGGGCAGGTCGGCCTCGGCATCGTCGCGGCCCTGCGGCGGCACGGGCGCGGCCCGGTCATCGCCGCGGAGCCGACCGAACTGCGGCGCGCCGCGGCACTCGCCGTCGGGGCGGACATCGTGGTGGACGTGCACAGCCGCACCTGGCTCGACGCACTCGCCGAAACCGGCGCGACCCAGCCGCCGACCGTGTTCGACACGACGGGTATTGCCGGCATGCTGGCCTGGCTCTTCACCGAGGTGCCGCGCAACAGCCACATCGTCGAGGTCAGCGGGCAGTACGACCCCGACCCGATCCGCACCGGCCTTGCGGTGAAGAAGAACCTCCGCCTGACCTTCTCCGCGTCGGCCGACCCCGCGGCTCTGCGTACGGTGCTCGCCGCCCTCGCGGCACGCGAGGTGGACGTCGAGCCGTGGATCACCCGCCGCGTGGGCCTCGACGAAGTCCCGGCTGCCTTCGACGACTTGCGCGCCCCGGACAAGACGATCGGCATCGTGGTCGAACCCCGGAAGTGAGCGGGAGGCGCGATACGCCCCCGGCGGCGGCCGCCTCGCTGGTGGTCCGCACCGCGGGCCCGGACGACCTCCTCGCCGTCTTGGCGGTGCACGCCGGACGCGACCCCGGCGGCCGACCGCCGCGCTCGGCGTCGGAGGCAGAGGGGCGGACATGGGCCCGCATGCTGCGATCCGACGAACTGACCGTGTACGTCGCCGAACTCGGCGGTGAGCCCGTGGGCACGGCAACGGTCATCGTGATGCCCAACGTCACCTACGACTGCGCGCCCAGCGCGTTCATCGAGGCCGTGGTCGTGTCGGCGGAGCATCGGCGGCAGGGTGTCGCGAGCACGATCCTGCGCCGCGCTCTCGACGATCTCCGCGCAGCCGGGTGTCACAAGGTTCAACTGCTGTCCCACAAGCGGCATGTCGACGACGGGGCGCACTTGCTCTACACGTCGCTCGGCTTTGTCGCGGAGGCCGAGGGGTTCCGGCTGTACCTGTCGGGCGGGCCGACGGCGGGGCGTGGCCCGGGTTCTTGACAGCCGGTGCCGCCGGCCGGAGCATTCGGCGCGAACCCCGGTCGGCCGGGGAGTCCGGGCAACGACAGTGCGGCGACGGGGGACGGCACGTGGCCTCGACCGGGACGGGTGGACTTGTCGGCAGGGGCATCGCCGACATCACCGGTGAGATCGCCGAGTGCGGCATGCTCGGCTACGGCATGGCGTTCCAGCAGAGCGCGGGCCTGCATACCCGTCTGCGGGCCCGGGCGTTCGCGTTCTCGGACGGGACCGAGCGCCTGATGATCGTGGTGTGCGACCTGCCGCTGATGTTCGGCGGCGTGGTACGCGCGGTGCTCGCCCGGCTGCCCCGCGGCTACACCGAGTCGAACGTGATGATCACCGCGACCCACACGCACTGCGGCCCCGGCGGCTATGCCCACCACGCCCTCTACAACGGCAACACCGGCGGCTTCCGGCCGAAGACGTTCGCGGCCGTCGTGGACGGCATCGTCGAGGCGGCTCTCGCCGCGCACGAGGATCTGGCCCCGGCGGCGCTGCGGTTGGCGCACGGGCGGCTGGAGAACGCCGGTGCCAACCGGGCCCGCCGCGCGTTCGACCGCAATCCTGCCGCCGACCGCGCGCTCTTCCCGGGCGGCGTGGACCCGCAGACGACCCTGCTGTCGATCGAGCGTGACGGCCGACTCGTCGGTGCGATCAACTGGTTCGCCGTGCACAACACGAGCATGACCAACCGGAACCGGCTGGTCAGCGGCGACAACAAGGGCTACGCCGGCTACCACTGGGAGCGCGTGCTCGGCGGCTGCGACTATCTGGCGGACGCCCCGCAGGAGTTGATCACCGCGTTCGCGCAGACGAATGCCGGCGACGTGTCGCCGAACCTGAACCTGCGGCCCGGCAGCGGCCCGACCGAGGACATGGCGGAGAACACCAGGATCATCGGGACACGGCAGGCCGACGCAGCCGCCGCGCTGGCGGACAAGGGCCGGAACGGCGAGGGGACTTCGTTCGACCTCGTGCTCGACCACCGCATCACGCACGTCGACCTGTCCGACATGCGGGTCCTGCCCGCCTTCACCGGCGACGGCCGGTTCCACCGGGACGGCGGTTCAACCGGGGCGCCGCGGCAGCCGCGCCGGTGTTGGCGCCCCCTGGCCGGGTGTTCGGGCAGCCGCTGTCGCTGAGTCGGACGGGGAGCGTGGTGGCCGCGGAATTCGTCGCCGGGCATCCGAGCACGGAACTGCGGCGCGGCGGCACGTACTTGGAGGTGGAGCACGAGGCCGGGGCCGACGTATGGACGCGGGTCGCCGACGACGGGGACTGGGCGACGCGGCTGCACTGGACGCGGGGCACGGGTCCGCGGAAGCGGTACGCGGTGGCCCGCGTCGAGTGGGACACGACGGGCGCCGCGGCGGGACGCTATCGCCTGCGGTTCCACGGGGACACGGAGGACGGGCCGTTCACGGGTGTTTCCGAGGCGTTCGACGTCCCGGCCTGAGGACGGGGCGTTCCCGGTCTCCGGCCGCGTCCGCGACGTTCCGCGTCTGCGGCTGAACATGCGTCGGCCCGGTCGGGTGATTCCGACCGGGCCGACGCGGTGTCCCGGCGGCCACGCGTCACGCGCGGGCCGCCGGTTCACCGGGCGTTGCCTGTTCAGGCGGGCGTACCACCGTTGTTGCGGCGACGGTTCCAGAACAGGACCCCCGCGCCACCGACGAGCAGGACGCCGGCGGACGCGCCGATCATGACGGCGGCGTTGTTGTCACCGCCGGTGTCCGCGAGGGCGGGCGGGGCGGTCTCGGTCGTCGGCGGAACCTCGGGCTGACCCACCGGAGCCTCGGTGTCCGTCGTCGTCGGCACCGGAGCGGTCGACGTCGGCGGCTTGCTGGTCGAGGTGCTCGGCGAAGCGCTCGCGGAGGTCGGAGGCTTGGTCGTCGCGGGCGGCGTGGTGGTGGCCGGCGCGGTGGTCGGCGGCGTCGTGGTGGCGGGCGGAGTGGTGGTGGCCGGCGGGGTGGTGGCGGGCGGAGTGGTCGGCGGCTTCTCGCACTTGTCGCCGCCGTTCCACGCCGTGATCAGGTCCTTGGGGAACTTGGCGTGGGGGTAGCGCGGCAGGGGCTCCTGGACGCCGTCGTACTTCTTGCCGTTGCCGTACAGGTCGATCTGGCCGAAGCACTCCGGGGCGTACTTGGAGACGTCGAGCTCCGCCTGCTTCTTCCCCTTCCGCAGCGTCGTCGTGTCCCAGCCGAGGAAGGCCTGGGTGCCGGACGTGGCCCAGGTGGGGCCCTCGGCGGAGTAGGAGGCGAGCGAAACCGCGTACTCGCAGGAGTTCTTGACCTCGGTCTTGAGGCGGACCTGGATCTTGGTGACCGGGGTGGCCCGGTTTATGCGGCCGTCGCTGGTCCAGGTGTCTCCGCCGTCGAGCGAGTATTCGACGGCGGCCTTCTCGCAATGTTCGCCGGTCGCGTAGGCGGGGGCGGTCGCGACGACCGGCAGGCCGAGGGCGACGGCTCCGATGCCGGCCGCGCTCGATATGTACTTTTTAGTGCTGCGTCGCACAGGAAACTCCGGGGATCGGCGGGCGCTCGACGAAGAGCGAACGCCGCACCGGTGCGGGTCCGGGGGGTGGCAACGTGGCCGGAAACGGCCGTCCGCTCAGCGCACCGGATTATTCCGTGTCACGCGCGCACCGCAAGCCCCAGAGGGCGCATTGCGGAAACTGGACGAATACCTGCGTGGTTGAAGGCGATTCGTCCCCTCGCCGCCGCGTCGCGCGCCACGCCGCGGGGACGACGAAACGCGGACCGCCGAGCGCCCTCATGTCGTTGTTGTCGCGACGCGGCCGATCTATGGTGTTCGCTATGCCCGGCACACCCTTCATGTCCGTCCTTTCGGAGGACGAGATCGCCGCGGTGGCGCATGCGGCCGTTGCCGACCTGGCGCACCGCCTGACCCGGTCCGCTTTCCGGGACCCCCGGGACCCGGACGCGCCGCACGACGAGGCGGTCCGCCGCGACGCGCTCGCCGAACTCCGCGTCCTGATGCACATCCAGCGTGCCGTCGAGGAGCATATGCAGGACGCCGCCGCGCTGGCCGCCGACGCGGGCGCGGGGTACCCGCAGTTGGGCAACGCGTGCCGCATCACGAGACAGGGCGCCCGGCGGCGTTGGCCGGGGATCCTCTCCGCGGCACCGGGGCACCACTTGGCACCTCATCTGCCGCAGGCGTCGCCGCCAGCGTCGGGCGCCTCGGGCGTCTCGGGCGCGTCAGGTGCACAGGACCGCGTCGGCTGAGTCGGCCGGACCGGCTGAACCGGTGCGTGTGCGGCCGTTCTAGAGTCGGACGCGGGGCGGCGCGGAGACGAGGGGCTTAACGGTGATACCCGAAGCGGCACACGTGGGTGTGGAGGACGTCCCCTGGGTTGAGAACGTCGCGTACCCGGGGACCATGATGCGGCTCCTGCGCGCGGACTTGGCCGAGGGCACATACGTCATGGCCGGACGCCTGCCCGCCGGCTTGGAGGTGGGCACCCACCGGCACATCGGCGCCGTGCACATGTTCACGCTGTCCGGGGCGTGGGGCTACCGCGAGCACGGCTTCGTCAACCGCGCGGGCTCCTATCTGTACGAGCCGCCGGGCTCGACGCACACGCTTTTCGTGCCGGCCGACAACGCCGAGGTCACCGAGACGCTGACGATCGTGCACGGCATCACCGAGTACCTGGACGCGGACGGCAACGTCGTCGCGGTCTCCGATGCCGCCGCGAACCTGCGCGCGTACTACGAGAGTTGCGAGGCCGCCGGACTACCGCGGCCGACCGGCATCCTGCGGTAGGCGCGGCCTCGCCGCCCTCCGTCAGGCGGTCACGACCGGCCGCAGTTCGTCCTCGATCTGGCGGTTGCGGCCGGCGCGTACGCCGAAGAGGATCTGAGGGACCATCAGGGCCGCCATGAGCGCGATCGGCAGGTCCCACGAGTCGGTGTGCTGGTAGAGCACGCCGACCAGCAGTGGGCCCGGGATCGAGATGAGGTAGCCGACGCTCTGCGCGAACGCCGACAGCCCGACCATGCCGGCCGCCGAGCGCGCCCGGAGGCCGATCATCGTGATCGCCAGCGGGAACGCGCAGTTCGATATGCCGAGCAGGACGGCCCAGGCCCAGGCGCCACCGGCGGGTGCGAAGTAGAGCCCGGCGTACCCCGCGAGCCCGAACGCGCCCAGGGTGGCCACCAGAACTCCCTGGTGGGGCAGGCGGCTTGCCAGACGCGGGATGACGAACGCGAGCGGTACGCCCATGACCATGGTGACCGCGAGCAGTACGCCCGCCTGGCCGGCCGAGACCCCGGCGTCCCGGAAGATCTGCGGCATCCAGCCCATCGTGATGTAGGCGGCGGTGGCCTGGAAGCCGAAGTAGCAGGCGAGCGCCCACGCGGTACGGCTGCGTGCGACGCCGGGAGCCCGCCCCGCCGGTACGTCGCCGTCGGTGGACCTGCCGCCGACGGATTTGCCGTCGCCGGACGCGCCGGAGGTGGTTGCGCCGGCGGGAGTCGTGCCGGACGCGGCAGCGGTTGCGGGCGCGGGCGCTTGGCGGCGGTCACGTCGGGCCGCGCGTACCACGGGCACCCACGGCACCACCGCGACGGCGGCGAGCGCCGCCCACACGCCCAGGCCGGCCCGCCAACTGCCGCCGAGGGCATCGGTCATGGGCACCGTCGCGGCGGCGGCCACCGAGGTGCCGATGGCCAGCGCCATCGAGTACAGGCCCGTCATGCTGCCGACCCGGTCCGGGAACCAGCGCTTGACGATCACCGGCAGCAGGACGTTGGTGAGCGCGATGCCCGCCAGCGACAACGCGCTCGCGGCGAGGAACGCGACCGTGCCGCCCGCGAAGGGGCGGATCACCATGCCGGCGGTGACCGCGACCATGCCGGCGCACACCACGGCGGCGGGGCCGAAGCGGCGGGCGAGGCGCGGCGCGGTGATGCCGAACACCGCGAAGCACAGCGGCGGCACGGAAGTCAGGACACCGGCGACCGTCCCGCTCATGCCGAGCCCGTCGCGGGTCTCCTCGAGGAGCGCGCCGAGGCTGGTGATCGCGGGCCGCAGGTTGAGGGCCGCGAGCACGATGCCGACGGTGAGGACCCCGGCGAACCAGGTGGGGAGCGGCGAGTCCTGCCGCGTGACGGAAGTCCCGGGCGGTTGCGGAGCACGTACGCCGCCCTGGCGCGGCAGCACGGAGGCGGCCGCGGCGGGGCCCGGGCCGGAGTCCTGAAGGTCTGTCGGAGCGTGGTCGGTGCGTATGCTCTCGCGCCGGCGCGCCTGTGCGTCCGGCTCCTGGGCGCGGCGCGGCGACGGGCTCTCGTGGTGGGACATGACTCCCATCATAGAATCATGGGATGATTGGCTGTCCAGTTGACCCCGGCTTGCTCCGGTGTCGCACCGAAGGAGTGGCATGCCCCTGACCTCACCGCGACGCGCGGCCCTCTCCGACCAGGTGGCGGCACAGTTGCGGGCGCAGATCACCTCGGGCGAGTGGCCGGTCGGGTCGCGCATCCCGACGGAGCCGGAGCTCGTCGAGCAACTCGGCGTCGCGCGCAACACGGTCCGCGAGGCCGTCCGGGCCCTCGCGCACACCGGGCTCCTGGACATCCGGCAGGGGTCGGGCACCTACGTGCTCGCCACCAGCGAGCTGTCCGGCGTCATGCACCGGCGGTTCGCCGACGCCGATCCGCGCCACGTCGCCGAGGTACGCGCCACGCTGGAGTCGACGGCGGCCCGGCTCGCCGCGACCCGGCGTACCGACAAGGACCTCCGGCAACTGGACACCTGGCTGGCCCGCCGGGCCACCGCGTGGTCGTCGGGCGACGCCGAGGCGTTCGTCACCGCGGACGCGAGCCTGCACATGGCCGTCGTCGCCGCGGGCCACAACGACGTCCTCACCGAGCTGTACGCCGACCTCGGCGCCCTGCTCCGCGACTGGCTGCGCGACGACGTGGGCACGGACCTGGCCACCGACGAACCGATGGACCACACGCGGCTGGTCGAGGCGATCCGCGCGGGAGACGCGGAGCGGGCGGCGGCGGAGGCGGCGTCGTACCCCTACCACTGCTGAGCGGGCACGGTTGCTGAACGGTGCCGGTGCCGCCCGGCCCGCCGGCGCCCGTGTCGCCGCCGGGCCCGCGGCTAGCGGTCACGCGTTCGGCGGTGCCTCGGTTCCCGCGCCGCGCAGTCGCAGGGCGACGAGGTCGGCGCGCCCCGCCGCCCCGGACGTGTCCTCGTCACGACGTCCCGGGAGCGTCGCGGCGCCCGTCCCCTCCACCTCGAACCCGGCGTCCGCGATCATGTCGAGGTCGGCCCGGCCCGACTGGCCCTCGCTGGTCAGGTAGTCGCCCAGGAAGATCGAGTTGGCGATGTGCAGCGCGAGCGGCTGAAGGGTCCGCAGGTGGATCTCGCGGCCGCCGGCGAGGCGTACCTCGACGTCGGGACACACGAAGCGCACCATCGCCAGGATCCGCAGGCAGCGCTGCGGGGTCAGGTCCCAGCGCCCCTCCTGCGGCGTTCCCTCGAACGGGATCAGGAAGTTCACCGGCACCGAGTCCACGCCCAGCCCGCGCAGCGCGAAGGCCACGTCGGCCAGGTCGTCGTCCGACTCGCCCATACCCGCGATCAGCCCCGAACAGGCCGACAGCCCCGCGTCGTGGGCGCGCCGCACGGTGTCGACGCGGTCGGCGAAACCGTGGGTGGAGCAGATGTCGGAATAGACCTCCTCCGAGGTGTTGAGGTTGTGGTTGTACGCATGCACGCCCGCCTCGCGCAGCCGCTCCGCCTGGCCGCCCGACAGCAGTCCCAGGCACGCGCACACCTCCACGCCCGGGCTCTGCGCCTTGATGGCGGCGACGGTCGAGGCGACGCGCTCGACGTCCCGATCGGTGGGCCCGCGGCCGCTCGCGACCAGGCACACCCGCTTGGCGCCCCCGGCGGTCCCCGCGGCGGCCGCGGCGGCCGCCTCCTCGGGGCTCAGCCACGTGTACTTGAGGATGCCGGTCTCCGAGCCGAGCCGCTGCGAGCAGTACGTGCAATCCTCCGGGCACAGGCCCGACTTCAGGTTGACCAGGTAGTTCAGCTTGACCCGCCGCCCGAACCAGCGGCGCCGGACCCGCCAGGCGGCGGCCACCACGTCCAGGAGTTCGTCGTCCGCGGTCGCCAGCACGGCCAGTGCGTCGGCGCGGTCCGCGGAAGCGCCGCGCGTCCCCTTGTCCACGAGCCTGTCCAGAAGATCCATGCCACGATCCTCCGGCGCGGCGCACCGGGGACCAATGACCGAACCGCACAAGGCTTTTGCGTCGAACTTTGCACACCCCGGCAACACCGTAGGCCGACGACCAGGTGCACGCGCGCAACCCACGCGCCCGGACGGGCGCTGCGGCACGACTCGGTGAGAGCACCCGAACGGCGGTCGGCCAGGGGCCTGCGGCCGCGCCTTGCCGACGACGGCGGTGACAGGCGACGGCCAGGACGATTGTGATCGCTCCGCACATGGTGATGGGGCGTGCACGCGTACTCCGGTGCCGGAGTAGTCGACACGGTCGATGACGCCGTAAGCGCGAGTTCGCGGCCGGGCCGCGACGGCGTCGCGCAACCCCGCCGCTTCGCGGTGGGCCGCGGCTTCGCGCCGCGGGCGTTCCCTACACGCCCCCGCGTACTGCTTCGCCCCGAGCCCCGTCGCGCGTCCTGCGACCCGCATCTCTCGCGCGCAGGGCGCGCAGCGGTGTGGCCCCCGCCGTCCGGGGGCCGACGACGGGGGCGCTGTGGCGACCTGGCGTGGCCGGCGCCGGAACCGGGCGATCAGTCCTGGGTGCCGTCCTTGTCCGGGTCCGGGGTCGTGGGGACCGGGGTGGGCGGGACGCCGTCGAGGGCGGTGCGTGGGGCGACGACGGAACGATTCTCTGCGGTGCGGTCCGCGAACCTGGTGCCGACGACCTCGCTGTAACGGGCCGTCAGGGGGCCGATGACCACCAGGATCAGTACGTACGCGGTGGCCAGCGGGCCGAGCTTCGGCTCGATGCCCGCGGTGACCGCGAGACCGGCGATCACGATCGAGAACTCGCCGCGCGCGACGAGCGTGCCGCCCGCGCGCCAGCGTCCCTTAACCCCGACACCGGCTCGTTTCGCGGCCCAGTAGCCGGTCGCCACCTTGGTCGCCGCGGTGACCAGCGCCAGGGCGAGCGCGGGCAGCAGCACCGGCGGAATGCTCGCCGGATCGGTGTGCAGGCCGAAGAAGACGAAGAACACCGCGGCGAACAGGTCCCGCAGCGGGCTCAGCAGCGTGTGCGTGCCCTCGGCCACCTCGCCGGACAGGGCGATGCCGACCAGGAACGCGCCGACCGCAGCCGACACCTGGAGCTGCTGCGCGACGCCCGCGACCAGCAGCGTCAGGCCGAGGACCACCAGGAGCAGCTTCTCCGGGTCGTCGCTGGAGACGAAGCGCGAGATGAGCCGCCCGTACCGGACGGCCACGAACAGCACGAGGGCCGCCACGCCGAGCGCGATCGCCAGGGTCAGGCTGCCCTGCGCGATGCCGACCCCGGCCACCAGCGCGGTGACGATTGGCAGGTAGACCGCCATCGCCAGGTCCTCCAGGACCAGGATGCTCAGGATGACCGGCGTCTCGCGGTTGCCGACCCAGCCGAGGTCACCGAGCACCTTGGCGATGACGCCGGACGACGAGATCCACGTGACGCCCGCGAGCACCACCGCCGCGACCGGGCCCCAGCCCAGCAGGAACGCGGCGAGCGCGCCCGGAATCGCGTTGAGCGCGAAGTCCACCAGACCTGCCGGGTATTGCGTCCGCAGGTTCGACACCAGGTCGCTGGCGGTGTACTCCAGACCGAGCATGAGCAGCAGCAGAATGACGCCGATCTCGGCGCCGATGGCGACGAACTCCTCGCTGGCGCCCAGCGGGAGCAGGCCGCCCTCGCCGAACGCCAGTCCGGCGAGCAGGTACAGCGGGATGGGAGAGAACTTGAGGCGGCCCGCGACCCGGCCCAGCAGGCCGAGCGCGAGGATGATGGCTCCGAACTCGATCAGGAAGACCGCGGAATGCACCGGGTCACTCCCGTCCGAGGATCGAGGCCGCGGTGTCCACGCCCTCGCGGGTGCCGATCACGATCAGGGTGTCGCCCCCGGCCAACCGGAAGTCCGGGGTGGGGGACGGCACCGCCCCCGAACGCCGCAGCACCGCGACTATCGACGCGCCGGTCTCGGTCCGCATCCGCGTGTCCCCGAGCGTCCGGCCGTTCCAGTGGCTGTGCCCCGACAGTTCGATCCGCTCGGCCACCAGCCCGAGGTCGGTGGTGTGCAGCATGTTCGGGCTGTGGTGGGCCGGCATCAGCGCGTCGATCAGCGACGCCGCCTCGGCGGCGGTCAGGCGCAGCGACTGCGCGCACGCGTCCGGGTCGTCCGCGCGGTACACGCTCACCGTGCGAGCGCCGTCCCGATGGGCTACCACCGAGAGGTGCCGGTGTTCGCGCGTGGTGAGGTCGTATTGAACGCCGATGCCGGGCAAAGGCGTGGTGCTCATCCGCGGGGCAGGCACGGATGTTCTCCTTACTCTCCGAGTGGCCGTCCGGGTGGACGACGCGTCATGCTGCCATCCGCCGAGGTGCGGGGGACATGGGTGCCGGCACGGATGGACACCTGCTCCGATGATCCGAAAAAATGCCCCGGGAGGTATGGTCGCGACGCTGTTCCCGCAGGCCGGGTCCGTACCGGAGCCGGTCCGCGGCGCCGACGAGGTCGGGCAGACGCTCACCGCGGTGCTGCTCCAGCTGAAGCACGCCGCGGACCACGCCCCCGAGGCGACGCGCGGCGACCTGGTCGTGGCCCAGGAGACCTGCCGGGACGGCCTCGACGAGGTCCGGCGGATCGCCCGGCGGCTGCGACCGGGCGTACTGGAGGAACTGGGGCTGCCCAGCGCGCTGCGGGCGCTGGCCGCCGACTTCACCACGAAAGGCCTTGTCATCCGGCACGAGATCGGCGCCGACATGCCCCCGCTGGGGGACGACGCCGAACTCGTGCTGTACCGCGTGGCACAGGAAGGACTGACGAACGTGGCTCGGCACTCCGGGGCGGACGAGGCGGTGCTCGCGCTGGCGCGCACCGCTTCCGGCGGCGTGGACCTGGTCCTCCGCGACAACGGGCGGGGACCCGGCGGCGCGGCCGAGGGCGCGGGACTGCGCGGCATGCGGGAGCGCGCGCTGCTCATCGGCGCCCGCCTCGGGGTCGGGACGCGGCCCTCGGGCGGGACGGTCCTGCGCCTGTCGGTGCCGCCGCCCGCGGAGTTGTGCGCGGCGGGGGCGCCGGACGCGTCGGGGCGTACAGCCGGGAGCCGGGCGTGACGGAACGGCCCACTCGCATCCTCCTCGCCGACGACCACGCGCTGGTACGCCGTGGCGTGCGGCTCATCCTCGACAACGAGCCGGATCTGACGGTGGTCGCGGAGGCCGCGGACGGTGCCGAGGCCGTCGCGGCGGTCCGCGGCGGCGGCGTCGACCTGGCCGTCCTGGACATCGCCATGCCCCGCAAGACGGGGCTCCAGGCGGCCCGCGAACTGGCCCGGCTGCGACCCGCGCCGCGCGTGCTGTTCTTGACCATGTACGACAACGAGCAGTACTTCTTCGAGGCACTCAAGGTCGGCGCCAGCGGGTACGTCCTCAAGTCCGTCGCCGACCGCGACCTCGTCCAGGCCTGCCGGGCCGCCGTGCGCGACGAGCCGTTCGTCTACCCGGGCGCGCTCAACACCCTGGTCCGGCACTACCTCGACCGCGGCGGAGACGGCGGCGCGCTGCCCGAGCGCGCGATCACCGACCGCGAGGAGGAGGTGCTCAAGCTCGTCGCCGAGGGCCACACCTCCAAGGAGATCGCCGAACTCCTGGTCATCAGCGCCAAGACCGTCGAGCGGCACCGCTCCAACATGCTGCAGAAGCTCGGCCTCAAGGACCGGCTCGAACTGACCCGCTACGCAATCCGTGTCGGGCTCATCGAGCCTTGAACCGTACGCCGCCCCGGGGGGAGGGCGCCACCGCGACGTGGAACCACACGCGCGGGTGGAGTGCGGCCATCCGATCGAGGGCGCGTCCGCTGCCCGGCACTGTCCCCCCTCCGGGACTCGTGCAGCATGAGGGCGTCTGACAGGTTGGTGGGGTGGGTGGGGTGCACGACCGAGCGCGGCTGCGCGTTCTGCTCGCGGTGGACGATCTGCGGATCGGCGGCGCGCAGGACCAAGTGGTGGGGTTGGCGGTGGCCTTGGCGGAACGCGGCCACCGTGTGGTTCTGGCCTGCACGGAAGGCGGGGGCCGGTCCGCGGAACGGCTCGCCCGGGCGGGCGTGCCGGTGGTGGTCCTGGGGCGGCGGCATGTCGCCAAACGGCTGAGCGTCTCCTTCGCGGTGCGCATCGCGCGCATGGCGAGGGCGGGCGGCTTCGACGTGGTGCACGCCCATGTGCACGCCGCATCGATGGCGGCCGCGCTCGGCGGACCGCTGGTCGGGGTCCCGGTGGTGGTGACCGAGCACAGCATGGCGTCGTGGCGCGGCCGGATCGCCTGCGCGTACAGCCGCCTGCTGTACCGCAGATGCGCACTGGTGCTGGCCGTGTCGCCGCAGATCCGGAACCGCCTGTGTACGAGCGACCGGGTGCTGCGCGGCCGCGTGCGCGTCGTGGGCACGGCGCTGTTCGGGTCGGCGCGGGCCGCCGCCCCTGGCCCCGAGCGCACACCCGAGCGCACAACCGAGTGCACATCCGGGCCGCCCGGAGGTCCGGTGGTCGGCGTGGTCGCGCGCCTGCGGCCGGAGAAGGGCGTGGAGTTCTTCGTACGCGCCGCCTCGCTCGTCGCCGACGCCCACCCCGACGTGACCTTCAGCGTCGTCGGCGACGGCGACCAGCGGCACCGCCTCGAAGGCCTCGCGGCCGGGCTGGGACTCGGCGGCCGAATGCGCTTCCACGGGGAACACGCCGACGGGGCCAGGGCGGTGGCCGCCGCCGACGTCCTGTGCGTGCCCTCGCTCACCGAAGGCGCGCCGCTCGTGGTCCTGGAGGCGATGGCCGCCGGAGTGCCGGTGATCGCCAGCGCGGTCGGTGCCGTGCCCGACCAGCTCGACGGCGGCCGGGCCGGGATCCTGGTGCCGCCGGGCGACGTCAGTGCCCTCGCCGAGGCGCTGGACGGCCTGCTCGCCGACGGCTGCGAGCGGGCCCGTCTCGGCCGCTCGGGGCATCGGCGTCTGCGGGAGCTGGGTTCGGCGGACGAGGTCACCCGGGAGGTCGAGGCGGCGTACCGCGCGGTGGTCGGCGCAGCGGCAGGCGGCAGTCCCGGCCGGTGAGCCCCGGCACGGCCAACTGTCCCATCCGGTCCGGCCGGAAGGACAGGAGCCGGGACGCCCTGGCGGATCGGTGCCGCGCCTTGCCCCCGACATGCCGGTGGGTAGCCTGACCCGATGACATCGGGGGAACGAGAGATCACCGGCCCGGTCGACCTGTGCCTGGCGGACGGCCGGCTGAATCCCGGGGCCGTGGGCTGGTCCCGGACGCCGCTGCACCGCGCGAACCTGCGCGGCTGGGGGCGCACCAAGCGCTGGGAGTACTGGTGCGTCACGACACCGACGCACCTGATCGCGCTCACGGTCGGCGACCTGGACTACTTCCGGGTGCACGCCGTGCACTTCCTGGCCTACGGCGGGTACGAGATCGAGCGCACCGACGTCGTCCCGCCGGTGGGTGGAGCCGCCCGCCTGCCCGAGACCATCGCCGGCGCACCCCTGTCGCACGCAGCGGCCGGCGCGACACCCGACGCCTTGCAACGGGACACCGATGTGGTCGTCGGCCCCGAGCGCCCGACGGGCGGCCGGGTGCGGATCGAGATCCGCCGCGAGGAGGCCGGAACACGCCTGCGAGCACGGTGCGTCACCCCGGAGCGGCAACCGCTGGAAGCCGACCTGCTGGTCGCGCGCCCGGAAGGCCACGAGACGATGAGCGTCGTGGTGCCCTGGAGCCCACGGTGGTTCCAGTACACCTCGAAGCACGTGGCACTGCCCGCGACCGGCCAGGTCCGGGTGGGCCGCGACGTGTACGCGTTCGGCGACGACGCGTGGGGCACGCTCGACCACGGCCGGGGCCGCTGGCCGCGCCGGGTCGGATGGAACTGGGGTGCGGCGGCGGGGCGTTGCGGCGGGCGTACGGTCGGCCTCCAACTCGGCGGCAAGTGGACCATCGGTACCGGCGCCACCGAGAACGCCCTGTGCGTGGACGGCCGCGTCACGAAGATCGACCAGGAACTGGACTGGCAGTACTCCACGGCCGACTTCCTGGCGCCTTGGACCGTCCGCACTCCGGGATCCGACCAGGTCGACCTGGTGTTCACGCCGTTCCACGACCGTAGGGCGCGTACCGAGATCGGGCTGTTCGCGAACCGCACCGACCAGTGCTTCGGCCACTACTCGGGCCGCGTGCGCACCGACTACGGCGAGTACGTCGTCGTCGACAACCTGCTCGGCTGGGCCGAGGACGTCTACATGCGCTGGTGAGGGTCGCGCGCGGGACGACCGCCCGCGCGCGACCGCTGCTCACCCTCGGGCCCTGTCACCCCGCGGCCTGTGTCACCCGCTCGTGACGGCGAGCATCACCGAGACCAGCACGGCGGGTTCGGCGCCGACCGGGCGCCAGCGATGCCGGGTGCCGCGCTGGACCACGGTGTCGCCCGCACCCAGGAGGACGACGGACGCTGCGTCGGATTCCTCGGTCCCCAGGGCCAGTTCGAGTGAGCCGGACACCACCACGCCGACGTCGATCGTCTCGGTCGTGTGCCACCCCGCCTCGCCGGGATCGTGCCCGGCCGCGAGCTCCACCCTCCGGAACGCCGCTCCGCCGCCGAGGGGTTCGAGCGCCCACGGCACACCCTCGGGAACCCCGGCGAAGCCCTGCCCAGGGTTGCCGAGCGGGCCGCCGGTCTGCCACAGGTCGTACAACGCCACGCCGGCGGGCGGGAAGGCGGGGGCCGCGGCGCCGGACAGCGCGGCAAAAGAACGCCCGTCCGCGTCCGCGCCGGTGACCAGGAGCCGGGGCGCGCCGTCGCGCGGCTCGGCCGAGGGGGCGATGTGGGCGTCCGCGGGGGCGTCCGCGGTGGGCCGGTCGGACGCCGCGGCCTTGGGGTTCGGCGACAGAAGTACGGACAGGAAGGTGCACGGCCTGTCGCCGACCACCCGCCAGCGGTGCCGGGTGCCGCGCTGGACGACCGCGTCACCGCTGCCGAGGGCGTGCTCGCCGTCGTCCAGGCCCAGGACGATGTGCCCGTCGAGGACCACCATGAGGTCGAGCGTCTCGGTCCGGTGCATGCCCGGCTGCCCGGGATCGTCGCCGGGGACGCGCAGCCACGTCTCGTCGAGCGGGGTCCCCGGGGCGGCCGCCGGGAAGCGGATCAGGCGGCACGCGACCGCACCTTCCGAGGGGAACGACCCGCGCAGCGCGGCATCGGGTTCCCCGCCGTCGTCCGCGGTGCCCGGCGCCCCGGTCAGCCACAGCAGTTCGGAAAGGCCGTGGCCCGTCGGCGACGCCACGGTGACCGGCGGCGTGCCGTCGGCCGCGACGACCGGCAGGCCGTCCCGGTGACCGGTGACCACGCGGCGGACCGGGAAGGGGTGGGGCACGGGCACACTTGCCTCCGGCACGGGACGTCCTCTCTCGCTGACGGATCGTCAGGTCTATCAGGCGATGCCTTTGGGAGCCAGGTGGCCATGTGTGCAGCGTCGGAAAGCCGGCCGCAGCGCCGCCGCGGCTGCCCCGATCAGCCGCCGTCGAGGGTGATCAGCTCCCCGTTCAGGTACGACGACGCGTCGCTCGCGAGGTAGAGCGCGGTGCCCACGATCTCCTCCGGCGAGGCGATCCGGCCCAGGCTGACGCGCGCCGCCATGTCCGCCTGCATCGGCTCGGTCGGCAGCGACTTGTGCAGGCTGTCGGTGTGGAACATGCCGCACACGATGCTGTTCACGCGGATGCCGCGCGGGCCGAACTCCTGTGCGGCGGCCTTGGTGAGCGCGTTCTGCCCGGCCTTCGCGGCGGCGTACACGACGGTGAACGGCGAGGGGTGCAGCGACGCCTTGGAACTGATGTTCACCACCGACCCGCCGCGCGGCATGTGCGCGGCGGCGAGCGCGGTCAGCCGCAGCGGCCCCTTCAGGTTGACGGCCATCGTCTTGTCGAACAGGTCCTCGGTGACCGCGTCGAGCGACGGCGGGACGGGGGCGATGCCGGCGTTGTTGACCAGGACGTCGATGCGTCCGAACTCCGCGACCACCGCCGCCACCAGCGCCTCGCACTGCGCCCAGTCGCCCACATGGCACGCGACGGCGAGGGCCTTGCGCCCCAGGGCGCGTACCTCGGCGGCGACCTCCTCGCACGCCTCCTGCTTGCGACTCGCCACCACGACATGCGCACCGGCCGCCGCGAAGCCGAGAGCCATCGCACGGCCGAGGCCCTTGCTGCCCCCGGTGACCACGACGACCTTGTCGTCCGCGCGGAGTGTGGGGATGTCCATCAATGCGCTCCAGTTGTCGGGCCGGTCGGGCCGGTCGGGCCGGTCGGGCCAGTCGGGTCGGTCGACTCGGCCGGGTCATCCGTCGCTGTCGTGCCGGTCGAGAGCGAGTCCGTCCCGGTCCCGGTCGGCCCCGTCCGCCCGTCCGCCCCCGCGTCGCGGTCGATGCCTTCGACGAGGTAGCGGATGTGCAGGCCGAAGAGGATGTCGGCGTCCTCCGCCGACACGCCATCCGGATCGCCTCCCGCCCGGGCCGCGCGGCGCGGACGGCCTTCCCGCGGAGGCGACGCGCCCGACTCCAGGGCCACGAAGCCGACCGTCGCCCACATGATCAGCCGGCAGGCACGAACGGCGGTGTCGCCCGGCAGCCCGTCGCGGCGCATCACCTCGACCAGGGGCCGGGAGGCCTCGACGTACGCCTGCCGCCGCGGCGACACGATCAGCCGGCTGTCGCGCACCTGCCTGAGCCGGGCCCGGAGTTCGGCGGCCCAGCGCACCGCGTACGCGGCCCACCGCTCGTCGGCCGCCACCTGCGGCGCCACGTCGGCCAGCAGCCGGTCCGCGATCGCCTCGACCAGCGCCTCCTTGTTGCCGATCCGGCTGTAGAGCGGCACGGGGGACACCCCGAGGCGCGCCGCGACACTGCGCATGCTGACCGCATCGAGGCCCTGCTCGCCGAGGATCTCGATCGCCGCCGCGACGATGCGGTCCGCGTCGAGGTCGAGGTCGGACGGTTTCGCCATGGTTCAGGTGCCTCCGAGAACGAGCTTGCCGACGACGCCCCGGTCGGCGACGCGGCGGAGGCCGTCGGGGAGGTCGTCGAAGGGTACGGTGCCGGTCACCGCGCTCCGCAGCTTTCCGGCGCCGAGCAGCGCGGACAACTCGCCGTGCACGGCCTCCAGTTCCGCGCGCGTGTAGCCGCCGGCGAACACCCCCACCAGGGAGGCGTTGGCGACGACGAGCTGGTGGGTCGGAATCTGCGCCCAAGAGCCGCCGGCGAACCCGACCGCGAGGTGACGGCCGCCCCGGGCCAGCACGCTCGCCGCATCCGCGGCCAGGGCACCGCCGACGGGGTCGTAGACCGCGTCGACGCCGTGTCCGCCGGTGAGTTCGCGCAGCGCCGGGGCGATCGGCCCGGCCCGGTGGTCGAGTGCCGCCTCGGCCCCCAGACGACGGCAGTACGCCGCGCGTTCGGCGTCCCCGACCACGGCGACGACCCGGGCGCCGAGGGCGGCACCCAACTGCACGGCGGCGATGCCGCTGCCGCCCGCGGCGCCGAGCACCACGAGCCACTCCCCGGCGGCGACGCGGCCCCGGTGCACGAGGCCGGTCCAGCCGGTCAGGTGCGGGATCCAGAACCCGGCCGCGTCGGCGTCGCCGAGCCCGTCCGGCACCGGGAGTACCGAGCCCGCCGGGGCGAGGCACTCCTCGGCGAACGACCCGTACCCCTCCGTGAACGCGGTCACCGCCATCACCCGGCTGCCGAACGGGACCGCCACACCGGTGCCGACCGCGGTGACCGTCCCGGCGACCTCCTGCCCCGGGGTGAACGGCAGGGCGGGCGTGAGGGGATAGCTGCCCCGGCACATCAGGACGTCCGGCAGACCGATGCCGGCCGCCGCGACCCGGATCCGGACCTGGCCGGGACCGGGCTGCGGCTCGTCGATAGTCACCAGCCGCAAGGCGTCGACCGGCTCTCCGTGGGACATGACCTGCCAGGCGCGCATCACTGCCCCCTCGACACGCTGTCGGCCCCGACTCCGGCCCCGACTCCGGATGCGGCACCGGTCGTCGGGGCACCGGTGGCGGCATCGGAAGAGGCACCGGGAGAAGCACCACCGTCCGCCGGGCCGAAGTCCCGGTCCATCTCGTCGGCGAACAAAAACCGGGCGGCGTGCGCGAAGTCGCCCGAAGGCGGTGGCAGTGACGAGCCGCCGCACACGCCGAGCAGTTGGCCGGTGATCCACGAAGCCTGGTCCGAGGAGAGGAACACCACGGCGCGGCCCACGTCGGCCGGGTCACCGAGCGGGCTGTCCGCGCCGGCGGCCAGCGGTGTCCCCGCCCGCATGATGGCCAGGTTCTCGGGCGTGGTGGCCGCCGCGGCGGACTCGGTGGCCATCCAGCCCGGGCGTACGCCGTTGACGCGGATCCCGAAGCGGCCCAACTCGGCGGCCGCGCACCGGGTGAGTTCGTCCACCGCGGCCTTCGACACCGAATAGCCGTTCATGAACGCGGCGGGGCGCGCGGCGGAGATCGACGACACCGTGACGATCGCGCCGCCGCGGGTACGCATCAGGCGGGCGGCGTGCTTGACGGTGTGCGCCGTGCCGAGCACGTTCACACCCAGTGGCACCATCCAGTGCTCGGTGGTCAGGTGCAGCAGCGAACCCGGCATCGCGGTACCGGCGTTCGCGACCGCGATGTCGAGATGGCCGTCTTCCGCGGCGGCGGCCTCGGCCGCCGCCGCTATGCGCGACTCGTCGGTGACGTCCGCGTCCACGGCCCGCACTCCGGGGAGTCCGGCCGCCGCGAGTTCCGCGCATGCCGCGTCCAGGACGCCGGCGTCGGGACCGCAGATCGTCACGCGCGCACCGGCCGCCGCGAGGGCGGCGGCGATTGCCTTGCCGATGCCCGTACCGCCGCCCGTGACCAGCGCCGTGCGCCCGGCCAGCGACAACACCGGGGGAGCAGGGCCGACCGCCGGGGGACCGGCGGCGGGGGAATCGGCCGGGGGAGTGCCGACCGCGGGGGACTGCCGCGGGTCCGTGCGTTCACTCATCGGATGCCTCCGTGGATGCCGTGGCGTCACGCGACGCCTGCCGCCGCCCGGAGTTCGGCCCACTTGAGCTCGGCGGCCGGGCGGCGGGACGGGATGTGCTCGGACGGCCAGCCCTCGACGGGCGTGTGGCGGGCGAGCAGCGTACGGGCGAGGACGGACTTGTGGAGCTCGTCGGGGCCGTCCCCGATGGGACCGAAGCGCGTCGAGCGGTACCACGCCTCGACGGGCAGGTCCGAGGAGTAGCCGAGTGCGCCGCAGACCTGGATCGTGCGGTCGAGCACGGCCAGCACGACCTTCGACACGTGGGCCTTGACCATGCCGAGTTCGGCGCGCACCGGGCCGGGGCCGTGCCGGTCCATGCGCCATGCGGTCTGGAACGTGAGCAGCCGGGCCGCCTGGATCTCCATGTGGGAGAGCGCGATGTAGTCCTGGACCATCTGGTGGCGGCCGAGGATTTGGCCGTGCGAGGTACGCGAGACCGCGCGCTCGCACATGATGTCCAGCGCCCGCTGCGCCTGCCCGAGCCACCGCATCGCGTGGTGGATCCGTCCCCCGCCGAGCCGCTGTTGGGCCAGCACGAAGCCGTCGCCGGGTCCGCCGATCAGGTGGTCGCCGGGCACCCGGCAGTCGCGGAAGACGATTTCCGCGTGGTTGCCCGGTCGGCCGTACGCGACGTCCGGATGCGCCATGGTGCCGATGTCGCGCACGATCTCCATGCCCGGGGTGCCGGCCGGGACGACGAAGACCGACGCGTGCCGGTGCGGGCGCCCCTCCGGCGTCGTCTCGGCGAAGACCAGGACGATGTCGGCCACCGACGCGTTGGTGATGAACCACTTGCGGCCGTTGAGGACCCAGTCCTCGCCGTCGCGCACCGCGGTGGTGCCGATGACGGTCGGGTCGGCGCCGGCCAGGAACGGTTCGGTCAGGGCGAAGGCGCTCGATATCTCGCCGCGCAGGTTGGGCCAGAGCCAGCGCTCCTTCTGCGCGTCCGTCGCACCGTGGGCGAGCAGTTCCATGTTGCCGCTGTCGGGGGCCTGGACGCCGAAGACAGTCATCGACATCATGCAGCGCCCGATGATCTCCGACATGAGGGCGAGCTTGAGCTGCCCGAAGCCCGCCCCGCCCAGGCGGGGGTCGAGGAACGCCCCCCACAGGCCGCGCGCCTTGACGCGGTCGCGGAGGTGCTCGCGTACGACACGCCATTCGTCGGCGGGGAGTCCGTCGAACACCGGTTCCAGGGGGATCAGCTCGTCGTCGACGAACGCGCGCATCCAGACGAGGTGTTCCTCGAACTCCGGTTCGGTCTCGAAGTCCCACGCCATGCCTGCCCCTTCGGTCAACGACTCGCGCCGGGGATGAATAACACCGTAATTACAGCGTCATTGCAAGCATGCCTTGGTTGGGATGTATAGATTCATCCTGTTTGTCCGATACGACGTCAAGAGATCGTCGGACGTGAGGAGAACGGTGGGCACCGACGCGCTGCGCCAGGAAGACATCACCGTCGTCGACACGAAGACCGTGGACACCGCGGTCCGGGCCACCATGCTCGGCAACGCGATGGAGTGGTACGACTTCGGCATCTACGCCTACATGGCCGTCACCATCGGCCACGTGTTCTTCCCGTCCGGCAACGACACCGCGCAAGTGCTGTCGTCCTTCGCGACGTTCGCCGCCGCGTTCGTCGTGCGTCCGCTCGGCGGCTTCTTCTTCGGCCCGCTCGGCGACCGCATCGGGCGCAAGAAGGTGCTCGCCACCACCATGCTGATGATGGCCGGCGGGACCCTGAGCATCGGCCTCATCCCGAGCTACTCCACGATCGGCTTCGCGGCGCCCACCCTCCTGGTGCTGTTCCGGATGGTCCAGGGCTTCTCGGCGGGCGGCGAATACGGCGGCGCCAGCACCTTCATCGCGGAGTACGCGCCCGACCGGCGCCGCGGCTTCTACGGCAGCTACCTCGAATTCGGCACGCTCATCGGCTACATCAGCGCGGCGAGCCTGGTCACGCTGCTCACCGCGCTGCTCGACGACAACCAGATGGAGGGCTGGGGCTGGCGCATCCCCTTCCTGCTCGCCGCCCCGATCGGCATCGTCGGGCTGTACCTGCGGCTGCGGCTGGAGGAGTCCCCGGCGTTCACCAAGGTCCTGGAGGCGCAGGCGGCCAGCGGCGCGAAGTCGGACGGCGCCGGGGACGGCGGCAGCGGCGGCAACGCGGACGGGAAGGCGAACGGCAGCGCCGGCGGTGGATCGGACGGTACGCCGGACAAGAACCCGGAGGCCGGCTCGTTCCGCGAGTTCCGCCGCATCTTCACCGAGCAGCGCACGCCGATGATCCTGTGCATCGCGCTGGTGGCGGCGTACAACATCAACGACTACATGCTGCTGTCCTACATGCCGACGTACCTCTCGGACACGCTCGACTACGACGAGACGCACGGCCTGCTGCAGATCGTCGTCGTCATGGTCGTGCTGCTCGCCCTCATCCACCCGCTCGGCGGGCTCACCGACCGCATCGGACGGCGCCCGGTCATCATCGGCGGGTGCGCGGGGTTCATCCTGCTGCCGCTGCCGTGCTTCGCCCTGATCCAGGCGGGCGGCCTGGTGACCATCTTCCTCGGCCTGATGATCCTCGGCCTGGTGCTGGTCTGCTTCCTCGCCACCATGTCGGCCGCGCTGCCCGCGCTGTTCCCGACCGAGGTCCGCTCCGGTGCGCTGTCCGTGTCGTTCAACATCTCGGTGTCGGCATTCGGCGGTACGACGCCGTTTGTCGCCGAGGCGCTGGTGAGCGGCACCGGCAACGACTACATGCCGGCGTTCTACATGATGCTCGCGGCGGCGGTCGGCATCGTGGCCGCCTGGAAGATGGACGAGACCGCGAGCAAACCGCTGATGGGCTCGCCGCCTTCGGTGGCGACCGAGGAGGAGGCCAGGGAACTGGTCGCGGCATCGAACCCGTAGTTCGGACCACGCCGGCCAAGCTCGCCGCCGAGCCCGCGGATCCGCCCGGTGAAGGGGGACTCGCGGGCCCGGCAGCTTGCCTGCCGGCGGGCTCGGTGGCCCGGGACGCGTGTTGCGCCGGCCGGACGGCGCGTGTCAGTCGGCGAGTTCCCGCAGGTTGCCGATCTGGGCCTGGATGAGGTCGGTCGGCGCCTCCGGCTCGCCCGCCCCGGCGGCGTTCACCGCGTTCACCGCGATCATGGTGTCGCCTTCGATGATGTAGACGAACAGGACCTCGACGTTGCCCGCATCGGTCGTGATGGTCATGCGGTACTCGAAGCTGTCGAGGCCGTACATCTCGTAGTCCTCCATCCCCGTCTCGACCTCGTACGTCTTCCCTTCGATGAGCGCGTTGAAGTGCTCGCACTTCTGGTACGACTCCTGCAGGTCCGCGAGCCACTTCAGGTGTTCGGCGTGCGGCTTGCTCATCAGGAGGAACGTGACGTCCGGCAGCGGCCCGGTCGCGGGCGAATCCGGCGTGTACTCGCGGCTCGCGAAGGGCGGCGGCTTGTCGCCGACCGGGTGGTCGAGGAGCACCTGGCACCGCGGGTCGTCGGCCTTGCCGATCGAATTGTCCTCCTCCAACGGTCGGTTGGTCCGCTCGACCTGGTAGTCACCGCCGATCTCGCCGTCGTCCAGCAGGACCGCGGTCAGCTGCTCGGCGGTCGCGAGCCCGCCGCCGGGCGTGTCGCCCTTGGCCGGACCGTCGGACGCGCCGCCGGATGGTTTGTCGGACGCATTGCCCGACGGTTTGTCGGATGATGTGTCGGACGCCTTGTCCGAGGGCCGCGCCTCGGCCGAGAAGCCCGGCTTCTCGCCGAGCGGCGAGTCGGAGCCGTCCTTCTGGCAGGCCGTCGTCAGACCGGCGAGCGCGACGAGGATCATGGGCACGACGGCATGCTTCGCCGCCCGCCGGGACATGGTGGAACGCACCGTGAACCCCCCAGTTTCGGTGTGATGTGGCGCGGCGCCGCGCCCCCTGCCGGCCGTACCCCCCTGGTCCGGCCGTTTGGCGCAGACGTCGCGCGAGGCGCCCCGCAGAGCACGGTAGTTGGCCGCGGAGTCCGAGCGCGCCGCTGTTACGAAGCCGATGCACTCGGGGGACCGCGCTCCGCCGTCCGGTCCACTGCGGTCGCGGTCGGCGGTGCGCGGGCCGATCCTGGCGGAAGGGCCCGGTCCACCGGGGCAGGGGCCGCCCGGAGCGCCCCACCGGAGGTCAGGCGATGTTTGCGGCGATCGGCCGATTCGTGGTGCGGCGCGCCTGGTGGGTCGTGGCGCTCTGGGTGGTGGCGGGGGCCCTCGTCGTGGTGTTCGCGCCGAGTCTGAAGACGACCACGAACCAGGCCGACTTCCTGCCCGGCTCCTACGAGTCGGTCAAGGCCCAGCGCCTGCAGACCTCCGCGTTCCCCGTCCACCACGGCGGCGCGGTCGTCGTCTTCCAGCGCGCGGACGGCGGCTTCCTGACCGACGCGGACAACGCGACGGTGCAGCGCATTTCGGGTGACCTGACCGCTGCGCACATCCCCGGTATCGCCTCGATGACGCCCGGCCCGACCTCGCCCGACCGCCTCGTGCAGGTCGCGAAGGTCGTGATCCCCACGGCCGGGGATCCGGGCGCGGAGAGCAGCAAGGACGCGATCAGGGGCCTGCGCGGCGCGCTGGCGGACGCCGCCCGCGGAACCGGCCTCACCGCGGGCGTCGCGGGCCCGTCCGCGACCTCCGTCGACGAGGACGAGGCCGACGAGGACGCCGCGCGTACGGTGGCCGTCGCGACCGTCGTCATCATCCTGGCGCTGCTCCTGCTGGTGTTCCGCAGTCCGGTCGCCGCGCTCCTGCCGGTGGTCGTGATCGCCGGCGTCTACCCCGTCGCGCGAGGCCTGATCGCGTCCGTCGACGACGCCTTCGACCTGACCGCGGGCACCATCACCACCGAACTGCTCACCGTCGTGCTGTTCGGCGTCGGCACGGACTACACGCTGTTCCTGCTCTTCCGCTACCGGGAGGCACTGCGGGACGGGGCCGACTCGGACACCGCGGTACGCCACGCCGTCACCCGGGTGGGCGAAGCCATCGCCTCGGCCGCCGGAGTCGTCGTCGTCGCCTTCGCGGCCTTGACGCTGTCGTCGTTGGGACTGCTGCGTTCGCTCGGTCCGGCACTGGCCCTCGCGGTCCTCGTCATGCTCCTCGCCGGCCTCACCCTGATCCCGGCGATCGTCTCGCTGCTCGGGCCGAAGGTGTTCTGGCCGTCGCGCTCGGCGCAGCACCGGCCGGCCGAGGGCGGGGCCTTCACCCGTCTGGGGCAAGCCGTCGCCTGCCGCCCGGCCCGCTGGGCGGCGGGGTCGGCCCTGCTGATGGCGCTGCTCGCGCTCGGTTCCCTGGGCTACAAACCGGACTTCGACCTTGCCGGGATGGCGACCCCCTCGGATGCGCCCTCGCAGGTCGCGACGCGCGACCTCGAGGAGGGGTTCCCGGCGGGCGTCACAGCGCCGACCGAGGTCTACCTGACGGCCACCGGGGCCGCGGCTCCGACGCCGGAGCAGTTGGCCGCGTACGGCGATGCGCTCCGGGTCCCCGGGGTCGTCGCCGTCGAGAAGCCCCGGGTGAGCGGGAACGGCCGGACCGCCGAGTTCGCCGTCGTGCAGGCCGACGCGCCGTCATCCGCCGCCGCGATGGACGTCCTGAGCGACGAACTGCGCCCCGCCGCCCGGCAGGCCGCGCCGCCCGGCACCAAGGCCCTGGTCGGCGGCGCCACCGCGGTGAGCGTGGACACCAGTTCGGCCGTCGACCACGACTACGCCGTCGTCTTCCCGGTCGCGGCCGCCTGCATCCTGGTGATCCTCGGCCTCTTGCTGCACAGCCTCGTCGCGCCCTGGCTGCTCATGCTCTCCGTCGCGCTCGGGTTCGGTGCGACGCTCGGCGCGAGCACCATCGTGTTCCGGCAGTTCGCCGACCAGGCCGGGCTGGTCTTCGTGCTGCCCATCGTCATGTACCTGTTCGTCGTCGCACTGGGCACCGACTACAACATCCTGATGGTGTCGCGGCTTCGCGAGGAGAGCCGTGCGGGACGCGCACCGCGGGAGGCGACCGCGGGTGCGGTGGCCGCGAGCGGACCGGCGATCGCCTCGGCCGGGCTGATCCTCACCGGCACGTTCGCGACGCTGCTGCTCGGCGGCAACGTCACCCTCGTGCAGCTGGGATTCACGCTCGCCTTCGGCATCGCGGTGACCGCGTTCGTCATGGCGATGCTGCTCACGCCCGCCCTGACCGCGCTGGTCGGCCGACGCATGTGGTGGCCGGGGCACGAGGCCGACACCGCTCCGGACGACCCGGCCGGTCAGGCCATGTCCCACAACAGCCGGTAGTACGCCAGGCGTTCGGCATCCGGCACGACGCCGTACGCGTCGAGCAGCACATCCTCGAAGCCCGGGCCGAAGTCCTCGGTGAGACTCCATGCGGCGACCGCGAGATCCGCCCACCGGTCGGCAATACCGAGCGAGCCGAGGTCGACGTGCGCGGCGAAGGTGCCGTCGTCGTGGACAAGGGTGTTGGGCACGCACGCGTCGCCGTGGCACACCACGAGCCGGTCCACCGGCGGCGTATCGGCGAGCCGGGCGCGTGCCTCGGCCGTCGCCAGGTGCCGGTGCTCGGGGAAGCGTTCCTCCTGGCCCTCGCCCTCGGCGATGCGCTCGTCGGCGCGTACCAGGCGCCGCGCCACGCTCCAGTCGAAGGGGCAGTCGTCGACCGGCAGGGCGTCGTGCAGCAGGCGCAGGCCCCGGCCGATGGCCGCCGCCGCGACCGCCGGGGCCGCGGCCCACCGGGGGTCCACCGCGGAGACGCCGGCCACTTCGCGGGTCACCAGCCAGGCGCCGTCGGCGTCGCTGCCGTGCTCGACGACGGACGGTACGGCGGCCCAACGCCCCGCCCAGGCAAGGCGCACGGCTTCGCCGGGCAGATCGATCTCGGGGGTGCCCGCGGCCACCCACTTCGCATAGCGGACGCCGTCGGGCCCGCCGGTCAGGCGGAAGGTCAGGCCGCCCAGCTCGTTGCGCCACACGGGCACGACGTCCGTCGCGGCGGAACGGGCGGCGATCGCCGCGACGACGACGGGGACGTCGGTGGGGACGACGGTGGGGACGTCGGCGCCGACCGCGGCAGACACCTCGGCCGGGACGAGGGCGGAGCCCTCGGCGGGGTTCGCGCCGAGGGCTCCGCGAGGGGTTTCGATGGGGGACTCGGCAGCGTTCTCCGCGGGTGGGGCCATGTGCCCATGATCCGCAGACGGCGCCCGGTTCCCGCAACTGTGTTTCGGGAACCGGGCGCCGGCGGGCCGTTCGGGCACCGTGTCAGTCGGCGGCGGACTCCATCAGGGCGCGCATGAGCGGCGTCGAGTCGATCCAGGTCAGCGCGTCGGTGCGGCGCCGCGGGGCGGCGTACCGACGGATCAGCGACGCGTGGCGCTGGAGCCACGCGGCGGCGTTGCCGCAGTACGCGGGCGGCATCTCGGCGATCGGGATGGTGCTGCCGTCGGCGGCGACCCACACCCGGTCCTGGTCGAGCAGCCAGCGCCAGGCGCCGGTGCCCGCCGGTCCGCGCGCGATGAGCGCCCGGGCGCCCGCGCTGGTGGGGCGGATCGGGCGGCCGAGGCCCGGGACGGGGTCGCCGTACCGGACGAGGTTGCGGGTGTCGAGGGTGTGCAGGGTGCGGGCGGAGATGCCGGGGGCGCCACCGCGCTCGCCGACGTGCGTGCGGATCGCGCCGGTCGAGATACGGCCCAGCGCGCGGCGGGCGGTCGTCATGCGGACGGGAGCGGGATTCCGAGTCAGGGTCATATCGAACTCCGCTTCTGGCTACGCCGATTTGCCCTGTTCCATTGGGCAACAGGGGCTCATGACAACCATTGTTCCATTGCCTACCGACATCGGACGTCTTGAACTCCCGTCCGCAACAGCCGACTTGGCGGCGCGTCAGCTCCGCGCAGGAACGCCCGTGGCGGCGTACTCGCACCCTGTCGCGGGACTCGTCGCGGGCCCGTCGCGGGTCCAGGTCAACGGCCCCGTCACCGGGCCACGTCGACGACAGTGCCGCCCCCTGAGTCGACGCGGACCGTCAGCGCCGCACCGGCCGCCCGGGCGCGCAAGGTCGTGCCCTGCGGGGCGTCCTCGCGGCCCACCTCGCCGCGGGCCGCGAGGTAGTTCTCGACGAGCGCGGCGGCGACCGTGCCGCGGCGGGGCTCCGGGACCAGGCGGACCGTCATGTCGGCCGCGCCGCGCACCGCTTCGGCGACCGCGTCCGGCGAGGTCGCGCGTGGGACGACCGGGTCGTCGACGCACACGTACGCGTTGCGCCCGTCCTGATCGGCGAAGTCCACCACGCAGCCGCCGCCGAGCAGGCCGGCGGCCCCGTGGCTGAGCAGCATGAGCACGGCGTCGGTGTCGGCGCATTCGCTCACGTCCACCTCGCGGTCCGCCTCGGGTGCCTGGGCCAGGCCCGGCAGCGCGGTGAGCCGAGCGTGCGTGTCCGCGTCCCAGGTCCAACGGGTTCGTGCGGCATCGACCGTGCCCAGCACCCGCACGCGCACCTCGTGCGGCCCGCAGGTCAACACCCGTCGCGTCAGATCGTGGCCCTGGTACGGGAACTGCCCGACGAACCCGGTGAACTCGCCGTCCTGCTCCAGCGCCTGGGCCACGCCCGCGCCCGCGACGTGCCACCAGGCGCCGGACGGCACCGAGCGCGGCGCGGCCGAGATCCGCACCTGTCCGACGCGGCCCGCGGAGTCGAAGTCCACCTCGACGGTGTCCCCGCTGTCGAGCGTCGCGTGGACGCCGTCGCCCACCCGCCGGGTCGCCAGGCCGTGGTGGGCGAAGTACCCGGACACCACGGCCTCGTGCGGCACCGGAAGGAACCCGGTGCCGGTCAGGAGCATGCGGGGGAGGGTGATCGCGTCCGGGCGGGCGCGCGGCACCTGCTTGTCGTCGACGACCATGTACAGGCGTCCGGTCGCGTTCGCGGTGACGCCGATGTAGCCGTCGGAGCCGAGCAGGCCCATCGCCGCGAACGCGATCGTCTCCGCGGCCATGCGCGGGTCGGCGAAGCCCGACAGGGGCACGAGGTCCGTGGTGAACTCGGGGATGCCGTCGCGCTCCCCGATCGCGCGCAGCGCCCGCGCCGCCGAGGTGACCTCGGGATCGCCCCAGGAGGGGTTCGCCCAGCCCCAGAGCCAGGAGTCGTCACCGGTCGAGAAACTTCCGAGCACCGAGACGGCGACCTCGCGGCCGCTCTGCCGGTACACCCGGTCGTTGAGGTTGACGCTCCACTCGCCCATCGGCATGAAGGCGTTGAACGCCTCCAACTGCTCGCCGACCCAGGCTCCATGCGGCCCTGCGGCCCGTACGAATGCGTCCGAGAAGAAGTCGTGTCCCGTGGTCATGCGCGGTCACGTTACCGATCGGCGCCGACGAACGCGCGAGTGCGCGCTGCCCGCGCACACGGGGCCGACGCGGTGCCGGGAGGGCCGGCACCGCGCCGGTGGTCGCTGGGGCGGTCAGGCGGGGTGGAGGCGGCCCCGCGCGGTCCGGCCCGGCGGGTTGGGTCAGCCGTTCTCCGACAGGACGCTGGACAGCACGTGCGCCAGCGGGTCGTCGCCGGTCTGCTGCATCGCGTTCGGGCTGCAGACCTGGCTGACCTGGTCGGTCAGGATGTCCTGGACACCGACGCCGGCGCCGAGGACGCCGACCGCGCCCTGGAGCGGGATCTTGTTCACGCCGAAGCAGTTGATGACGCCACCCTGGATGACCGCCATGTTCGGGCTCATGTAGCCGTTGCTGCTCGAGTTGGCGATGGCCTGGGCCGACTCGTTGCCGGCCTGGAGGGCGACGTTGCCGTCGTCGTTGTTGCCGGCGACGGCCTGCGGCGCGGCGACGGCGGTGAGGCCGAAGACCGAGGTCGCGATCGCGGCAGAGGCCGACACGCGCTGGAGGAGGTTCGCCATCAGAAGTTCCTTAGGTGTTGGGGCTGGAGGGGGTACGTGCCGCCGCGGCAGCCTGTCCAACACCTCGGGAGACGGAATGGTTGCGGACTTTCACCCTCGTGGTGGCAGCCGTCGAAGCGCCGTTCGACTGCGGGCCCGGCGGGCGACCGCGCCGACGGGCGCACCGCGGGCCCGCGAACGGGCCCGTGACGGCATGCCGGAGGGGCCGGGGCGGTGTGCCCCCGGCCCCTCCGGAACGGATGTTCGGACCAACTGCGTACGGGTTACGCGCCCTTCTCGTACGCCGCCACGACCTCCGCGGTCGGGCCGTCCTGCAGGATGACCCCGTCGTGCAGCCAGATGACCCGCTCACACGTGTCGCGGATCGACTTCATGCTGTGGCTCACCAGGAACACCGTGCCGGCCTCCTCGCGGAGCTCGCGGATCCGGGCCTCGCTGCGCTGCTGGAACTCCCGGTCGCCGGTGGCCAGTGCCTCGTCGATCATCAGCACGTCGTGGCTGCGCGCCGCGGCGATGGCGAACCGCAGGCGCGCCCCCTGGCCGGACGAGTAGGTGCGCATGGGCCGGTTCAGGATGCCCTTGCTCATCTTCTCCAGGCCGGAGAACTCGGCGATCGACTCGTAGCTCGCCCGGGCCTCGGCCTGCGTCATGCCCATCGCGAGGCAGCCGAGGATGATGTTCCGCTCGCCGGTCAGCTCGCTCATCATCGCGGCGTTGACGCCGAGCAGCGACGGCTGGCCGTGCGTGTAGATCTTGCCGCTGGTGGGCGGCAGCAGCCCCGCGACGCAGCGCAGCAGCGTGCTCTTGCCGGAGCCGTTGCGTCCGATCAGCCCGATGGCCTCGCCCTTGTACGCCACAAAGCTGACGCCCTTGACGGCATGCACCTCGGTGACGCCCGCGGCGCCCTTGCGGGCGATGATGCGCGACAGCGCCGAGGTGGCGTTGCCCTTGCCCGCGCCCGCGCCGTGCACGCGGTAGGTGAGCTTGACGTTGTCGACGACGACCGTCGGCACCCGGGCGGCTTCCGCGGCCACGTCGGCCGCACCGTCCGTCGCCGTGCCGACTGCCGCCTGTTCGGTCGGCGCGGCGCCGGCCGCGGCCGTGTCCGTCGCGGTTCCGGTCTGTGCGGCGTTGCCCTGCGCCGGGATGGTCTCAGCCACGGCCGTACCTCTCTTCCGCGCGCCAGAAGTAGATGAAGCCGCCGATGCCGACGAGGAGCGCCCAGCCCACGCCGAGCAGCCACGTGTGCGCGGGGATCGTCACATGGCTCTCGATCAGCGAGTCGCGGATCAATTCGATGTAGACCGCCGCGGGATTCGACTCCAGGGCGTGCCGCACCCAGGCCGGGGCGTCCTCGGTGAAGGTCGCGATGCTGTAGAACACGCCGGAGACGTACAGCCAGGTCCGCATCAGGAACGGGATCAGCTGGTTGATGTCGGTGACCGTGGCGCCGAAGCGCGCGACGATCATGCTCAGGCCCACGTTGAACACGAACTGGCACAGGAGTGCGGGGACCACCAGCAGCCACTTCAGGGTCAGCGGCTCGCCCTTCGCCAGCACGATCGCGAACAGCACCACCATCGAGATCAGCAGCTGCTGCAACTGCACGATGGTGAACGAGATGGGCAGGCTCGCGCGCGGGAAGTGCAGCGCGCGGATGAGGTTGAGCTGACTGCTGATCGAGCGCGCGCCCGCCAGAACGGCGGTCTGCGTGAAGCTGAAGACGAAGATGCCGGTGACCAGGAACGCGACGTAGTTGTCGATGCCCCGGTCGGTCTTCAGCATCATGCCGAAAATCAGATAGTAGATCGCGGCGTTGAGCAGCGGGGTGAGGACCTGCCACACCTGGCCGAGCCGTGCCGTGCTGTACGAGGCACGGGTCTTGGCGTTGGCGAACGCCACGATGAAGTGGCGGCGGCCCCAGAGCTGGCGCAGGTAGTCGCGCAAGCCGGGCCGGGCACCGCTGACGCTCAGCTGGTGCCTGGCGGCGTATTCGGCGAGCGTCTCGCTCTTGCCGGGGGGTGCCGGAGCGGCTGCGGGCGAGCCCGTTCCGGCGGTTGCGCTGTGAACCACGGGGAGACTTTCCGTCGAGGTTGACAAAGGGGCGGACGTGCGGGAAACGGCGGTCCGGGCGGCGTCGCACGGACGCCGTCCGGACAGCGGCGTCCGACAAACGGAGCCGGACGCAGGGACAGGTCGAGAGGCGTCAGATCAGCGGGGGCCGTCTGAGCCTTGTCATATGCCAGACGGTGCGCCACGAGATCGGGTTCCGCGGTCCGCAGGATTCGTGCCAGCCTTCGCGGAAGCCTAGCGTCCACGCCTGGAAGCCCTCCCGGTTCGGACGCCGCGCCGCGGTGATCACCACCCACGAGGCCAGATACGCCGGGACGATCGGCCAGGGCAGGTTGCGCCGCGCCAGCCAGACGCGGTTCCGTGCGTTCATGCGGTGGTAGTGCGCGTGCCGGGCCGGGCTGGTGGCCGGGTGCTCCAGGACGACGTCCGCCCGGTAGTCGACGGTCCAGCCGGCGTCGAGCGCGCGCCAGGCGAGGTCGGTCTCCTCATGGGCGTAGAAGAACTGGTCCGGCAGGCCGCCGACCTCGCGCAGGACCTCGGCGCGTATCGCGCACGCGCCGCCCAGGAAGGTGGTCACCGCACCGGACCGCAGCGGCGCGCCGCTGCCCAGCCGCGGCACGTGGCGCCGCTGCGTGGTCTTGGTCACCGGGTCGACGATCCGGAACGTCACGATCCCGAGGTCGGGGTTGTGCGCGAAGGCCGAGCGCAGCCGGTTGGCGATGCCCGGGTCGCGGATCAGGCCGTCGTCGTCGAGGAACATCACGACGTCGCAGTCCAGCGCCGCCGCGCCCACGTTGCGGCCCGCGGGGATGCCGATGTTGTCGTCGAGTTCGATGATCCGCACGAAATCGGGCAGGTCGGTGGGGGACTTGCCGCCGTTCACCACGAGCACGACCTCGATCGGCGGGCCGTACTGGGCGGCCACCGAGTCGAGCAGCGCGGTCAGCTCCATCGGGCGGTCGCCCATGGTGAGCACGACCGCGCCGATGCGCACGTCGGCGGGGACGGGGCCCTCGGTGGTCGTCCGAGGCGGGGGCACAGGCCGGGGGATCATGCTCATCGCAGTCGACTCGACAGCAGGACGCTCACCAGGTGGAGAACGGTCTGCAGCAGCGCGATCGCGGCCAGGACGGCCACCGCCGCGCGGCTGAACGCGAGACCTTCGCCGCGCACCGCGTCGGCGACACCCGCGACCAGCAGGAACAAGGACGCCTCGACCGCGCCGACCAGACGGTGGAACTTGAGCGACGCGGCGACTTTGCGCAGCGACGCCGCGCCCGAGGACCGTGGCACCGCGGCGCCGTCGTTGACGATCGGCAGCCCCGCGCGGGCCCGGGCACCGTCCACGAGGTCGGTCTCGGACTTGATCAGAATTGCGCCCAGCGCCGCCACGACGCCGAGGTACGCCCAGCCGTCGAGGCGCCCACCGTCCAGGATGCCCGCGGCGTGCAGGCCGGCCCCGGTCAGCAGCGCCGCCTCGCTGAGGTAGTGCCCGACCCGGTCGAGGTAGACGCCGGTCACCGAGGTCTGCCGCCGCCAGCGGGCCACCTCGCCGTCGACGCAGTCCAGCAGGAGGTACACCTGCACGAGGACGACCGCCACGACCGGGCCGGCCAGACCGGGCAGCATCAGCGACGCGCCGGCCGCGATCCCCGCGAGGATCATCAGGTACGTGAGTTGGTTGGGGCTGATGCGGGTGCCCACCAGCACGCGCGTGATCCGTACGGATATGCGCCGCATGTACAGGCGGCCCGCCCAGTGCTCCCCACTGCGACGGTCAAGCAGTCCGGCCGGATGGACGACCGTCCGGAGCTCAGCCACCGAAGGCATGGACATATTTCTCCACCGCGTCTGTGAGTCGGGCCGGGGGGAACGCGAGGTGCTCGAGAATCGTGTAGCGGCCGGGCCGGGTGCTCGGCGCGTACTCCACGGCCGCCCTGAACTGCGCCGTGCTGATGCCGAGTTCGGCGGGTACCACGGGCAGCCCGTGCCGGCGCAGGCTGGTCGCCAGGGTTTCGGCCGTGACCAGGTCGTCGCGCAGGAACGACGCGAAGACCGCGCCGACGCCCACCTGTTCGCCGTGCAGGCCGCGCAGCTTCGGGTACAGCAGGTCCAGGGCGTGCGAGATCTCGTGGCACGCCCCGCTGCACGGATGCGACGTGCCGGCCACCGTCATGGCGAGGCCGGACATCACGAGGCTGTCGACGAGCGCCACCAGGAACGCGTCGTCGGCGATGCCGCCGGGCCGGTGCAGGAGTGATTCCGCGGCGGTCCGGGCGAACGCCGCGGACAGACCGTCGACCGGCTGACCCGCGACCGCCTCGGCCAACTCCCAGTCGGCGAGGGCGGACAGGTTCGACAGGACCTCGCCGATGCCGGCCCGCACATAGCGGGCCGGGGCGCCCCGGATCACGTCGAGGTCGACCACGAGGGCGATCGGGGCGGGCACGCCGTACGAACCGCGCCCCGCGTCGTTGTCGAGGATGCTGACCGGCGACGCGATGCCGTCGTGCGCCAGATTGGTCGCGACCGCCACCATCGGCAGGCCCACGCGCGCCGCGGCGTACTTGGTGGAGTCGAGCGTACGTCCGCCGCCGATCCCCACCACGGCGTCGTACGTCCCCGCACGCAGCCGGTCGGCGAGGTCCACCGCTGCGTTGAGCGTGCCGCCCTCGACCGGGAACCAGTCGGCGCCGGGCAGTTGCGGGGCCACCCGGGCACGCAGGCGCTCGTCGGTCCCGGTGCTCACCACCAGGGCGAGGCTGCCGCTCGCGGAGATGCGGCCTTCGGCGAGGATGTCGGTGAGTCGGTCGAGGGCCCCGGCGCGGACCTCCACGCTGAGCGGCGCGGGGACCAGGCGCGTCAGTACCGGCACGCTATGTCCCTCGCCTTGAGCAGGTCCTCGGTCGTGTCGATCTCGGTCCATTCGGCGCCGCCGATCGACCGCACGCCGACCCGGCCGCCGCGCTCGGCGTAGAGCTGGAAGGCGTCCTCGTAGTACTGCTGCGGGTCGGCCTCCCACGTCGCGGCGAGGGCCGCGACCAGGCCCGCTCCGGCGCCCGGGGCGACGAGCGTCACACCGATGTACTCGCCGACGGCCTCGGCCGGCTCCATGAGTTTGGTGATGCGCGCGAGGAGGCCGTCCGCACCCAGGCGGACCTTCATCTCCTCCTCGGCCAGCGGCTTCACGTCGTCCAACGCCAGCACCACGTCGAGGTCGCCGGTGCCGCCGTCGAGCATGGCCTCCTGCACGGACAGCGGGTGCAGCGTGTCGCCGTTCGCCAGCAGCACGCCCTCGTCGAGGAAGTCGCGGGCGCACCAGAGCGAGTACGCGTTGTTCCACTCCTCGGCCTTGTCGTTGTCGACGAGGTGGAGCTTGACGCCGTACGCCCGCTCCAGGTCGGCACGCCGCTCGCGCACGGCCTCGGCGGCGTACCCGATCACCACGGCCGCGTCGGTCAGGCCGGCCTTCGCGAAGTTCTCGAGGGTGAAGTCCAGCACCGACCGCTCGTCCCGGACCGGCACGAGGGCCTTGGGCAGGGTGTCGGTCCAAGGCCGAAGTCTGCGTCCGGCTCCGGCGGCCAACACGAGCCCGATCATTGCTGTTCTCCGTTCGACGGCGCGCCGACGGGCGCGGGCCCGACGTGCGTGGTGACGGACGCCACGGGCATCCGCGCTGGGTTGCCGGCACCGACGGGCGGAGCCGCAGGGGGGTGGATCACCGTGTCCGACTCGAGGTCGTCGCCCACGCGGGCCCCGCGCGCCCAGAAGCCGATGCTTTCGGCGAGCGCGACGAGGGCCACCGCGACGGCGAGGGCGGCGGTGCCGGCGGAGAGCACGTCCGAGCCCGCGGCCGCGAGGACCGCCAGGACCAGCACGCGCCCCTCGTGACCGCCGAGCGACCAGGTGAGCCACCGCGGCGGCGCGGCATGCCCGCCGCGTAGCCGGTACACGATGTCGTAGTGATGGTACGCGGCGGCCGCGACCAGCCCGAACGCCGCCGGGAGCGCGTCCGCCCCGTGCCGTGCGACCACTGCGATCACGGTGGCGTACTCGGCCGCGCGGAACAGCGGCGGCACCAGCCACATCAGCGGACCGGCGTCGGTGAGCCGGGCCGCGGCCCCGGCCGCCGCGACGTACGCGACGGCGCAGCCGACCAGCACGCCCGGCGCCGCGTCGACGGCCGCCGCGATCGGCAGCGCGAGCACGGCCAGGACCCAGACCGCGCCGCGCGGATAGTGCCGGCCGATCAGGTCCGCGAGCACGCCGCCGTCGCACAGCGAGCGCAGCCGTACGGCGGCACCCGCGCGGGCGCGGCCGCGGTGCGGCAGCGAGCGCAGCACGCGTCCGGCGAGCGAGTAGCACCCCGCGAAGCCGCCGGCCGCGAGCAGCACGACAAAGGTCGTGCGGGGCGAGGTGGTCGCGGCCAGCACGGCGATGAGCGCCCAGCGCTCGCCGATCGGCAGGATGATCATGCGGCGGGCCCACACGGTCCAGCCCACCGAGTCGAGGCGGTTCGACAGGCGGGCGCTGCCCGACCCGCCGCCGCCCTGCTCCTCGTGGCACTCGTGGAACGCGAAGTCGAGCTGGTGCCGCACGATCTGGACCGCCATCGCGATCGAGGCGAGCAGCCACACGTCGTCGCCCGAGCGTGCCGCGCCGAGTGCGAGGCCCGCGTAGACCGCGTACTCCTTGACCCGGTCGAAGGTCGCGTCGAGCCACGCGCCGATCTGCGAGTAGTTGACGGTGTAGCGGGCCACCTGGCCGTCGACGCAGTCGAGGACGAACGACAGGTAGAGCGCCACGGCGGCGCCGACGTATCCGGCGCGGGTGCCCGATGCCGCGGCCGCGGCGCCGGCGAGTGCGACACAAAGGGAGACGACGGTGACCTGATTGGGCGTCAGGCCACGCCGGGCGCACCAGCGGGCCACGTACCGCGACCACGAGCTGACGAAGAAGGTCGTGAAGAAGCCGTCGCGCGCCTTCACCGCCGAGTTGAGGCGGATGCCCTCCTCGTCGACGGTGTGCAGCGCCGCCTCCGCCTCGGCGCGCTCGGCGGCGGTGGCGGGGACGACGGCCACCAGGTCGCCGAGGGGGATGCGGTGGACCTGGACGCCGGCGGCGGCCAGATCGCCCGCGAGTTCGTCGGGCGTCGGGGCCGGTGCGCCGGGCGTGGTCGCGGCGAGGCGGGCGGCGAGCAGGTCGTGCAGGGCCCGGGCGGCGTCGCCGCGGACGCTCAGCACGCCGGGTATGTGCGAGGCCTCGTAGCGGTCGTCCGCGAGGATGCGCCGGAGCGCGTGGCGGTGGGCCACCACGCGTGCGTCGACGAGGGCAACCCGTGTGTTGTCGCCACCGGAGGCGGCCCGGGACACGTCGGCGACGCCGCCGGATATCGTGAGGCCGAGCGCGGTGAGATCGGCGAGGACACGCTCCCCGGCTTCCGCCGGAGTCGGTGTGGTGACGAATACCGCCGATCCTCCGGACGCCGCTGATCCTCCGGACAGAGGACACCACTCCCTAAACGCGAACGGGCTCACCTAGCGTGGCGCCTCAACTACGTGGCGCCGAAGACAAATCGGGCTCTTTCCCTGGCGGCTGCGTCGCATGTCGCCCGGCTTCCGCAATTAGCCATCCGTTGTTTACCATCTCTCGCAACCGAAGGACTAGTTGACGGCCTTCCACGGCCCTCGCAAACCTGCGGAAACCCCCTATAGGCGACCGAAATCACGCATGCCCGTTGCGCGTCCCGGGCCGGATATTCCCCTACGCGCGTGGCGCACGGCACACGCGCAAACCCACGGTTTGGCCGGAATCCGACGCGGACCCGACCCGGCCCGAGAACGGCGAGGACGACCAGGTGAGACCCCGGCACGCGCTGCGTGTGACACGAGACTCCGCCCGGATCGCCATGGACGTACTTCCGGTCAGGTCCCAGCAGTTCCTGGACCGTCGGGTACGCCCGCACGTCGCCCAGATGCGCACCACCGTCGTGGACAGTGTCGTGCGCCCGGTCGCGGTCGGTGGGCGCGCCCGCGTCCTGCACGCCTCGCTGCTCGACGGCCACACGCTGAACCTGCACGCGGTGCTCCCGTCGGACGAGGCCGCGGGCGGGGACGAGGGCTTCCTGAGCTTTGTGCGCGGCCGCCGTCAGCAGCGCGTACCGGTGCGACTGAATCGCGTCAGCCGGGCCGAACTCCACGCCGACGCGACCGTGCCGCTCGGCCCGCTGCCCGGTGGCCTCGACCTGGAGCCCGGCCGCTGGGGGCTGCGCATCGTGCTGGGCTCCGCCGGGCGCCCGGCGCGGGTGTTCGACCTGGAGGGCCCGCTCGGCCCGAGCGCGGCGGGCGGGCCGACCCAGACCCCGCCCGCGAGCCCGCTCACCGGCTTCCGCTACCAGATACGCGTCACGCCGCTGGGACTGTGCCGCATCACCGTCCGGCGGCCTCAGCCGCACGCCGAGATGGTGCGGTTCGAACTCCGCCCCGAGGGTGCGGTGGTGGCGTTCCGCATGGTCGGTGTGACGCGCGCGCGGCCGGTGGCGGTCGAAATCGCCTGCGGCTCCGGGCTGGTGGAGGTCGTGCCGACCGCGGGAGACGGCGACATCTTGGCGTTCGCCGTGCCGTTCGACGCAATGCTCCGGTCCGCGGTCGGGTCCGACGTCGGGTCCCCGGTCGGGTCCGCGGTCGGCAGCGCGGAGGCCCCGCACGCCGGTGCCGCCGGTGCGGAACGGCCCGCGACGGGGGAGGGGCTCGTACGGGCCGAGGGCGACGAGCAGGCCGAGCGGCATGTGCTCGGCACGGCTGCCCGGCCGGCCGAAGGGCCCGAGCAGGACTGGCAGATGGTCGTGCGCATGCGCGACGGGCGCCGCCACCCGCTGGGCCGTGAACTGGACGTCCCGCGCATGCCGCGCCGTGTCTTCCGGATGCGCACGCGCCTGGTGGCCACCGAAGGGGGTGCGCTGGTCCGCGTCCGACCGCACTACAACGCCCGCCGCCAATTCCGTCTCGGCTGCACCGCCGTCCACCACGCCCGCCCCGGAGTCACCGCGTGAAGATCAAGTACCTGCTCACCCATGCCGACGAAATGGGCGGTACGCAGCGAGCCGTACTGGCCTCGGCGGCCTCGGCGGCGCACCGCCACGAGGTCGAGGTGGTGAGCGTCTTCCGCACCCGCGCCGAACCGTTCTTCGCGGTGCCCGAGGGGGTCTCGACGCGCTACCTTGTCGATGCCACCGACCCGGCCTCGCCCCGCCCGGCCCGGCGCCCGCAGGCCGCCGAGGTCTGCCGGGTCCTGGCCGCGCAGCCGAGCCGGTACGTCGAACCCCCCTGCGACGACGCGTTCCACCGTCTCTCCGACCTCGAACTTGCCCGGGCCCTGCGCGGGACGGACGCGGACGTGGTGGTCACGTCGTCCCCGGTGCTCGCGGCGCTCGCCGTACAGTTCGTGCCGGCCGGCGTGGTGACGGTGCATCAGGAGCACGCCGCGGACGAACGGCGCGGCCTGGGCGCCGAACCACTGCTGCGCCACGGCCCCGCCCTGGACGCCCTGGTGGTCGGCACCGACGCCGCCCGCGCCTGGTACGCGGACGCGTTCGGCGCCTCGGGGCCGCACCTGGCCGTCGTCCCGCGCTCACTCCCCACCGGTTTCCGGCCGCGCTCGGCACGCCTCAACCCGGTCGTCGCGGTCGCCGCGCGGCTGGTCCCGGACAAGCAGGTCGACCACGCGATCCGGGCCTTCGGCCGGCTGGTCGACGAGCACCCGGAGTGGACCTTGCGGATCTACGGCGAAGGCCCCGAGCTGCCCCGACTGCGCACCCTGGTCGACGAGTTGGAGCTCAACGACAACGTGCACCTGCTGGGCGCGGCCCCGCGCATGGACGAGGAGTGGGCGCGCGCGTCGGTGTGCCTGCTGACCTCACGCGCGGAGGCGTACCCGCTGGTGCTGGCCGAGGCGCGGGCGGCCGCGCTGCCGTGTGTGGCGTACGACTGCCCCGACGGCCCCGCCGCGCTGATCCGCGACGGCGTGGACGGCTTCCTCGTGACCCCCGGCGACCTCGACGGGCTGACCGCCGCGCTCGGCAAACTGCTCGCCGACGAGGCGCTGCGGAACCGTCTCGGGGACGCCGCCCTGGACGCGGCCGGCTCGCCCGTCGCGGACCCGGCAGGCGCGATGTGGGAGGAACTGCTCGGGCGACTGCGGTCCGGCGCCGCGCGGCCGGGCGCGGCGGACGCGAAGGCGGACCGGGTGGCCGAGTACGAGGCGCGCACCCAGGGCGGCGACGCGGTCCTGACAGTGCCCGCAGCGCCTGGCCGGCGCGTCGCCGCCGATCTCGCGCACAAGGCCCACGAGGTCCGCATCGAGGCCCTGCATCCCGGCCTGCGGCGCGGCGGCGGGCAGGTCTGCCTGGTCGCGGACGACCTGACGCCGGCCGACGTCGCGGACCGCAACCTGGGCCTGGTCGTGGACGTGCTGGAAGGCGCCGGGATTCCGTACGTCTACGTGGACACACCGGACGACACCGCCGCCGACGACGCGGTCCACCGGCACACCGTCGTGGTCGCGGCGGACCGGCGCGCCGACTTCCTCGACGCGCTCGCCGACGCCTACGCCGACGACGCCGTCTACGTCGCGGTGGTCTCACCCGAGGGCATCCTGACCAGGACCGCCGTCGCGGGGGTCCTGGGGGCGTGGGGGCTGGTGGCCGCGCCGGACACGGTCCGGGTGTTCCAGCCCGTGCTGACCTCGGGCGGACTGCCGCGGCTCGCCGGTGCGCACGGCGCGAACGTCTCGTTCTGGCGCGAGTCGGAACACGGCCGCGACCTGGAACTGCCGGTGCGTACGACGATCGGCCAGGTGTTGCCCGCCGGTGCCATGACACCGGTCCGTAGGCGGGTGGCCGGGCGAGAGGTCACCACCCTGGCGCCGTTCGAGCGGGCCCGGGTGGGCGGTTTCGACTTCCCGGTGGACGTGGTCTACACGTGGCCGGGGGCGGCGGCCGAGACCGAGGCGACCGACGCACCGGGCTTGCCGAGCTCATCCAAGTCGCTCGACTCCGAGACGCTGCGGTACTCGCTGCGGTCGCTCGACATGTACGCCCCCTGGGTGCGCACGATCCACCTCGTCACCGACCGCCCGGCCCCGGCGTGGCTCGACACCGGCCGCGTCGCGGTGGTCCGGCACGGCGACCTGTTCCCCGCGCCGGAGTGGTCGTCGCCGCCGCGCGGCAATCCGCTCGCGGTCGAGACAAGGCTGCACCAAGTGCCGGGCCTCGCCGAGCACTTCCTGCATCTCACGGACGACATGTTCCTGGGCCGCGAGACCCGGCCCGGACGGTTCTTCCACGCCAACGGCATCACCCGGCACTTCGCGGCACGGGACGCGTTGCCGCCGACCCCGGTGTCCGCCGACGACCCGTTCGAGGTGCGTGCGGCGAAGAACGGGCGCGCGCTGCTGGAAGCGCGCTTCGGGCGCACCGCGACTCAGCTCTACCGCCGGGCCCCGCACGCGCTGCGGCGCGGCGTGCTCCGGGAGATCGAGCGTGCGTTCGCCGCGGAGGTGTCGGGGACCGGACGCGCCGCGGAGCGTTCGCACACGGACGTGGCGGCCGCGACGTGGCTGCACCCCGCGTATGCCTACGTCACCGGGCAGGGGGTGCCGGGGGAGATCGCGCACGAGCACGTCGACCTGGGCGATCGTGCGCAACACCGTTTGCTGACACGGCTTCTGGCCTCGCGCGCGTACGACGCCTTCTGCCTGGCCGACGCGGCCTCGGCCGTCGGCGATGTGCCGTACGCGGAGCAGGCCCGCATACGCCGTGCCTTCCTCGCCGAGTACTTCCCCGTGGCGTCGCGCTTCGAGAGGGGATCGGCGCGCAACCTGCGCACACGCTGACGGCCCGCGGACGGGACACGTGGACGGAAGCACGTCGACGGAGGCGCCGCAAAGGAGACACTCGACGGCGGCACTCCGACGGAGACAAAAGGGTGCGGCCACGGCCCGAAGGCCGTGACCGCACCCGGGAATGCCGCCGTGGGTCAGTCGACGTGGACGATGGAGTGGGTCTCGTGGTCGACCTCGATCGGCCACACGCTCACGTGGTCGGACGTGTGGTGGTAGACGACCACATCGGCCGAAGCGACCGGCGCGGCGATGGCGAGGCCGGCGAAGGCAATCACGGCGGCGGCGCAAATACGGCGGATGTTCATAAGGGCTCCTTTTGGCGCGGGGACATTACCTGCACCAAGAAATATCCCGACGGGAGTTCCCGCCGACCCAATTACTCCGGGCGGGGGCGTGTCGGTGCCCTTTCCCCGATCCGCTGTTCCCGGCGGGATGTCCGCACAACTCAGCGCGGGGAATTCGCCGTCGCGCACGGTGTGCCGACGCGCTTTTCCGCGGACGGGTCCGGCTCGTCGTTCCCGGTACGCCGCGCGGGGAGTCCGGCTGCCTGCGGGAGCGGCCGATCGTCCGGGAGCCCGCGTTCGTCCCGCGGGGCTTCTGCTTCGGCTTCCGCTTCCGGGAGCCGCGCCCCGGTCCGCGTCGCTCCGACACCCGCGACGACGACGCACACCACGCCGATCGCCGACGCCGGGCCCGGCACCTGGCCGAGCACGACGAGCCCGATCAGCAGGGCGACGGCCGGCTCCAGGCTCATCAAAACCCCGAAGGCCGTTGTGGTGAGCCTGCGCAGGGCCAGGAACTCCAGGCTGAACGGCAGCACCGGGTGCAGCACGGCGAGCCCGAGCCCGACCAGCAGCAGCGGCCACGACAGGCTCCCGGCCTCGGTGGGCGCCGCGACGGCCGTCGCGACCAGGGCCGCGACCGGCATCGACACCGCGAGCCCCTTCAGACCGGTGACCTGGTCGCCGACCCGCTGGGTCAGGACGATGTACGCCGCCCACCCCGCCGCCGCGGCGAGTGCGAACGCCACCCCGAGGAGGTCCACGCCGCCGTGCCACGGCTCGGTCAGCAGCAGCACGCCGAGCGCGGCGGGCAGCGCCCAGAGCCGGTGCCGGCCCCTGGCGGCGTACATCGCGACGCCCAGCGGGCCCAGGAACTCCAGCGCGCTGGCCGTGCCGAGGGGGATGCGCGCGGCCGCGCTCATGAACAGCAGCATCATGCCGGCGGTCGCGACGCCCAGGAGCCCGCACGCCACGAGATCGCGGCGCGTGAAGTCGGAGCGGCGCGGGCGGACCAGCACGAGCAGGATCGCGGCGGCCCAGAACAGCCGCATCCAGGCGGCACCCAGCGGGCCGAGGCGGTCGAACATGTGCACGGAGACGGCGAGGCCGAGCTGCACGCAGAACATCGCCGCGAGGGCCATCGCGGCACCGGTCTCGGCGGTGCTGCGCGCGTGCCGGGCCGGCTGCGTCGACGGGGCGTCCAAGGTCATGCGACCCAGTAGACGCCCGGACAACCGTTGGCGTCCACGTGCCAATTCTGGATGTTCCGTTCAGGAATCCTGAACAATGGCCTTCATGGAGACACGGCGTCTGGAGATGCTCGCGGAGTTGTCGCGGCTCGGATCCATGCGGGCGGTCGCGGAGACCCTCGGCACGACCACGTCCACGGTGTCGCAGCAGATCGCGGCGCTGGCCCAGGAGACCGGCACGCCGCTGATCGAGCCGGACGGGCGCCGCGTACGCCTGACTCCGGCAGGGCGGCGGCTGGCCGGGCACGCGACGGCGATCGTCGCGGCCGTCGAGGCGGCCCGGCTCGACGTGGGGCCGGATGCGGAGCCGAACGGCTCGGTGCGGGTGGCCGGGTTCGCGACGGCCGTCCGCACCTCGCTGCTGCCGGTGGTCGCGTCCCTCGCGGTGAGCCATCCGCGCGTACGGGTCCTGGTCCGCGAGCACGAGCCCGCCGAGGTACGCGCCCTGCTGAACGCGGACGAGGCGGACCTCGGCCTGGTCTACGACTACAACCTGGCCCCGGCAGAGGACGACCCCGTCCTGTGGTCGACGCCGCTGTGGTCCTCGCGCTGGGGCCTCGGCGTGCCGGCCGACGACGGGCCGCCCGCGGCGGCGACCGGTTCGAGCGCCGATGTCTTCGCGCGCCACCGCACCCACGCGTGGATCGGCAACTCCCGCAACACCGCCGACGAGCGGGTGATCGCCGTGCTCGCCTCCATCGCCGGGTTCCGGGCGCGGATCACCCACCAGGCCGACAGCCTCGACCTGGTCCAGGACCTCATCGCGGCGGGCCTCGGTGTCGGGCTGCTGCCGGTCTCGCAGCCGACCCGGCCGGGCGTCCGGCTGCTCCCGCTGGACTCGCCGCCGGTCGAACTGCGGGCGTACGCGGTCGCCCGGCACGGCCGCCGCGACTGGCCGCCGCTCGCCCTGGTGGCCGGGCTCCTGCTCACGGCGCCGGGGCCCGACTCGCCAGCGTCGCGGTGAGAGCGCGGATGTCGTTGCTGATGATCGCGTCGACGCCGTACGACGCCAATGCGGCCATCCTGCGGGGGCGGTCGACCGTCCAGGCGCACACCTTGAGGCCCAGGGCGTGCGCGGCGCGTACGCCGCGCGCGGTCACCCAGACGTGACGCTGGTTCAGATACTGCGGGCGCACGTGGTCGACCAGGTCGGAGCCGGGCGGCCACGGCTTCTTCCACGTCATCGCAATGAGGGCGTCGGGCAGGGCGGCCCGGATCTCGCCGAGGGCCATCGGATCGCCGGTGAACAGCACCTTGCCGATGTGCCCGTGCGCCCGCACCGCCTCGACGGCCGCGCGGCCCTCCGGACGGCCCCGCACGTCGACCATGAGCGAGACACCGCGTCCGACGACGAGACCGAGGGCGTCGCCGAGGGTCGGGATACGCCACTCGCCGCGGCCGACCAGCTGCTCCAACTCGTCCTCGCGTACCGAGGAAAGCGGCCGCCGCACGCCCCAGAGCCGGCGCAGCGTGTCGTCGTGCAGAAGCACCGCGACACCGTCCCGGGTGAGCCTGATGTCCACCTCGACGCAGTCCGCGCCGCCTTCGATCGCCGATTCGAGGGACGGAAGGGTGTTCTCCCGCAGTCGCAGCGGATCACCCCGATGCGCGACCTTCAGCACCACGGATCGGCTCCTTACGGCGGGGTCAGGGACGCACCCTCGGACGACACGCCTTCATCAGTCGGGCAAGGCGACCAAGTCTGCCGTCCCACCACGCCGTTTCAAACAAACCCGGTCCGACGTCGGCAAAAACAGACGGGGTACGGCCGTGCGGTCGCACAAAGGCAGACTCCGGAAAACTCCGCTTCCGCGAATCCGCAACAGCGCCGGCAAGACGTACGACATACCGTAGCGAGACATGAGTTTGCCGTCCTGCGCCACCTTGCCGTCGGTGCCGCGGGAAACAAGGATGCCGTCATGCGGCACGGTTCTGCTGTCGTCCCCGTCGTCGTCTGCGTTCTGGTCTCGGTCTCGTCCGTCGTCGGCTCACGGCGCGTCGACGGCGACAACTGTGGGCGTGGACCACAGCGACCAGTTGCCCGCGAGGTCGCGGATGCTGTAGCGGACCGGAATGCCGCCGTAGCCCGCTTCGGCGATGGTCTCGTCGTCGACGCGGAAGACCATCGTGCGGCCGACCTCGTCGGGGCCGAGAGTGCCGGTGAGTTCGCGGGAGCCCCACGCGAGGGTGATGGTGTCGCCGCCGGCCATGTTGACGTACGGCTCGATCCGCACCTCGACGCCCTCGCCCACCGCGCGCCACCCTCCGCCGATGCCCGAGGACACGTGCGGGCCGGGCAGCTCGGAGTTCAGTTCCGGTTCGTCGGACACGGGCGGCGGTTCGCCGGGCACCGAGAACTTGACGCGCACGTACGTCTCCGCGGACCTCACCCATTCCTGGGTGCTCGCCGCGCGCAGGTCGTAGAAGACGGTCAATTCGCCCTCGCCGGCCTCCACGACCGCCTTGCACGGCACCGGAACGAGCAGGTCGCCGTCGTCCTCGACGAGCGCCTCCGCGACCGGCCGGGCCGAAGCGCCCCAGAACAGCCGGACGAAGTCCCCGGGCTGACGTTCCGTCACGTACGGCACCAGGACGTCCACCGTCCCGCGCGGATCGGCCACCACGGCGGCTCCGATGCCGCCGTCGGCCACCGCATCGGGGACGATCGGCGCGGGCACCGCACTCGCCGGGGGTTCCGGTGGCGTCCGTGGTGCCGGCGGCATCCGCGTCGATGCCGGGTTCGCTGGGTCGGACACAGCCCCTCCCTCGCGTCCGCGCGGTCCGCTCACGGCCGCGCGCCTGACCGATGCTGCGGCAAGCGCTACCCGGCCATGCCCCTTGTAAGGCATCTTCGTGCGAAGTAACTTGCGCGCGAGGAATGCGGACCGACGCCGGAGTGGCGCCGGAGCGACCGGACAGGCCCGGCTCCGGCACCGAGCACAGGAGGCAGCACCGTGACCCAGGCGAACCCCGCCGGTCCCACCCCGGCGGTCGAGGAGATGCCGCTGATCATCTCCGTCGACGACCACGTGCTCGAACCCCGGACCCTGTGGTGGGACCAACTGCCCGCCGGAGTGCGCGAGCGCGGCCCGCGCGTGGTGCGGGAAAAGGTGAAGCTGGAGTTTTCCGGCGGCAACTACGGGTTCCAGCGCGACGTGCCCGACGGCCTGTGGTGCGACGTGTGGGTCTACGACGACCTCGTCTTCCCCACCGGACTGCTGCACGCCCCGGCCGGCTTCCCCGAGGACGAGGTCTCCAACGTCCCGGCCATCTACGAGGACTTCCGCCCCGGCGTGTACGACCAGGCCGCACGCCTCGCCGACATGGACGTCAACCACGTCGAGGCCGCCGTCAACTTCCCCAACACCTTCCCGCGGTTCTGCGGCCAGGGCTTCGCCGAGCGCGGCGACAAGGAACTCGCGTACCGCTGCATACGCATCTACAACGACTGGATGATCGACGACTGGTCCGGTGGCGCAGGCCGCGGCCGCCTGCTCCCGCTGACGCTGGTACCGCTGTGGGACCCGGAGCTGGCCGCCGCCGAGGTGCGGCGGTGCGCGGCGAAGGGCTCGTACGCCATCGCGTTCTCCGAGAACCCCAGCCGCCTCGGCTTCGCGTCCATGCACTCGGGCGCGTGGGACCCGCTGTGGGAGGCGTGCCAGGAGACCGGCACCGTCGTCACGATGCACATCGGCTCGTCGTCGCACATGCCGAGCACGTCCCCGGACGCGCCCCTCGCGGTCAGCATGGCGCTCAGCTCGCAGAACGCGCAGGGCTCGCTGATGGACTGGATCTTCTCCGGCACGCTCGCGCGCTTCCCGGCGCTGACCGTCGCCTACGCGGAGAGCCAGGTCGGCTGGATGCCCTACCTGCTCGAACGTGCCGACCTCGTATGGCGCGACGGTGTCGGCGGCGTCGACCTGCCCCAGCCGCCGAGCACCTACGTGCCCGGCCGCGTCTACGGATGCGTGTTCGACGACCAGCACGGCCTGATCTCGCGCGAGGCCGTCGGCATGGGCAACATCGTCTTCGAGACGGACTACCCCCACTCGGACGGCACATGGCCGCACTCCCGCGAGGTCGCGCACCGACTGTGCGCGAACGCGGGGATGGACGCCGACGACACCTACCGGTTCCTGCGCGGGAACGCGATCAAGGCCTTCGGCCTGGAGCGCTTCGGCATCGCGAAGTAAGGTCCGAGCCCCCGCGCCCAAACCGGCTCCGGCGGGGTGCTCGCCGGGCGGGGTGCGGGTGACGGGGGTCAGACCCAGGTGGGCGTGTGCCCGCCGGCGTACCGCGCGCCGAAGCCGCCGTCCGGGAGGATGTCGTGGACCGCGGCGAGGTCGGCCTCGGTCAGCGTGACATCGGCCGCCGCTACGTTCTCCTCGATCCGTGCCGCCGAGCGGGTGCCGGGGATGGGGACGATGTGCTCGCTCTGCGCGAGCAGCCAGGACAGGGCCAGTTGGGGGACGGTGATGCCCTTGGCCGCGGCGAACTCGCCCAGCCGCTCGACGGCCTTGACATTCCTCTCGAAGTTGCCGGGCTGCCAGCGCGGGTCGGTGTTGCGCATGTCGGTGGCGTCGTACTCGCCGGCAGGCTTCGCGGTGCCGGTGATGAAGCCGCGCCCGAGAGGGGAGTACGCGACGAAACCGACGCCCAGCTCGTCCAGGGTCGCGAACAGCTGCTCGGCGTCCCGCTCGAACAGCGAGTACTCGGTCTGCAGGACGGACACCGGCTGGACGGCGTGGGCGCGCCGGATCGTCTGCGGCCCGGCCTCGCTGAGGCCGAAGTACCTGACCTTGCCCGCGTCGATCAGCTCCTTGACGGCCCCGGCGACGTCCTCGATCGGCACGTCGGGGTCGACGCGGTGCTGGTAGAGGACGTCGATGTGGTCGGTACCGAGGTGGCGCAGGCTGTTCTCGGCGACCCTGCGGATGTTCTCCGGGCGGCTGTCGAAGGCACCGAGCTGCCCGGTCGACAGGTCGAAGCCGAACTTGGTCGCCAGGACCACGTCGTCGCGGAAGTCCTTGACGGCCCGCCCGACCAGGATCTCGTTGGAGCCGGTGCCGAGGCCGTACAACTCGGCGGTGTCGAAGAAGTCGACGCCCAGGTCGTACGCGCGCCGGATGGCGGCCAGGCCCGCCTGCTCGTCGGAGGGGCCGTACGCCATCGTCAGGCCCATCGCCCCGTAGCCGATCGCCGAGACCTCCAGGCCCTGGGCGCCGAGTGTCCTGTGCTGCATGCCGCGCTCCCGTCGTCGAACCGAACCGTCGGGTACGACATTAGGGTGCGCACCTCGCCGTCTCCGGGCAGGAACGCGCCGCGGCCGCCGACTCCACCCGTGCGGACACTCACGGCTCCGCGTGCCCGGTCCGCCGGATGAAGTCGAGCACGAGGGACGCGACTTCGGGGGCGTGTGTCTCCAGCAGCAAGTGGCCGCCGTCGAAGACGTGGGACTCCATACGCGGCAGGTCCCGCATCCACGACAGGGTCTCGGCGATGTCGAAGAACGCGTCGTGCCTTCCCCAGACCATCAGGGCCGGGGGCTGCCGGGCGGCGAGGTACTCGCCGATGGCGTCGAAGCGCTCGACGTGGTGGGCGTAGTCCGCGATGAGCGCCCGCTGGGTCGCCAGCCGTCCCGGCAGGCACATCACCCGCCAATCCTCCTCCCACTCCCGGCCCTTGATGCGCGCGGCCACGTCCGGGGGCACGTTCGCGACGTACTGAGCCCGCGTGCCCTCCAACGTCAGATGCGCGGTGGCCGCCGCCTCGTTGTCGGGGGTGGGGTGCGACCAGAAGGCCTGCGTCTCGAGCCATTCCGGACCGAGGCCGCTTCGGTGGGCGTTGGCGTTCTGGACGACGAGGCCGAGGACCTGGTCCGGTTCCCGCATTGCGAGGTGGAATCCCACCGGCGCGCCGAAGTCGTGGAGGTAGATGTGGCGGGGGCCGACCTTGAGGCGGTCCAGCAACTCGGCAACGGCGTGGCCGAAGGCGGTGAACGACGGGGCCGGCAGGACGTCGGACTCCCCGAAGCCGGGCAGGTCGGGCGCGATGACGTAGGAGGCCTCGGCCAGTTCGGGCACGACGTCGCGGAACGTGCGTGCGGAGGTCGGGAATCCGTGCAGCAAGAGCAGCGCCGGATCCGACGGTTCACCGGCGGTGATGTACGACAACTCGGTGCCTCCGGACAGCCGCAGCCGCCGCCGGGTCGCCTGGCGCATATCGGGCCTCCTCCCGCACTGTCGGTTCCGTCGTTGATGCCACCGTTGATTTCACCGTCGATCCGCCTGACCCCGCGTTGTGGCGACCCTTACCGTGACGAGCAGGACGAAACGTGTTCGCAGGGCAACCGGTGCTGGGGAGGTGGGCCGTCGGCAAGAACCGGGGGTGCACGGGCAAGAGGCGGCACGCCACCCGCGCCGCGGCGGAGGACCACTTATGGGCGCTCAGACGCTTCGGAGGCATCCGCCTGCATGTGTACAAGTGCGTCCACTGCGGAGGGTGGCATGTCGGCCACAAACCGCGCGGCCGCAGGTAGCCCGTGGTGTCATCTTGTGCGACGCGGCGAACCGGGGGCGCCGCGGCGGCGGATCGGGGGCTCCGGGCGCCGGGTCGGATGCGATCTGACCGGGGCTCGGGGCCCGGCGCAATCCGGGCGGGACTCATGTGCGTCAAACCGCCGGAACCGGGCAGCCGCCGGTCACGGGCGTTGATCGCCCGTGACGCTGCACGCTGCCTCCAAGGGGTCGGGAGACCGCCGGAGGCCGGAGGAAGGCAGGCACGACCATGACGATCCCGTACCCCGTCGAGCCGGACACCCGCCCGCCCGCACCCTCGCCGCTGCCCGACCCGGACCCGGTGCTGCCCGACCCGGAGCCGCAGCCGCCCCCGCATCCCGGCCCGCTGCCGGACCCGGCCCCGGACCCGAGGCCGGACCCGTCGCCGGAGCCGGAGCCGCTGCCCTCCGGGGCCGTGGTGCTGCCGTTCAGGCGCCCGCGGGAGCCGGGCCGTCCGCGCCCGCACGGACGACGGCATCGATGACCGAGGCCCACCGCTCCGGGTCGGCCTCGGCCTCGCGCGTCTGACCGCCGGCCGCGAGGAAGGCCGCCATCGGCCCGAGGTGCGCCCCTGCGCCCAACAAGGCGTCCAGGGCGCGCGTCTCGGCCAGCAGAGCGCCCTCGGGGTCGCGCCCGGCGACCTCCACGACCTGCTTCACCGCGGCCACGGACGCGGGTGGCATCGCCGCGATACGGCGGGCCACCGCGCGTACCCGCTCGGCGAGTTCGCCGGCCTCCACGACGTCCTGGAGCCAGCCCAGCGCGTACGCCTCCGCCGCCCGCACGTCGCGGCCGGTGAGCAGGACGTCCAGCGTCCGGGCGCGCCCCAGCACCTGCGGCAGCCGTGCCGTCGCCCCCGAGCCCGGCAGGATGCCCAGCGCGACTTCGGGCCAGCCGATCACCGACCGCCCGGTGCCGTACCGCAGGTCCAGGGCGGTGAGGAACTCCGCCCCGCCGCCGCGCGCCGCGCCGTCGAGCGCGCCGACGGTGACGTAACGCGCCCGGCGCAGCCGGTCCAGCGCCGCCGCGGCGACGTTGGGGCGCCCGGCCGGGGGCCGCTCGCCCGCCGGGACGCGGGTCAGCGCCGCGACGTCGCCGTGCATCAGGAAGAAGTCCGGGTCCGCGCTCTCCCAGACGACGGCGCGCACGCCGCGATCCGCGTCGAGGCGGTCCAGGAGGCGTACGAGCGCACCGAAGAACACCGCGTCGACGAGTTGGTGCGGCGGGTTGTCGACCGTCACCACCACGACCCCCGGCGTACTGTCGGCGGCCACTCGCAGTATGTCCCGGCCCATACGGTCCTCCTCGGAGTCGGGGCGATCAGGATCCGTCGCGGTCGCTCAGGAACCGCCGTGAGAATCCCACAGATCGGTGCAACAGGCACCGACGGAAGCCGCGATACGCGACAGGGCCTCGTCGACGGGCAGCGGGTCGAGGCGTCGCCCGTCGCGCAGCCGCAGAGCCACTTCGCCGTTCGCCGCCTCCTTCGGCCCGACGACGGCCTGGTACGGCACGAGCCGCGCCTCGCGCACCCGCGCGCCCAGGCTGCCGCGCACCGGATCGGCGACCTCGGCACGCAGCCCCAGCTCCGCGCAGCGCCGGACGACCGCCTCGGCGACAGGCAGTTCGGTGTCGGAGACGGGCAACACCGCGATCTGCCGCGGCGCCAGCCATGCCGGGAAGGCGCCGCCGTGCCGCTCGACGAGGTACGCCACCGCGCGCTCGACACTGCCGATGATGCTGCGGTGCACCATGACCGGCCGGTGCCGGCCCCCGTCGCGCCCGACGTACTCGAGGCCGAACTGCTCCGGCTGGTGGAAGTCGACCTGCACGGTGGACAGGGTCGACTCGCGCCCGGCGCCGTCGGCCACCTGGACGTCGATCTTCGGGCCGTAGAACGCGGCCTCGCCCTCGGCCCGTTCGTACTCCAGTCCGGCACGCTCCAGGACCTCGGTGAGCAACGCGGTCGAACGGTCCCACAGTTCGGGCGCCGCGACGTACTTCCCACCCGGCCCGGGCAGCGAAAGGCGGTGGCGTGCCGGGACGATGCCCATCGCCTCGTACGCCCGGCCGATCATCGCCAGCGCTTCGGCCGCTTCGTCGGCCACCTGCTCGATGGTGCAGAAGATGTGCGCGTCGTTCAGCTGGATGGCCCGGACCCGGGTCAACCCGCCCAGCACGCCCGACAGTTCTGCCCGGTACATGCCGCCGAGCTCGGCCATTCGCAGCGGCAGATCGCGGTAACTGCGGCCACGGGAGCGGTAGATGAGTGCGTGATGCGGACACAGGCTCGGCCGCAGCACGACCTGCTCACCGCCGAGGTCCATGGGTGGGAACATGTCGTCGCTGTAGTGCGACCAGTGGCCCGAGATCTCGTACAGCTCGCGTTTGCCGAGCACCGGCGAGTACACGTGGCGGTAGCCGGCCCGGCGCTCCTCGCCGCGGATGTACTCCTCGAGAGCGTGGCGCACCACGGCGCCGTCGGGCAGCCAGTACGGCAGCCCCGCGCCGATCAGGGGGTCGGTGTCGAACAGGTCCAGTTCGCGGCCGAGTCGGCGGTGGTCGTGCACGGCGGTCTCCTCGCAGTCGCGGGACCCCCGGGACCACAAGCCGAAGCCCCGGGGCACTTGCCCCGGGGCTTCGGAATGGTCGTCATTCAGCGCGCCGGGACACTCTCCGGCGTCGTCGTACTCAATGCGGCGCGCTTCATGCTCCGCACGCTAGCAGAGACCGACGCGCGGCCCCGCCTCATTTTCGGTGCGCCTCGCGGGGTGCCTGGTGGGCGCCTTTCGGGGCGCCCTTTGTGTGGTGCCCCTTGTGGTGCCCTTCGTGGCGCCCTTTGTGGTGCCCGAGCGCCCGGCTCACACCGGGGGACGCTCGTCGGCCATTTCCCGCAGCCGCTTCTTGAGGATCTTGTCGAGCGTGCCTAGCGGGAACGCGTCGACGCAGTACACCGCGCGCGGCACCTTGTAGTCGGACAGGCGCGTACGGCACAGCTCCAGGATGTTCTTCTCCAGCTCGTCCGGCTCCGGCGCCCCCGCCGCCCGGATCACGAACGCGACCACGACCTCGTCGAGGAAGTCGTGCTTCTTGCCGACCACCGCCACGGATCCGACACCCGGCACGGTGCCGACGACGTCCTCGACCTCGCGCGCCGAGACGTTCTCGCCGCCGACCTTGAGCAGGTCCTTGTCGCGCTCGCGGTAGAAGATGTTGCCGCCGGCGCCCAGCACGACCATGTCGCCGGTGCGGAACCAGTCGCCCACGAAGGCCTTCTCGGTGGCCTCGGCGTTGCCGTAGTACTCCAGGAACAACTGCACGCCGCGCTCGCCGCGCAGCCACAGCTCGCCGACCTCGCCCTCCGCGCAGGCGCGGCCGGTGTCGGGGTCGACGACGACGAACCCGTAGCCGGGCGCCGGGCGGCCCATCGACCTGGCCGGCAGATACTCCGACGGTTTGCCGGTGACCGCGTGGGTGACGGTCTCGGTCATGCCGAAGGCGGCGTACACCTTCACCCCGAGCATGCTGTCGAGGGCGGCGGCCACCTGGCCGAAGACGCCGACCCGCAGCTTCGACGCCGGGCGGTCCCTGGCGGCCAGCGTGCCCATCGCGAACGGCATCAGGGAGATGTGCGTGATCTCGTGGCGGACCACGACGTCCCAGAAGCGGCTGGTGGACCACTTCGGCATGAGCACCGCGGTCGCGCCGACGCCCAGGACCGAGAAGAACGACCAGCTCTGCGCGTTGACGTGGAAGAACGGCAGGTAGATCAGGTAGCGGTCGTCCGGACCGAGGTCGATGCTGCGGGGGCCCGACCGGCTGGCCCAGATGGCGTTGGCGTGCGTGTGCACGACACCCTTGGGGCGGCTGGTCGTTCCGGACGTGAACATGATCCCGAACGGCAGCATCGGCTCGATCGGGCGCTCCGGCAGCGCGTCGGCGTCGCCGTACAGCGCGTCGAAGGCCAGCGTGCGGTCGCCGCCGCCTGCCGCGTCGTCCTCCGCCCCGTCGCGCTCGGCGCCGATCACCGCGGTCCAGGCCAGTTCGGCGCCGGACTCCGCCAGCGCCTCGGTGAAGCGCGGCTGCGTGACCGCCGCCACGCTGCCCGTCTGCGCCGCGAAGTACGCGATCTCGCTCGGCGTCGCCCGCGTGTTGGTGGTCACCGCGACCGCGCCGACGGTCGCGCAGGCGAGCCACGCGAGGACCATCTCGGGGCAGTTCTCGGAGTGCACGAGGACCTTGTCGCCGCGCCCGATGCCGCGGCCGACCAGTCCGGCGGCGACCCGCCGGGTGTCACGCAGCAGTTCGGCGTACGTCCAGCTGCGCACGGAACCCTCGGCCGGCTCCCACACCAGCGCGGGGTGCTCGGGACGGTGCTCGGCCCAGTGCCGCAGCAGCCAGGGGATGTCCTGGCCGTGCACCTGGTGCCCGTCGGGCGTCCCAATCGTCCCGGCGTCGGCGATAGTCCCCACGGTCACGTGATCACGCCCTCCTCGGCAATCTCCCCGGCGATCCCCGGCCGGCGGATCGGCCGGCAGGCCGTCGGACCGGCCATCGGAACGATAGGCGTGGTCATTGACAGCGTCAAGGAATAGGTGCGGGTGCCTCTGGAACCTTGCGGCGATCTCCCATTTGATGCGCATGACCGACCTCAGGAGGAAGTCATGGCATCCACCGCAGCCGGAACGCCCGAGACCCCCGACACCGCCGGCATCCAGGGAGGCGCGCCGGCTCCTGAAGAAGGCTGGGACCGTACCGTGGACGTCGTCGTCCTGGGCACCGGGGCCGCCGGCTTGTCCGCGGCCACCCTCGCGGCCGACGGCGGAGCGCAGGTGCTGGTCCTGGAGAAGGCCGCGATGATCGGCGGCACCACCGGGGTCTCCGGCGGCATGCCGTGGGTGCCGTGCAACCACCACCTCGCCGACGTCGACGAGACCGATTCGCGCGACGAGGCGCTGGCGTACATCCGCCGCCTCACGATGGGGCGCGAGCCGGACCCGGCGCTCGTGGAGACGTACGTCGACACCGCCGCCGAGATGGTCGCGTACCTCGAAGCGCACACGCCGGTCCGCTTCGCGGCGCCGCCGACCTTCTCCGACTACTACGCCGACCAGGTCGGCGGCAAGCGGCGCGGCCGGTCGCTGGAGGTGGAGCCCTTCGACGCGCGCACCGAACTGGGGGACTGGGCACCGAAGTTGCGCACCAGCCCGTTCATGCCTCGGCTGACCATGGCGGAAGGCGCCAAGTTCGGCACGCCGGACGCGCCCGACCTGTCCATCCTCGCCGAACGCGAGGCCAAGGACATCCGGGTGCTCGGCCCCGGACTGGTCGCGATGCTCTTCAAGGGCCTGCTCGACCGCGGCGTGCCGGTGCTCGACCAGTCGCCGGCGCGCGAACTGGTCACCGGGCCGGACGGATCGGTGCTCGGCGTCGTCGCCGAGACGGCCGCCGGGCCGCTGCGCGTCCGCGCCCGGGGCGGCGTCGTGCTGGCGTGCGGCGGCTTCGAGTGGAACCCGGACATGGTGCGGGCGTTCGTGGGGCGGGATGTGGTGCCGCTGAGCCCGCCGTACAACGAGGGCGACGGGCACCGCATGGCGATGGCGCTCGGCGCGCGGATGGCCAACATGAACCAGGTATGGGGCCAGCCGGCGGTCACCGACCCCGGCGTGGTCTACGAGGGCCGTCAGCTCTACCAGTACGAGACGCTGCGCAACCTGGCCGGGACCCTGATGGTGAACCGGCACGGGCGGCGCTTCACCAACGAGGGCGTGACGTACAACGACATGACGAAGGCGTTCGCGGCCTTCGACCCGGTCGCCATCGACTACCCGAACCAGGGCCCCGTGTGGCTGGTCTTCGACCAGAAGCTGCGCGACCGCACCCCGATCCTGTCCGTCATGCCGGGCCAGGCTGCGCCCGACTGGCTCGCGAACTCCCCGACGCTGCGGGGACTTGCGGAGCTCGTCGGGATCGACGCCGACGCGCTGGAGGAGACCGTCGCGCGCTTCAACGAGCACGCGGACGCGGGCGCCGACCCGGACTTCGCGCGCGGCACGGTGTGGTGGGAGAACTTCATGGGCAGCGGCGGCAACCCGCGCGTCAACCTCGGGCCGGTGCGGAAGGGACCGTTCTACGCACTGCCGATCCACGACGGCGTGCTCGGCACCAACGGCGGCCCGCTCGTCGACGCCGATGCGCGCGTACGCCGCTGGGACGGCGGGGTTGTCGAAGGCCTGTACGCGGCCGGCAACGCGGCGGCGAACGTCTTCGGGCCCATGTACCCCGGCGGCGGCGCGACCATCGGACCGGCGCTGACCTTCGGCTACCTCGCGGGCCGCCACGCGGCCGCCCGGGCCGGGCGCGGTGCCCGACGCGGTGCCTGACGCGGCACCGCGCTGCGGCGTGCCTAATTTGGGCTGGCCAGCAACATAACCGGTAAACACCTGCGCGACCGTCCGGAAGGAGTCGTCCGAGACCTGCCGAGCCAGTCCTCGCCAACAACCCAGCGTTGCCTGATTGTTGCCAAGTTGACCGCAGGGCGGGGTGGCGAGGGCTGGTTTCTCGCGCCCGGAGCCAATACGTTGTCGCAAGCAACATAAGGCGGACGGGCCGATCCTGCGGGCCCCCGTACGCAGTACGCCGCCACGCCTGCTTCGCACAGTCCGACGTTCCACCCTCACCCGTGCCGCGCCGAACCGGCACGTCCAGAAGGGACGTTGCATGATGCGCAAAAGACTCTTGGCCGCCGCGCTGCTCCTGACCGCCGCACCCGTCCTGACGGCGTGCGGCGACGACTCGGACTCCGGCAGCGACAAACCGAAGATCGGCGTCATCCTGCCCGACAGCAAGACGTCCGCCCGGTGGGAGACCGCCGACCGGCGCTATCTGAGCGAGGCGTTCGAGGCCGCGGGTGTCGACTACGACATCCAGAACGCCCAGGACGACAAAGCCCAGTTCCAGACCATCGCCGACCAGATGATCACCAACGGCGTCGACGTCCTGGTCATCGTCAACCTCGACAGCGGCACCGGCAAGGCGGTGCTCGACAAGGCCAAGTCCCAGGGCGTCGCGACGATCGACTACGACCGCCTCACCCTGGGCGGCAGCGCGCAGTACTACGTGAGCTTCGACAACGTGAAGGTCGGCACGTTGCTCGGCGAGGGCCTGGTCAAGTGCCTCACCGACATGAACGCCGCCAAGCCGGTCGTCGCGCAACTGCACGGCGGGCCCACCGACAACAACGCCACCCTGCTCAAGCAGGGCTACGACGCGGCCCTCAAGCCGAAGTTCGACGCCGGCGAGTACGTCAAGGGCCCCGACCAGTCGGTGCCCGGCTGGAGCAACACCGAGGCCGTCACCATCTTCGAGCAGATGCTCGTGCAGCGCCCGGACATCGGCGGCGTCGTCGCGGCCAACGACGGCCTCGCCAACTCCGCCATCTCCATCCTGAAGAAGCAGAAGCTCAACGGCCGCGTGCCGGTCACCGGGCAGGACGCCACCACCCAGGGCCTGCAGAACGTCCTGCTGGGCGACCAGTGCATGACCGTCTACAAGCCGATCAAGCAGGAGGCGGACGCCGCCGCGCAGTTGGCCATCGCCCTTGCCAAGGGTGAGAAGCCCCCGGCCCCCGCCACCGTGCGCGACCCCGAGGGCAACCGCGACGTCCCGTCCGTGCTGCTGGAACCGCAGTCGATCTTCAAGGCGAACGTCAAGCACGTAGTGGACGACGGCTTCGTGACCAAGCAGGAGCTGTGCACCGCAGGGGAGTTCGCCGCCAAGTGCACCGAAGCCGGCATCACCTGACCGCACCACGCCCCCACGTCCGACGAAGCCCCGTGAACGGCAAGACGGTTCCACGGCATCGGCCCGGTGCCGCAGGATGGTGCCCGCCCGCGGCACCGGGCCGACGGAAACCCGCGAGGAGGATCCGCTTGTGTCAGCAGTGTCATCAGGTCCACCCGGCTCCCCGCTCCCGATCCTCGAACTCCGCGGCGTCAACAAGAGCTTCGGTCCGGTGCACGTGCTGCGCGATGTCGGCCTGACCGTCATGCCGGGGGAGGTGACCGCCCTCGTCGGGGACAACGGCGCGGGCAAGTCGACCCTCGTCAAGTGCATCGGCGGCATCTACGGCACCGACTCGGGGACCTACCTCTTCGAGGGATCCGAGGTGAAGGTCGACAGCCCCAGAGACGCCGCGGCGCTCGGCGTCGAGATCGTCTACCAGGACCTCGCGCTGTGCGACAACCTCGACATCGTGCAGAACATGTTCCTGGGCCGCGAGATCACCCGGCGCATGGTGCTGGACGACGCCACGATGGAGCAGATGGCCGCGGAGACACTGGCGGGCCTGTCGGTGCGTACGGTCGCCTCGGTCCGCCAACGGGTCGCGAGCCTGTCCGGCGGGCAGCGCCAAACCGTCGCCATCGCCAAGGCCGTCCTGTGGAACAGCAAGGTCGTCGTCCTCGACGAACCCACCGCGGCCCTCGGCGTCGCACAGACCGCCCAGGTGCTCGAACTGGTGCGCAGGCTCGCCGACAACGGCCTCGCGGTGCTGCTCGTGTCGCACAACATGAACGACGTGTTCGCCGTCGCGGACCGCATCGCCGTGCTCTACCTCGGCCGCATGACCGCCCAGGTCCGCACCTGCGACGTCACGCACTCGCAGGTCGTCGAGCTCATCACCACCGGACGCGGCGCCTCGCTGCACGACCCCTCCGGCGAACCCGGCGGCATCCCGGACACCCCGCGCGCCGACCCGGGGCACCCCGACCCGAAACACTCCGACCCGCCCCCGTCGAGAAAGTAGGGCCCTCGCATGACGACCAGCACGCTGGGCACGGCCGCCGGTGCCGGGGCCGCACCGTCGTCGCCCGTAGCCGCGCACGTGCGGGACTACCTCGCGCGCCTGCGCGGCGGCGACATGGGCGTCCTGCCCGCGCTGTTCGGCCTGTTCGCACTGTGCACGGCCTTCTCGATCATGCGCCCGCGGTTCCTGACCGCGGGGAACTTCGCGAACCTGTTCACCCAGGGCGCCGCCGTGACGGTCATCGCCATGGGCCTCATCTTCGTGCTGGTGCTCGGCGAGATCGACCTCTCGGCCGGCTTCGCCAGCGGCGTGTGCGCGGCGGTCTGCGCCACCCTGATGGACCGTCACGGGACGCCCTGGTACCTCGCGGTCGGCGCGGCACTGCTGACCGGCCTGGTCATCGGCCTCACCATCGGCGTGCTGGTGGCGAAACTCGGGATCCCGTCCTTCGTCGTGACCCTCGGCGGATTCCTGGCCTTCCAGGGCGTCCTGCTGATGATCGTGCAGAACGGCAAGAACGTGCCGGTGCGCGACAGCACGATCCTCGCGATCGCCAACAAGAACGTCGCGCCGTGGCTGGGGTGGCTCATCGCCGGCGCCGCGGTCGCCGCGTACGCCGCCGTGCAACTCGCCTGGGCGCGCGGCCGCGTGCGGCGCGGCCTGGCCACCGTCCCGGCAGCCGTCGCGGCGTTCCGGATCGGCGTCCTCGCGGCGATCCTGGGCGGCGGCGTGTACGTGCTCAACCTGGAGCGCAGCCGCAACGCCGCGATCGTCTCGCTCAAGGGCGTGCCGATCGTGGTGCCGATCCTCGCGGTCCTGCTGGTGGCGGGCACGTTCGTGCTGCGGCGCACCGCGTACGGCCTCAGCCTCTACGCCGTCGGCGGCAACCGCGAGGCCGCCCGCCGGGCCGGCATCAACGTCGACCTGGTGCGCATATCGGCGTTCGTCATCTGCTCCACCCTGGCCGCGGTCGGCGGGATCGTCGCCGCATCCCGGGCCAACTCCGTCGATCCCAACACCGGCGGAAGCAACGTCCTGCTCTACGCGGTGGGCGCCGCGGTGATCGGCGGCACGAGCCTCTTCGGCGGCAAGGGCCGCCTCGTCGACGCGGTGATCGGCGGCGCGGTGGTCGCCGTGATCGACAACGGGATGGGGCTCATGGGATACAGCGCGGGCGTCAAGTACGTTGTCACCGGATCCGTGCTGCTCCTGGCGGCCGGCGTCGACGCGCTGTCACGGAAACGGGCGGAGGCCACGGGTCTGCGGTGACCCCGGGGGGAACGCCCGAGCGACGGGCAGGAAGAGACAGGACCGCAGCCGCATGCGCGCAGCACCGACCCAAGAAGACATCCGCAGACAGAACCTGGGCGCCCTGCTCCGGCGCGTCCACGTGTTCGGACCGGTATCCCGTGCGCAACTGACCGCGGGCATGGGCCTCAACCGCAGCACCATCGGCGCGCTCACGACCGACCTGACCGAGGCGGGGCTCGTCCTGGAGGAGCAGCCGCGCGACACGGGCGGGCGCGGCCGGCCCTCGCTCGTGGTGCGCGCACGGTCCCAGCGCGTGTACGTGCTCGCCTTCGGCGTCGGCGTCGACCGCCTGGTCGCGGCCCGCGTGGGCCTGGGCGGCGTGGTCCTGGACCGCCGCGAAATCGAGCGGCCGGACGGGCACTTCACCGTCGAGGACGCCGTCGACCGGCTCGCCGGATTCGGGGCCCGGCTCACCGAGGCGGCCGGGGCGGGGGCCCGCTGCGTGGGTGCCGCTGCGGCCGTACCGGCCATGGTGGACCGCGAGGCCGGGGTGCTGCACTACGGGCCGAACATCGGCTGGCGGTCCGTGCCGTTCGGGCCGATGCTCGCCGACGCGATCGGACGCCGCGTGATCCTCGGCAACGACGGCGAACTCGGTGCGCTGGGGGAGCACACGCGCGGCGTGGCGGCGGGGTACGACGACGTGGTCTACATCCACGGCGACGTCGGCATCGGCGGCGGCGTGATCGCCGCGGGCCGCCCGCTCGGCGGAGCGGACGGCTTCGCCGCCGAGATCGGGCACATGGTGGTCAACCCCGACGGGCGCGCCTGCCCGTGCGGCTCGCACGGCTGCTGGGAGACCGAGATCGGCGAGGCCGCCCTGCTGCGCGCGGCCGGCCGGGCGGGGCCTCTCGGGCGCGACGCCGTCCACGCGGTGGTCGACGCGGCGGCCCGCGGCGACAAGGACGCGGAGGAGGGGCTGCGGCGCGTCGGCAACTGGATCGGCATCGGCGTCGCCAACCTCGTCAACCTGCTCAACCCCAGGATGGTTGTCTTCGGTGGCACCTTGCGGATGGTGTATCCGGCCACCGCCGCGCAGGTCCGCAGCCGTGTCAACCGCACCGCTCTGCCGTCCCACCGCGAGCATCTGCGGCTGCGCACCTCGGCGCTGGCCGACGACGCGCCCCTGCACGGCGCCGCGGAGCTTGCCTTCGCGGCCCTGTTCGAGAACCCTTTGGAGTTCACGACCTCATGAGGCAGGTCGCCTGCGGACGCGCCGAACGCCGCGTGTCGGGCCGTCGAACACAGGCTCGAACGCGGTGGGGCCTTCGTTGTTTCGGATGGTTGGTGGGCGTGTTCGGCACCTCCGGGCGGCGGCCGACGTTCCCGAGGTATGGAAGGAACGGGCGGGAGACAGGCCGGGCAGCGTGCTACCCGCTCACCGGCCCGACCGCACAGCGCCCCCGTAGCCCCCAACGGCCCATCCAAGCTCCGCCATTGCCCCCGACGGCTCTCCCCAGTTCCGTCTCGGGGCCACCCACTGTGGACCGCCCGCTGCGCCCTCCGCTCTCCGCCCTCCGCCCTCCGCGGAGGGGTCATGGAGCGTCGTCGAGCAGCATTCCCGCCCCCACGGTGTTGTTGGTGGCTTCGTCCACGAGGATGAAGCTGCCGGTCGCGCGGTTGCGGCGGTAGGTGTCGTGGAACAGCGGGGCGGTCGTGCGCAGGGTCACGCGGCCGATGTCGTTGAGTGCCAGCGCACCGCACTCGGTGTCGCGGTGGCCGGTGTTGACGTCCAGGCGGTAGCGCACCTCGCCGACGCGGGCGCGGACCGTGCGGGTGGTGTGCTTGAGGGCGTACGTCGCGCCGGGCCGCAGGTCGGCGTCGGCGGCCAGCCAGCACACCATCGCGCGGAGGTCCTGGCCGGTGCGGGGCGGGTTGTCGGGGCGGCAGATCATGTCGCCGCGCGAGACGTCGAGGTCGTCGGTGAGGCGTACCGCCACGGACATCGGCGGGAACGCCGCGGCGACCGGGCCGTCCGGGCCGTCGATTCCGGCGATGCGGGTGGTGAAGCCCGACGGCAGCACCACGACTTCGTCGCCGGGGCGCAGGACGCCCGCCGCAACGGTGCCCGCGTAGCCGCGGTAGTCGCGGTGCTCTCCGTCGCGCGGGCGGAGCACGTACTGCACGGGGAAGCGTACGTCGACCAGGTTGCGGTCCGAGGCCACGTGCACCTCCTCCAGGTGGTGCATCAGGGAACTTCCCTCGTACCACGGCATGTTCGTGCCCCGGGTGACGATGTTGTCGCCGTTGAGCGCGGATACCGGAATGAAGATGAGGTCGGGGACGTCCAGCCGTGCGGCGAACTCCACGAACTCGGTGCGGATGGCCTCGAAGACGGCCCGGTCGTAGCCGACGAGGTCCATCTTGTTGACGCACACGACCAGGTGCGGGATACCGAGCAGCGAGGCCAGGAAGGCGTGGCGGCGCGATTGTTCGAGCAGCCCCTTGCGCGCGTCGACCAGCACCATCGCGACGTCGGCGGTGGAGGCGCCGGTGACCATGTTGCGGGTGTACTGGATGTGCCCCGGCGTGTCGGCGATGACGAACTTCCGCCGGGGCGTGGCGAAGTAGCGGTACGCGACGTCGATCGTGATGCCCTGCTCGCGCTCCGCCCGCAATCCGTCGGTGAGCAGCGACAGATCGGTGTGCGCGTTGCCGCGTCGCCGGGAGGTGTCCTCGACGGACGCGAGCTGGTCCTCGAAGATGGCCTTGGAGTCATAGAGCAGGCGTCCGATGAGCGTGGACTTGCCGTCGTCAACGGAACCGGCGGTGGCCACGCGGAGCATCTCCACGGCGGGCTCGGAGTCTGTCCGGAGCGGCTTCGTCTGCGTCATCTCTAGAAGTACCCTTCGCGCTTGCGGTCTTCCATGCCGGCCTCGGAAACCCGGTCGTCGGCGCGGGTGGCGCCGCGCTCGGTGATCCGGGTGGCGGCGATTTCGACGGCGACCTCGCGGGCGTCCGCGGCGGTCGAGCGGACCGCGCCGGTGCCGGTGGCGTCGCCGATGGTGCGGAAGCGGACGGTCTCCTCGAACGGCCGCTCGCCGTCCTGGAGGGTCACGAAGCCCGTGACGGCCAGCAGCATCCCGTCGCGCTCGAAGACGGTGCGGCGGTGCGCGTAGTAGAGCGGCGGCAGTTCGATGCCCTCGTCGGCGATGTACTGCCAGATGTCCAGCTCGGTCCAGTTGGACAGCGGGAACACCCGGATGTGCTCGCCCGGCCGGTGGCGTCCGTTGTAGAGGTTCCACAGCTCGGGCCGCTGGTTCTTGGGATCCCACTGCCCGAACTCGTCGCGGAAGCTGAACACCCGCTCCTTCGCGCGCGCCTTCTCCTCGTCGCGCCGGGCGCCCCCGAACACCGCGTCGAAGCGGTGCTTGTCGATGGCGTCGAGCAGCGTGGTGGTCTGGAGCCGGTTGCGCGAGGCGCGCGGTCCGGTCTCCTCCACGACGCGGCCGGCGTCTATGGACTCCTGCACGGACGCCACGATCAGCTGGACGCCCGCCTCGGTGGTACGGCGGTCCCGGAAGTCGATGACCTCGGGAAAATTGTGCCCGGTGTCCACGTGCATCACCGGGAACGGCGGCGGGCAGGGCGCGAAGGCCTTGACCGCGAGGTGCAGCATCACGATCGAGTCCTTGCCGCCGGAGAACAGCAGCACGGGGTTCTCGAACTCCGCCGCGACCTCGCGGATGATGTGCAGCCCCTCGGCTTCCAGCGACTTCAGGTGGGCGAGCCGGTAACTCACGGTGGGCTCCGAATCCTCGCGAGCATGGTGTTCCGGCGCCCCGTGCAGGGCGCCTGACGGTTTGTCAGCTCCGTCTAAATTAGCTTCAATCGAAGTTACTTCGCAAGAAGCTAATTGGCCCGCCCGCGCGCCTGGGCCGCAGGTCGGCGCGGCAGGTGTGAGGGAACTCCCCGGAGTGATCGGTTGACCCGCCGTACATACTTCTGCCCGGGACGCGTCGCAGCTCGTGGCGCCTGGCGCGGGGAGGGGTGCGTGGCGACGACGACTTCGGCAGGCACACAGGTCGGCACGAGCCCAGGGGTGAGCCCCGCTCCGGGCAACCGCGCGAGTACGCCCCCGGTGCGCACTGCGGGCGGCTCCACCCCGCAGGCCGACTCGCCGAGAACGCGCCTGCAACGACTGCGGCACGGGGGCTCGACCCCACCCGGACGCCTCCGCGTCGCGGGCGTCGTCCTCTGCGCCCTCGTCGTGGTCTTCGGCGCGCTCGCCGCATGGCAGGTGAACGAACGGGCCCAGGCCGCGGACCGACTGGTCTCGCACAGCGGGCCGCTGAGCCACGACGCGGCGGAGATCTACCGCTCACTGGCCGACGCCGACACCACCGCCGCGGCGGGATTCCTGCTCGGCGCGGACGAACCCCGCGCGTTGCGGGAGCGCTACGAAGGCGACCTGGCCAAGGCGTCCGAACTCCTCGTCCAGTCCGCCGCGCGCACCTCGGGATCCTCCGAGACCCAGCGCACCATCGCCGACCTGACGCGGGAACTGGCGCGCTATTCCGGTCTGGTGGAGGTCGCACGTACCAACAACCGGCAGGGATTGCCGCTCGGGGGTGCGTACCTGCGCTACGCGTCGACGCTGATGCAGGACACCGTGCTGCGCAACGCGCAGAGCCTGGTCGACTCCGAGGAGCGCCGCCTCGACGCGGACTACGACGCGGCCGAATCGTTCCCCTGGGCGGCGGCCGGTGCCGCGGTCGCGGGCCTCGGCGCGCTGGGGTGGTACCAGGTCGTGCTGTTCCGGCGTACGAACCGGGTGTTCAACCTGGGACTCGCCGGAGCGACCGCCGCGCTGTTCGCCTCGTCCTTGTGGCTCGTGGTCGGCGCGACGGGCGCGGCATCGTCGCTCGCCGACAGCCGTACGCGCGGCGCCGAGCCGTTGAGCGCGCTCAACGCGGCGCGGTTCGACGCACTCCAGGCGCACGCCGCCGAGAACCTGAACCTGGTCGCGCGCGGTTCGAGCGACACGTACAACGTGCGCTGGGATGCCGAGGTCGACTCGTTGACCCGTCCGAAGCCGGAGGGCGACACCCCGCGCGGCAGCCTGATCGTGGCCGTGGAACGTGCGCCCGACTCCGTTTCGGGTCAACTCGCCGCTGCGCAAGAGAAGTTCGCTGCGTGGCAGGACCGCCACAACGTGGCTGCCGAAAAGGAGCGCAAGGAGCGGGACTACGACGCCGCTCTCAAGGCGACCGTCACGGCCGACGGAACCGGCAGCGCCGACAGCGCCTTCAACGAGATGGACGACCTGCTCGCCGCGGCGGCGGCCACCGAGCGGCGCGAGTTCGACAACGCGGCGCGCGACGTCGACGGCGAACTGCGCCTGCTCGCCCTGGGCGTGCTGCTGCTCACGGTGCCGGCCGCGATCGGCGTGGTACGCGGCATCAACCGCCGACTCGCCGAATACCGCTAGGGGGACGGGATGAACACGCGTACCACGAGGACACGGATCGCCGCCGGCGCGGCGGTCTTGGCCGTGCTCGTCGCCGGAACCGGAAGTTCGCGCGGCGCGGACGGTCCGTCGGGAGCCTCGGGACCCGCCGCCCAGGCCTCGGCACCCGGCGCCGCGCAGGCCGAGAACTGCGACACCGCGACGAGCCTGCCTCCCGCGAAGAACGTGAACGGTGCCAAGATCCGAGAGATCCAGCAGCGCAAGAATCTGATCGTCGGCATCGACCTCAACAGCTACAACTGGGGCTACCGGGATCCGCTGGACGGCGCGATCAAGGGCTTCGACATCGATCTCGCCAAGGCCATCGCCAAGTCCATTCTGGGCGACGAGGGCAAGATCACTTTCAAGGCGGTGCCCACCGCGAAGCGCGTCGAGGCCGTAAAGAACGGCGAGGTCGACATGGTGGTGCGGACGATGACCATCACCTGCGAGCGCCTCAAGGAAGTCGACTTCTCCGCCCCGTACTTCAAGGTCAGCCAGTCGTTGGTCGTGCCGCGCGGGGGCGAGAAGCCGAAGACGGTCGCCGAGGGTGTGCACGGCAAGCGCGTGTGCGCCGCCGCGTCGTCGTCCTCGGAGACCGAACTCGCGAGCGGCAAGCACGCCACCGCCGAATTGCGCATCGTCGAGAACCAGCTCGACTGCCTCGTCCTCATGCAACTGGGCGAAATAGACGCGACGTTGGCCGACACCGTTCTCGCGCATGCCCAACTCGCCCAGGACCCGATGGTGGACATCGTGGACGAGCAGATAGTCCCGGCCTTCATGGGCATCGCCATGAGCAAGCAGGCGCCCGACCTCGTCGCGTGGGTGAACGCGGTGCTCGTCGACTACCAGGGACGCGGCTGGCAGGCGGCCTACGACAAGTGGCTCGCCGCGAGCATGGGAGCGAGGCCGGAGGACGCCGCGAAGTACCACCCCTGAGGGCCGACGGCCGGCTCCGTCACGCGCCCTGGAACGACCGGACGCGGGGGCGGGGCCGAGTACCCCGCCCGCGCGGGGGCCCGCAACCTTGGGGCACCCCCGGCCGGGGGGCGGGCCCGGGGGGGGGGGGGGGTGGGCGACCCAGCACGGCCAC
>NZ_JBSFVE010000011.1:131316-307414 GCF_053592165.1 Streptodolium elevatio
CCTTCCCGCCCCCTGCACCGACCGGCCGCGTCCCCGGCCACCACGCCCGGCACCGCGCGGTGCCCGCTACCTCTGGTCAACCCCCGGCAGGGTCACGGGCCGGGGCGCGCGGGGTGGAGGAGTCCCGCGCGGGCAGCGGGGTCGGTCAGCCGTTCTCGGACAGAACGCTGGACAGGACGTTCGCCAGCGGGTCGTCGCCGGTCTGCTGCATCGCGTTCGGGCTGCAGACCTGCTGGACCTGGTCGGTCAGGACGTCCTGGACGCCGATGCCCGCACCGATGAGCGCGCCGACCGGGACGTTGACGTCGACCTTCTGGAGGCCGAAGCAGTTCACCACGCCTCCCTGCACGGCGCCCATGTTCGGGCTCAGGAAGCCGTGGCTGCTCGAGTTGCCGATGGCCTGAGCCGACTGGTTGCCGGCCTGGACGGCGGTGTTGCCGTCGTCGTTGCCGCCGGCCATGGCCGCCGGAGCGCCCACAGCGGTGAGGCCGAAGACCGACGCGGCCATGACCGCGGTAGCCGAAACACGCTGGAAGCTGTTCGCCATCAGAATTCCTTCGTACGTCGTTGCCTGGGAAGGCTGGGAAGGGAGTTGCTGTACCGCCGCGGCGACCTGTCCAACCCGGTCGACGGCGATTGGTTGCGCGGTTTCACTCTCTTGCCGCAGCGCACCCCGGGCGCGCGGTACCGGCGCGGTGCGCCGAACGGGTGGCCACCGCCGAACCGGCGCCCGATCCGAGTATGGGTGCGAACGCCGAACTTCCGGACGCCTGTGCGAGAGTGCCCGTGGTGCCCCGGTCGGTGCACGCCGGTCGCACCGGCGCAACGGGACCGGCGGCCCCGGAGGACGAACGGCGACAAACGTGGGGGAGTCACGCAATGCGCCAAGTGGTGTGCCGCAGCTTCGGTCCCGTCGACGACCTGCGCGTCGAGGAGGCCCCGGACCCGACACCCGGGCCCGGCCAGGTGCTCGTCGAGGTGCGCGCGAGCGCGGTCAGCTTCGTGGACGGCCTGCTCGTACGAGGCCTGTACCAGATCAAGCCGCCCCTGCCGTACGTGCCGGGCATGGCTGTCGCGGGCGTCGTCCGCGAACTCGGCGAGGGCATCGACGCCCCGGCCGTCGGCACCCGCGTCGTGTGCGGCTCACCGCGCCCCGGAGGCTACGTCTCGCACGCGCTGGTGCCCGCCGCCGCCTGCGCCCCGCTCCCGGGCGCGGTCGGCTTCGAGACCGCCGCGAGCATGATCGAGAGCTACGCCACCGCGCTGTTCGCGCTGACCCGGCGTACCACGGTCGCCAAGGACGAGTGGGTCGTCGTGCTGGGCGCCGCGGGCGGCGTGGGCCTCGCCACCGTCGACGTCGCCCGAGGCCTGGGCGCCCGCGTCATCGCCGCCGCCTCCGGCCCCGCCAAACTCGACGCCGCCCGCGCGGCCGGCGCCGACGCCACCGTCAACTACGCCGACGAGGATCTCAAGTCCCGCATCCGCGAGATCACCGGTGGCGGCGCGGACATCGTCGTCGACCCCATTGGCGGCCCGTACGCGGCCTCCGCCCTGCGCGCCCTCGCTCCGCACGGCCGCTACCTCGTGATCGGCTTCGCCGTCGGCGACATCCCGCAACTCCCCGCGAACCAGATCCTGCTCACCAACCGCACCGTCATCGGCGTCGACTGGGGCGACCACGCCCGCCGCAACCCCGGCGAACTCCCCGCCATGCTCACCGAGATCATCCGCGGCACCGCCGACGGCCGCCTCAACCCGGTCACCCCCACCGCCTACCCCCTCGACCAGGCCCCCGAAGCCCTCACCGCCCTCGCCGAACGCCGAGTCGTAGGCAAACTCGTCCTGGTGCCCGACGCGTGACCCCGAACGAGGGAGGCATCAGGCCGGAGGTCCGAAGGTTCGTCGCCATGGGGCCGCTGCCGCCCGAGTCGGACACCTCCGTCGCGGCCGGGGAGACCCTGGACCGGATGTGTGCCGCGTTGGATGCGATCGACAGGCCCGTCACCGCCGAGGAAGCCCAGTTGCTGATCGGCAGTTTCGGCGCGGACGGCAGCTTCGGCGTGGCCTGGTCGCTCCTGCACCTGATCGAGACGGCGCCGATGCCGGTCGTCGCCGCGGAGCCGCCGGCCGGCGCCAACGAGTGGCTGGCCCGCTTGTGGCTGCGCTACGACAACTGGCTGTCCGACCAGGCCGCCGCCACCCCCGAAGGCGAACCCTGCCCCCGCTGCGGAGCCCCACGCCCGGCGTCCGACACCCCACCCGAATGACGACAAGAGGCCTTCAACCCCTGCGCCTGCCAGGCGTCCATGTATTTCCGGACCGTCTACGACAGACGCGGCGGCAGCGGAATTTCTTCGGCAGTTTGGCGGACTGAGCTTTCCGCAGGTGGGGTCGGATTTCTCACGGACGCGTGAGGAGTTCGCGTTGGACCTGCTCAGGAGCGTGGTCGAAGAGGGAAGGTTCGTCGACTGGGACGCATTGATCGGGCAGCACTTCGTACCGATCGGCGACCATGCGCGCGGGCGGGAGTTCATTGGTCTCGACGCGACGGGAGAGATGTACGTCGCAGCGGATTGGGTGGGCCGACTGGGTGCCGGGATTTACGGGCCCGAGAGTCTGCTACTGGGCTAGACACCAGCCGTGATTTATCCGAGCTCTCCGCCGTTGGACTGAGTTGCCGCCAGTCGAGTGGACCGTTCGCCGCGGCGGAAGCCTATCTTTGGGCCCACTTGGTCAGTCGGTTTCGTCGAGGCGGAAGCCTACTTTCAGGCCTACTTGGTAATGCTCTACCTGGCCGTCGGTGATTTGGCCTCGGATTTGGGTCACCTCGAACCAGTCGAGGTTGTGGAGGGTTTTGGCGGCCCGGGTGATGGCGTTGGTGATGGCGGCGTCGATGCCTTCGTGGGACGAGCCGACGATCTCGGTGACGCGGTACGTGTGGTTGGACATGCGGGGGCTCCTCGGTCCCGGGGGCGGGCGTGTCCTTCCACGGTGGCGCAGGTTGGGGTGGCGCGCGCGGGGAAAGCGGCGCTCAGCCCCGTCCCGCCGCGCCCGTCCCGGGTACGCGGTCCAGGGACGGACGGGCGGCGTGCGACGGCTGGGGGTCAGGCGTCGCGGAGGAGGGGGGCCAGGTCGGCGCAGAGGGTGGTCACGTGGGTGCGGGCCATGGACTCCGGCATGCCGCCCAGGTCGGCGAAGAACCAGACGGTCTCGACGGGGGAGCCGGCGAGGTAGGCGCGGATGTCGGCCGCGGCCTGCTCCGGAGTGGCGTGCAGGAAGTGCGCGGGGGCGGCACTGACGCCGCGGGAGCGCCAGCGGTCGGGGTTGACGGGCTTGGGGGCCGGGGCGCCGGTGCCTTCGACCGCGTGGCGGTGGTAGCTGTCCCACTGGCGGGCGAGGGCGGTGGAGACCTCGGGCCAGTCGCGCTCGGGGTCGTGGGTGATCCAGCCGTTCAGGAGGCCGGCCATGCGGGCGGACGCCGGGTCGTGGCCGCCCTCGGCGAGGCCGGCGCGGTAGGGCTCGACGAGGTCCGGGTTGGCGCAGAGGAGGGATTCGCCGAGGAGGCCGGCGCGGCGGGCACCCTGGGGGCCCTGGTAGCCCAGCCAGATGCGGGGGCGGGCCTGGACCGGGGGCGGGGTGACGGCGCCGGTGTCCCAGAGGTGGCGGATGTCGCGGGCGCGGGCGTCGGTGGCGGAGTAGCGGGTGCGGTACGCGTCGTCCGCGTCGAAGAGGGCGTACTCCGGTATGCGGTAGCCGGTGCCGAGGCCGAGTTCGAGGCGGCCGCCGCTGACGAGGTCGACAATCGCGGCCTCCTCGGCGAGGTGGGCCGCGTGGCGGAGGGGTGCGATGGTGACGCCGGTGCCGATGCGGGCGTTGCGGGTACGGGCGGCGACGGCCGCGGCCATGGTCAGCGGCTGCGGGAGGTACCCGTCTTCGAAGCGGTGGTGCTCGGTGAGCCAGATCGAGTGGACGCCGAGGCGGTCGGCCTCCTCGCACAGTTCGAGGGTGAAGGCGTAGAGGTCCGCCCAATTGCGGCGGGCCGGCTCCGGGTTGCGCAGGTCGAAATAGATTCCGACGTTGACCATGGTGCGTCGCTCTTTTCCGTGTGTCCGTGCCGACCCGTGCCCTGTCATGCGGGCCGACGGTAGACACCTTGCCAGCGCCGCCAATCGCCCGGACGACCGGTGGCGATGTCGGTGTCGTCGAGGGTCAGAGAGAGGACGGGCTCGTACGCCGCCAGGAGGCCCGCCAGGGCCGCCGACGTGAAGAAGTGGGACAGGAGCGGCGGCATGCCGTCCTCGGGGAGGTAGCGGCGCGTCACGGACCCGTCGTCGTACTCCGCGGCGACCTCGGACGGGCGGCCGGGAGTGGTGCCCACCGCGTTGACCCGGATGCCGAACAGGCCGCCCGGCGCGACGACTTCGAGTGCGGCGCGGATGTGCGCGTACGCGGTGTCGCGGTCGCCGTGGTGGAACACGTTGAGGCCGATGACGACCGGGAAGGTCTCCCCGGCGGGCAGCACGGACAGGTCGCCGTGCACCAGGCGCGCGTAGTGCCCGGGCGCGCGCTTTCGGATCGCGGCGAGGCCGACCGTCGAGATGTCCAGGCCGACGAGGTCCAGGCCGCCTTCGACAAGCGGGAAGTAGTTGCGGCCGTTGCCGACGCCGATGTAGATCCCGGGGCCGGGCAGCAGGCCGTGCGCCCATGCCGCGCCCAGGATGTCGGTGACGAAAGGGTCCGGCGGCAGGTCGGCGAAGCGGTCCTGCGCGTACTCGTGATCCCAGAACGCGGCCGCCATCTGCCGCTGCCGGTCTTCGAGCGCCTTGTCGCTTTCGTTGTGCTTCATGCCGTGTGCTCCGTACCTTTGTCGCCCGGGACTGCCCGAACGAGTGACGATACGGGCCTAGGGTGGCGACATGGCGAACGAGCTGAGCTTCCAGTGCGAGGTCTGCGGCGAGCCGCACGAAGCACCGCTGGTGCACCGTTTCGAGGCTCCGGACGAGTGGTCGGGGGCCATGGCCGCCCACGAGATGGCCAGCTACCTCAGTTTGTGGGGCTGCGAGATCGAGGGTGTGGGGGACTTCCTGCGCGGTTCGATCGAGATCCCCGTCCCGTCGCTGGACGAGGTGTTCACGTGGGACGTGTGGGTGCAGACGTACCGGGTCCCGACCTGGGGGCCGACCATCTCGGGCGACGCCGTGCTGGCGAACCGGCTGCCGTACGACCCCTGGACCAAGGAGCCGCCGGTCTCGATCCGCCGGCGTTCCGGACAGGCCGCGCTGTTCACCCCGGTCGACCCCGCGCACCCCCTCGCCGTCGAGCAGCGCCGGGGCATGACGCCCGCGCGGGTCTGCGAGATCGCCCGCCTCGCGGTGTCGCGTCCGCCGGACACCTTCGGCTGGCTCCTGGAGTCCTGGCACGACCAGTACCACGGGCAACGCTGACACGGGAGTTCGGTGTGCCGGTCCCCCGGCGTACCCGAACTCCCGTGTCCGTCCCCGCGCCCGCGCCGCTCAGCGGCGGCGCAGCAGCACGAGCGCGGACAGCGCGCCGAGCAGGCCGATCGCGGCCGCGGTGGCGATGCCCGCCCGGTAGCCGTCGACGAGTCCGGCGGTCCCGGGCCCCGTCGCCGCCGCCGCGACGGTCGCGAGTACGGCGGTCCCCAGACCCGAACCGATCTGCTGCGCGGTGATGTTCACCGCCCCCGCAACGCCGTGGCGCTCGGCGTCGACGCCGGTGAGGGCCGCCGACATCATCGCGGCGAACGCGAGCGTCTGGCCGAAGGACATCACGACCAGGCCGGGCAGCAGCACCGTGAAGTAGTTCGTGTCGGTGCCCATCAGCAGCCAGGTGGACAGTCCGCCCGCCATGACGGTGAAGCCGAGGGCCAGCGTCGCGCGCTGCCCGATGCGGGCGATCAGTCCGGCCGCGACCGCGGTGGTGGCCGCGACGGTGGCGCCCATCGGGGCGATGGCGAGGCCGCTCATGAGCGGGCTGTAGCCGCGCACGCCCTGGAGGTACAGCGGTGCGAAGAACAGCATCCCTACGAGGGTGGTGTAGAAGACGACGCCGGAGACGGTCGCGGCGCGCACGGTGGGGATGCGCAGCAGCCCGAGGGGCAACAGAGGTTGCGCCGCCAGGTGTTCACGGGCCACGAAGCCCACAAGCAGGACCAATGCGACGGCGACCGGCACGAGCACCTTCGCCGCCGTGAACGACGCGTGCTCGGCCTGGCCGACCCCGTACACGAGTGCCATGAGACCGCCCGTGATCAGCGTCGCGCCGGGGATGTCGAGACTGCCCCGCGTACGCTCCGCGTCGTGCGGCAGCACCTTGGCGCCCACGACCGCGACAACTGACGCGATGACGAGCAGCGCGAGGAACGGCGCCCGCCAGCCCGCGGCCGAGGTCATGACCCCGCCGAACACCAGTGCCGCGGAGAAGCTGGAGGCACTGACCGCCACGTATATGCCCATCGCGGTGGCACGTTCGCGGGCGTCGGTGAAGATCGACGCGATGAGCGCCAGGGCCGGAGGTCCGCTCAGCGCCGCGCCGACTCCCTGGAGTCCGCGGCCGGTGATGAGAACCGCCCCGGTGGGGGCGAATGCGGACGCCGCCGCGCCGGCCGCGTAGACGGTGACTCCGGCGAGCAGCATCCGGCGGCGCCCCAGGACATCCGCGGCCCGTCCGCCGAACAGCAGGAAGCCGGCGAATGTCAGGGCGTACACCGTCATGACCCAGGGCACCAGGGTCGGGCCCAGGCCGAGCGACCGGTCGATGTCGGGTAGCGCGGTGTTGGCGACCGCGAATCCGGCCGAGTCCAGGGCGTTGACGGCGGACACCACGGCGAGCGCCACCCAACGGGCCCGCCGCGGAGCGGAGGTCGCCGCGACCGCGGGGGCAACGGCGGTCTTCGTCGTGGATGCCTCGCGCAGCACGGTGTCGACAGACATGAGGGGGAGCCCTTCGGAAAATCCCCGATGCGTTCGTCGGGGCTGGTACGACCTTCGCCGCACGGCCGAGCCCGGGTCCAAGACCGGCTCCCGAATAGTCGATAGACCGCGTCTATGACCGCAGGTAGCGTGGGGTCCATGGACCTCAGGGAGCTGCGCTACTTCGTCGCGGTGGCCGAGACGAAGCACGTCGGACGGGCCGCCGAGACGCTCTTCATCAGCCAGCCGTCGCTGAGCCACGCGATCCGGCAGCTCGAGCGCGAGCTCGGGGTCGCGCTCTTCACGCGCCATTCGCGCGGCATGGAGCCGACCGACGCGGGCCGGGACCTGCTGCCCTACGCACGCCGCACGCTTCGGGCCGCCGACCAGTTCGCCGAGGTCGCGCGCAGCCACGCGACCGGCGACGCCGGGCGCCTGCGCCTCGGCTTCCAGGCCAGCGGGGCGGGCACGCTCGGGCCGCGCATCCGCGCCCGCTTCGCCGAACTGCGGCCGGGTGTCGAGCTCGAGCTCAAGCGCTACAACTGGGGCAGCGAGGTGCCGGCGCTGCGTACGGGCGAGGTCGATGCGGCGTACGTCTGGCAGCCCAACGACCTCACCGGCCTCGCATCACTGCGACTCGCAGAGGAGCAACGGGTGATCGCCCTGCCCGTGGACCATCCGCTGGCCGGGGAACCGGAACTGACCTTGGCTCAGATCCGCGACGTGCCACTGGCCTGGACGCGGCAGGCCCCTCGTGAGTGGGTCCGCTGGTGGGCGGTGGACCCGCGTCCGGACGGAAGTGAGGTGCGTTGGGGCGCGGAGAACCACAACGCCGAGGAGATGTTGGAGAACGTCGCCTCGGGACAGGGCGCGTCGATCGCCCCGGAGTCGATGGCGGCCTTCTATGCCCGGCCCGACATCGTGTGGGTGCGTCTCGCCGACACCGAGCCGCTGCGCATCGACCTGGCGTGGGACCCGGCGACGTCGGGTCCGGTCGTCGACGCCTTCGTGGCCTCGGCGCGCGACGTCGTCGCCGGACGGGCGTGACCGGTACGGCCCGCTCCGCGCGGTCGGAAAACCAGGTGACGGCGACGCTTCCGGCGATCTACGTTGACCCCATGCGTGCGACCATCACCACACGGAGTGACAGGCGGTGTCGAATTGTCGGCACGCGCCCCCGTGTCGCGCACGTCTCCACGAACAGGGAGCCGTGGAAGGGCCGTTGGCCCGATCGCGCCGGGTCGTGACGACTCACATCGGAGCATGACACCGACCGCGACCGTGACCACGGTCTCGGTTCGCGGTACCCGCTCCGGGAGTTCACGCCGACCGCGGCCTTGACCCCGCTCCTGGTGCGCAATTCCGCGCGCCCGCGGCGTTCTCACGTGTCGTCAGCGACCCGACGTACCGACTCCTGAAGCCCCCAGGACAGCAGGGGCGTTGCCCGCTGCCCTCGGGCGCCTTCCCATCCCCGGCCACGTGCCGTCCTTCGGCATGCCCGCGCGGGGCCGAACCCTCGGGACGGGCTTCCGCCTGCCCGGAAAACCCCATCTCACCTGGAGAAGAGCACAGTCATGACCACCACCGTCCGCAGCCTCGCGACCGTCCGCAACATCGGCATCATGGCCCACATCGACGCGGGCAAGACCACCACCACCGAGCGGATCCTGTTCTACACCGGCGTCTCCCACAAGGCGGGCGAGGTGCACGACGGGACGACCGCGATGGACTGGATGATCCAGGAGCGCGAACGCGGCATCACCATCACCTCCGCGGCGACCACCTGCCACTGGCAGCTCGACGGCGTCGAGCACCGCGTCAACATCATCGACACACCCGGCCACGTCGACTTCACCGTCGAAGTGGAACGCTGCCTCCGCGTCCTCGACGGCGCGGTGGCGGTGTTCGACGCCGTGGCGGGCGTCGAGCCGCAGTCCGAGGCGGTGTGGCGGCAGGCGGACCGGTACCGCGTGCCGCGCATCTGCTTCGTCAACAAACTCGACCGGGCGGGCGCGGACTTCGCGCGCTGTGTGGAGATGATCCGCACGCACCTGGGCGCCGTGCCGCTCGTCGTGCAACTCCCGATCGGTGCGGAGGCGGGCTTCCGCGGCGTCGTCGACCTCATCGGCCGACGCGCGGTGCTGTGGCCGGTCGACGCCGAACTCGGTTCGGCGTACGACGTGGTGGACATCCCCGCCGCCCACGCCGGGGCGGCCGCCGAGTGGCGTACGCGCCTGCTGGAGGCCGTCGCCGAGCACGACGCGCTTTTCCTGGAGCAGTACTTGGGAGGTGGGGGCGAGCCCACAGAGCGGCAGGTCCACGAGGCGGTACGCCGCGTCACCATCGCGTCCGGTACCGGAGACGGGCCGGTCGTGACCCCGGTGCTGTGCGGAACGGCCTTCAAGAACAAGGGAGTCCAACCGCTGCTCGACGGCATCGTGCGCTATCTCCCCTCGCCGCTCGACATCGGCGCGGTCGAAGGCGAGGCACCCGACGGAACCGCCGTCGTACGCCTCCCCTCGGACGACGAGCCCTTCTCCGCCCTCGCATTCAAGGTCGCCACCGACCGGCACCTGGGCAAGCTGAGCTTCCTGCGCATCTACTCGGGACACGTCGAAACGGGCGGCACGGTACGCAACTCCGTGCGCGACAAGAAGGAACGCATCGGCAAGCTCTACCGCGTGCACGCCGACAAGAGGGAGGAGATCACTTCGGCGGCCGCCGGCGACATCGTCGTCGTCCAAGGGCTGCGCCACACCGTCACCGGCGAGACCCTGTGCGACCCCGCGCACCCGGTGGTCCTGGAGTCCATGGACTTCCCTGCCCCGGTCATCGAAATGGCCATCGAGCCCGTATCGAAGGCGGACGCCGACAAGTTGGCGCTCGCGATCCAGCGGCTGGCCGAGGAGGACCCGTCCTTCCGCGCCGAGACCGACCGCGAGACCGGCCAGACCGTGGTGTCGGGCATGGGCGAACTGCACCTGGAGGTGCTGGTCGACCGCATGCGGCGGGAGTTCGACGTCGCGGCGAACGTCGGCCGGCCGCGCGTCGCGTACCGCGAGACGCTGCTCGCGGCCGTGCCGGGGCACGACTTCACGTACCGCAAGCAGAACGGCGGGAAGGGCCACTACGCCCGGATCCGCATCGCCGTCGAACCCTGGGCAGGAGGGCACTACGAGTTCGTCAGCAAGGTCGTCGGCGGCCGCGTGCCGCGTGAGTTCGTCCCGTCGGTCGACGAGGGCTGCCAGGCCGCCCTGGACGCGGGCGTGCTCGCGGGCTATCCGCTGACCGGCGTACGGGTGACGCTGCTGGACGGCGACTTCCACGTGGTCGACTCGTCCGAGGGCGCCTTCCGCATCGCGGGGACGACGGCCTTCCAGGAGGCCGCCCGGCTCGCGAGCCCCGCGCTGCTGGAGCCGGTCATGGCCGTCGAGGTCACCACGCCGTCCGACCACCTGGGCGACGTGATCGGCGACCTCAACGCCCGGCGCGGGCAGGTCAAGGCAATCGGCGAGCGCTCCGGCGCGAGTGTGGTGACCGCGCACGTGCCGCTCGCCGAGATGTTCGGGTACGTCGGCGACCTGCGCGGCCGGACGTCCGGCCGCGCGGCGTTCACGATGCGGTTCGCCGCGTACGCCCAGGTGCCGCGCTCGATCGCCGAGGTGGTGACCGGCGGACGCACCTGACGGCCGCGGGCAGACAGCGGGGGCGGTGCCCCGTCGCGACTAGCGCGGCGGGGCACCGCCCGTCAGCGGCCAGGAGGCGACATCGCGATAGCGGATCGGCCCCGGGCCCCTGCCGAAGTTGCTGCCCACCAAGTGGAGGCGTTCCGCGCGCCAGGGCCGCCCGGTGAAGCCGGACAACTCGGCGGCGGCCTGCGGCACCCCGTCCGGGTTGTCGCGCCGCGCCCGGGCCAGCGTGAGGTGCGGGCTCAGCGGGCGGTCGTCGAACCGCACGCCGCTCGCCGCCACCGCGGCCCGGGCCGCCGAGGCCAGCCGGTGCAGTCCGGCCACCTCGCCGCGCAGGCCGCACCACAGCACCCGGTCGTCGAAGTGCCCGGCCCCGGACAACTCCAGCGCGAGCGCCGGGTGCGACGCCGCGACGGCCTCAAGTGCCGTACGCAGCCGGGGAACCACGTCGGACGGAAGCTCACCGAGGAAGGCCAGCGTGATGTGCCAGTCCTCGATGCGGTTCCGGCGCAGCCGGGGATGCGCCTCGTACACCGGAGCGAGCGCGTCCGCCAACTCCGCCTTGGCGTCGTCGGGCGGCGCGACCGCGATGAACAGGCGTACGGTCGCCGGCGGTTCGTGCTCCTCCGCGAAGTCGGCCATCGCCTGTCCCGATGCGTCGCGTCGGTCAGCCCTTGGCGCCGACGACGCCGGACTCGTCGATGACGACCTTCTTGCTGGTGCGGCCGCCGCTGGAGCCCAGCGCCTCGATCGCCTTGACGACCTCCATACCGTCCACGACCTCGCCGAACACGACGTGCTTGCCGTCGAGCCAGTCGGTCACGATCGTGGTGATGAAGAACTGCGAGCCGTTGGTGTTCGGCCCCGCGTTGGCCATGCTCAGCAGGCCCGGCTTGGTGTGCTTCAGCTGGAAGTTCTCGTCCGGGAACTTGTTGCCGTAGACGCTCTTGCCACCGGTGCCGTTGCCGGCGGTGAAGTCGCCGCCCTGGAGCATGAAGTCCGGGATCACGCGGTGGAACGTGGACCCCGCGTAGCCGAAGCCGTTCTGGCCGGTCGCCAGCTCACGGAAGTTCCGCGCGGTGTCCGGCACGACGTCGTCGTACAGCTTGAACGTGATCGTGCCGAGGCTCTGGCCGTCGGCCGAGACCTTGAAGTAGACGTTCTCACCCACTGTGGGGGACCCTCCTGGACTTGAGTGCATGTCTGCGAACCGACCTCCCGGCCGGTCCACCCGGTCGAGCATAGGAGATTCGATGCCGCGCGGTGCCGCCGCCATCCACCCCGAGCGTGTCGGCGCGGCGGGACAATCGTTGGTGGGGACATGACCAAGATCACCAACACCGCGTTCGCCGCGGGCACCGTCGCCGCGGCCCTGCTGTCCTGGGCGGCTCCGGCGGGCGCCGACACCGGCGTCGACGGCAACTGGAACCAGACCACCGTGGGGGCCTGCGAGCAGCCGGCGGTGCAGATGCCGGCCGATGTGGCCTACTCCGTGCAGTGCGAACATCACTCCGTGGTGGAGCACAGCGTGGGCTGACCGTGTGCCGGTACGTCGCCGGGCCCCGTGCGTGTCATGTCACGTCGTCTTCGCGCGGGGCTTGGCGCGTACGTGCATACGCTCGCCCTGGCGGCCGAACAGGCTGAGCAGCTCCACGGGTTCCTCGCCCGTGGTCCCGAACCAGTGCGGTACGCGCGTGTCGAACTCCGCGGCCTCGCCGGGCCCCAGGATGACGTCGTGCTCGCCGAGGACCAGGCGCAGGCGCCCGGAGAGGACGTACAGCCACTCGTAGCCCTCATGCGTGCACGGGTCCGGATTCGACCGGGACTTCGGCAGCACCATCTTGTAGGACTGGAGCGGGCCCGGGTGCCGGGTCAGCGGCAGCACGACGTTGCCGTTCACGTGCCGGGCCGTCATGCGTACGCGCGGATCGCCGACCTCCGGCGCGTTGACCAACTCGTCCAACGGCACCTGGTGCGCCTGGGCGATCGGCAGCAGCAGCTCCAGGCTCGGACGCCGCTGCCCCGACTCCAGGCGCGACAGCGTGCTCTTCGAGATCCCGGTGGCCTCGGCCAACGCGCCGAGCGTGACACCGCGCTCGGTGCGCAGGCGGCGGAGCCGCGGACCGACCTCGGTCAGGGCCTGGGCGATTGCGGGTGAGTGCTCCATGCCGACCATTGGATCTCCGATTCCCGGAAACGGCAACAATGATTGCCGGATGAGGACCATCGCGACACGCTGGCGTCGGAGGTGGTCGACATGGTGCAGACAAGGGGAGCGGTCGAGGCGGGCCCCGCGGTCCGGGCGCGTCGCGCGGGTGGCGCGCAGGGTGCCGACGAGGCGGGCCGGTACGACGTGGTGATCGTCGGGGCCGGCGCGGGCGGGCTGAACGCGGCGCTGGTGCTCGGGCGGGCACGCCGCCGCGTCGCGGTCGTCGACGCGGGCGAGCCGCGGAACGCGCCCGCGGCCCACATGCAGGGGTTCCTGTCGCGCGACGGCATGGCACCGGCCGAGCTTCTGGCGGTCGGCCGGGCCGAGGTCGCGGGGTACGGCGTGCACCTGATCGACGCCCGGGTCGACGGCATCGAGGCGGGCGACGACGCGGACGCGGCCGGCCGCGCACGACCGGGCGCGGGCAGCGCCGTGGCCGCCGGATTCCACGTGACGCTGTCCGGCGGGCCGGTGCTGTGGGCCCGGCGGATCGTGGTCGCGACCGGGCTGCGCGACGTCCTGCCCGACATCCCGGGGCTGCGTGAGCGCTGGGGCCGCGACGTGCTGCACTGCCCGTACTGCCATGGCTACGAGGTACGCGACCGGCCACTCGGCGTGCTGGGCACCCACCCCGGATCCGTGGACCACGCGCTGCTGCTGCGGCAGTGGTCCCAGGACGTCGTGTTGTTCCGGCACACCGCGGAGCTGCGGCCGGAGCAGGCGGAGCGGCTGGCGGCCCGCGGGGTACGGGTCGTCGAGGGTGCGGTGAAGCGCGTCGTCGTCGACACGGCCGCCGACGCGTTGAGCGGCGTCGAACTTGCGGACGGGCGGGTGGTGGCGCGCGAGGCGGTGTTCGTGCTCCCGCAGATGGTGCCGCACGACACGCTGCTCGCCGGACTCGGCTGCGCGGCCGACGAGAACGGGTGGGTAGTCGTGGACCAGGCGGGCCGTACCAGCGTCCCCGGGGTCCTGGCGGTCGGGAATGTCCGCGATCCGCGTGCCCAGGTCGTCACCGCGGCCGGCATGGGGGCCGCGGCGGCCTTCGCGCTCAACATCGAGCTCGTCGAAGAGGACGTCGCGCACGCGGTCGCGAGTCGGCGGACTGCCGCGTACCTGCCGCCGTTCTCCCCGGGCCCGGTCCACTGACGCCCCCGTATGCCAGGTCGGCCCACCCCCGCGCGCCTCGCGATCGACGCCGCGCCCCGAGAAGAGGATGAGAAACATGACCGGTCAGCAAAGCCGCCAACACGGCGACCAGCACGGCGACCCGCAGGACCGCGCCGCGAGCCGCGAGCACGCGCACGGACACCAGCATGACCAGCACCACAAGCACGACCACAAGCACTCGCACTCGCACAACCATGGCGAAGGCGCCCACGACGTCGACTGGGACGAACTGGGCCCGCTGCTGGAGCGCGGCGCGGAGCTCCAGATGCCGGCGCTTGAGCAAGCCGCGGCGTGGCTGGGCGAGTTGGTGGGCGACGGAGACGCGGTCGCGCGCGTCCTCGACGTCGGAAGCGGTCCGGGCGTGGCCGCGTGCGTGCTCGCGGGGGCGTTCCCGCGGGCCGAGGTCGTCGCAGTCGACCAGGCCGACGGCCTGTTGGCGCGCGTACGTGCCCGGGCGGCCGAACGGGGCCTTGCCGACCGCCTGGTGACCCGGAAGGCCGATCTACCGGACGAGTTCACCGAGTTGCCGTCCGCAGACCTGGTGTGGACGAGCGACGTCGTGCACCACTTCGGGGACCAGCAGGCAGCGTTGCGCGACCTGGCGGCCCGGCTCCGCCCCGGCGGCGTCCTCGCGGTGGGCGAGCGCGGCCTGCCGCTGCGGTTCCTGCCCCGCGACATCGGCATCGGCCGACCCGGGCTGCTGCCGCGCCTGGAGGTCGCCAACGAGGCGCGCTTCGCCGCGATGCGTGCCGAACTCCCGGGCGCCGTCTCGCTGGTCGAGGACTGGCCGGCAATGCTGGCGGCCGCCGGGCTGGTGCCTACCGGGTCCCGGACGTTCCTCACCGACCACCCGGCGCCCCTGGGCCTGGCCGCCCGCGAGCAGTTGCACAACCATCTGACGCGCCTGCGCTCGCTGTTGGACACCGAACTCGATGCCCAGGACCGCGAGACGCTGGACAGGCTTGTCGACGACGGTGCCCCGACCGGGATCCTGTGGCGTCCGGACGCCTTCTACCTCACCGCCACCACGGTCCACACCGCCCGGGCGTGCGCCAGTGACTGACCGCAATCATTTGTCCTACGACGTCCCGTAGTTCGCGCGGCGGGGGAAGCAATTGCGGCGCGTCGGGCACGAGTGCGGGCAGGAGGACGGTGCGGACGCAGGCGCGGGTCATGCGCACGGAGCGCCGGGCTCGGGCCGGGTGACTCACCCCGCCCGTGCCCGGCGCCTTCCTGCACCAAGTCCCTTACGGAGTCGGCAGATTGGTCACGACGACCTTGCCGTGCGTGGCTCGGGCCTCCATGTCGCACCCGGCGAGGACAGGGCAGCGGTATGGCCCGCACCGCGATCCCACGATCAACGAGGCGGTCCTCGCGACGACCCGCCGACTGCTGATCGAACACGGGTACGCGGGCGTCTCGATCGACCTCATCGCCTCCACCGCCGGAGTCAGCCGCCCGGCCATCTACCGCCGCTGGCCGTCGAAGGCGCATGTCGTGCACGAGGCGGTCTTCGTCGGCATCGAACCGCGTGAACAGCCGGACGACGGATTCGCGGCCGAGGTCCGGCGCACGGTGCGGGGCGCCGTACAGATGTTCGCGGAGCCCGCGACGCGCGAGGCGATCCCCGGTTTGATGTCGGAGATCCGCTCGGACCCGGCGTTGCAGCAGATCCTCGCGGCGCGCCTGGAGACCGCCGCGCGGGGGAGCCTGACCCGGCAGCTGCCGAAGGCGGTCGAAGCGGGCGAGGTGCGCCGAGGGGTGGACGCCGACACGTTGTTCGACACGATCGCGGGCGCGGCCATTTTCGCGCTGTGCATCCGCGATGTGCGGGACGTGGAGGGGCTGGTCGCCTCGCTGACCGACCTCGTGCTGCACGGGGTGCTCGGTCCCGACGCGACGGAATGAGACGACGGCGTACATCGAATGGGGCAGCGGGATCTCCTGCCCGCGCACGAAGCGCCTCTCCGCGCCGCCCGGCTACCGTCAAGTTCGACCGAGGACCGAACAGACGAGCGGGGCCGCAATGCGCGACGTGGTGATCGGAACATTCGGCATCGTCATAGGTGCCCTCCTCAAGCTCTACGCGGGCGATGTCGACATCCCCGCGGTCGAACTCGACAAGCTCGGAGTGGTCCTCATCGTGATCGGCGCGCTGGACCTGCTGTACGGGGTGTTCCGCGTGGTCACCCGCCGCTCGCGACGCACCGCCTGACGTCGGCTCGCGGCTCGAACCGTCAGGACGCCGGCCTCCTGACGGTTCGTCAGTTACAGTCGTGGCACGGGGCCTGACCGCGGAGGTGGCGTGACCCGAGGACGGACGTTCGTACTGGTCCACGGCGGCGGACACGGCGGCTGGTGCTGGCAGCGCCTCGCCCGCGAACTGCGCGTCCGCGGCCACGATGTATGGTCCCCGACCCTGACCGGCTTCGGCGAGCGCGCCCATCTGGGCGGCCCGCGGACCCCGTTCGCGACGTTCGTCACCGACATCACGGCCGTGCTCGAGTACGAGGATCTCCGCGACGTGGTGCTCGTCGGCCACAGCATGGGCGGCGTCGTCGTCCCGCGGGTGGCCGAGGCCGCCGCCGACCGGGTCGCCGGGGTCGTGTTCCTCGCCGCGGTGGTCGCCGACGACGGCGAGACGCTGATCCAAGCGGTCCCCCAGACACCCGAGGTGGCCCGCGCGGTCACCATCGAGCCGGACGGCACGGCACGCACGGACCACCGGCTCATGACCGAGATCCTGATGCCGGACGGCACCGACGAGGACCGCGCGTGGGTCCTCGAACGCCACCGTGCCTACCCGCCCGCCGCCCTCGTCGAGCCCGGCCGGCTCTCCGCGTTCCTGGCCCTCGGCCTCCCCACCGGGTACGTCGTCGCGACCGAGGACGCCGCCATCCCGCCGCCGCTGGCCCGTTCCTTCGCCGCGCGCCTGAAGAACGCCCGTACCGCCGAAGTCCGGGCCGGGCACGACCTGATGATCACGCGGCCCGCGCAGACCGCCGACGCCCTGGAGGCCGTGTCGGCGTAGCCGCCCGCCCACCGAGTCCGCAACGCGGCGAATACCGAACGCCGCAACGCGGCGAATACCGAACGCCGCAACGCGGCGAATACCGCACGCCGCGACGCGCCGTGCCGGAGCAGCATCGCGCCTGCCGGGCGCGCCCGCCCTCCGACTCGTCCCTTTCCGCGCGCTTCGGAGGGATCTCCGGGTTGTTTCCGGGTGTCCTGGCGGCGGAGAGTGGGTGGGAGCGGGTGGGGAGCGTCGTGGAGAGGGGTCGAGGTGAGCTACTGGGGCGGCTGGCGTCGGCAACACCAGGAATTCCGGAGGCGGGTCGACCAGCATCGGAACCAACTCAGGCGGGACACCGAGTTCTTCGACGGCAATCCGCTGTACGTCACCGAACTGCGTTGGACGGACCCGTTCGACGCCGAACCACCGGTCGCCTTCGTGGCGTTGAGCATCGGTCTCGCGCACTCCCTAGCCGCGGTGAGGTGTACGCCCGACGCGCACGCGGAGTGGCTGGCCGTCGGGCTGGACTACCTCGACGCCGTCTCCGCCGCGACCGACCGGACGGCGATCGCCCGGGAACGGTACGAGGTGGAGAGCGAGAAGCTCGGCAACCGCCTGCTGTGGTGGCGAATGCGGGACGTGGAACGCGATTGGGCGCGTGCGATCGAGGCGTACCGAGCGGAGGTGGCGGCAGCCGACGCGGCGTACCACCCGACGCGCGTGACAGTCGGCCGACATGTCGCCGCGGAGCGCGAGGTGTCGGAGCGCCGGTTGGCGGAGGAACGCGCCCGCACCGAGGAACGCCGCGCCAAGGCCCGCGAGTTGGCGGCCCTGCCGCTGTGGGGGATTCTCGTGACCGGCCGCGGCCGGGACGCCGAGGTCACCGTGCACCGGCACGACCTCGCACCGGAGAGCCCGCTGCCCACGGACACCCAGCCGCACCGGTGGGAGGAGGCCGAGCCGCTGACCGGATTCGCCCTGGAGCCCGCCGTACGGGCGTTGCGCGAGACCGGCGCGTCGGTCCGCTGGGAGGCCGCGGCGGTGTCGGCGGTCGAGGAGGAGTTCGGGTACACGCTGAGGACGTGGTGGGAGGACCTGTTCCCGCAGTCGGACCTCTTCCGACCTCCCCGGCCGCGCGGCACTTCGTCGACGTACACCGGGACGGGGCACCACTCCAGCTACGGCGCGGGCGGCTTCAGTTGCGCGTCGGTGCATTGAGCCGCCCGGCCGGTCCGGGCACCGGGCCGGACCGGCCGGGCGGCCGGGACTGAGGTGTCCGGCGACCGGCGATCGGCGTCAGACGGTCACGTGGTCAGGCGCTTGGCCAGGTCCGCGGTCAGTTCCTCGTTCGCGGCGGCGATGAGGGGGAGGGCGTTGCCGCCGGACAACGCGAAGGGCGACCCGTCCAGGTTGGCCGCCACCCCGCCGGCCTCGGCCAGGAGCAGCAACCCCGCGGCATGGTCCCAGGGGTTCTCCCACGTGTAGACGAGCGCATCGGCGTCGCCGCGGACCAGGTCCACGTACTCCAGCCCCGCCGACGTCGAAGGCTCGACCGAGAACTCCGGGGTGCGGAGCTTGGCGAGCATGTCCTTGTGCTCGGGCCGCAGGTACGTGGGATGGGTCAGCCGGAGACGCGGGCGCGCGGCGACCGCCCCGCCGCCGGCGGCCTTGCCGTTCGCGGCGTTGGGCCCGCTCCCGGCCTTGTCGGCCGCGCGCTTGTCGGCCGCGGCCCCGGTGCCCCTGGCGGTCCTGCCGCCCCTGGCCTTGCCACCCGCTGCCCTGGACCCTTGGGATTTGGCACCCGTCGCCTCGGCACTCCCAGAACCGGTGCCTCCGGATCCGGTGCTTCCAGATCCGCCTTCGGGCGCATCGCCGGTGTCCCGCACGAGGGGCGCCCCCGGCACCCGCACCGGTCGGCCGTTGTAGAGGGCTCCCCGGCCCAGCCGCGCGGTGGCGATCAGACCGAGCGAGGGGGCGTACGTCCACGAGGCGTGCACCTTGCCGCCCGTGGCGAGCGCCACGAGCATGCAGTAGCGCTCGTCGCCGCGTACGAAGTTGGCCGTGCCGTCCACCGGGTCGACGATCCACACGGGCCTGTCGCCCTCCAACTCCCGCAACACGCCCGAGTCGGCGTGCACGGCCTCCTCACCCACCACGCGCGAGCCCGGCAGCAGCGCGGTGAGCCCCTCGGTCAGCCGCTCCTCGGCTCTGCGATCCGCGATCGTCACCAGGTCGCCCGGACCTTTCTCGGTGACCTCCGCGTCCGAGAGTGCGCCGAATCTCGGCAGCACCTCGTCGCAAGCCACCACGAGCATCAAATCGGTCACCTGGCCGAGTTCACGTTCGCTGATCACCCTTCCATCCAAGGGGGCGGGACCGCGGCACGGCAATCCCCATCGCGAGTGCGATCCGCGTGATCCGCGTGATCCACGCCATGCTGCAAGAGACAGGGCCGCCCCAGGGAAGCGCGCACGCTATGTGTGTGTTGTCGAGGGCATGGAACTTTCCGGGCGTGAGCGCCGCGCGGCGGCCTCCGGGCCGGGCCGCGACGTGGACGTGGTCGTCGTCGGGGCCGGCCAGGCCGGCTTGTCGGCGGCGTACTTCCTGCGCCGGTCCGGCCTCGGCTTCGTGGTGCTGGACGCCGACGACGCCCCCGGCGGCGCGTGGCGGCACCGCTGGCCGACGCTGCTCATGGAGTCTGTGCACGGCGTGCACGACCTGCCGGGCATGGCTTTCCAGCCCGGGGACCCGAAACGGCCCGCGCGTGCGGCGGTCCCGGAGTACTTCGCGGCGTACGAGCGTGCCATGGACCTGCCCGTCGTACGTCCGGTCCGGGTGGTCGAGGTCCGGTCGCGCGACGACGGCCGGCTCGTGGTCGCGACGGACGCAGGCACGTGGACCGCACGGGCGCTGGTCAACGCCTCGGGGACCTGGCGCCGGCCGTTCGTCCCCTTCTACCCGGGAGCCGCGGAGTTCCGCGGCAGGCAGCTGCACACGGTCGACTACCGCGGCGGCGAGGAGTTCCGCGGACAGCACGTGGTGGTCGTCGGGGGCGGAACGTCCGCGATCCACTTCCTGGCCGAGATAGCGGCGGCCGGAGGCACGACGACATGGGTGACGAGGCGTCCGCCGAAGTTCACCGAGGAGCCCTTCACCCCCGAGATCGGCCGCGAGATCGTCGCACAGGTGGCCGACCGGGTCAGCCGCGGACTGCCGCCGCAGAGTGTCGTGGGCGCGACCGGTCTGCCGCCCACCGAGGCGGTTCGCGCGGCACGGGAGCGCGGAGTGCTGCGGCGGCTCCCGATGTTCGACCGGCTGACCCCCGACGGCGTCGCGTGGGACACCGCCGACGGTCCTCGCACGGTCAAGGCGGACGCCGTCGTCTGGGCCACCGGCTTTCGCGCGGCGCTCGACCACCTTGCCCCGCTCGGCCTGCGCGAACCGGGCGGCGGGATCCGGATGGACGGCACCCGCGTGGCCGCCGATCCGCGCATCCACCTTGTGGGATACGGCCCTTCCGCGAGCACGGTCGGTGCCAACCGGGCCGGTCGTACGGCCGTCCGAGAGATCGTGCGGCTCCTGGCCGCCGAGGATGCCGAAGCCGGGCGCGCTGTGTTCAGCCCCCGGGCAGGCGCCGCGGCCTGAACACAGCGCGCCCGGCGACTCCCGGCCCCGGGGTAGTGTCGTGGCCATGGCCGGTCTTGTCGCGTTCCTGGTGGTCACAGCCGCGGTCGGCGCATCGGTGGGGTTTCTGTCCTGGCTGGCCGTGAGGGCCCGCCGCCGTGGCCTCGCGGGCTCCGCGCTGCGGGCCGCCCTCCTCGCGCACGACGAGGCGTTGCACGGAACCGCGCACGACGCGCACGTCGAGATCCAGGCGGCGGCATCGCGCAAGGCGCCTGTCATGTCCCCCGACAACCCTTGGCACCGGGTCGGCGAAGTCACCGCCGGACGAGGCGCCGTACGCAGGCACCCCGTCCGACGGCGCACGAAGCGCCGCTTCCTCTGGGCCGGTTCGCGCGGTTGACGCGCTGTCGGCCGGTAGGCACGTCTGTCGGCGCGCGGTTCCTCAGTCGAGCAACTCCTCCGCCAGCCGGATCCACTGACTGGGCGACACATCGGCCACCACCTCTGTGCGTTCGATGCCGGCCCCGGCGAACGCGCGGTCCAGGACGCGGCGCGGTACATGCGGACGCAGCGACGCGTGCAGCGATCCGCCTCTGCCGGTGAATCCGATGTCGACCAATTCCTCGTACGCGCCGAGGAATTGCGCCGGCAACAGGGGCACCGGACGCCGCGTCAGACGCAGGATCCCCGCGTCCACCCGCGGTTGCGGCCGGAACTCCGTGCGGGCGATGCGCCCGGCGAGGGTCCACGAGAACGTCGGCCAGGTACGTACCGTGCGGAGCGTCCAGCGGCCGTAACCGCCGGTGCGTTTGCGCGCGTACTCCCACTGGGTCACCAGCGTCGCCCTGTCGAGGCGCGGTGCCGCAAGGCACCAGGCCACCACGTCGGACGTACGGGAGAACGGCACGTTGCCGACCACCTCGAATCGGCCGTCCGGAGCGCGGGCGCCGAGGAAGTCGCCGCGCACGACGGTCACGGGGTGCGGTCCCGCGGCGAAGCGGTCCCGGAGGAACCGGGCGTGGTGCGGGTCGAGTTCGTACGCGACGACTCCGCCGCACACCGAGGCCAGCTCGGCTGTCACGGCGCCGCGCCCCGCCCCGACCTCGAGGACGAGCGCGTCGGGTGCGGGACGGGCGACCCGTACGAAGCGTCGCGCGGCGGCAGGGGAGAGGAAGTTTTGCGAGAGTTCGCGACGGAATCGGTCGCGTGTGGAGGTGCGGGCCACGGCCTGCGTCCCTTTCCTGGGGACGGGCAGGCGAGACCCGCGGGGTGACGGACCGCGCGCGTGAGGCGCGGCCGGGCCCCGGCGCGCGGGGCTGCACCGAAAGCGTGTGCCGTGAGCGTGTGCTGTGAGCGAGCGCCTTGAGCGTGTGCCGTAGGCGTGTGCCGTCGGAGAGCCGCTTCGCCTGCCCGAACACGGATGTTCGGAATCGGGCGAGGGGCCCTGACCTGAGTGAGGGCAGGCGTGGACGCGGCTGCGCGACGGCGTGCACGACGACGTCGCGGCAGGGGAGCGGGCAGGCGCTACCGGCCGGTCAGGGCTCCGGGGCCGCGCCGCGTACGCCACGTCGGAAAGCACATGGTCGCGGCGAACCCCAGGCCGGCGCGGGTCACCGCGACGCAGCAGGCCGCCGCGCAGCAGCAGCAACACATGGGCGCTCTCCAGAACCGGTCGGGCACTGCGCGCAATCGCGCAGACGGCATCGGGCCCCGCGATGTCCGGGACCTCCGGCAACGCTATGTGCCCGGTCCCGCCGGGGCAAACGAATTCAGACGACGATGTGCCCGACGTCGCCAGGCGGGAGCCAGGTGGACGCGTGCGCGGCCAGGTAGCAGGCGAGGGTGCTCGTGATCCCGTCGCGGTTCCCGGTGAAGTGCGGGAACGCCGTCGACGTCTACGGCCTGGGCCGAGACGATCGCGTATGAAGCCTGGAGTCACGGCGATGGAGCGCCGACGCGGCGTGCGTTGAGATGGAGGCACGGAAAGGGAGCGCCGGAAACAGGCCGGCACCCGGGAGGAAGGGAAGCCCGCCATGCCGGTCGACGCCACCGACGCTGCCAGCGCCACAGCCGCCGCCAACGCCAAGTCCGCACCGTCCGCGGTGTCCAGCGAACACGGGCTCGACCTGATCCCCGGTCATCTCCACGCGTTCGCCCTGCTGCACCGGGCGATGCGCCGGGACGCGCGCAGGCTGGTCGCCGCCGCGCCGTCCGTCGCCGCGGGGCCGGGCCGCCAGGCCGCGACGGCCGCGTGGTGGGAGCGGCTGCGCGGTGCCGTCGACTGGCACCACCACAGCGAGGACGAGCAGTTCTGGCCCGAGCTGCGGCGCCGCACGGGCGTGTCCGTCGACGACGTGCTCGACGACGACCACGCCGGCCTCGACCGGGCGATGGCCGCGGTCTCGGCCGCCCTGGCGACACCCGGCACTCTCGGTGATCTGCCGCTCGCCGCCGCCCGGTTCGACACCCTCGTGCACGAGCACCTGCGGCGCGAGGAGGCAGCGGTGTTCCCGGTGCTGGCCCGGGTCGCCGTACGCGACTACCTCGCGGTCGAGCGACGCCTGCTCGCCACCGCCCCGCGCGCGGTGCTGATGTTCGTGCAGCCGTGGATGTTCGAGGGCGCCGACCGGCGTGCGGTCGCCAATGTGACGGCCACCGTGCCGCCGCCGGTCCGCCTGCTGGGCGGCACGATGCGCCGCCGCTACGAGCGCCTGCTGTCCGCGGCGTCCCTGTCGCGCATGGGCGCCTGACCGGCAGGGCACCTACGCAATTGCCAGGGGCGGGCGCGTGACCGGGCCGGACACCTGCCCGCCCCGCTTCACGGCTACGCCGTCTCACCGGCGGTCGCGCCCGCAACCGGCAACCGCCACCGAACCGGGCGCGCCGCCGAGCCCGCGTCGGTCCGGCCGCGCACGCGGGCCGGGTCCGCGGAGCCCGCTCAGACGCGGGTCAGCTTGCCTGCCTTGGCGCGCTTCCACGCCTTCGGGAGCCGCGCGGCGGAGTCGGCGGCGGCGCGGTCCTCGGCGGCGTAGAGCAGCCCGTACGCGAACGAATCGGCACCCGCGGCGCGGGCCTCGACCGCCATGCGCCGCACCGCGGACCGCGCGACCACCGCGTCCTGGTGTTCGCCCAGCAGCCGCTGCACGTCCTTGGTCCGCTTCGCGAACCGCTTGGCCGCCGGGGCGAACGCCTGGGCCGTCTCACCCGCGTAGCGCGCCCGCTTGGCCGCCTTGCGGGCGGCGTGCAGCGCGGCATCCCCTTCCGGTCCGACCGGCGCCGACCGGGCGGCGGCCACGCGGTCGGCGAGCCTGCGCTGCTCGCGCCTGAGGGTCCGCCGCAGCTCCGGCCGGGCGTCGTGGTCGGCGCGGGCCCGCAGCGGCGGATCGGCCGCCATGGCGGCGAGATTGTCGAGCAGCCGGTAGTAGCGCCGCTTGTCCAGCTCCGCGAGGGCGGCCGCGCGCGCCAGGCCGTACGACCGCAACTCCGTCGCGTGGATCCGCGCCCCGGTATCCGCCAGATCGGCCGCGGTCGCCCCGGTGGCGTCGGCGAGGCGTAGGTCGTCCGCCCGCCCGGTGAGCCGGGCCGCCAGCACCTCGTGGTCGCGCGCGTCCCCCAGGACCCGGCCCAGCCACCGCAGTTCGTCGGCCACCGGGTCGGTCACCGCGCGGTCGAACAACCGCTGGTACGACCGCAGCAGGCTTCGCAGCCGCCGCGCCGCCACCCGCATGTCGTGGACGGCCTCCTCCTCGTCCAGGCGCACCCCCGGATCGGTCGCGACCAGCACACGGACCTGCTCGACGAGCCGATCGTGTACGACTTGCCCGGCACTGCCGGCCCGGGGCGGTCGCGGCGTTGCCCGGGTGTGGTGTCCGTCGGCGAACACCCGGGCCGTCTTGGACGCGCTGGCCGAACGCTGCCAGCCGTCGGACGCGAGTTGTTTCTCCACCGCATCAAGGAGCGACTTCGCGGCCGCTCCCTCCGCGCCGTTCTCCAACTCGACCTCCAGCTCGGCCCAGGACACGATGCGCCCGGGCGCGTCCTCGCCGGCCGATCCGGTGCCCGGTGCCGCGCCGGATCCCCGGGCGCCCGCTCGGCGCCGGCCGGCGGGGCGGCGGCCGCCGGGCCGCGCCGCGTCCAGGATCTCGGCGGCGACGTGGTCCCGGGCGATCTCGGCGACCGCTGCGCCGTGCCCGTCCACCAGGTGCTCGCGCTCGCGCCGGGTGCGCATGCGCAGCACCGGGACCAGCGGCTTGCCGCGGGCGAGGGCTTTCACGCGTACGTGCAGCTCCTCGGGTACGACGTCGTCGTCCGTCGTCGGCAGCTGGATCTCCTCGCGCCGGTCGTCGCCCTTGCCGCGCTTGAGGTGCCACCCCTCGTCGTGCCCGCCCGCGCGCTTGCGCAGCGTCGTTCCGTGCGCGAGGAGCCGCAGGTCGGCGGTGTCGTAGTACACCGCGTCGAGCTCCTCGTCCGGGGCGGGGACCACTCCCGACACACCCGGGAGGCCGCTCGGGTTCAGGCGGGTTTCGGCGGCGCCGCCTTCGTACTTGCGTTCGGTTTCGATGTGTGTGGCAGCCATATAGAGATGGGTGCCCAACCAGCCCGGGCCCATGCTGCCGGACGGCGGCCGGTTGCGTGGCCAGGTGCCTGGCTGGGGGAACGGCTGCCGGGTCAGTGGCCGACTGTGGCGGCAGACGTACGTCCGGCCCCGCCCAGCACAGGGGAGGAAGGGCCGCGCGGCGCGTGACGGAGGATGGCGCCGCGCGGCCCTGACCCGTCAGTTGGCCACGTACACGTCCAGGTGCACGCGTCCGACCGGCGGGTAGTAGCGGTACTCGTCGGCGACGTCGATGCCGACCGTCGAGACGGTGTTGCAGCCGTTGTCGAGCCGGCGGGAGTCGAACGAGATGACGTAGACACCGTCGTTGTCGTCGTCGCGGTCGTAGCCGATCCACGTCGCGTCGCCCTTCGGCGAGTTGCAGTCCTTCGAGTTGAGGTAGAAGGACACTTCCTGGACGCGGTCACGGGGACCGTTGACGCGTACCCGGACGGTGACGATGCCGCGGACCGTGCTGTAGTCGGCCGGCGCCAGGAACTCCAGCCACGGGTCGCCCTGCGGAGCCGACGGAGGGGGCGGGGGCGCGGCCGACGACGCCGGGGGCTTCGGCGGGCGCGGCGACGACGTGGTGGGCGCGTTGGTGGTCCGCACCGGAGGCGGCGGCGTCGTGGTCGTCGGCGGGGCGGAACCCGTGCTCGGCGCGGCCGACGACGGAGCGGGCGGGCTCGGCGGGAGCGCGGTCGGCGCGAGCGTGGCCGGGGGAGCCCCGCCGCCCGTCCCGGCGTCGTTCGGGATGCCGACCGGAACCTGGCCGGAGCCTGCCCAGGCCCGCACGTAGTCGATCGACATCGTGGACTTCGCCGGGGTCTGCGCGGTGTCCCCGCCCATGGTGCCGCCGACCGCGAGGTTGAAGATGAGGTACATCTGCTCACGCGGCACGGACCCGCCGAGCACCGACAGAACCGGTTCGCCGTCCGCGTAGTAGGTGAGCCGGTCGGCCTGCCAGTCGATCCCGAACAGGTGGTACTCGTCGGCGAAGTACGTTCCCGCTCGCGCCAGTTCGCCGTAGCACTCGCGCTCGCCGCGTTCCTCGCCCAACCCGGTCCGGCACGGGCCGTCCGTGTGCAGGCGGGCCTGGGCGATCCGCTGGTCGCCGGCGAACTCGAACACGTCGATCTCCGGCAGGTACGGTGCCTTCGGCACCTTGGGCATCAGCCACATGGCCGGCCACATCGCCGCGCCGGGGGCCAGGCGCACCCGCGCCTCGACGTACATGCCCGGGTGGAACAGCTGCCGACTGGCGTCGAAGGACTCGCCGGCCCGGGCCCCGGTGCTCACCGCGCCGGAGGCGAAGGGCAGGCCGTCGGTCGGCTTGCGCTCGGCGGTCAGCTGCAGCGCGCCGTCGGCGACCCGGACCTGCTCGGGGACGTACTTCTGCTGCTCGCCGTCGGTGGCTCCCTTGCAAGGCTTGGTGGTGTCGTAACCGGACAGGCAGGTGATCCACTTGCCGCCGTCCAGGGCGCCGCCGTCGAACTCGTCGTACCACGTCAGTTCCCAGCCGGGGTGTGCCCCGTCCCCGCCCGCCAGGTCCGGGACCACGGACTCGGAGCGCGACTCGCCGCGGTCGGACACCGCGTCGGCGACCATCACGATGGGCGCCACCACGACGAGCGCGGCGGCCGCGGCCCCGATCGCCCACTTCCGCGCCCGGACACGGGGCGTTTCGCCGTCGTCGGACCCGGGTGCCGTCGCCCGCTGTGTCACGTGACCCCTTCCGCAGCCCACGCACGCCCGGTTCCCACGGGCGCCGCCCGCACCGGCGAAGACCACACGCGTCGCGTGCAGAGATCACACGCTCCGGTCGCTCGGGCGAGCGGAACGCTACCTCCCCGGCGGGCTCCGGCCGGGCGTCCGCCGAAATGGGATACCGGGGCGCGGCGAACGGATAGTGGAGTACCAAAAGGGGTTTCCGGGGTGCCTCGGGAGGACTGCCGCAAGGCGGTCGGACCGCGGCGCGGCGTGCTCGTCGGCGGGCGGTGTCGGGTGGCGGGCATACCGGACTTCGTTGCCACACGTGGCCGTTGCCACAGGGGGTCGGGCAACGCGGGGCCGTGGCGCGGGCGGTCGCTCCCGGGACCGGGGAAATCCCGGTCCCGGGACCGACTCAGCCCAGTACCTCGCGGGCGCGGGACGCCGCGGTGCGCAGCGCCTCGTCCAGCGACCCGGTACGGCGCCCACCGGCGCTCGCGAGTGCGCCCTTGCCGCCCGCACCGCCGCCGACCAGCCGTGCCGCGTCGGCCAACAGGTCGCGTGCCGCCACGCCTTGGTGTGCGAGTTCCGGCGAGACCGCCGCGACCAGGAGCGCTTTGCCGCCGTCGGTCGCGCCGAGCACGACGACCCCGGGGCCCGGTCCGCGCAGCCGGGCGACCGCCTCCGACGCGAGGCCGCGCAGCTCGTCCGCCGTCACCCCGTCGACGGTACGCGCGACCACGTGTCCGCCGGCGCCCGCCGGTTCGGCACCGTCCGCGAGAACGCGCGCCTGCCTTCGGAGTTCGTCCGTGCGCATGCCGTCGAGCCGCGACCGCGCCGCACCGAGCGCGTCGAGGCGCTTGCGCAGCACGCCGGGTGCGTCCGCGGGCCGCGTCTCGAGCAGATCGGCCAGTTCGCGCAGCAGCCGCCGCTCGCTCTCGCCCCGATCGAGCGCTTCGTGACCGGTCAGCGCCTCGACCCGGCGCAGGTTCGCGCCGATCGAGGCGTCGCCGAGCAGGCGGAACGCGCCGACCTGGGCGCCGTGCGCGACGTGGGTGCCGCCGCACAGCTCGCGGGAGAAGTCGCCGATGTCCACGATGCGGACCGTGTCGCCGTACTTCTCGCCGAACAGTGCGAGAGCACCCGCCGCTTCCGCTTCGGCGCGGTCCGCGTACCACGCCCTGACCTCGGGGTCGGCCAACACGTGGTTGTTGACCGCGTGTTCGATGTCCGCGAGCTGCCCGGGCGACAGCGCCGAGAAGTGCGCGAAGTCGAAGCGCAGCCGGTCCGGTTCGACGAGCGAACCCTGCTGGCGGGCGTGGTCGCCGAGGATCGCGCGGACCACCGCGTGCAGGATGTGCGTCGCCGAGTGCGAACGCGTCAGCGCGGCACGGCGGTCCGCGTCGACCGACGACCACACCGCGTCGCCGGTGCGGACCTCGCCGTCGAGTACCTGCGCCGAGTGCACGCGGAACCCCTCGACGCCGTACCGGGTGTGGGTGACGCGCAGCTTCGTGCCGCCCTCGGTGGTGATGACGCCGGTGTCGCCGACCTGCCCGCCCGCTTCCGCGTAGAACGGCGAGCGGTCGAGCACGAGTTCGACGGTGGCACCGGGGGACGCCGCCTCGACGACGTGGCCGTCCGCGACGATGCCGCGTACCCTGCCCTCGCCGTCCAGACGTGTGTAACCGAGGAATTCGGTGGCGGGGAGCCGCGCCGACAATTCGCGGTAGACCTCCAGGCGGCGCAGCGCCTCGGCGGTCTTCCCCTTGCCGGCGGTCTTCGCCCGTCGGCGCTGCTCCTCCAGCAGTGCCGCGAACCGGTCCTCGTCGACGCCGAGCCCCGCGTCGCGCGCCGCCTCGACTGTCAGTTCGACCGGGAAGCCGTACGTGTCCGCGAGTTCGAACGCGGTCTCGCCCGTCAGTGCCGTCCCACCGCCGTCGCGCGTCCGCGTGATCGCCGCGTCCAGCAGCCGCGTGCCCTGGCTCAGCGTGCGCGCGAACGACTCCTCCTCGCTCGTCACGACCCGCTCGATCAGCGAGGACTGCCCGCGCAGCCCGGGCCAGACGTCACCCAGGTTCGCCACGACGCTCGCGGTGGTCGCGGGCAGCACATGCCCCTCGATGCCCAGGCTCCGCGCGTGCCTGACCGCCCGCCGCATCAAACGCCGCAGGATGTAGCCGCGCCCGTCCTTCGCCGGCAGCACCCCGTCCGCGATCAGGAACGCGACGGAGCGCGAGTGCTCGGTGACGATTTCGAAGGACCGCCGGTCGGGGCCGTCCACGTGGTAGTCGCGGCCGGACAGTTCGCGCACCGTGTGCAGGGTCGGGAGCAGCAGGTCGGTGGAGACGACGTTCGGCACCTCCTGGAGCACGGTCGCAAGACGGTCCAGGCCCAGCCCGGTGTCGATGCCCTTGCGCCGCAGCGGGCCGAGGATGGGGTAGCCCTCCTTCTCCGGTCCTTCGCCGCGCCGCGACTCCATGAAGACGAGGTTCCACAGCTCGATGAACCGCTCGCCGTCCACCGCGGGCCCGCCGTCGGGGCCGAACGCGGGGCCGCGGTCGAAGTGGATCTCCGACGACGGGCCGCACGGCCCGGGCACGCCCATGGACCAGTAGTTGTCCGCCATGCCGAGCCGCTGGATGCGGGACGCGGGTACGCCGAGCGCGCGCCACAGCCGCTCCGCCTCGTCGTCGTCCCGGTAGACGGTGATCCAGAGGCGGTCCTTCGGTAGCCCGAACTCCCGGGTGACCAGCTCCCACGCGTAGGCGACAGCTTCGGACCTGAAGTAGTCGCCGAAGGAGAAGTTTCCGAGCATTTCGAAAAACGTCGCGTGCCGATGCGTCCGTCCGACGTTCTCGATGTCGACCGTGCGCGCACATTTCTGCACACTGGTGGCACGGGGGAATGGTGGCTCGCCGTCACCGACGAAGTACGGAGTGAACTGGTTCATTCCGGCGTTCGTGAGAAGCAGTGTCGGCTCGGCGGGTACCAAGGGGCTGGAGGGCACATGCCGGTGCCCTCGGGAGGTGAAGAAGTCCGTGAACAGGCTTCGGATCTGCGTCGAACGCATGACGGCGGTACCTCACAGGGGAGTCGCTTCAGGGGGAGGGCGACACGCCGAGCCGGGCCGAGAACTGGGTCTGAGAGGTCCTCAGATCTCCGACTCGACGCGACTAGCTCGCGTTCCCACCCGGTACGCCATGACTGCGGTCCGTCCGTGCTCGTCGCCGCCGACCCGGGCCCTGGTGGTCCCGGCCGTCGCTGCGGTGCTTCCGACTGTACCCGGACAACGGGCGGGTCGCGGCATGCATTCCCGGCGCCGCCAACCGACGGTCCGGTCGCCCCGCGGACGTGCCGGGCCACGCGTACCGGCCGGGTCGAACGGGCCCTGACCGGCAGGTCGGCGGTCGCAAACTGACCGAAAAGCGGGGCAGTTCACCGCAAAAGTCGAGCACGATCGCAAGATCCTTGCGGATACCCTCGCCGATGCCCTCAGCCGTGCGGTTAGCCAAGGTGGTCGAACATGACGCAGATTCTGGCCGTCCCACCGCTTTACTCGCCCTTCCCGCCCGCGATCCATCCGCGGCACGCCGAGATCGACCGGCAGACCGCCGAGTGGGCCGACAAGTTCGGCATCGGCACCGACGAACTACGCGGGCGCCTGGTCGCCCAGGAGATCGGCGCCTTCGCCTCGCGCGTCCTGCCGGAGGGGCAGGAGGACGCCGTACGCATCCTCGCGGACTTCATCCTGTGGCTGTTCGGCGTCGACGACGGCCACTGCGAGGAAGGACCCGCGGGCACGGACCCCCGCGAACTGGTCGCGGTGCTCTCCCGGCTCGTCCGCATCGCGCAGAACCCGGAAGTGCCGATGATGACCGACGACCCGCTCGCCGGCGCCCTGCGCGATCTGCGGCGGCGGATATCCCTGCTCGCCAGCCCGGCCCAGGTCGCGCGCTGGGTCGACGCCCTGCGCGAGTACTTCATGTCGGTGGTGTGGGAGGCGTCGCACCGCAGCCTGGGCACCGTCCCCGACCTCAACGACTACACGCTCATGCGCCTGTACGACGGCGCCACATCGGTGTTCCTACCGGTCCTCGAATTCGCCCACGGGTACGACCTGAGACCCGACGAACGCGACTCGGTACGGGTCCGCGCCCTCGCCGAGATGGCCTTTTTCGTCATCACCTGGGACAACGACATCGTCTCGTTCCACAAGGAGAGCCGCGGCGACGGCTACTACCTGAACGTCCTCAAGGTGCTCGGCAGCGAGTACGGCCTCAGCCCCAGTGAGGCGCTCCCCGTCGCGATCGCCCAGCGCGACCGCGTGTTGGTCCTGTTCCTGCGCGAACGCGCCCGCCTCCTCGCCTCCGCCGGACCGGAGTTACGCCAGTACTTACGCAGCCTCGGCGCGTTCATCCGGGCCGCCCAGGACTGGGGGGTCACGTCGGTGCGCTACACCACGCCCGGCGACCCCGCCGAACTCCCCGAACGGTTCCGCGACACCCCCACCGACTGGGACCGCGAGCCACTGCCGATCCCCGCGATCGCGTGGTGGTGGGAGATCCCGCCCCCGTGACACCCGCACACCGGCACGACCCGCCCCAACCCTCGAACGATCGAATGGAGACCCGGATGGCCGCCGAATTACGCTCCGTCCCGCGCGCCCCCGGCCACATACCCGTCCTCGGGCACGCACTTCCCCTGCTGCGCCGACCGCTGCCCTTCCTGTGCTCGCTGCGCGACACCGGCGACATCGTCCGGGTCGAACTCGGCACGATGCCCGTCTACTTCGTGACCACCCCCCGGCTCATCCACGAGCTCCTGGTGACCAAGGCCCGCCACTTCGACAAGGGCCGCCTCTTCGACAGGGCCCGCAAGATCGCCGGCGAAGGGCTGGTGACGGCCGGCGAGGAGGTCCACCGCCGGCACCGGCGCCTGATGCAGCCGATGTTCCACCACGCCGCGCTGGCCGCGTACACCGACACGATGGCCGAACAGGCCCGCCTGGTCGCGGATTCCTGGCAACCCGGCCGCGCGATCCCGCTCAACGAGGCGCTGTACGACTACGCCATAAACACCGTCACCGCCACGCTGTTCTCCGCCGACCTCGACACCAAGGCGGCCGAGGCGGTGCGCCACGACGTACCCGTCCTCATCAAAGGAGTACTGGTGCGGGCCGTGCTGCCCGAGTTCCTGGACCGCGCCCCGGTGCCCTTTTACCGCGAATTCGACGCCGCCACAGCGCGGTTGCGCGCCGTCATCAGCGACCTGGTGGCCGCGGCCCGGCGCGCGGGTGACACCGGCGGCATCGACCTGCTGTCCACCCTGCTCGCGGCGCGCGACGCCGACACCGGCGCCGCGCTGACCGACGACGAGATCCGCGACGAACTCGTCACCGTCATGTTCGCGGGCACCGAGACCAGCGCGTCCACCCTCGCCTGGATCTTCCACGAGCTGGCCGCCGACCCCGAGGCCGAGCGGCGCGTGCTGACCGAAGTGGACGACGTGCTCGCCGGCGGCCCGGTCGGCCTCGCCGAGGTCGGCAAGCTCGGCTACATCGACCGCGTCGTCGACGAGGTCTCGCGCCTGCACGCCATGCCCATGCTGATGCGCCGCGCCACCACCGAGGTCGAGATGGGCGGCGTACGCATTCCGCCCGGCACCGAGATCGCCTTCAGCCTCTACGCCATGCACCGGGACCGCAGGGTGTACGCCGACCCCGAGCGCTTCGACCCCGACCGCTGGCTGCCGGCCAACCGCGAGGGCAGGCCCCGCGAGGAGTTCATGCCGTTCGGCGCGGGGACGCGCAAATGCATCGGGGACGCGTACGCGCGTATGGAGATTGCCGTCGCGGTCGCCACCATCCTGTCCCGCTGGCGGCTGCGCCCTGTCCCCGGCACCCCGGTCAAGGAGGTCGCGGCGGCCGTCGCGCACCCCGACCGGCTGCCGATGGTCCCGGAGCCCCGCGCCGCCGTCACCGGCCGCTGAGCCAGCCGGTGAACCGGCGCCACAACGAGCGCCGGGGCGCACGCCGGGACGGGGCGGCCGCGGGCCGGCCGATCGTCGGGGCGGACGCCGGAACTGGCGGCGGAGCCGGGTGGCCGTCCGCGGCGTACTGCCCGGACGGCCCGGCCCGCCCGGCGACCGCCGCCTCGCGCGCCCCGACGCCCTGTCCCGCCGACCACGCCGCCTCGGTCTCGCCGGGGCGACCCGGCCCCCGGGCGGCAGGCACCTCGCCCGCCGGCGACGGGCGGCGCGCGGTGAACACCACCGGGAGCGCCGTCAGGTGCCGCGACATCCACGACGACACCCACACCAACTCCTTGTCCTCGACCGCCAGATGGATGTCCGGCAGGCGCGCCAGAAGCACGTCGACGGCGGTCTCGGTGATGGCCCGGCCGATGTCCTGCCCCGGGCACTCGTGCGGACCGCCGCTGAACGCGAGGTGCGAGCGGTTGCCGTGCATCGGCACCGCCAGGTCCGGGCGGATCTCCGGATCCGCGTTCCCGGCCGCGAGACCGAGCAGGATCATGTCGCCGGCCTTGATCTGCCGGTCGCCCAACTCGGTGTCGCCGACCGCCCAGCGGCCCGGGCAGACCATCGTGGACGGCTCGTCCCACAGCACCTGCTCGACGGCGTCGGGCAGGGTCATCCGGGCGCCCGCGAGCGAGGCGCGGAAGCGGTGGTCGGTCAGCACCATGCGCAGCGTGTTGCCGATGCAGATGGTGGTGTTCTCGTTCGCCGCGACCAGGATCATGCGCAGGTGCTGGAGCACCTCCTCGTCGCTCAGTCCGGCCGGGTGCGCCATGAGCCACGAGCCGATGTCGTGGCCCGGCTGCTCGCGCTTGAGCGGGATGTACTGCTCCAGGACCTCGACGACGTACTCGTTGCTCCGGAACGCGGTCTCGCTGCCGCGCACGAGGTCGAGGGTGGCCTCGACCAGGCTGGGGCCGTACTCGTCCTTCATGCCGAACAACTGCGTCATGACCAGCATCGGGAGCTGCTCGGCGAACTGCGCCACCAGGTCGGCCGTACCGTCCGCGGCAAATCCGTCGATGAGCTGGTTCGCGAACCGCGTGACGTGCCGGCGGACGCCCCTGCGGTCCAGCCTGCCGAGGCTGTCCGTGACGGCGGAGCGCAGGCGCTCGGCCTCCTCGCCGTCCAGGAACGCGCACAACGGCTGCCAGCCGACCAGCGGCAGCAGCGGCGAGTCCGGCGCGACGTCGCCGCGCCGGTACGACCCCCAGTTGCGCGAGTCGCGGGAGAACCGGTTGGGCGTGCGGACCACGTCGAGGTTCTCGCGGTAGCCGAGGACGAGCCAGGCCGGCAGGTCGCCCTCCATCAGGACCGGTGCCACCGAGCCGTATTCGGCGCGGAGGCGGGCGTACATGCCCATCGGGTCGGACTTGTGCTCGTCACTGGACAGCCGGGCGATGCCGGCCGCCGAGCGCGTCGCCGGGTCGGGGGACCGGGGCGCGTGAGCGGCGTGTGGGGCTTCTGCGGGATCTGCAGGGTGGGCGGCGTGGGCCGGGCAGCCGGGGGGCGGTGCCGCGGCGGTGCCGTCGTCGGCGGTCGGCGTGGTCATCGTGCCTCCGAATCGGCGAGCGTCATGGCGTGCAGGTAGCGCGTGAGTTCGAGGAGGACGTCGCGACTGGAGGCGCGGCTGCGGGCGTCGCAGCCGACCACCGGGACCCACTCGGGAAGGTCCAAGGCGTCGCGGAGCTCCGCCAGTTCGTGCGTCGGCGCGTCGGGGAACGCGTTCACGGCCACCACGAACGGCATGCCGCGCTCCTCCAGGCGGCCGATGATGTCGAAGCTGACTTCAAGGCGGCGGGTGTCGACCAGGACGACCGCGCCCAGGGCCCCGTCGAAGAGGCCGTTCCACAGGAACCAGAAGCGTTCCTGGCCCGGGGTGCCGAACAGGTAGAGCACGAGCCGGTCGTTGATGCTGATGCGGCCGAAGTCCATCGCGACCGTGGTCTCGGTCTTGCGCTCCACCCCCGTGACGCTGTCGACGTCCTCGCTCGCCTGCGTCATGGTCTCCTCGGTGGTCAGCGGCCGGATCTCGCTGACCGCGTGCACCATCGTGGTCTTGCCGACCCCGAAGCCGCCCACGATCACGATCTTCACGGCCGCGGCGGCGGACGCCGGCAGCACGTCCTGCGCGCGGGGCCCGGGTATCGCGGTGCGCTCGGCCGCCGGGACGCCGTACGCGCCGCCGCGGCCGCGCGGGCCGGGCTCAGAGATTCCGTAGTCCATGCATCACCGCCTCGAGCAGTTGGATGTCCGGCAGCGACGCGGCGGGGACCGGCGCCCGCGCCTCCACCCGCCCCTCCGCCAGCAGATCGGCGAGCAGCACCATCACGATGCTGGCCGGCAGCGCGAGGTAGGCCGAGATCTCGGCCACGGACAACGGGTATTCGCACATCCGCACGATGGCGGCGTGCTCGGGCTGCATGACCGGATCGGGTGTGGACCGCGACACGATCAGGGTGACCAGGTCGAGGGGGGAGTCGGTGCCGCGGCCGCCGGTGATGACGTACAGCCGCTCCGGAACCCCCTCGTCCCAGCCCAATCGCCGCGGACCTGTCATGTGGCCCGCCCGGCCGGGGTCGCCCGCGGGGGACTGCTCAGGTGCTCGCCGATGCGCGCGACCAGATCGCGCATGCGCTGGCCCATCAGGCCCGCGTCGACGCCCTCGTCGGCGAGGACCGCGAGGTACGCCCCGACCCCCGCCGCCATGAGGTAGAAGAACCCGCCGCCGATCTCGATCACCACCAGGCGCATGCGCCCGTCCCCGTGCGGGAATTCGGTGGCGATCGCGGCGGACAGGCTCTGCAGTCCCGCACACGCCGCCGCGACCCGGTCGGCGGTGTCCATGTCGCAGCCGTGCTGCGCGATGCACAACCCGTCGGCGGACAACACCACGACATGGCGGGTCTGCGGGACCGAATCGGCCAGGTCCTTCAGGATCCAGTCGAGGTCTGCTCGCTTCTGCACTACCGGTCTCCCTCGTCCAACGCTTCGTCGCGGCCGCCGGGGGCGGGCGGCTCCCCGGACACGGCGCTCTGGAACGCCGCGAGCCACAGCCCCGGTTCGGGGGAGGCGTGCGGTGCGGCACCGGCCGCGGGCGGCGGCGCCGAGTCGGTCCGTGCCGGGGCGGTCTGCGGCTGTCCGACCCTCGGCGGGGTCGCGGGGAGGCGCCTGCGGCGCTGCGGCAGCCCGTTGGCGGTACGCCCGACCGCGTCCTCGGGGTCCTCGGGCCCACCGCGGCCCCGCCCCCCGTACACACGTTCGTCGAACTCGCGTTCTCCGAAAGCGTGTTCGCCACCGTCGCGGCGGTTCCCGGGCCCGCGGTCGTCGCGCGCGGCCGTTCCGTGCACCGCAGTTCCGTGCGTCGCGGTGCTGCGGGACACGGCCCCGCGCGCCGGGCCGGACGGCTTCCGGGTCCGGGCCGCGGGGAGCGCGTCGAGCCCCGGAGCCGCGCCGGAGACCACGGACACCGGTGCGGTGGTGATCAGTTCCTTGGGGATCACCAGGATCGCGCGGACGCCGCCGTAGGCCGACGGCCGCAGCGCGACCCGGAACCCGTGCTCCTGTGCCAGGCGTCCCACCACCGCGAGCCCGAGTCGCGGGGACTCGCCCAGGTCGGCGAGGTCGAGGCCGGCGGACGCCTCTTCGAGCAGCCGCTCGACGCGGCGGCGGGCCTCCTCTGCCAGGCCGATGCCGCCGTCCTCGATCTCGACCGCGACGCCGGACTGCACCTCGCTCGCACTCACCCGCACGACGGTCTGCGGGGGCGAGTAGCGCGTGGCGTTGTCCAGGAGTTCGGCCAGCGCGTGGATCAGCGGCTCGACGGACATGCCGACCACGGCCACTTCGGTGACCGCCAGCAACTCGACGCGCGGGTAGTCGGTGATGCGGGAGACCGCGCCGCGCAGCACGCTGTAGAGCGGGACGTTGTTCTGCCACTGGCGGCCGGGCCGCGCGCCGCCGAGCACCGCGATGCTGTCGGCGAGCCGGCCGATCAGCGCCGTACCGTGGTCCAGGCGCAGCAAATCGCCGAATACGTCCGGCTGGGCGCCGTGCCGCTCCTCCATCTCCCGCAGGTCGGTGGCCTGCTGGTGGACGATCGCCTGCACACGCCGCGCGATGTTGACGAACGCCCGCTGCGCGGAGTCACGCATGCCCTCCTCGGCCTCGACCGCCTCGGCGACCGAGCGCAGCACCGCGAGGCGCGCCGCCGCGAAGTCGGGTGAGACCTCGGGTGCGTCGACCTGGCCGCGGACCAGTCCGTCTAGCACCTCCTCGGCGGATTCGCCCTGTTGCACGTGCAGGATCGCCTTCGGCAGCTGTTCGCCGGTCAGGCGCAGCATCGCCGACTCCTGGGCCGCGATACCGCGGCGCAGCGCGGCGATCTCGGCCTGGTGCCGGGCGCGCAGGTCGCCGGTCGCGGCCTCGTGCCGGGCCTGGTGAGCGACTATTCGACTGCCTCGGCGCGCCGACTCCGCGGTGACCAGGGCCACCGCGACAGAGGCGACGGCGAGGCAGATTCCCACGGCCAGGCGTGCGTCACCGTCGACGAGCGCGACGGCGACGGCCGAACAGGCGACCGTGGCGGTGACGGGGATCAGCCAGACCGGACCATTCCAGACCGGACCGGCGGGGGCGGCAGGACGCGGGGATTCGGGTGGTGACCCGACTCGGACCATGGACTTCCTCGGAATCATGCGGACGGGAAGGGCACCGGATGCGGACATGCCGAAGGGCATGGCGAAGAAACGTGCCCGGGTGCCCGGTGCCCGGTGCCCGCTGGGTTTCGCGGAGCGTGGCGACACGACGTGCCCGACGGCCAACGGGCGTGCCGCGTCCCGTTGTCGTGCCGTCCCGTCGGCGCCGGGGGTCTGCGCTGGCCCCCTGCCACCCCGCCTCGGCGGTCGATGGAGCCCGGCGGCGGCGAGTACTGGCAGTAGTCGCCGCGCGTCACTGGGTCATCCGGAGCATAGCCGGTTCACACCGGCCTCCAACGGCGATGCGGCCCTTGCGATGCCTGGCGAATGGTGGCGCGAGCCAGGCGAATTCGGCGTCGGCCGCGGACGTGCGGGCTTGCGCCGCACGGGTGTTCGGGGCCGGTCAGGAGGCGAAGCCGCCGGGCACGAACGCCTCGACGTAGCGGCGCACCTGCTCCGGGTCCTCGGCGTCGAACGTTTGCGCGGGGAAGGTCACGAGCGAGATGTGCAGGCGCATGATCCACTCGGCGGCGGTGTCGGCGTCGATGTCCGCGCGGATCTCGCCGCGGTCCCGGGCCGCCTCGACGAGAGGGCGCCAGAAGGCCAGCCAGGTCCGGATGACGCGCGGACACCGCACGAGGATCATGGCCGCGCTGACCGACTCCCCGGGGCGGCGGCCGAGGCCGAGTTCGGCCTCGGCGGGCAGCAGGGCATGGACGCGTACGGCCGCCTCGGCGACCTGCGCGGCGAGCGTGGCGTGCCGGCGCACGTCCGGCGTGATGGACAGCACGAGGGCGGCGGCCATGGCCTCCAGCACCGCTTCGACCAGGGTGTCGCGGTCCGGGAAGTACATGTAGACGGTGCGCCGCGACACGCCCGCCTGGCGTGCCACGTCGTTCATCGACAGGCGCCGGATGCCCCAGCGCCGCACGCACACGGCCGCCGCCTCCAGAATGCGGGACCGGGTCGCGGCACCCCGGGGGCCGAGCAGCACGTCGGCGGTCCCTCCCTCGTCCTCCGGTGCGCCGCTGACGGGCTCCAACGGCCTCTCCACGTCCTCGACTTGCACAGGTGCACGGACGTTGTATACCTGTGTCGGACGGGCGTCCATGCCCCTTGCCTTATGGGCATGGATAGCCGACGTGTTCGCATAATGCGGCACGTCGGCCACGCGGCAGGACTTCCGGGCGGCCGGATCCGGGGCGCTCGGCGACCGCTCGGTGCCGGTGCGGCGGTCAGCGCCGCCCCGACGCGAGCGGCCCGCGCACCAGGCGGCCCGGCAGCGCGCCGGTGTGCACGCCGTCGCGGAACGCCACGCGGCCCGCGACCACGGTCGCGTGGATCCCGGTCGCGCGCTGGCGCAGGCGGTACGCGCCGCCGGGGATGTCGTACGCCACCTCCGGCATCAGCGGCGCCACCGTCGCCGGGTCGATCACGTTCAGATCCGCCGCCATGCCCTCGCGCACCATCCCCCGGTCGTGGAAGCCCCAGGCGATGGCCGGCGCCAACGTGATCATGCGGACCGCCTCCTCAAGACTGAAGGCGCCTTCCTGCCGCACCCAGTAGCCCAGCAGCAGGGTGTGCAGCGACGCGTCGGCCATCGACCCGACGTGCGCCCCGCTGTCGGTGAACGTCATCACCGCGCGGGGGTGCCGCAACACCGGGAGGAGGTCCGCCGGTTCGTCGCTGACCACGGCCTGGATGAAGAACTGGTGGAAGTCCGTCTCCAGCGCCAGGTCGAGGACGGTCTCGACCGGGTGCGTACCGCGCTCGCGGGCGACGTCGGCGACGGTGCGCAGCGGCGGCATCGGCCGGTCGTACACCCGCATGCGCTCGAAGTCGGGGCGCCGCGCCTCTGCGCCGATCGCGCGCCCGTAGGGCCCGTTGTCCGCGATGTCCACCAACTTGGCCCGGGTGTCCGGGTCTTCGTACGCCTTGCGCTGCTCCTCCAGGGGCAGCGTGCGGATCTCGCGCCACAGCGGCAGCTTGTCGAACGCCGTCTTGGTGCGGAACGACGTCACCGTGTTGATGCCGCGGCTGTGGCCGAGCCCGTACGCGACCCCGCCCGCGGCGGCGATCGCGTCCAGCAGCCGCAGGCCGTGGAACACGCCGCCGCGGCCCGACACGCCGAAGTTGAACGGCACCCCGGTCTCGGCCGCCAGATCGCGCAGGCGGGCGAAGTACTCCTCGCGCTCCTCGTCGCCGCGGGCGGCGGCCGGTTCGTGGGTGATCTCGAAGACGCCGGCACCCTCCTCGGCCAGGACCCCCACCAGGCGGCGGACTTCGTCCCAGTCCGCGAGCCGGGACGCCACGGGCCGGTTGTCCGCGGTCTCGTGGTTGTCGTTGCGCGTGGTGGTGAACCCGAACGCCCCGGCGCGCAGCCCGGCCCGCAACTGGCGGACCATCTCGGCGATGTCGTCGGCGTCGGCGGGGCCGTCGAAGGCGCGTTCGCCCATGGCCCAGGTGCGCAGGGCCGAATGGCCCACCTGCGCCGCGTAGTTGATGGCCTTGGGCAGGCGGTCGACGGCGTCCATGTACTCCGGGAACGTCTCCCAGGTCCACTCGATGCCCTCGGCCATCGCCGCGGCGGAGATCTCCTCGGCGCGCTCCAGATTGCGGGTCACCAGGTCACGGGCCTCCTTGCGCGCGGGGGCGAGGGTGAAGCCGCAGTTGCCCATGACGGCGGTCGTGACCCCGTGCCACGCCGAGCAACTGCCCTGCTCGTCCCAGAAGACCTGGGCGTCCATGTGGGTGTGGCCGTCGACGAAGCCGGGCGTGACGACGTGCCCGGTCGCGTCGATCTCCACCGCGCCGCGCTCCCGTACGCGCCCGACACGGGCGATGCGGTCGCCGGCCACCGCGACGTCCGCCCGATGGCCGGGCAGGCCCGAGCCGTCCACCACCGTTCCGCCGCGGATCACGAGGTCGTACACGGGGACACCTCCTTGCCGTCTCATGCGTCTTGACTTCACGGCTCATTAGCCATTGGCTAAACGTAGCCCAGCCGGACTCGGAGGACCACCGTGAACCCAGTACCGACCGCCGGACCGACCGCCGAACTCCCGCTGGTCGTCTCCGTGGACGACCACGTCGTGGAACCGCCGGACGTGTGGACGAGCCGCCTTCCGGCGCGCCACCGGGACACCGGACCGCGCGTCGTGCGGGCGACCTGCCGCACCGAGCACGTCACCGCCAACACCGTGAAGTACCACTTCGGGGGCGACGGCCCGGAGACGGATTGGTGGGTCTACGAAGACCTGCACAAACCGATCCCGCAGGTGGTGGCATGCGTGGGCTTCCCGCGCGAAAGCCTCACCATGGCGCCGATCCGGTACGCGGACATGCGCCCCGGCTGCCACGACCCGGCCGCGCGGCTGGCCGACATGGACCTCAACCACACCGAGATGTCGCTCTGCTTCCCGACGTTCCCGCGCTTCTGCGGCCAGGCGTTCCTGGAGGCGAAGGACCGCGACCTGGCGATGCTGGGCGTTCGCGCGTACAACGACTGGATGATCGAGGAGTGGTGCGGCGGCTCCGGCGGCCGACTGCTGCCGCTGTGCCTGATCCCGCTCTGGGACCCGGTCGCCGCCGCGGCCGAGGTACGCCGCAACGCCGCCCGCGGCTGCCGGGCCGTCGCCTTCACCGAACTGCCCGCCAATCTCGGCCTGCCCTCCGTGCACGACCCCGACCGGCACTGGGACCCGTTCTTCGCGGCCTGCGACGAAACCGGCACGGTGGTGTGCATGCACATCGGGTCCAGCTCGCGCATGCCGGTCACCTCGCCGGACGCGCCCGAAGGCGTGCGCATGGCGCTGACGTTCGCGAACGCCCAGTACTCCCTGGTGGACTGGCTGATGTCCGGAGTGCTCGCGCGCTTCCCGCGACTGCGCATCGCGTACTCGGAGGGCCAGATCGGCTGGATGCCGTTCGTGCTGGAACGGGTCGACAACATCTTCCGGCACAGCGCCGCGTGGGCGGGACTGGACCCCGCGATCACCGAACTGCCCAGCAGTTATGCGGCGGGACGGGTGTTCGGATGCTTCTTCGAGGACGACTTCGGCGTCCTGTCCCGCGAGGCCGTCGGCATCGAGCGCATCACGTTCGAGACCGACTACCCGCACCAGGACAGCACATGGCCGCGCACCCGGGAGATCCTGGAGCGCATCGCGGGCATGGTCGGCCCCGAGGACCTGCACCGCATCGCCCGCGGCAACGCCCTCGACATGCTAGGACTCGTCTGACTCCCGCTCCGGGGACGGCGCCCGCCCCGGCGGCGACTCGCCCGCGGACGGGGTCGTCCACGGCCGGAGCTTCTCGGGATTGCGCACACCCCAGATGCGGGTGATCCGGTCGCCCGCGACGTCGAACGCGAACACCGCCACGGTGACGCCGTCCTGCCGGGCGACCAGGCCCGGCTGGGCGTTGACCGTACGCTCCAGCAGCGTCAGCCCGGCCGGCATGCCCACCGTGTCGATCAGATAGCGCGCGATCTGCTCGCTGCCGTCGATCGGCCGCAGGGACGCCTCGACGAGGCCGCCGCCGTCCCCGACCGCGGTGGCATCGGGATCGAGGAGGCCGATCAGGGCGTCGATGTCCTGGGCCTCCCACGCCTGCTTGAACTCCCGCACGACCTCGGCGCGCCGGGCCGCCGGGGTGGCGGGGATCCGCGTCGCGCGCAGTCGGCGGCGGGCGGACGTGGCCAACTGGCGGCAGGCCGCCGGGGACCGGCCGACGATCTCGGCGACCTCGCCGAACGGATAGCGGAAGACGTCGTGCAGCACGAACGCGAGCCGCTCGGCCGGCGTCATCGACTCCAGCACGACCAGGAACGCCATGCCGACCGACTCGTCGAGGGTGACCCGGTCGGCGGGATCGGCGGCCAGCGCGGCGTCCGAACGCCCGAACGCCCACTCCCCGCGGTCGGGCAGCGGTTCCGGGATCCACTCGCCCACGTAGCTCTCGCGACGGGCGCGTGCGGAGCCGAGCACGTCCAGGCAGATGCGTCCGGCGACCTTGGTGAGCCAGGCCGCGGGGGAGTCGACGGCGTCCTGGCGCGCGCGGGGCATGGCGTACCACCGGACATAGGTCTCCTGGACGACGTCCTCGGCATCGGCCAGTGAGCCGAGCATCCGGTACGCCAGGTTGAAGAGGTGCCGCCGCTCGCTCATGATCGCGCCGAGCCTCGGATCGGGCCGGCCGTTCCCCGGTTCTCCCGCACTCTCCATGGTGTCGCCGCTCCTCGTCGCCGCATGTGCCGTCACCGGTACGACGAGACAGCCCGCCGGAATGTGACGCGGGCACCGACCTCACATTTTGCGGACCGCCGTCGTCGTACGGGTGAGGGCGCGGCACCCGGCGGACGTCCGCGACGCCCGCACCGGCATGCGCGCCCGCGCCCACATCCGTGAGCAGCGCATCTTCCCGCAAGGAGTGACCCGACCATGGCGACCACCACCAAGCTCAGCGAGCTGACCGGCCACTACGTCCTGGACACCGTCCGCACCCGCATCGGGTTCGTGGCCCGGCACACGATGGCCACCAGGGTGCCCGGCTGGTTCGGCGCGTTCGAGGGTGGCGGATACCTCGACGGCGACGATCCCGCCCGGTCCGAGGTGCGGTTCACCATGGAGGCGAACAGCATCCGCACCCGCAACGCGCAGCGCGACGGCCTGCTGGTCGGCAAGTTCCTGGACGCCGAACGCCACCCGTTGGTCACTTTCGCCTCGACCGCCGTCGAACGGCTCGACGGCGACGCCTTCAAGCTGACCGGCGACCTCACGATCCGCGGCGTGACGAACCCCGTCACGCTGGACCTGGTGCTCACCGCCGCCGAGCACGACCCCAGCGGTCCGCGCGGCGCATGCCGGATCTCGTTCGCCGGCGGTACGACGATCGTCCGCACGGACTGGGGAGTGAACTGGAACGCCGCCACCGCACTCACGATCAGCCGGAAGGTCGTCCTGAACCTGGACGTGACCGCCGTCCGGCAGTGAGCCGGACGGCACACCGAACACGCGGCAACAGGGCAGGTGCCGGCGAGCGCCGCGGATCCGCCAGACTTCTCCGTATGGACAACCGCACGCCCGAGCCCGCACCGGCCCACGCCGGTACGGCGGCCGCATCCCGGCCCCGCGCGAACGACGCACAGGCAGCCGCCGCGAAGATCCTCGACGCCGCGACCGAGCTGTTCCACGAGCGCAGCCCGGCCTCGGTCTCGTTGCGCGAGATCGCCCGCAAGGCGGGCGTCAACTACGGCCTGATCCACCACTACTTCGGCACCAAGGAAGCGATCCTCGCCGAGGTGTTCCGGCGTTCCTCCGCCCGCGGCGCCGAGGTGGTCGCGGGCGCCGACGACCTCGACACCGCTCTGGGGCAACTCGGCCGCAACCCGCGTGCGTACGCGCGCATGCTGGCGTGGGCGATCCTCGACAGCGACACCTCGCAGGTCTTCACCGACGAGACGCCCGCGGTCACCCGGGTGCGCGAACTCATCGAGGAGGAGTGGGCACGGCAGGCCGCGGCCGCGGAGGCGGGGAGCACGGAGGAGGGGAGCACGGAGGCGAGCCGCACCGAGGCAGGGAGCACCGCGGCGTCCGGCCGCATCCCGGGGACCGGGGAGGCGTCCGGTTTCGACCCGCGCGTGGTGTCCGCGACCGCGGTCCTCGCGGTGCTCGGCTGGGGGCTCTTCGCACCGTTCCTGATCCCCGCCGCGGGGTTGGGGGACCGTACCGAGGAGGACATCCGGGACGAGGTCCGCGCGCTCGTCGCCCGGATGGCGGTCGCCGCCGGCACGCCGGTTTCGTGACCGCACGCCGAGCGACGACCAAGCGGTATACGCCCGGAAGTTGGGGCGGCACACCGGCCTGAGCCGGCCGCACACGGCTGAACAGTCTTCACACGTACTGGCGAACCGGGCAACCAACCGGTGACTTGCCCGGACGGGGGCTGCTACGTTCAGTGCTCATTCGAACTCGCACTGTAACGAAGGGCGGTCCCGCATGAGGAAGTTCTCGCGTGCCCGTGTCCTCCTGGCGGTCGGCGTGCTCGCCGCCGTCACCGGCACCACCGGCGCCGCCTCCGGCAGTGCGCCCGCCGCGCCGGCCGCCGACTCCGCGGCCCGCAGCGACTGCCGCGGCGTCGGCTCGTCGTTCACCGACAAGCTGCTCCCCGGGCGCTGCCTCACCAACGGCGGCTACCGCCTGGAGATGCAGTACGACGGCAACCTGGTCCTGTACCACGGCGGCCGCGCCTGCTGGGGGAGCGGCACCGACGGCATCGACGGCGTCTGGGCCGAGTACTCCGGCGACTGGGCGCTCGACTCCCCGTCGATGACCCTCGAATCGCAGTTCGGCGAGCTGCGGCACTACCAGGGCAAGTACACCGGCCTCCACAAGACCGGCAACGTCAGCCTCAACGGCAAGGGCGAAGTGTGGATCGCCTACGCCAAGTTCGTGAGCTGCTGACCGTGCGCGCCAACCTCGTCCGCGGCCTGGTCGCCGCCGCCCTGACGCTGGGTACGCTCGCCGGCGCCCCCGCCGTGGCCGGCGCCGCGGCACCGGGCCTGCCGGCGGCGTCCGCCGCCGCCCCCGATCTCGCCCGGGGCGTCTGCGACGCCCGCGACAACCTCGGCGAGATCGCCAACAACTTCATCTCGCGATGCCGCAAGGCCGGCATCCGTCAGCGGTTCCCCGGACAGCACTACGGCGACACCCTCGGGTACCTGAAGCAGTGCCGGACGGACAGCTGCAACACCGCATGGAAGCTGCTCCAGGACGGGCGCTGGAAGAAGTAGCCGCGTACGGCACCGGAGCGTGGGCGCGGGCAGGCCGGAGAACCGACGGCCTGCCCGCATCGGCATTCGCAGACTCGGCTGCCGCTGGGCACCGGCCCGCCCCGCAGGCTTCGTTTGCGCCTGCCGCCCGGCGCGTCCCGCTTGCCCGCCCGCCGCGAGCGGCGTTGGCTGGAGCGATGGAATACACGCAACTGGGACGCACCGGCCTCCGCGTCGGGCGCCTCGTGCTGGGCACGATGAACTTCGGTGCGCTCACCGGCGAGGCGGACAGCCACGACCTCATGGACGCCGCCCTCGACGCCGGCGTGAACCTGTTCGACACCGCGAACGCCTACGGCGGCAGCGACAACAAGGGCCTCACCGAGTCGATCGTCGGCTCGTGGTTCGCAAAGGGGGCCGGGCGCCGGGACAAGGTCGTGCTGGCCACGAAGGTGTACGGCAACATGGCCGCCGGCGGCCCGTCCTGGCCCAACCACGACCGGCTCTCCGCCCTCAACATCCGCCGCTCCGTCGAGGACAGCCTGCGCCGGCTCGGCACCGACCGCATCGACATCTACCAGTTCCACCACATCGACCGCGCCACGCCCTTCGAAGAAATCTGGCAGGCGATCGACGTCCTCGTCGCGCAGGGCAAGGTGCTGTACGCCGGGTCCTCGAACTTCCCCGGCTACAAGATCGCGCAGGCCAACGAGTCGGCCGCACGCACCGGCCGACTCGGCCTGGTCAGCGAGCAGTGCCTCTACAACCTCGCGGAACGCCGCGCGGAAATGGAGGTGATCCCGGCCGCGACGGACTACGGCCTCGGCGTGCTCCCGTGGTCCCCGCTGCGCGGCGGCCTGCTGAGCGGCGCGCTGCGCAAGGAGCGCGAAGGCGGCGGATCACGGTCGGTGAGCGGCCGTTCGGCGGAGGGCCTCGCGGACCCCGCGACGCGCGCACGGGTCCAGGCGTACGAGGACCTCACCGCCGAGCACGGCCTCGACCCGGCCGAAGTCGCTCTCGCATGGCTGCTCACCCGCCCGGGCGTCACCGCACCGATCCTCGGGCCGCGCACCCGCGAGCAACTGGACTCGGCGCTACGGGCTGTCGAACTCACGCTTCCGGAAAGCCTGTTGGCCGACCTGGACGCCGTGTTCCCGGGCCCGGGCCCGTCCCCCGAGGCCTTCGCCTGGTGACCGGTGCCGCACAGCGTGGCGGTCAGGCGTTGGACTTGCCCGTCACGTAGCCGTGACAGCGGACGTTGGTGTAGAAGCGCAGCGCGGCGTACCCGTCGGGCAGCACCGCGACCCAGCGGGGACTGTCCACGGTCTGCTCGAAGTTCGGCTTCCACAGCGACCAGCGGCCGTCGTCGTGCTGGAGCTCGATGCGCACGCTGGCGACCGGCTTGTTGTTGTTGTCGCCCTCCGCGACCTTGAAGGCGAAGTAGAGGCTCCCCCACTTCATCGCCCCGCCGTTGGACGGCTCCAGGGGGATGGTGGTGGCGCCGGAGGTGAACTCGTACGGGGCAAACATTTCGGCGTCTTCCTCGGGGGTCGGAGCGGCGGGCGGCGGTTCGTCGGGGTGGATGCCGGTGAGGACGCGGTCGGCCTCCCGAAGCCTGAAGTTGTCGGGCCCCTGGCCGCGGAGCGCGTTGCGTCCGCGGAAGAACGAGTCGACCTGGTCCTTCGCGGACGGCGACATGGTCGGGTCGCCGACGGCGATCGCGTGGATGTGCTCGTCGGGGAAGCCGTCCGCCTTGAGGCGGTTCCACGCCGCGAAGCCCGCCCGGCGCAGGGCCTTGACCTCGTCGTAGCCCAGCGGGACGAGGTCGAGGACGCCGCCGCCGTCGTGGGTGCCCGCGCTCGCGCTGACGCCGGTGCTGAAACTGCCCTGGGTGACGCGGAACTTGCGGCCGAGGATCGCCTCGGCGGCCTGCAGCATGCGGCGCGTGCGGACGTTCATGAGCTTGCCGTACGTGACGCGCTCGCCGTCGCCCGGCTGCCAGGCCGCCGCCGCGAGGTAGCCGTTGACGGGCAGCAGGACCGTGCCGCCGCCCGCGGCGGTGGTGCCGATCGTGCCGCCTCCCGCGTACGCGCGCAGTTCGGCAAGGGTGCCCGGGTACAAGTTGGTGTCGATCGGGTCTTCCGTGTACTGGTGGAACATCCACCGTGCGCGGATCCCGGGCTTGCCCGGTTCGACGTAGTCGGCGATCCAGAGGAAGTCGCCGTGGTTGTCGTCGGTGCGCGTCCACCAGTCGACGTTGGTGTACATCCCGCACCGGTGGCCCGGGAACGCGTCCTTCATCAGGCGCAGGAACTCGTTCTTGCGGGTGGTGGCCGTCGCGGCGGAGACGTCCTGGTTGTACGGCTCGAAGTCGTACACCAGCAGTTCCCCGGCCCGCAGTTCCTTCACGACCTCGCGCCGGAAGTTGTCGAACTCCTGGGCGGGCGGCACGTCGCTGCGGCCGAAGTGGTAGTAGCCGATCACGCAGCCCTGGGCCCGGGCTTCCTTGACCTTCGCCCTCCAGTTGTCCTGGATGTGGCCGCGGCCCTCGGTGACCTTGACGAACACGAACTGCGCGTCGTCCGGAATCGACTGCTGGTAGTCGGAGACGTCATAGCCCTTGATCCCCATGTGTCTTCCCCCCTCCGTCCGGGTGCACGGACGCACCGGGCATTGCGCCTCGGTCGGCGTCCGCCGCTGTCACCGTCGGATGTGCTCCACACGTTGATCGTGGCACAGGCCCGTCCGCATGCGCCGGGGAACGGTGAAGTCGATCTTCCGCGGGACGCCTCAGCGGTCCGCCCACAGGGCGCGTTCGTCGGGGCGGGGGTCGTGGTCGAGCCGCGTTTCGGTGTCGAAGACCCGCACCGGGCGCGTCGCGGTGTCGTACGCGGGCCAGCCCGGATCGCCGTCCCGGGCGAAGGCGACCCACGCGGCGTGCATCGCGCGGCGACGGACTGCGGCGGGTTCGGTCCGGCGAGGCCGGCGCCGTCCAGTCGGCCGAGGGTGTCGAACACGAACCCGATCTCCAGGGCGTGGCACGCGCCGAGTTCGTCGGGGAGCCCCACCGCGCCGGACTGCCAGGCGAATTCGTAGACCCAGGTGGCGGCGTGCCCGGCCCGGGCCTCCGCGACGCGGTACGCCGGGATCCGGAAGAACCCGTCGGTCGCGACGGCGGCGGCCACGTCCCCCGGGCGGGCGTCGGGCCGGTTCGCGGCGTACGCGGCGGCCAGTCCCGGGTCGATGCCCAGCCCGGTGAGGACGCGCGCGGCGGTCGCCTCGGAGAGCACTTTGGTCAGGCCCGCGGGCGCGAGGTAGAGGCGGAACTCGTCGGTGTTCGAGCCGATGAGAAGGTCGACGCCGCGGCCCGCGCCCGCTCTGATCGCCTCGACGGGCGGGCGGGGGACGAGGGCGTCGTCGCGTACCGGCATGAAGGCCATGCCGGAGTGGACCGTCGAGGCGCCCCAGCGCCGCGGATCCGGAGCGGCGGCCACCTCGGCGGCGACCTCGGCCTGGGCGGCGACGAGGTCCTCGGGGGCGACGGCCGCGAGGGCCTCCGCGGTGGGGGCGACCCCGAGCCGGGCGGCGACGGCGGCGGTGACCTTGAGGGCGTCCTCGGGCTCCTGGAGGATCTGCCCCGCCCCGCTCTGCGCGACCGCCCGGTGGAACAGCCCGAGGTCCATGGCGAGCAGCGTGGCCACGCTCATCGCGCCCGCGGACTCGCCGAAGGCGGTGACGCGGGACGGGTCGCCGCCGAACGCCGCGATGTTGTCGCGCACCCAGGTCAGTGCCGCGATCTGGTCGAGCAGGCCGCGGTTGCGCGGCGCGCCGGGGAGTTCGGCGAAGCCCTCGACGCCGAGGCGGTAGTTGAACGTCACGAACACGACGCCGTCGCGCGCGAAAGCCGATCCGTCGTATACGGGCGCGGACCCGGAACCGTTGCGGAACGCGCCGCCGTGGATCCACACCATGACCGGAGCGGCCACCGTTCCCGTGGGTGCCCAGACGTTCAGGTTGAGGCAGTCCTCGCCGTCGACGGCGATCTCCTGGAGCAGGTCGTGCAGGGGTGCCGGGTAGGGGGCCTTGGGGGCGGTGGGGCCGACGGCGTCCGCGTCGCGGACGCCGTCCCAGGGGGCCGGCGGTCGCGGCGGCCGGAAGCGGTTCGCGCCGAACGGCGGTGCCGCGTAGGGGACTCCGAGGAAACGGGTGACGCCGTCCGAGGCGGTCCCACGGAGTTTGCCGTACGCGGTGCCGACGATCACGTCCATCTCACGCTCCAGCGCTGTGCGTCGTACGGGGCCGACCGGGTGATTTTCGCAGGTTGGCACCGAACAAATATCGCGTACCGTTGATTGTCGTCAGGATTGAGGGATAACTTGACGGTGGACCCGCTGACACCAGGACGAGGTGGCATGCATGGAGCTGTCCCCATCCGCACACGCGGACACTTTCTGTCGCGATCGACTACCGCCCACCGAACAGTGGCCCGAACTGCTTTTCGAACTGCCCGAGTTGCACTACCCCGACCGGCTCAACTGCGCGACGTCCCTGCTCGACGACCGCATCGCGGAATTCGGACCGGACCGCCGCTGCCTGGTCACCGCGCACGAGACCTGGACGTACGGCGGCCTCCTGCACCGCGCACGCCAGGTCGCCCAGGTCCTCACCGAGGACCTCGGCCTCGTGACCGGCAACCGCGTCCTGCTGCGCGGACCCAACAACCCCTGGCTGGTCGCCTGTTGGTTCGGCGTACTGCGGGCGGGCGGCGTGGTCGTGACCACCATGCCGCTGCTGCGCGCCCACGAACTGACGACGCTGTGCGGCATCAGCCGGCCCGTCGTCGCCATCTCCGACCGCCGGTTCGCCGCCGAGGTGAGCGGGGCGGTGTCGGCGGGCACGGGCCGAGCCGGTAGCTGAGCATACGTCAGTGAGCACCCGTCGTTCAGCACCCTCCGTCAGGCACCCGGCGCCGAGATCACGGCCCGGAACCACCCTCGGGACCGGCCCTGGGTAGGATCACCGCGGCACAATCCAGGAAGGCGGTCATGGGCGAGAGCGCGACGCGACCCGGTTCCCTCATCAACACCATCTACGGTGCGTTCGTCCGACGTTGCGGCGGCTGGATCTCGATCGCCGACCTGATCACGCTGATGGCCGAACTCGACGTCGACGCGCCGGCCGTCCGGTCCGCGATCTCGCGCCTCAAGAAGCGCGGCACGCTCGTCCAGGAGCGCCGCACGGGCACCGGCTACCGCCTCGGCGACGCCATGGGCCCCGTCTTCGACGAAGGCGACCGCCGCATCTTCGGCAACCTGGAGCCCGCCGCCCTCGCGGACGGCTGGGTGGTGGCGGTCTTCTCCGTCCCGGAGAGCGAGCGGGCCCACCGCCACCAACTGCGCTCGCGGCTGACCTGGCTCGGCTTCGGCAAGGCGTCCCCGGGCGTCTGGGTCGCCCCCGGGCGCCTCCTGGACGACGCGCGCTCCACCCTCACGCGCGTCGGGCTCAGCGACTACGTCCACCTCTTCGCCGGCGACTACGCCGCGTTCTCCGACCTGCACACCGCGGTCAGCGAATGGTGGGACTTCAAGGCCATAGAGGACCAGTACGCCGAGTTCACCGCCACGTACGGCCCCCTCGCCGAAGCCCTGGCCACCGGCCCGCCGGTCGGCCCGGACCCCGCCTTCCGCGTGTACGTCCCCATGCTCACCGAATGGCGCCGACTGCCCTACCTCGACCCGGGCCTGCCCACCGAACTCCTGCCCGACGACTGGAACGCCGTCGATGCCCGCCGGGTCTTCCAGGCCCTGCACAAGCACCTGGCCCCGTCGAGCCTCGACCATGTGCACCTGGTGACGGGCCTGCCGGTCGAGGACTGAGCGGCGCCGGCCCGGAGGCCGCGCGCCGACCGTCGGCGAACCGCCGCACGGTAGTGCGCTCGTGCGCGGCCACCCCCTCAACGCAGTCGGTCCTCGCCGTCCGTCGACTGCTCCTCGAGGGAGAACGGTGCGCTCGATGTGATGGCCGTGTCGAAGCGCAGCACAGCACACGTGTCCTCGTCGTACGGCCGCCAGTGCGGGATCCCCGGATGGTCCGGGTTGCCGGTACGCACGAACGCGATCCAGGCCCGGTGCATCGCGGTGCCGAGTGCCTCGACCTCCTCGGGGTCCGCGCCGGCCGGGAACGGGGCGTGCGACCAGCGTTCGGCGTTGTGGAACGTGAACGGCAGGTCCAGGCAGTGGGTTGCGCCGAACCGGCCCTCCGCGCTCGGGGTCGCCCAGTCGAACTGGTAGAGCCTGAGCGGCACATCGTCCTTCGCACGGGCTTCGGCCAGGGCCAGGCCCGGGGTACGGAAGAACCCGTCGGTAACCCCCGGCCGTCGTGGCGGCGTCGACATGCGGGTCGAACGCGAAGGCGAACGTGGCCTCGTCGCGCGTCCAGCCGAGGAGCCCGTCGACGTCCCGCGCGGCTCCGGCCGCCGCCGCGGCGAGCGGGTCGCGGTCGAGAGTGACGCCGTCGAGCACCGGCCAGAACGGCAGCAGCCACCGGCCGGCAGGGGCGGGGAATCGGTCATGTGGGGCGTCCCTCCTCGGTGGGCGGATGCGGGGCTGTGTCCTTGGCCGTCAGCTGCCGAACGTCCGCGAGCGGACCGGCTGCCACGTGCGACCGCGCGTCGAAGGTCATGATCTGCGGGGCTCCCGCGTCCCCCGCGCGGTCCGCGGCGAACACCGGTCGGCCGGGGCCCGGTTCGCAGGTCCGGGCGAAGGACGCCCACGCGCCGCTCACTGCGTCGGCGAGCGACTGCGGCGGATGCGGTCCGGTGACGCGCTCGAGCCAGTTCCAGTACTGGGCCGGCAGGGGATGGTCGAGGCCGAGTTGGTCGCGGACCTCGGCGTACTGCTGCTCGGTCGCGTGCTGTCCCACGATCGTCCGGGCGGGATCGCCGGGGACCCTGGAGACGAGGGACACGAGGGCGAAGGTGAGTGTGGAGACGGTGAACAGGAGTGGGACCGAGGAGACGAGTCGTCGCAGGACCAGGCGGAGGATTGCCATGCCCACCTTCCTCAACGAGCGGGACTCGCCGCAACGTATAGAGGAAGAACTGCGTCCGTCAATGATTCGCGATAACGAATGGGCGGCTTTTCGGGAATTGAATTCATTGAATTCAAGAGGTCAAGGAATGGATTTCGGGGAGCCGGCGTGTGGAAGCGAGCGCGGTGCGGAATACTCCGGCGGGAGGCGGAACTTCGGGATGCGTCCCGAGGCCGGGGTCTCGGTCGGGATGGGGGCCGGGCTCTTCGTGACCCACATGCCCCGGGAACTGTTGTCGGACTTGCCGCCGGATATCCGGCGCGCCCGCGGGCTTTCGGAGGGCTTTTCTCCGGATGGCTCGGGGAGCTTGCCGCGAGTCGGCCGGTGCGTCGGAAGAATCGTTGCGGCGGCATGGCCGGACGGCGTGCCGGCGACCGGTGGCGGCCCGCGGGTGCCGCTCGCGTGGCCGCGAACGCCGGAGGGCGCGGGTGCCGGCGTCGTGAACAGGCCAAGATCGGAACGCCGTTCCCGATCTTCCGCGCCGGGCGCCACCTGCGCGGAGCGGGGGCCGGATCGACACGTGACGACGCCGAATTTTGGCCGGGGCGGGGTCGTTGCCGACCGTCCTACCCGGCGGTAGCCTTCAGCACACGGCCCGGACGGCCCGGATTCCTTTGCGAGGACTGGCCGTTCGGCACGGGGGTAGCACAGCGTCGGGTGCGTGGAGACGTCCAGGGGCCCGAGGCGCCCGGCAAATGCCCCGGGTCCGTCACGCACGCTCAGAGGGCAGTTCCGGCGCTCTCGATCCCCGGCGCGACCAATCGGCTGGACCGACGGAGGGGGCGCCGAAGTGCCACGGCACAGCACCGAAGCGTTGCGAAGGACACCGCGGGAGCCGCACGCCGCGGCACGGGGCACCGCCGCCCGTCCGGCGGACGTCAAGGAGGTACGCCGGTGACGGCCGAGGCGACGCCGCAGGACACCGGGCACCCGCGCCGCAAGTTGATCCTGCTCGTGATGATGCTCTGCATGTTCATCACGGTGATGGACAACAACATCATGACGGCGGCGCTGGCCGAGGTGCAGAAGGAACTCTCGGCGTCCAACGCCGAGTTGCAGTGGTCGATGGACTCGTACACCCTCGTGTACGCCTCCCTGCTCTTCACCGCCGGCGTCCTGGGCGACCGCTACGGACGCCGCCGGGTGCTGGTCGCGGGCCTGTTGTTCTTCACCGTCGCGTCCGCGATCGGGACGTGGTCGGGAGACCCGACGCAACTGATCGTCTGGCGCGGCGCGATGGGCATCGGCGCGGCCGTCGTCCCCGGCTGCACGCTGGCCGTGGTGACCAACGTGTTCCCGGAGGCCGAGCGGGCCAAGGCCGTCGCGCTGTGGTCGCTGTCCGCGGGCCTGGCCATCGCGTCCGGCCCGGTGGTCGGCGGCGCGCTGCTCGGCGGGTTCTGGTGGGGATCGGTACTGCTGGTCAACGTGCCGCTCGCGCTGGCCGCCGTCGTGCTCATCGTGATGTACGTGCCGGAGACCCGGGACCCGTCGCCGGGCCGCCTGGACCTGGCCGGTGTCGCGCTGTCCATCGCCGGGGTGGGCGCGCTGGTCTACGGCATCATCTCCGGCGGCGAACCGGACGGCTGGCTGCGCCCGGTCGTGCTCGTGCCCATCGCCGCGGGCGTCGTCATCCTGGTGGTGCTGCTCGCCGTGGAGCGCCGCATCGACAACCCCTCGCTGGACCTGTCCCTGTTCCGCAAGCGCTCGTTCGCGGCCGGGTCGACGGTCCTGTTCTCCTCCGCCTTCGCCGTGCTGGGCGGGGGCTTCGTGATGGTCTTCTACCTCCAGGTGTCGCGCGGCTACACGCCCCTGGAGTCGGGTCTGCTCATGCTGCCGGTGGCGATCGGCGCGCTCGTCAGCGGAGCGCGCAGCGACGCCCTGACGGCCAAGTTCGGCCATGCGGCGGTGGTCGCCACCGGCGCGCTGCTCATGGCCGCGGCGCTGGCGTACTACGCGACGGTCGACCGGGACACCCCGCTGTGGGCGTTCGAGATCGCGCAGACGGTGACCGGCATGGGCTTCGGGCTCACGCTCTCCCCGGTCATCGCGGTGGCGCTCTCCGAGGTGCCGCGCGCGCGGGCCGGGGCGGGGTCCGCCATCGCGAACACGATGCGGCAGACCGGCAGCGCACTCGGCATCGCCGTCCTCGGGTCGGTGCTCGGCAGTGTGTACCGCAGCGAACTCGGCTCCGCCGGGGACGGGTTGTCCGACGAGTCGGCGTCGTCGCTCAGCGGCACGCTGCGCGCGGCGCCGGAACTCGCCGGGCCCGCGCACGCCGCGTTCCTGGACGCCCTGTCCGCGGCCATGTGGGTCGGTGCCGGAGTCGCCCTCGTCAGCGCGGTCATCGCCATGGTCTGGATGCCCCGGCGGCCGCAGCCGGCCGTACCCGCGGAGACCACACCCGCGGCGCCCGGCGACCACGCCGACCTGAAGGGAACACATGCCTGAGCACAGCTGACCCCCGCCGCCCCGGCGATGCCGCCCGTGCAGTACAGCGGCGGCGTCCGCCGGGGATCCCGCGGTTCGACCACCGCGGACCGGGTGAAGACGGCCCCGGTCCACGGACTCCGCCGTCTGCTCCCCCGCTACCTCCCCCGGATGCCTCGTCCTTGACGTCCGGTCCCCGATGCCCCGTCCCGATGCCTGTGCTCCGTGCCCGAGTCCTGCCGGAGCAAGTGCGGCGCCGACGCTCCCCGGCCCTGTGCGGGCGCCGCCCGAGGCGGGTGAACGACACGTTTCCGCCCGCGAGTTCGCGGGCCGGACCGCGTCACCGGGCCGGACCACCAGAACCGTGCGGATCCGAGGAGGAACCATGCGTGAGCACCACGTCGTGCCCGTCGACGTCACCGACCCGGGAGGGGCCTGGGACAGCGGCCCGCATCCCGGGTGGCCCGCACACGGCCCCGGCGCCGACGAGTTCGACACCATAGTCCGCGACGTCCGGAACCTGTCCGCGAAAGTGCCGTCGCGCCACGCGGTCACCTGTGTGCCGGACGACCCGGCGCACCCGGACGCGACCCTGACGTACGGCGAACTCGACGCCGGGGCACGCGGCATCGCCGCGTGGCTGGCCGACAACTGCGCACCCGGCGACCGCGCCGTGCTGCTCTACCCGACCGGGACCGCCTTCGCCACGGCCTTCTTCGGCTGCCTGTACGCCGGCGTCGCCGCGGTGCCCGCGCCGCTGCCGCTCAACAGCAGTGGCAGCCAACTCCGCCGTCTCCAGCGGATCCTGGATGCGTCCGGCGCATCGGTCGTCCTCATCGACGCCGAACACCTCCCGCTCGTGGCCGACTTGGCCCAAGGCGGCAAACTGCGCTGCGTCGCGACCGACGCCGCGGCACTCGGCGGCGCGGCCGACTGGCGGCCCCGGCCGGTGCGTCGACAGGACCTCGCCATGCTTCAGTTCACCTCGGGCTCGACCACCGAGCCCAAGGGAGTGATGCTCTCGCACGAGAACCTGGTCTTCACGATCGACCTCATCGAGCGATCGTTCCACCTGCCGCCGCGCATGAACACGGTCAGCTGGCTCCCGCTCTACCACGACATGGGCCTGATCGGCGGGTTGCTGAGCGCGCTTCGCCAAGGAGGGCAGGCGGTCAAGATGACGCCGACCGCATTCCTTCGGGACCCTTCCCGCTGGCTGGAGTTGATCAGCCGATACCACTCCGGCCTCAGCCCCGCCCCCAACTTCGCGTTCGACCTGTGCGTGCGGCGGGTGTCCCCGGAGCGTGCCGCCGGACTCGACCTGCGGAACTGGCTGGTGGCGGCGAACGGCGCCGAACCCGTGCACGCCGGCACGATCGCCGCCTTCCGCGAGCGGTTCGCACCGGCCGGGTTCCGGGCCGAGACCATGTGTCCGTGCTACGGCATGGCCGAGGTGGGGCTGTTCATCACCGGAAGTTCGCCGGGACAGGACCCGGTGGTGACCGACGTACACGCGGAGGCCCTGGAACAGGGGGAGTTCGTGCCGGTGGCCACCGGCAAGACCGGACCGGACGGCGGCCCGCTGGACGAGTCGGCGTACCGTGCGCTGGTCTCCAGCGGCCCCGACCCCTTCGGCTACGACGCGCGCATCGTCGACCCCGGCACCCGCCGCGAGCTGCCGGACGGGCGCGTGGGCGAGGTCTGGCTGCGCGGTCCGGGCGTGGCGATGGGCTACTGGGGGCTGGACGAGGAGACGGCCGCGGTCTTCGGCGGGCAAACCGCCGGCGGCGAGGGCCCGTTCCTGTGCACCGGCGACCTGGCGGTCCGTTCCGCCGGACAGCTCTACATCACCGGGCGACTCAAGGAGCTGATCATCGTCCGGGGCCGCAACATCTACCCGCAGGACCTCGAGGCGCGGTTCGGCACGCTGCACCCGGCGTTCGCGGCCGGCAACACCGTCGCCTTCGGCGTCGAGTGCGCGGACGGCGAGCACGTCGTCATGCTCCACGAACTCGGTCCACGCCCCGAGCGCCCCGCCCCGGCCGAACGACCCGAACTCACGGGATCTCAGGGGGAGTCCGGCGGCGACGACCGCGGCGCCGCGGCGCCCGACCTGTCTCCGGCCGACCTGGCGGGGATCGCGATCGCCGACCTGAGCAAGTACGCGGGAGTCGCGGTCGCGAACATCTGCTTCGTCGAACCGGGCACCATCAAGCACAGCACGAGCGGCAAGAAGCGGCGCACGTACATGCGCGAACTGTTCGTCACCGGTGCACTGCGGCCCCGGCACGAGACACTGGACGGCCCCGTCGAGGCCCGGTACCGGTCCGACGCGTCCCGCGGGCCCCTCACGTCCGCCGACGCCTGAGCACACGCGAAGCCCCGCGCGCCGGGCGCGCGGGGCTTGTCCGTGCCGAGCTGCGGTCAGGACATCGCGGACTCCTTGCCGGCGACCGCGTGGTACTCGTCCGGGACGAACTCCTTGATGCGCCGGTTCAGTCGGACGAACGACCATGGCCAGATCGTGCTGTTGCGGCCGTTGCGGTCGATGTAGTTGCCCGTACAGCCCACCGGGTTGTAGACGGTCGAGCTCAGCGCCTTCTGGACCTCGGCGTTGTACTCGTCCTGCACCCCGGCGCGTACGTCCACGCTGTGCCAGCCCCTGTCCCGCATGGTGTCCAGCGCACTGAGCACATACCGGACCTGGGCCTCGATCGCGGCTATCGCCGAACCGGTGCCGGAGCCCATGTTCGGGCCCAGCAGCATGAACAGGTTCGGATAGCCGTGCACGGACGTGCCGAGGTAGGCCTCGGGGCTTCCCTTCCACAGGTCTTCGAGCGTACGGCCCTTCTCGTCGCTGACCTTCGCGGCGATCTGCGGGTCGCTGTAGTGGAATCCGGTGCCGAAGAGGATCGCGTCCACCGCGCGCGAGGTGCCGTCCGCCCCGATCACGCGGTCGCCTTCGACGCGCACCAACTCGTGCGGGATGACCTCGACATTGTCCGCGGCGACCGCCGGATAGTACGTGTTGGACAGCAGCACGCGCCGACAGCCCATGACGAAATCCGGTGTGAGGATCTCGCGCAGCGCCTCGTCCTTGACCCCGCGGCGGATGTTCCACAGGGCCGCCTTCTGCAGCGCCGGCATCGCCCGCGGGTGGCGGAAAAAGTAGCTCAGCGACTCCAGGATGCCGTACTGCACCGTCCGCATCGCCTTCTGCGACCGGGGGAATTTGCGGTACAGGCCCTTCTCGAGCTTCGACAGCCGGTAGTCCGACTTCGGCAGTATCCACGGCGCGGTGCGCTGGAACAGATAGAGATTGTCCACCTGTTGCTGCACCATCGGCAGAAACTGTACGGACGACGCGCCCGTCCCTATGACCGCGACCCGTTTCCCCTTGAGGTCGTAATCGTGATTCCAGCGCGCGGAGTGGAAGATCTCGCCGGGGAATTGGTCGAGACCCGGCAACTCCGGGACCAGCGGCGCGCTCCACGGCCCGGTCGCGGTGATCAGCACGCGGGCGGAGTAGGTGCCGCCGGTTGACTTGACCTCCCAGGCCTGCCCGTCCCACCGGGCCGACTTCACTTCTTCGTTGAAGCGGATCGAGCGCATTACGTCGAAATCGCGTGCGGTGCGCTGCAAGTAGTCGCGGATCTCCGGTTGTTCGCCGTAGGCCCGTTTCCAGTCGGGATTCGGCGCGAAGGAGAAGCAGTACAGCGAGGACGCGATGTCACAGGCACAGCCTGGATAGTTGTTGTCGCGCCAGGTCCCGCCGACCTCGGAACCCCGGTCCAGAATCAGGAAGTCGTACCCCGCCCGGCGTAGCCGGGCACCGGCCGCGACGCCGCCGGGACCGGCACCGATCACCAGAATGTCCCCCACCGTTGTCATGACGCGAAGGTATTTTTCGCTCAGACCGGCAGTCAATGCGCAGGGTGTGCCTATCCCGTGCCTCTCGTACGCCTCTCCCGTACATCTCCCGAACTGCCCTCGTGCCGCGTCGCAGCAGGCATCACGGACGGTGCCGCAGACGGCATCTCGGACGGCGTCCCAGCCACGAGGCCGCCCGCCCGCGGGAGTTCAGGACCGGCTCGGTCCGCCGGACCGGGCGAGGCTCGTGTGCCGTGCCTGGAGGAGCGCGCCGCGCAACGGGGCGTCGTCGCCCAGCTCGGCGGCGAGGACCGCGACGGTGGCCGGGTGCAGGCGCCCGACGTACAGCGTGAGATGCGCCCGGACGGCTTCCGGCAGAAGGGTTCCGGCGCGGGCGAGAGTGCCGCCGACGACCACGCAGTCCAGGTCCAGCGGCGTGGCCACCGCGCCCACCAGCGAGCCGATCGCGATGCCCGCCTTGGTGACGGCCGCCTGGCACGGCGGATCGCCGGCCAGCGCCCGCGCCACGATCTCCGCCAGGTCCCGCGGCGCGCCGGGTCGACCCGCGCGCCCTGCGGACCCGGCTCCCCGGCCTCCGCACCGGCAGCCGGCGTCCCGAACCCCGCGCGCGGCGACAGCCCGGTGACCCCGGTGACGCCGGCGATCCCGGAGCCGCCGGTGAGCCCAGTGACCTCGGTGAGGAGCGCCGCCTCGCCCGCCACCGTCTCCAGGCACCCGCGCCGGCCGCACCAGCAGGGCCGCCCGCCCGGCTCGACCACGCAGTGCCCGAACTCGCCCGCGACACCCCCGCCGCCCCGGTAGATCTCCCCACCCAGCACCAGGCCGCCGGCGGTGTAGGCCTCGCCCAGCACGAACATGAAGTCGCGGTACGGCCGCGCCGCCCCCGCGTGCATCTCCGCCAGCGCCGCGAGGTTGCAGTCGTTCTCCACCGCGACCTCGGTCCCCAGCGCGGCACCGAGGTCGCGGGCCAAGGGCACGCTGCCCCAGCCCATGTGCTGGTGGTAGCCCTCGCCCAACAGGCCCTGCGCGCCCGGCTCACCCGTACCAGGCCAGGTACGGCGATGACGGCGCCGGACAGGTCTGCCCGGGTCCGGCCGTCCGCCGCGCACCGGTCGACCAGGCGCGCGACCGTGTCAATGGCGTGTGAGTAGGGGCACGGCACCGGGATCGCCGCCTCGTACGTCGGCCCCCGGCCGTCCGGCGCACCCTCGGGATCCGCCGGTCCGGGCGACGCCACCACCCTGATGCGCGTGCGGCCGATGTCGATCCCCACCTGCCAGGCACGGTGCGGATCGGGCAGCCGGAGCAGCTTGGCGCGCCGCCCGTTCCGCAGGCCCGCCTCCTGGACCGCTAGCCGGTCCTCGAGCAGCACGCGGACCCGATTGGAGACGGTTGCTTCGGACAGCCCCGACGTCGCGGCCAGCTCGACCTGCGATGTGGGGCCGTGCTCCAGGCACTCCAGCAGCCGACGCAGGTTCCAGGCGCGCAGCACCTGCTGCGATCCGCCTCGAGGGTCATGGCGCTCATGCTCGTCAGCGTTGTCGGAACGTGTCAAGGACGGGTCACCGGGGTGCTGCCTCCGAGCACGGGCGGCAATCGGGAATTCACCCGGTGAATGCAGGAAATGAATCCACCGCGCGTCGACCCGATAATCCGGACGACCCTCGTTCGACCCCTTTGCCGCGTTGTCGCGCGTGGGATACGGATGGGCCCGATCCCCCGAAAGGACGCCCATCATGGGGTCTGTCGTGAAGACCACCGCAGGCGCGGTCGAAGGCGTCGTGCTCGACGGCCTCACCGTATTCAAGGGAACTCCGTTCGCCGCGCCGCCTGGTCTGGATCCACGGCGGCGGGTGGAAGCGCGGGCATGCCGCCGACCCCGCCCACGACGGCGCCGTGCCGGCAGGTGACAGCGTCGTCGTCGTGACCTTCAACTACAGGTGGGCTTCGAGGGGTTCGGCCTGGCGCCCGGCGCACCCCCCAATCGGGGGCTTTCTGGACCGGGCGGCCGCCCTGGCCTGGGTGCACGACAACATCGCGGGCTTCGGCGGGGACACCCGGACAACGTCACGGTGTTCGGCGAGTCCGGCGGCGGCGCGTCCATCGCGGCGCTGCTGACCGCCCCCGGCGCGCGGCCCGTTCCGCCGCGCGATCGTGCAGAGCCCGGCCGGACGCTACCCGCCCGAGGAGGGGGCGGAACGCGTCTCGCGGCCCATCTGCGCCGCGGCCGGCGCCGACCCGGGCGCGCTCGCGGACGCCGCACCGGAACGCCTGCTCGCCGTCCAGGACGTACCGCTGGCCGCGATGGCGTCGGACCCGGACGCGTGGACGACACCCGAGGCCATGTCGCGCCGTTCATGCTCACGATGGCGCGCAGTCGCCCCCGCCGCGACAAGTCGGCCCCTCGACCGGCGCGGCGCGACATCGGCCTCGCGTACACGGCTCGGGTCCTCGGCCTGGGGGCGGACGCCCCTGACGCCTACCGGACGGGCTACCCGGGAAGTTCGGACGGGCGGCTCTACACGGCCATGAACTCCGACTCGCTGTTCCCAATGCCTTCGACGTGGCTGGCGGAAGGGCACGCCGCGGCCGACCCGGGTGTGCGCATCTGGGACCGCGAGCCGTCCGTGGTGGCCGATCCACTCGCACCGTCACGCCTTATCTGGCAACGGAGTTCAGGGCTCTGACCGCAGGCGGTCCGGTCGCCGCCGGGGGGCGGCGGCGACCGGACCTGCGGGGGATGTGCGGCGGGCCCGGGTACCGGGTGCGGCCCTTCGTCAGCCGGCCGCCGCCGCGACCGCGGCGTCGCCCGAAGTCCACTGCTCCCAGGACAGGTTCCAGTCGCCGTAGCCGTTGCCGACGTCGACGGTCTCCGAGGCCGAGTTGACCACCTTGATGACGTCGCCCACGATGACGCGGTCGTAGAACTTCTTGGCCGTGCCGTCGTTCGCGAGGCCGACGCAGCCATGCGTGACGTTCTTCTTGCCCGCGTTGACGTTGGCGCTGGCGTTCTCGTGGACATACGTGCCCGACGCCGTCGTGTGCAGCGCCCAGTTGTAGTAGTCCCGGTACTGGCCGCCGTAGCCGACCGTCTGCCCGTCCATGAGGACGCTGGAGTTGCGGTCCATCACGACCATCGTGCCGTTCCAGGTGTCCATCCCCGGCGCGCCCGCGGTGATCGGGATGACCGTGTCGGGCTTGCCGTCCTCGACCACGGTCATCTGGTGCGTCTTGACGTCGACGGTCGCCACCAGCGAGCGGGCGACGGTCACCTTGGCCTCGGAGTCCCGGATGGTGAAGCGGCCGTCCCCGATGTCGACGCCGTCCAGGTCGGCCTTGAAGGTGATCTTCGTACCGGGCTTCCAGTAGTCCTTGGGGCGGAAGTCGATGCGCTGGCCGTCGTTGAGGTTGCGGTCCTTGACCCACCTCCAGGCGCCGGTGACCGGGGTGTCGGCGACGACGGAGAGCGCCTTCTCCACCGCCTCGCGGTTCTTGACCGGCGAGTCGAAGACGACGGAGATGGGCAGGCCCACGCCGATCTGCCGGCCATCGGCGACGTTCACCTGGTAGCGGACCTTCTTGTCCGCCTGCTCGGTCCGGAACGCTGCCGTGGCCTGCGCCTGCTGCCCGGCCGTGTTCGTCGCGGAGGCCTTCACGGTATAGCGGGTGGCGGTGTGCAGCGCGCCGGTCGAACGCCACGAGGCGAGGTCGTCGGCGGTGTCCCCGGCGATCTCGCTGCCGTCCTCGCCGGTCACCGTCACGGCGCCGATCTTGCCGCCCTCGACCTTCACCGTGACCGGTTCGCCGGGGGCGAGGACTCCGCCGTCCCCGGGGGTGATGGTGAGGACCGCGGCGGGAGCGGCGGCCGGGGCCGCGCTGCCGGGATCCTGCGGCGCGGCCTTGCCCGCGGGCTTGCCCCCGGAACCGTCACCGGAGTCCGATCCGCCGCCCGAACACCCGGTCAGGGCGAGCCCGACCACCACCACCGCGCCGACCCACCCGCGCCGCAGGCGCCGTGCTCCGCGTGCGTTCACCGCTGCCATGAATTACCCCTTTGTCGTACCGCGTTCCCGTCCTGCTCGACGCCGCGATCTCCGGGCCGCGTTGCCCTTCCGAAATGTGATTGACGGCACGCGGACGCACTGGCACCGGAGGCCGCGTTCGGTGCGTCCATGTCGGTCCGCGCAAGGCGCGCAAGTCGGGCAAGCCACGCAGGTACGCGGGAGGCCGTGGCGGCCGGCACGGACGGGGCGGCGCCGGTGGCCCGGCGCACTCGCGGGAGTGCGTCAATTCGGCGGCCGGATTCGTCAGGACCCGCCGCCACATTGCGAGTTGGCCGTCGCTCCGGCGCCGCGCGAACCGTGGTCGGGGATCCGGCCCGCGTACGTCTTCGGCGCGGCGCTGCCGCAGACCGCAATGGTGCCGGGGGAGGCCTCCCCATGGGAACCCGAGGACGGACTCGACTGCCTGACGACCAACGTCTGGACGCCCGACCTCGGTGCCGCCGGCATGCCGGTGATGGTGTGGATCTACGGCGGCGCTTGGCGGTTCGGCCGATCGGCGGTACCGATGTACGACGGGACGAAGCTCGCCCGGGCCGGCGGAAAAACGCGGATGTGGGACCTGCCCCCGCGCGTGGCCGGCGACCCGCAGCGGGTCTCCCGCGCGATCTGGCGACCGCTGTCGGGGATGTGACCGCGCGCGAGCCGACACGTGACACGGACGGGGGTGCAGGTGCGGGCGTGATTGCTTCACGGTCCAACGGGTAGTCGCGAGATCGCGTGCGGCGGGTGCGGTGCACCCGGCCGGGCGCCGGACGCTGACCACCGAGCAAAGAGGGCGCTGAAGCAAATGGCTGAGTTCCTGAGCGATGTGCGGACACTGCGGGAGAAGGCCCGGCAGGAGATCGGCAAGGGGCCGGTGACGGCCGCCTACGGTGCGGACCTGGAGCGGGTCATCGACGTGCTCAACACCGCGCTGGCGACCGAGATCGTCTGCGTGCTCCGCTACCGGCAGCACCACTTCGCGGCGAAGGGCGTGCACGGCGAGACGGTCGCCGAGGAGTTCCTGGTGCACTCGAACGAGGAGCAGGAGCACGCCGACAAGCTCGCCGCACGGATCACCCAGCTCGGCGGCCTACCCGACTTCAACCCCGCGACGGTGGCCCAGCGGTCCCACTCGCAGTACGAGACGTCCACGGACCTGACCGAGATGATCCGGGAGAACCTGATCGCGGAACGCATCGCGATCCAGTCGTACACCGAGATCATCGGGTGGCTCGGCGACGCCGACCCGACCACGCGCCGCGTCTTCGAGGACATCTTGTCGGTCGAGGAGGAGCACGCCGACGACATGCTGGGCTTCCTGGAGAAGAGTTCCTGACCTGTACGCCTGCGGGTGGCGGAGTTCCCATCCGCCTGTCGTCCGGCTGCCCGCGGCCCCGCCGCCTGTCGCCTGCCCTTGCGGGGTCCGCCGGGCAGCGAGGCCGCGGCAGACGCGTTCCGGGCGTGGTGAGCCTTGTCATCTCGTACCTCGTGTTCCCGTGCCCCGGTGTGCGCCGTGCTCGTGCGGAGCGCCGGGTTTGCCGGGTGGAACCCGGCCGCGGATCAGGCGGCGGGCGGCCGAGGTGTGCCGGGGGCCGCGCTCTTCACCGGGGCCGCGCCCAGGCGCGGGTCGCGGACGATGGTTCCGACGCCGTGGCCGGCGATGGTCTCGCGCAGGCATTCCTCCGCCATCTCCGTCCAACGCTGGTCGGCACCGCAGACGTTGCGCAGCAGGGCCACCGAGGTGAACGCCACGGCCACCCGGTGCCCCACGGGATCCTGGAAGAAGCGCACCACATCAGTGCCGTGGCTTGTCGTGTGCACCGGGACCAGGAGGTAACGCGCTCCTGCGGTCCGCACATGCGGCATCAGCGGCACGCGCGGCGGGAGGGCCTCGGCGGCGGATTGCGGGTTCGACGGGGGGGCCGATCGGGTCACCGACCTTGCGGCGGACGATGCGTCGGACCGAGCAGTGGAGGACGGCGCGGCCGAGGCGTCGTACCCGGCCTTGGGCTCGACACCGTTGTCCGCGGTGATTGCGCAGGCGGCGCGTCGTGCGCACATCGGCTGCCAGGCGGGCGCGGGCCCGGGGCGGCCGGGGGCGAACACGGTCCGGTCCCGCCGACGATCGTCGGGGCCCTCGTTGCGGGGGTCGGGGTTGGCGGTGCGGAACACGGTTGCCTCCGTCGGGTTGGCGGGCCCGCGGACCGGGGTCCGCCGGTGGGCCTGACGACTTCGACGGTAGGCGTCTGACCAGGAGTTTTCCCCCGCACAAGGGGGTCCTGGCGCGGTCTTGACCGCTAGCCGGGCGTTCCTGACGCGATCTTGGCGGCCGGGCACGTACCCGGGTCCGAGGTGTGCTTCGGCAGCACCTGCGCGGCGACCGCCGACAGCCGGGCCGAGAACCGGCGCGGGCCGAAGATGCCTCCCCAGATGACACCGATCCGCGCTTGCTCGGCGAAGGCGGACGCGACTTGCGGGGCCATGCTGTCTCCTTGGAGCCGAGTGCGGTTCGCCTGGGGAGACGGGCGGATCGCGGCGAGGGGCGAGTGGACGAGTGGACGAGTGGAGCCTCGGGGGCGGTGGCCCCCGTACCGGGGGTCAGGAGCGGTGGATGACGATGTCGCCGAACTGGGTGCGGGCGCGGACCTCCACCTTGTCGCTCGACTTGCCGGGGGCGGTGTCCGAAGCGGTCAGCGAACTACGGACGTTGCCGAAGCTGGTGTTGGCGTCGATCCACGCGGAGCTGCCCTCGCGTACGCCGATCTCGATCTCGCCGTGCGCGGTCTCCAGGGCCACCCTGCCGCGGACGACCTCCTTGATCCGGACGTCGCCGTTGGCGGTCCTGGCCTGGACGCTCTCGCCGGCGCGCGCGATCTCGATGTGTCCGTTGGCCGCCCGCACGCGCAGCTCGCCCAGGATCTCGCCGACCCGGGTCTCGCCGTTGGAGTTCCGGATCACCGCGTCGCCGGTGATGTCGCGGACGTCCACGCTGCCGGAGGCGGTGTTGATGTCGGTACGCCCCGCCGCGCTGTCCACCGAGATCTCGCCCGAGCCGGTGGTCAGGTGCAGTTCGCCGGTGCGTTCGAGGTGGATGTCGCCCATCGCGACCTTGAGGCGTACCGCCCCGAGCCGCCCGTCGCCGTGGAAGTGCGCGAGCGCGGCATTGCCGTGGACGCTGGAATCCGACGGCACGGTGACGGTGATGTCGACCGAGTTGGCGCGCGAGAACGGCGAGCGCTGCTTCGGCGTCCTGATGGTCAACTTGCCGTCGGCGTAGTCGACCTGCGTGTTCTCGGCGGCGCGCACGTCGTTGTCGCGTGCGCCGTTGCTCGGTCGGACCTCGACGACGGTGTCGGTGCGGTCCTCGGCGTGGATGCGCACCATTCCCGCCTCGAGGTGCATGTCGATCGAGATGGGCTTGGGAGTGTCGAACGTAGGCATAGCGGTCCCCTCCAAGTGGCTTTCGCCGGTGATGTGATCGCTGATTTGACGGCCGCCGCCGACCGGGCGGACCGGATACCTCGGGTCGGACCCCGGGAAGAACAACACGCCGAATCCACCGCGTGCGCGTGGAACGGCCTTGCGTGGCAGGCCGCCTGGCCGGCCGCGGTCAGTGCACCCAGCCGGTGAAGCGGTCGCCGCCCCGCGCGACGCGCCGCGGGGGCGGCCTGCGTTCGTCGGAGGGCTCGACGGCCGCGGCGGCCACGCGGACGAGCCACGCGTTCACCGACAGGCCTTCGCGCCCGGCGACCTCCTCGACCCGTTGCTTCAGATGCGCGGGAAGGCGCAGGTTGATGCGTGAGGTATTGCCCTCGTCGCCCTCGGACGGCGGCACGGGCTTTGCCGCACTCGGTGTTTCGTGCGGGCCCCCGTGCTCCTCGACCACGAGGTCGAACGGCAGGTTGACGACGAAGTCCGGGTCAAGACCGCGCAGCCGCACGTCCACCGAGCCCGGCGCGAGGTCCCGGGTGATCTCGTCGGCCGCCGCGGACAGCGCGTTCAGCAGCATCAGCCGGGCCGCCGACTCCAGCGGCGCGGTGATGCGGTCCGCGAGGGCGCGGGCCTCGTCGCCGCCGGCCTCGGCGGCGACCGCGAGATCGTTGCGGAGGTGGTCGACGTACGGTGTCAGGTCCATGGTGCCATCATGGCATCACGATGGCGCCACTTGCAAATTTTCTGGCGCTTTCATGGCGTCACGGCTGCGTCGAGAGAGGCCGATATCGATGAACTAGCGGGATGATAAAGGTAGTTAGTCAATGACGTCATCTGGTGTCAGGTGGTGCCAGATCGTGGTGCCACGATGATGCCACGGCGCTCCTGCCCTGGGTGCCGACCCATGTGCTCCGCCGCGGTGCCCGCGTCGTGGGCCACGCCGTCTGGCCGTCGCCGTTTGCCCGGCGGCCGGGGCGAGTTGGCGATGGGGTGATCGGTATTGGGGGCGGGGCCGCGTGAGTGGCGCGGGTGAGGGCAGGATGGGGGCGTGGGCCAGCAGTCGAGGAAGCCGTATTGGGTCGGGGAGCCGCCGGCCGGAACTCCCCTGGGGCCGTTCCAAAAGCGCTCGCGGGCGAGCGTGTACGCGCAGTTCGTCCTCCAGCCGCTCTACTCGGCGGCGATCGGGGTGCTGTGGCTGGTGGCCCTGGTTGCCGCCGCTGCCGGCCCGGGAGGGACACGTTCGGCCGACGTCGAGACCGGTTCGATGTGGCTGAGCCGCCGCAAAATGCGCCTGGAACTGGACGGGACCCGCGAAGAGTGGGAGATCTGGGCCACGCAGACCCTGGCGAACGCATTCGCGCGCAGCACAACGTTGCGGGCGAAGAAGGACCCGGGCAAGACGGGACCGCCCCCGGTGGTGACGCTCGACCCGATGGACCGCCGCCTGCTCACCGCCGAGGAAGTGGCTCGCATCGCGGAGCCGATGGGCTGGATCCTGATGTGGACCCGGCACGACGGGCCGGACGACAAGCTGCGCCTGGTCCCACGCGCTCAGGCATCCGCGTTTCGCTCCCGACCCAGCGAGTGACGCGCGCGCAAGCGTAAAGTCGACAGGCGCAGTACGCATCAACAGCAATAAGTAACAGGCCTCCGCCGCCTTTTCGTCGACACCCACCGACAAAACATCACACCGGCTCGACGAGGGCACCGACTCGGCGAAAGCAGCGGAGCAGTGGGCATCACGCGGTCAGAACCCGCCGCCCCCACCATCGCCGCCCCAGCCTCCTCCTCCGCCGTCACCCCAACCGCCGAATCCGCCACCGAAGTCCCCGCCGCCTCCGCCGTCGCCGAACCCCGCGCCGTACGGGTCGGGTGCCGCGGCCGCGGTGCCGAGCGTCGTGCCGATCAGCAGGCCGGGGAGCAGCATGCCGCCGTACCAGCCCATCGCCCAGGGGGCGTACGCCGGTCCCGCCTCCCAGTAGGGGCGCCGGCCCTCCGGCGTCTCCACCTGGCGGCCCAACGGCGGCAGACCGTCGTCGAGCCGTGCGGCATCCGCACTGCACACCGGGACGGTACGGGTGGCTCCGCCGGCCGGCGCCCACTCCACGTCGCGCACCGACACGCCGTGCCGCGGGTCGAAGAAGCACGGCGGACGCCGCTCCGGCAGCGGCTCTCCGATACGCCGCGCGTCGAGCGTGGCGAGTGCGAACCGGCCGTCGTCCAAGGCCTCGCTGACGTCGCGTACGTCGTCCGGTTTGCGGGCGCGGGCCATCGCGTACTTGGCCCGGTCGTATGCGTCGAGTGCCGTCGCCCAGTCCTCCCGCATGGCGTCGTCCGATGCGGGCGCGCCCGGGTCGAAGCCGGTGCGGTCGAGGGCTTCGCCGTACGCCGTGATGTCCTCGTCGACCGTGGGGCGCACCTGTTCGAGTGCCGCCCGCTCGCGGTCCGCCCGGCGGCGTCGGCCGCGGCGGCGGTACAGCAGGACGCCCAACACCCCGACGGCCAGCAGGACTCCGAGCACCACGAAGCCCATGGCCCCGCCGCTCGACCCGCCGTCGGACGACGATGCCGTCCCGGGGCCGGAGTCGGCCACCGCGCCGTCCACGAACTCGGTGAAGAGGCCGGGGCCGTCGCCCTGGTGTGCCGCGATGCTGTCGCTCTTGAGGGTGGCGAGCCGCGACGGCGACATGACGGACGCGTCCGCGGCGGCGTCGAAGGTGCGGCCGACGGCGACCGCGTACACGCCAGGTCGGCCGACCTCCTCGCGCAGCGCCGACAGCACGGCCGACCGCGAACCCGAGGCCGCCAGCGGCGAATCCGCGGGGACGGCCACGACGAAGACCGGCTTTCCCGAGTCGCGGATCGTCGCGCGCAGCGCGTCCGCCGTCGACGCCGGCAGGACGTCGGACGCCGCCGGCTCCGTGTAGACGGGGTCTCCGCGCAAGTGCGCCGCGATCTCGCTGACCCCGGCGGCCCGGGCGGTACCGGCGGTCAACGGCAGCATCAACAGAGCCAGCAGGAGCATCAGCAGCACGCGCAAGCTGAAACGAGGAACGACCGACTTCCTCACATGTCCCAGGCTACGCCTCGGTACCGCCGCACAGCAGTACGCGGACGCTGCTGATTTGGGTGGGTTTCGGATGACACGACGCCTCGCGGATCCCGCCTGACCAGGACCGATCCGCCGCACTGCCGCGCGTCCAGCGGCCGGCAGGCTGGCCACGGAGCCGGCATATGGGGTCGGATGTGATCATGACGAACGAGCAAGCAGCGCCGCGTCTCACCGGCGGGCAGGTCTGTGCCGCGCGCTTCGCCGCCCAAGGGCTTGGCACGCCGTTCGCCGGCGACACGCCCGCCACGCTGGTGCCGGTGGCCGTCACCGCCATGGCCGGTGCGCACGCCCAGGTGATGTCCGCCGCCGAACTCGGCATCGGACTGCGCGTCGAAGGGGCCACCCGGCAGGACGTACGCGAGGCGCTGTGGCAGCACCACAGCATCGTCAAGACGTATGGCCCGCGTGGCACGGTGCACTTCCTCCCCGCCGCCGAAATGCCGTACTGGGTCGGGGCCTTGTCGTCGGCGCCGCCGATGGCGTCGAACGCCTTCCCGGAAGGCGTGCGCATGACAGACGACCAGACCGAGGCCGTCATCGAGGCAATTGCGGACAGCCTCAAGGCGGCCGACCTGACCATCGACGAGTTGGGCGACGCGGTTGTCGAGCGGGCGGGGGAGTGGGCGGGCGACTTGGTCATGCCCGCGTTCCAGACCATGTGGCCGCGTTGGCGGCAGGCCCAGCACCTGGCGGGCCTGCGCGGTGTCCTGGCCTTCGGGCCCAACAGGGGGCGGAAGGTGACGTACACCAATCCGCACCGCCTGAATCCGTTCGAGCCCGCAGAGCCACGTGAGGCGCTCGGGCACGTCCTGCGGGCCTATCTCAACGCCTACGGCCCTTCCACGCCGCAGCGGTTCGCCCACTGGCTGGCCGCCCCGAAGCCGTGGGCCGCCGAGGTGTTCGCCGAGGCGGGCGACGGTCTCCGGCCGGTCCAGGTCGAGTTGGACGGCGAGGGGAGCGGCGAAGCGTGGCTTCCCGCCGATCACGTCCTGTTCGAGGCCGCCGCGGACGCGGCCCCGCCCACCGAGCACCTCGGCGTACGGCTGCTCCCGTACTTCGACACCTACAGTTACCGCGTCGGCAACCAGCCGCCGGAACTGCTGTATCCCGGCAAGGCCGCCGACCGTGTGCTGCGCGGCAACTTCCAGAACCTCGTCGTGGACGGTGTCGTCGCGGGCTTGTGGCACGTGCGCCGCTCCGGCCGCAAGCTGCACGTCACCGTGGAGCCGCTGGTCACCCTCACGCGACGGCAGCGCGCCGATCTGGAGGAGCAGGTTGATCGGGTCGGTGTCGTGCTCGAAGGCCGCCCGGATCTCACCATCGGTCCGGTCACGGTGGGTGGCCACGCGTAGACCGGTGATGACCGGGATATTTGCGCTATTTGTCACTTCTTGTCACTAGGTGGGGGTAAGAGCGATGCTTGATGTCTGGCCGCGGCTTTTGAACGCCAGGCTCCCGACGCGCCACGCCTGACGGGAGCTCCCCGGGCGCCGGGCCGCGACCCGGCGGTGGAAGGGAGCCGTGAACATGCGGCCCGACTCGGCAGAGGCTGCGCAGACGTCCCCGGTGGTCCCTCTGGACACCGAGCGGGCCAGGCACCCGGAGCTCACCGGCGCCAAGGCCGCCAACCTGGCGCGTGCCGCGGCGGCCGGACTGCCCGTACTCCCCGGATTCGCTCTCGTGCCGGGGCCGTCCGCGAACGGCCACGCGGGCCGCGCCGCCGACAAGGCCAGCACGGCCGTCACTGCCGACACCGTCACTACCGACACCGTCGCGACCAACCCCGGCGGCAACGGCCGCCTCCTGGACGCGACGACGGCGACGACGGTGCGGGCCGCGTGGCACGGACTCGCCGGAAGCGACGAACGCCCTTTGGCGGTGCGGTCGTCGTCGCGGTACGAGGACACCGAAGGATCGTCGATGGCCGGCCGCTTCCGCACGGTGCTCGACGTACGCGGATGGGACGCGTTCACGGACGCCGTACGCGAGGTCCTCGACTCCGCCGCCCTCGTCGAGACACCCCGCCCGCCGCACGAAGGCATGGCGGTGCTCGTGCAACCCATGCTCCGGCCCGAACTGGGCGGCGTGATGTTCGGCGCGGACCCGGTCAGCGGGCGCACCGACCGGATCGTGGTCGCCGTCGCCGCGGGCGGGCCCGCGGCCCTGGTCGACGGCACCACGCAAGGCGTCCGTTACCGCATGACCCGGGCCGGCCGGCTGCTCGACCGGGAGCCCGTCGAGCCGCACGGAGAGCGATTGTTGGGCCCGAGCCGGTTGCGGCGTCTGGCCGTGCTCGCCCGGCGCGCCGCCGATCTGTTCGGCGGTCCGCAGGACATCGAGTTCGCGTTCGACGCCGACGACCGCCTGTGGCTGCTCCAGTCGCGTCCCATCACCGCGATGGCCGCACAAGTACCGCGCGGCGCGCGGCTGCTGGGCCCGGGCCCGGTCGCCGAGACGTTCCCGGGCGTGCTGCAGCCGCTCGAACAGGACCTGTGGCTGGAGCCGATGGCGCACGGGCTCACCGTGGCGCTGGACATCCTGGGGGCGGCGTCGCGGCATACGCTGCGATCCGTTCCGCCGGTCGTGGCCGTCGACGGCCGGGCCGCGGCGGACCTGGCGCTGCTCGGCGTCGTCCCGCCCAGGCACCGCGCCCTCAACGTGCTCAATCCGGTGCCGCCGGCCCGCAAGGTGCGTGCGGCGTGGCGCCTCGGGCGGCTGCGGACGACGCTCCCGCTGCTCGCCCTCGACCTGATGGCCGACGTGGACCGGCAGCTCACCGAACTCCCGTCGCCTTCCCGGCTGTCCAGCGGTCAGGTGCTCGACGCGGCGTCGTGGGGCCGCCGCGTGCTGTCCGCGCTGCACGCCCAGGAGTCGCTGGCCGGGGCCCTGTTGGGGCCGGGCGACGAGACGACCGTGGCCGCGGAGGCGCTGGCGGTGCTCACCGAGGGGCGCGCGGCCGGGCTGGACGACGCGGCACTGCTCACCGCCCATCCGGTGCTGCTGGCGCTGTTCCCGCCGTCGCTGACCGCGCCCGCGCGCATGCCTCCCGCGACCGCCTGGACCGGCGTGCCGCGCGGTGTGTCGTCTCTGCCGGTACGCGAGGGTCTGCGCCTGCGCATTCGCTGGGTGCAGGAGATGCAGGCCGGCATGATCCGGGCGTTCGGCGTGCGTCTCGTCGCGGCCGGGCTGCTGGACGACGTCGACCGGACGGGCCTGCTGCGCTGGGCGGAGCTGGTGGCCGTCGGAGACGGCGGCACCGTGCCGTCCGATCTGGCGGATCGGCTGCCGCGGCCGGACCGCGAGGCCCTGCCGGCGGCCTTCCGCCTGGCCGACGGCGAACCGGTGCCGGAGCCCGCCCGGCGCACGAGGCGCGGGAGCGCCGAGGCAAACGCCGGGGGGCAGGGCGCGGGCGGCGGCAGCGGTGCCGGCACGGTGTGGGACGGACTGGGGCCGCGGCCGGAGCGTGCGGTGCTGGTCGTACGCGTGCTCGACCCCGCGCTCGCCGCCCTCCTCCCGGGCCTGGCCGGGCTCGTCGCGGAGACCGGCAGCCCGTTGTCCCATCTCGCCGTACTGGCCCGCGAGTACCACGTCCCCACGGCGACGGCCGTGCCCGATGCGGTCGGGCGGTTTCCGTCAGGTACCCAGGTCGCCGTCGACGGCGGCACAGGCGAGGTCAGGGCCGTCACGACGACCTGGACCGCCGACAATGCGGGTGATCCGGATGAAGCGGGCGAAGCGGGCGACGCGGGCCACACGGACGGCAGGGCCGAGAGGGGCGCCAGGGTCGCCGCCGCCGCTGATGTCACCGCCGACGACGCCGACGACGCCGAGGGCACCGGCGCCGGCGGCCACCGGGACCCCGCCCGTGCGGCGGATCCCGAGCGGCTCCGCGTTCCCGCCCGACCACCCCGTCCCCTGCCCGGAAAGGGAGCTTCGCCGTGAAGTACGTCAGCTACCTCATCGGCGGCCTCTCCGCCGCGGCGACCCTGTTCTACCTGGTCGTCTACCTCTACCGCTGGCAGTGGAACCGGGCGCTGATCTGCGGGGTGCTGTTCGTCGCGATCGAGGTGTTCCTGCTGGGTGTCGTGGTGCTCAGCCGGATGTCGCGGCTCGAGCACCGGATCGCCGACACCGACAGCCGGGGCGAGGAGGTGCGCCGCCGCCTGGCGCAGGCCCGTCTGGAACAGTCCGGCGAGCAGCCCGGCGACGCCGCCGGCGAACGCTTCCGCTGGCTGGACGCGGCCCGCCTCGCCGATCCGGCCGCCGGGCAGCGGGTCTTCATCCCGGTGCTGCTGGCGGCCGGGGTCGTGCTGTCCGGCATCAGCTGGGTCGTGCAGCGCATCGCCCGCATGACGGTCGTGCCCGGCGCCGACCGGCACCTTGCCGGACGCCTCGCGGCGCTGGCCGCGCCGAGCGAGGGGGCATTGCGGGCCGGTCCGCGGCTGGAGGACACCCCGGCGATCCCGCCGCCCCGCCCTGGGCGTACGACCGCCTTCGCCGCGGTGGCCCTGGCCGGTGTCGTCGGCCTCACGGCGGGAATCGACGCACTCGGCGACGCGACGCAGTCCCGTCCCGGATCACCGCCCGACTCGGCGGCGACGACGCTGGTCTTCCGGGTGGACACCAGGTCACCGGGCGACGCCCAGCACAATGCGCGCGCCGCGGGCGATCTGTGGGAGGGCTGCCGCCACGGCATCACGGTGGGATCGCTCGACAACGCGGACCTGAGCCAGCTCGGCTCGGATGTTTTCGCCCTGGTGGTCCGCCCCGCGCTCACCGAGAACGACCTCGCCCGGTTGCGCGGCTGCCTCGTGGACGCCAACGCCCCCGGTATCCAGGCGAGTTTCCTCGGTGAAGGGCAGGCCCCGCCGTCGCCGTGGCTGCCCTGACAGGAGCACGGTTTGGCCGGAGACGTGAGCAATGTCACGGCCTTTTTCTTTAATTTCGTAGCCATTTAGGCCGTTTTGGGGCCGATTTCCAGTTGGTCAGCATTGTGCACCCCGGCGATGCGGGTTAGTGTCGGGGCTCGCCCGACCGTCGCGTCTCGCGCTGCGGTATGCCTGCCCCTCCCGGTGATTTCCTTTGCAGTCCTCCGCAGCACCCGCCACCCCCGTCATACCTTCCCAGGCCACCGTCCTCCGGCCCGCCCCCAAGCCGCCCGCCCCCCGCGCGCGTGCCCGCCGGATCGCCAAGCGCACCGCCAAGGTGCTGGTCTTCTCCGCCCTCGGTTACGCGGCCGTGTGGCTGTTCGCCTTCCTCGGCATGCTCGGCGTCCACGCCTGGGCGTCCTCGCAAACCGCGGGCGGATCCGGCCAGACCGTCGCCGGAATGCAGCACTTCAAGCAGGTCGACGACCGCGTCTACCGCGGTTCGGCGCCCGGCGACGCCGGATACCAGGAACTCGCCGCGATGGGCGTGCGCACCGTGGTCGACCTGCGCGCCGAGCACATGAGCGCCGAGGACATCGCGCGTCCGACGCAGGCCGGGCTCGACCTGGTCCGGCTGCCGATCCGCGACGGCCAGACCCCGACGCCCGCGCAGGTCGACGAGTTCCTGCGGACCGTGCAGGCCTCGGCGGGACCGGTGTACGTGCACTGCGGCGCCGGCGTGGGCCGGACCGGCTCGATGAGCGCCGCGTACATGATGCGCACCGGCGAGGCCGGATCCGTCGAGGCCGCCAAGCAGACGCTCGCCGTCGGGCCCCCGTCGGTCGAGCAGGTCTACTACGTGCTGAGCGGCGACCACGACTCCAGCGAGCAGCCGCCGATCATCGTCCAGATCATCAGCCGCATCCTGGACGCGCCGCGACGCATGAAGGCCACGATGCTCTAGGAAGCGTCCTCGACGCAGAACACGCCCTCGAAGCCCCGCCGGGTAGCCGGCGGGGCTTCGTGCCTCCCAGCAGGCCCTTGGTCCCCGCCTGACGGGTGCGCGGCACACGTACGGCATGCTTGCCCGGTGGCACAGGTACGCGAAGTCCCCGACCCGGCGCGTCTGCGCCTGGACAGCTATCCGTTCGTCCGCGAGGTCCCGGCCCGGTTCGGCGACATGGACATCCAGCGGCACGTCAACAACGTCGCCATCGCCTCGTTCTACGAGGACGGCCGGGCCAACCTCAACATGCGCATGTTCGGCGAGGGGCTCTTCTCGCAGGTGCGCGAATTCCGGTTCGTGGTCCTGGAGACGCGTACGCGCTACCTGCGCGAGGCCCCGTTCCCCGCCACGTACCGCGTCGGCGTGGGCATCACGCGCTTCGGCCGGTCGTCCTTCGAGTACGGCCTCGGACTCTTCCACGACGCCGAATGCGTCGGCCTGTGCGAATCCGTGCTGGTCCACATGACCTCATCCGGTCCGACCGCCGTACCGCCGGAGCGCCGGGCGCTGATGGAGAAGTACGCGTTCCCCGCGGCCGTCCGGCCGGAATCCGAGTCCGGGCAGCTCGCCGACCGATGAGTTTCGGCGGTCCGCGAAGTCAAATGGGGACCGGACACGGAAACTTTGGAGGCCGCCATGACCCCGGACCACAGGATCGACAAGAAGTTCAGCGCCGACCTGGTGAAGAGCCCGAGCCCGGGAGGCTGGACGTACGTCGTCTGGCCCGAATCGGTCGAGTTCTTCGGCACACGCGGCCTGGTCAAGGTGCGCGGCACGATTGACGGGAAGCCCTTCCGCGGCTCGTTCATGGCACGCGGCGACGGCACGCACATGCTGCCCGTCAAGGCGGACGTCCGGAAGGTGATCGGCAAAGAGGTCGGCGACAGGGTGACCGTACGCCTTGAGGAGCGGATCACGGAGTAGCGCCGCCGTGCGCCGCGGCTCAGGCGTCCGGGAAGCGCCACGCGGCCGCGCAGACCGAGATCTGCATGCTGTAGTCGCTGTAGAACCGTTCCTTACCCGCCTGTTGCGCGGCGCGGTGGCGGGGATGCTCGCGCCAGGCGCGCTGTTGCTCCGCGGTCTCGAAGACGATGACGGACACGCGCTCGCCGTCCTCGGCGACGTAGACCTTGTAGTCGACGAATCCCGGCATCGCCCGGGCCGTCTCCAGCATTTCGGCGGCGACGACCTGGAAGTCGGGCGCGGCGTCCGGACGGAGGCGCGAGCGGAACACGGTGACGATCTGGCCCGGAGCGTACGCGAACTCGTCGGTCATGCCGCGACGCTACCGGGTGTCTCCGCGGCCGATGCCACCGGCGTGTGCCGGACGTGCGGCCCATGTGCAGTGCAAGTGCGGCCCATGCGCGGCCGACCTGCGCCGGGACCCGTGGGCGGGGCAATCCCGCCCACGGGCGTCCGGTCAGCTTGCCGGGGCGAGTCCGGTGAGTCCGGCCGGGAGTTCGCCGGCGTGCACGACCCCGAGCCGCTGCGTCGCACGGGTCAGCGCCACGTACAGGTCGGCCAGGGCGAACGCGGCCGGCTCCACGACGATCACCGAGTCGAACTCCAGGCCCTTGGCCTGCCGCGGGTCCAGCAGCACCAGCGGGCGCGTCAGATCCGGCTCGACGCCGCGCTCGGCGTGCGGGACCGCCGCGGCCACCGCGTCAAGGAACTCCGGCGGGGAGATCACCGCGACGCGCCCCGCGGCGCCTCCGCCGTCGGCGCCCACGCCTTCCCGGGCGACCGCCTGCGCCACCGCCGCGGGCACGTCGGCGGCGTGCCGCGACCACGGCTTCACACCCGTCGAACGCACCGACTCCGGCGGCTCGAACGCCCGGTCGCCCGCCCGCATGACGTCGGCCGCGACCTCCATGATCTCGGTCGGCGTACGGTAGTTCACGCCCAGCCGGACCCGCTCCCAACGCCCTTCGACGTACGGCATCAGGATGCGGTCCCACGACCCGCAGCCGCCCGGCTCCGAGGTCTGCGCGGGGTCGCCGACCAGCGTCATCGACCGGGTCGGACTGCGCCGCATGAGCAACCGCCAGGCCATCGCCGACAGTTCCTGCGCCTCGTCGACCACGATGTGGCCGTACGCCCAGGTGCGGTCCGCCGCCGCCCGCTCGGCGGAGGTGCGGAAGTCCAGTTCCTCCTGGCGGGCCGCGAGTCGTTCGGCGTCCACGAGGTCGTGCGCGCTCAGCACTTCGGAGTCCTCGTCCTCGCGGTCCTCGAACTCCTGGGTGCGCGAGCCGTACGACAGGTCGAGCACGCCCTGCGCGTACGCGATCTGCCGCCGGCGCTCGGCCTCCGCCGCCGCCCGGGCCAGGGAGTCGTCCTTGCCCAGGAGTTCGGCGGCCTCGTCGAGCAACGGCACGTCGGCGACCGTCCATTCGACGGTCGTCTCGGCGGTCGCCGGCGTCCCGAAGACGGGGTCGTACGCGGCCGGGCGCCGGATCGCCGCCGCGTCCTCGTCGGTCAGGTACACCGGGTCCGCGAGGTAGTCCGCGACGAGCCCCTGCGGGGTCAGGCGCGGCCACAGCTCGTCGACGGCCAGCTGCACGGCCGGGCTCTCGGCGACCGACATGGCCAACTGCGCGACCTCCTCCGAACCCAGGAAGTTCGGTCCGCCGTACGGGTCCGCGCCCAGCCGGTCCACCAACTGCTCGGTGAGCCCGTCGATCACGCGCGACGCGAAGGCCGGGCGCGCGAGGTTGTGCGGCAGCAGGGTGGCCCGCGCCTTGCGGCGGGCGGCCTCCGCGATCGCCGCGTCGAGGAAGAGGTCCCCGTCGTCGTGCCCGATGACCAACGGCGTCTCCGGCACCCGCTGTTGGTCGGCGACGAAGCGGCCGAGCACCTCCGCCATCGCGGCCCGCCCCTTGACCTCGGCCGCCGCCGGCGTGTCGATCGCGGTCGCGGTGACCCCGGGGAACAGCTCGCCGGGCGTGGCGAACAGCACGCCGGTCTCGCCGAGCGACGGCAGGACGTCCTCGATGTAGCCGAGGAACGCCGGGTTCGGGCCGACGACGAGGACGACGCGGCGGGTCAGGTGCTCGCGGTTGGCGTACAGCAGGAACGCGGCGCGGTGCAGCGCGACGACGGTCTTGCCGGTGCCGGGGCCGCCCTCGACGACCAGGACGCCGCGGTGCGGCGCGCGGATGATGCGGTCCTGCTCGGCCTGGATGGTCTGCACGATGTCGTGCATGCGCCCGGTGCGCGCCGCGTCCAGGGAGGCGAGCAGGACGGCGTCGGCGTCCGACCCCTCGAAGCCGGTGCGGGTGTCGTCCGCGAGGTCGAGGATCTCGTCGTGCAGCGCGGTCACCCGCTTGCCGGACGTGGTGATGTGCCGTCTGCGGCGCAGACCCATCGGCGTGTGCCCGGTCGCGAGGTAGAACGGCCGGGCGACCTCGGCCCGCCAGTCGATCACCAGCGGGGAGTGCTCGGCGTCGTCGCGGCGGATGCCGATGCGCCCGATGTGGTGGTCCGCGCCGTCGCGGAACACCAGGCGTCCGAAGCACAGGCCGTTCTCGCCGGCGGTCAGCGCGGCGACCAGGGCCGACTGCTCGAAGACCGCGATGTCGCGCTCCACGCGCGCCTGCCGGGTGCCGTCGTCTTCGCGCCCGAGTTCGCGCGTCACCGCGGCCTCGGCCTCGGCACGCAGGTCCGCGAGGCGCGCGTACAGGACGTCGATGAATTCCTGTTCGTGTCGCAATTCCGCGTTTGACAATTCGACTCCCGGACGGCTACGATGACTACATTAATCATTCCGCATTCGCGAATTCGACCGTGACGTAACCGGCGAATCAACGGTATGCAGAATCACCCAATATACCTCGTGCAAAGCCCCGTGCGTCAAGGCGTGCGGGGCTTTCCCGTGTCCGCCGCCGGGCCGGCGATATTGCCGCACACACGCGGCGCGACGACCGCATGGACGCGTGGGCGATGACCGTCGCCGATTTCCGCACGCGCGCACGCCCTGCCCGGCTCCGGAACCGAATGGAACCGGTACGCCTTTGCGCACGCGCGAGTCCTGCAGACACCCCGGACCGCCAGATCCAGGGCCTCGTGACGGAGAAGGGGACGGCGACCCCGGAGGAATCCCGCCGGACGGCAGCGGAAGCACTGGATGCCCTTCTCGACAGCCTGTACCGCGCCGCGAAGAACGCCCGCGACGGCAACGCGCTCGCCGAACTGGAGTCGGGGGCCAGGACCGACGGGGATGGGGCGGTGCTCGACGGGTGGGGTGGCGACCTGGTGCCGATGCGCGGCCACGGGACTTGATCCGCCCCGGCAAACTGGAGTCATGACGACCGAACCGGGTGGCCTGCGACCGGAACCGGAACCGGGGGCGAAACCGGGACCGGAACCCGAACCGGTGACGCGGTCCGCGCCGCGGCCGGTGCGCCCGGTCGTGCTCAGCCAGAGCTGGCTGGACCTGACCTTCTTGCACTGGCCGGTCGACCCCGCAGCCGTGGCGCCCCTGCTGCCGCGCGGAACCGTGCCCGACACGTTCGAAGGGCGCACGTACGTCGGCCTCGTGCCGTTCCGCATGGACCGCGTGGGCATCGGCTGGGGGCCGGGCATCCCGTACCTGGGCAGCTTCGCGGAGACGAACGTACGCCTCTACTCGGTCGACGAGGCCGGCCGCCGGGGCGTGGTGTTCCGCTCGCTGGAGGCCGCACGCCTGGTGCCCGTCCTGGTCGCGCGAGGGGTGTTCGGGCTCCCGTACATGTGGGCGCGTATGGACGTCTGCCGCCTCGGCACGCGCACGACGCCCGAGTTCCGCTACACGACGCGGCGCCGCGCACCGCGCCCGCGCGGCGCCGGGGGCAGTGTGCACATCCGCGTCCACGACCGCATCGCGGACCCGGACCCGCTCACCGACTTCCTCACCGCCCGCTGGGGCCTGCACGTCGCCTGGCACGGCCGCACGCTCTACCTGCCCAACACACACCGCCACTGGCCGCTGCACGAGGCGGAACTCCTGCACTTGGACGACGACTTGATCACCGCGGCCGGACTGCCCGCGCCCCTGGACCCGCCGGTGAGCGTGCTCTACTCGCCGGGCGTACGCGCCCGCTTCGGCCTTCCGGTCACGTGCGCGGGCCCGGAACCGGCGTAGGGTCTGCGGCATGCCACACGATCACGATCTGCGCACCGAGCGCCTGCGGTTGCGGGCCGTCGGCACCGCGGACCGCGACGAGTTGCGCCGGCACTGGAGCGAACCCGACGTCTGCCGCTTCCTGTTCGACGGCGTACCGCCCACGGCGCGGGAGACCGACGTCCTGATCGAGGACAGCACACGGGACTTCGCCGCCGCGGGGGCCGGACTCTGGATCGCGCGCACCACCGACGGAGGGCCGCTGATCGGCACGGCGGGCCTGCGACCCCTCGACGACCTCGGGCTCGAGGTGTACTACAGCGTCGCCCCCGAAGTGTGGGGCAAGGGCTACGCGACCGAGGCCGCGGGGGCGGTGGTCGGGCACGCCCTCGGTCCCCTCGGCCTGCCCTTCGTGCTCGCCGAGGTCGACGAGGCGAACACCGCGTCGGCCGCGATCGTCACGCGTCTGGGTCTTGTCCCCTACGAGACCGTCCCGGGCCTGCTCGGCCCCATGACGCGCTACCGCCGCGACGCCGCGCCCGTCACCCGGACGGCCTGACGCCGCGTACGCCGGCCGCTCCTCGACGCGGGTTCCGCAGCCCCCGGTGCGAACCCTCGCCCGGCCCCTGTCCCGAGCCCGTTCCCGACACCTCGCAAGGACCGCGCCGGACACCTCGCAAGGAGGAGTCGTCCGCTCCGCGCGCATCGTTCGCCGCCGGATCGGGCACGTAGCCTGTGGTGCCACCGGCACGAGTCCTTCAGCGGGTCATTCGGGTGGAAACACCCGGGTCACCGGGATTCACTGAAGCTCCGGCAACGCGACGGCAAAGGCGAGCGAGGATGGGATCACCCGGCGGGACCGGTACCGGAGAGGTGCCGTTTCTGGTCGACGGTGTCGAGGCTGCCGCGGTAGTGCTCGGCGCGGACGGGACGGTCGCGTGGTCGACTCCTGCCGCGCGACGTCTGCTCGCGGGCCTGGACTTCGCCGACGGGCTGCGTGCCGCGCTGGCGGCGGGCACCGGGGCCACCCGCGCCGGCTCCGCCAGGTTCCGGGCCGCCTCCGGAACCGGCGCCTCGCTCGACTTCCGGTACGCCGCCCAGCCGCTCGCCGGGAACGCCGACGAACACGGGTGGCTCGTCCTGCTGCTGCCGCGCGAGCGCGCCGCGGAATGGGAGGCGGCTCAGGAGCGCACCCAGCGCTACACCCGATTGGCGCATCAGGCGGCCGCGAGTATCGGGGCCAGCCTCGACCTCGTCCAGACCACCCGCAGCCTGGTCGAGGTGCTCGTCCCCGACCTCGCCGACCTGGCGTCCGTGGACCTGGCGGAGCCCGTGCTGCACGGCGACGAGCCCGGCGTCATCGACACCACCGCGCCCAAACTGCGGCGGGTCGCGGTGGCGCCGTCGGGGGAGGCCGAATGGCCCAGCGAAGTGGCGGGAATCGGCGACCTCCTGCCCGAGTTCGCGGACAGCAATCTGCTGCGGCCGGTGGCCGAGGGCGCGGCCGTGGCGGTGTCCGACATGGCGGTGCTGGCCGAGGCGCTCGGCCTCGACGGGCCCGGGCTGCGCAGCATCATCCCCGAGGGCGCGCACTCGATGCTCGCCATCCCGCTGTTCGCCCGCGGGCTGGTGCTGGGAGCCGTCACATTGTGGCGTACCGGGACCGAACGCAACTTCGACGACGAGGACGCCGACCTTCTCGCCGAGATCGCCTCCCGTGCCGCGATCGGCGTCGACAACGCCCGGCGCTACACCCGCGAGCACCGCACCGCGGTCGCCCTGCAGCGGAGCCTGCTGCCGCGCCCGGTCACGCGGACGGCCGCCGCCGAGACGGCCGGCACGTACCTCCCGTCGGAAGGCGAAGCGGGGGTCGGCGGCGACTGGTTCGACGTACTGGCCCTGTCGTCGCTGCGCACCGGATTCGTGGTCGGCGACGTGGTGGGCCACGGACTGGGGGCGACGGCCGCGATGGGGCGGCTGCGCACCGCCGTCCAGACGCTCGCCGACCTCGACCTGGAGCCGGACGAACTGCTCAGCCACCTCGACGACTTGGTGCTGAGCTATTGGCCGGAGCACGACCCGGACGACCCGACCTCCGAACTGGCCGCCCAGGGCGCGACGTTCCTCTACGCCGTCTACGACCCGGTGGCCCGGCGCTGCTCTATCGCCAGTGCCGGCCACCCTCCGCCCGTCGTGCTCCGGCCGGGCAAGGACCCCGAACTCGTGGACGTGCCGCCCGGCCCGCCGCTGGGGGTCGGCGGAATGCCGTTCGAGGCGGTCGACATCGACCTGCCGGAGGGCTCGGTCCTGGCGTTCTTCACCGACGGCCTGGTGGAGCGTCGCGGCGTCGACGTCGGGGACAACATGGACCTGCTGTGCGACGTGCTCGCGGAGAACCGCGACCGGCCGCTGGAGGCGATCGGACCGGAGGTCGTCGCGCGGCTGACCCCGGCCCGGGACGACGACATCGCGCTGCTGCTCGCCCGGACCCGAGCCATCCCCGCCGCCGCGGTCGCGGAGTGGGAGCTGCCTGCCGACCCCTCGGTGGTGTCGCGGGCGCGCGAGCTGACCTCCCGTCAACTGCGCGAATGGGGTCTGGAGGAACTGGCTTTCACCACCGAGCTGGTGGTAAGCGAGCTGGTCACCAACGCCATCAGGTACGCCGGAGCGCCGGTCGGCCTGCGGCTGGTCCGCGACGAGATCCTGGTCTGCGAGGTGTCCGACCCCAGCAACACGCAGCCGCGCCTGCGCCGCGCGGTCGCCACCGACGAGGGTGGGCGCGGCCTGTTCCTGGTCGCCCAGCTGACCACGCGGTGGGGGAGCCGCTACCGCAGGTCGGGCAAGACGATCTGGACCGAACAGGGCGTGGAAGTCCCGTCCACGGCAGCGCTGTTGAACGCGTTCGACGTCGACTGGTGAGGTGTGAGGCGCCGGGCGGCGGGCCGGGCGGGTCCCCGGGGCCGATGAGCGGGCACGTGCGCCCGGGGCCCATGCCGTATCCCCGGTCTCATGCCGCATGACGATCGTCACCGTTCCCGTCGTGATCATGATGGCCTAAGGTCCCATTGACACCATCAAGGAACGGGCGTGGGTCGCCGCCGGGCCGAAGGGTCGAGGACTCAGGCTTGCGGGCTCAGGCTTGCGGGCTCAGGCCTGAGGGCTGCGGATGACGGGCGCCGCGGCGTGAGGAGCGAGCGGTGGCGCTGTTGCCGTACCAGGACCCGGGCGTGCCGGTGGAGGCGCGTGTCGACGACCTCATCGCGCGCATGACGCCGCAGGAGAAGGCGGGTCTGCTGTTCCACCCGCCGATCGTGCAGGGGCCCGACGGCACGCTGAGCGACGCCACCGAACGGCTCGTGGGCGAGTTGGGCCTGTCACACTTCAACGTGCACAAGCTCGCCGACCCCAGGACCACCGCTCAGTGGCACAACCGGCTCCAGGAGCGGGCGGCGGATACCCGGTTGGGCATCCCGGTGACGTTGTCGTCGGACCCGCGCCACGCGTTCACCGACAACCCGCTGGCGAGCGTGTTCGCGGGGGACTTCTCACGGTGGCCCGAGTTCATCGGCATGGCCGCCGCCGGGGACGCCGAACTCGTGCGCGAGCAGGCCGACATCGTGCGCCGCGAATACCTCGCCGTGGGGCTGCGCGTGGCCCTGCACCCGATGGCCGACCTGGCCACCGAGCCGCGCTGGGCGCGCATCTCCGGCACGTTCGGGGAGGACGCGCACCTGGCGGCGCGGTTGGTCGCGGCGTACGTCAAGGGCCTTCAGGGGGAGACCCTCGGGCCCGACTCGGTGGCCGCGATGACGAAGCATTTCCCGGGCGGCGGACCGCAGTTGGACGGCGAGGACCCGCACTTCTCGTACGGGCGGGAACAGGTCTACCCGGGCGGCATGTTCGAGCACCACCTGATCCCGTTCGAGGCGGCGTTCGCGGTCGGCGGCTCGCAGATCATGCCGTACTACGGGCTGCCGGTCGGCACGGAGTACGAGGAGGTCGGGTTCTGCTTCAACGCGGACGTGATCCGCGACCTGCTGCGCGGCCGCTACGGCTTCGACGGGATCGTCTGCGCCGACTGGAACGTGCTGACGGCCAAGAGCCTCGGACCGGTGGACATCGAGGCACGCGGCTGGGGCGTCGAGGAACTGGACGTCCCGGACCGGGTGGTGAAGGCGCTGGAGGCGGGCGTCGACCAGTTCGGCGGCGAGAGCTGCGCGCCCGTGGTCGTCGACCTGCTGGAATCCGGTCGCCTCACGGCCGACCGCGTCGACCGGTCGGTGCGGCGCGTGCTGCGCGAGAAGTTCCGGCTCGGACTGTTCGACGAGCGCCGGTACGTCGACCCCGACGCCGCCGAAGCCGTGGTCGGACACGCCGAGCACCGGGCCCGGGGCCTGGACGCGCAGCGCCGCTCGACCGTCCTGCTCACCAACCGCGGCGAGACCCCGGCCCTGCCGCTCGCCGACGGCCTGCGCGTGTACGTCGAGCGCATCGACCCCGACGTGGCCGCCGGCTACGCGGGCGAGATCGTCGCCGACCCGGCGCAGGCGGACGTGGCCGTCCTGCGGGTGAACGCGCCGTTCGAGCCGCGCGACGGGTTCATGGAGTCGATGTTCCGGCAGGGCTCGCTCGAATTCCCGGACGCCGAGCGGGACCGGCTCCTGGCGATCGCGGCCGCGGTGCCCACGGTCGTCGTGCTGCAACTGGACCGGCCCGCCGTCGCGACGGAGCTGGCCGGCGCGTGTGCGGCGCTCCTCGCGGACTTCGGCGCCGAGGACGGTGCCGTGCTCGACGTGGTCTTCGGGCGGCACACCCCGACGGCGAAGCTGCCGTTCGACATGCCGTCGTCGATGCGGGCGGTCCGCGAGAGCCGGCCGGACGTGCCGTTCGACACCGCCGAGCCGGTGTTCCGGTTCGGGCACGGGCTGACCTACTGACGGCCCGCGGGACGGCCGGACCGGCACGCGGGCGTCACCCCGGAGGAGTTATGTCCCATTGGGACAGTTTCGGGGTTATGGTTGATCCATGGTTGCTTCCGCCGAGATTTCCGCGTCCGCCCCCGGAGGGGCCAATACGCGGGCCTCGGCGGCGCCGGCGGAGTCGGCGGAGTCGGCGGCGCCGGCCGCCCGGTGGACTGCCGCGTCGGCCGACGCAGCGGACAACGCATCGACCGAGCAGGACCGGGACCGCCGCAAGGAGCGCTCCCGCCGTACGCGCGAGGCCATGGGCGCCGCCGCGTTCGACCTGCTGCTGGAACGCGGCCTCGCCGGGGTGTCCGTCGAGGCCATAGCGGAGCGCACCGGAGTCACGCGCCGTACCTTCAGCCGGCACTTCACCGGCAAGGAGGACGCGGTGCTGGCCGTCGTCGCCGACGACGTGCACCGCATCAACGACGCCCTGCGGCTGCGTCCGCCGGGCGAGGGGCCGATAACCGCGTACCGCCGCGCCGTCGTCGACTGGCTCACCGCGGAGTTCGGCGGCGACCGCCACGCGCTGCTGCGCGGACGGCTCGAACTGTTCCGGCGCATCGACCGGGAGCCCGCGCTGATCGCGGCGTACCAGCGCATCCGCGCCGACGCCGAAGAGGAGTCGGTACGCATCATCGCCGCCCGCATGGGCGTCGACCCCGCCCACGACCCGCGCCCGGCGGTCGCCGTCGGCGCGGGCGCGGGAACCCTCATGGCCGTGCTGCGCGCCTGGGCGCGGCACGGCGTACCGGAATCGCCGGCCCGGCTGGTGGGTGCGTACTTCGACGCACTCGCGGCCGTCGTCGACGCCCGCGGGGAAGCCGCGGGAGGCGGGGCGTTCGCGCAAACCGCGGATGCCCCGGATGCCGCGGGTGCCGCGTCACACGCGGATCCGGAAGGTCCACCACCAGGCCGCACCAAGGAGGCAGGCACATGAAGGCATTGCAGTACCGGAAGATCGGCGGAGCGCCCGAGTTGGTGAGCGTCCCGGATCCCGAACCCGGCCCGGGGCAGGTGCTGTTGCGCGTGACCGCGGCCGGCGTCTGCCACTCCGACATCGCCGTCATGTCGATGCCCGCCGAAGCGCTGTCCTTTCCACTGCCGTTCACGCTGGGCCATGAGGGAGCCGGCACGGTTGCCGCGCTCGGCTCGGGGGTCACCGGCCTCTCCGTCGGCGACGCGGTCGCCGTCTACGGCCCGTGGGGCTGCGGTACGTGCGCCAAGTGCGCCCAGGGCAAGGAGAATTACTGCCTGCGCGCCGACGAGCTCGGCATCCGGCCGCCTGGTCTCGGTGCGGACGGCGCGATCGCCGAGTACATGCTCGTCGACAACGCCCGCCACCTCGTACCGATCGACGGGCTCGACCCGGTCACGACCGTGCCGCTCACCGACGCGGGGCTCACGCCGTACCACGCCATCAAGCGCTCGGTGCCCAAGCTCGTCGCGGGCAGCACCGCCGTTGTCATCGGCACCGGCGGACTCGGGCACGTGGCCATCCAGTTGCTGCGCGCCATGACCCCCGCGCGCGTCGTCGCCCTCGACGTCAACGACGACAAGCTCGCGCTCGCCAAGCAGGTCGGCGCCCACGAAACCGTGCTGTCCGACGCCGCCGCGGCCGACAAGGTCCGCGAGCTCACCGGCGGTCTCGGGGCGGAGGCCGTCTTCGACTTCGTCGGCGCGCCGCCCACCACGGCAACGGCCGCCGCGTGCGTGGCGGTCGAGGGCGATGTCACCATCGTTGGCCTCGGCGGCGGCACCGTGCCGGTCGGGTTCGGGGCGATCCCGTACGACGTCGCCGTGACGTCCCCGTACTGGGGCAGCCGGGGCGAGTTGATCGAGGTGCTGAACCTCGCCCGCGCGGGAGCGGTCGACGTGCACGTGGAGACGTACACGCTCGACGAGGCGCCCAAGGCGTACGAGCGCCTGCACGACGGCAAGGTCAACGGCCGCGCCGTGATCCTCCCGAACGGCTGAGCACGGGACGGGACTTGGCGTCACGCGCCGCGGGCACGGGCACCGGGAAGCCGGTGCCCGGCACGGGCGCAGGCACCGGTCGCCGGGCAGACAGCGCGCGCCGAGCGCGGCGGATCAGGAGCCGCCGCGCCCGGCGTCCGCGATGAGGCCCTTCCGGTACGCCATGGCCACCGCCTCGGTCCGCGAGGCCGCGCCCACCTTCGCCAGGATGTTGGACACGTGCACGCTCGCGGTCTTGGCGCTGATGAACAGCTCCTCGCCGATCTGGCGGTTCGTCCGCCCGAGGGCGAGCAACTCCAGGACCTCGCGCTCGCGCCCGGTCAACGCGGTGGCGTCGCCCGACGGTTCGCGGGAGTCCGTGGGGCCGAGTCGGGCGCGGCGCAGCAGCGCGTCCACCGCCTCGCGCAACGGAGCGGCCTTGAGGCGGTCGGCCGTCTCGCGGACCGCCCGCGCGACCGACGCCGCCTCGTCGCGCTCGTCGGCGGCCACGAGAGCCTGGGCCAGGCGCAGTTGGGTGCGGGCGTGCTCGTACACGTTGCCGTAGGCGAACGCCGCGACCGCCTTGCGCCACGCCTCCACGCCGGGCTCGCCCGCGATCCGGACATGTTCGGCCTCCGCCCGCAGCAACCACGCCGTACCCTCAGGGCCCGTGCTGTTGTTGCGCTTGGGGTGCCGTTCGGTGGTCCGGGCCAGCTCGATGAACTCGTCGGCCTTCGCCGCCCATTCGGCGGCCGCCTCGGCGTCGCCGGTCCGACGCAGCGCGGCCGACTCGTCGCCGATCGCGCCCAACGCCAGCGCGGAGAGCCGGATCCCGACGTCGGGGTAGGGGAGGCCGTCCTCCTCCAGCGCGGCGAGCGTACGCCGGGCCCAGTCGGCCGCCGCGCGGGCGTCGCCCCGCAGCGCGGCCTCCTCGGTCATGACCGCGCCGCCGACGAGTGAGGCCATCCAGTTGAACGGCCTGCGGGTGAAGAGCGCTTCGGCGCGCTCCGCGACGCCGGGCTCGCCGCGGCCCAGCGGGACGTACAGCCCCGCGCCGTCGACGTGGCCGAACGCCGAGGGGGCCTTTCCTGCGGCGGTCAGCGCGTCGTCCCAGCGGCCGACGGTGTAGAGAGTGAGCGCGCGCAGGTAGCGCATCTCCAGCGGGTACGGCGACGTCAACTGCGCGGTCCGACGGGCGCGTTCGTGGCCTTCGTCGAGCCAGCGGAGGGCCTCGTCGAGGCGACCCGCCTCGTAGGAGCCCATGGCCAGGTTGAACACCGCCCGCAGCTCGATCGCCGCGTTGCCGGCCTTGCGCGCCAGGTCGTGCGCCGAGCGCAGGCGTTCGCGGCCGGCCTCGGTCTGCCGGTTGTCCTTGCTCATCCCGGTCGTGCTGATGAGAACGTCGGCGCGCACGTCGTCCGCGCCGAGTTCCGTCGCCGCCGCGACGACGCGGTCGCCGAGCTCCTGGGCGATGTCCAACTCGCTGACGTAGTAGGCCGCTTGCACGTGGGTGGCGGCGGCCCACAGCCAGGTCAGCGACGGCGGGTCGGCCGGGATCAGGGCAAGCGCCTGGCTGCTGAACTCGTACGCCGCCTGGAGGTTGTCGACGCTCATCAGGTTCGACGCGAGCGTGTAGCGGACCTTCGCCGCGAGGTTGGTGTCGGCGTGCGAGGCGACCTTGCCGAGGGCGGCGCGGGCGAGGGTGACGGCGCGGTGTGCCTCGCCCATGCGTACGGCCGCCGCCGACGCGCGCAGCATGAGCGCGACGTCGTCCGTGCCGGTGAGGTCGACGGCGTCGGGCACGGCGTCCCACAGGTCGAGGGCCGACTCGACGTGGCGCATCTCCTCGGCGGGCGCACCGACCCGCGCCGCGTGGTCGGCGGCCTCCAGCGACGCGGTGAGCGCGCCGGGCAGGTCGTGGCTCTCGCGGTGGTGGTGCGCGCGCTCGGCCGCGCTCCCGGCGCGGCGGTCGTCGGCGGCCAGGAGGCGGGCGTACAGGCCGTGGATGCGCACCCGTTCGCCGGGCAGCAGATCGCGGTACGCCGCTTCGCGCGTGAGCGCGTGCCGGAACGCGAACGTGCCGTCCGCGTCCGACACGAGCAGGTGCCGTCCGACGGCTTCCCGGAGTGCGGACTCCAAGTCCTCCTCCGGAAGTTCGACGGCGTCGCTCAGCAGGCGGTGCTCGACGCGCCGCCCGCCCACGGCGGCGGTGCGCAGCACGCGCTGCGCGGTGGGCGACAGTTGCTCGATGCGTGTGAGCAACACCTCGGCCAGGCCCGGCGGCACGCCGCCCATGCTGTCCTCGGCCGCCGCGGCACGGAGCTCTTCGGCGTAGAAGGCGTTGCCCTCCGCCCGTTCGACGATGCGCCGCACGGTCTCCTCGGGCACCGGCTCGGCGTCGAAGGACCGTACGAGCCGGGCCACCGCGTCGTCGTCCATCGGCCCGAGGTCGAGGCGCGTCACCGAAGGCAGCCGCACCAACTCGGCGAGCAGCGGCCGCAGCGGATGCCTGCGGTGCAGGTCGTCGGACCGGTACGAGGCGAGCAGCGCCACCCGCTGGCTCGCCGTGCCGCCGGAACGCTGGGGGGCGAGCCGGGTCAGCAGGAAGCGCAGCAGGTCCCGCGTCGACTGGTCCGCCCAGTGCAGGTCCTCGACCACGAGCAACACCGGTGCCTGTTCCGCCAGATCGGCGACGAGCGCGGCGACGTCGTCGAGCAGCCGCAGCCGCACACCCGTCTCGCGCCCGGAGTCCTGGTCCTGCGCGCCGGGAGAGAGCAGACGCTGAACGGGGGGATGCCCGTCGAGCGTCCCGGTCAGAACGCTGTCGGCCTCCACGGTCCGCAGCATCTCGGTGAACGGGAAGTAGGGCAGGCCCACCTCGCCGAGGTCGACACAGTGCCCCACGAGCACGGTCATCCCGGCCTCGGCCGCGAGCCCGGTCGCCTCGGTCAGCAGCCGGGTCTTCCCCACCCCGGCCTCGCCGGCGACCAGCACCGCCTGCGGGTCGCCCGCCCGGGCATGCCCGAGCGCCTCGTCCAGCCGGGCGATCTCCGCCCCGCGCCCGACGAACGGAGTCTCAAACCGCCCATATCCCAACACCCCCCAATCCTGTCACGCACACCCCCCGCCCGTCCCCCAAGATCCGCTGTCACCGCAGCCGCCCTCCGGCACCTGGAAGCGGGGGGTCAGGAGGTCTCGGGGTGGCGGGCTCGGCTGGGTTGGACTCTGGGGGGTTCGCCGGGCATTTTGGGGTGGTCCGGGGGATAGGGCAGGTCGCCGAGTTCGTCGTCCTGGGTGTGGCGGTCGGCCAGGGCGAGGGCCGGGCCCAGGTCGCAGGGGTTGTTCGGCATGTCGGCGTGGAGGTCGCCCAGGCGGGTGAAACGCTCGGGCATGGTGGCGATGTCGAAGTCGTCGGGGTGGACGTCGTCGAGTTCGTCCCAGGTGAGCGGGGCGGAGACGGTGGCCCTGGGGTTGGCACGGACCGAGTAGGCGCTTGCAATGGTGCGGTCGCGGGCCATCTGGTTGTAGTCGACGAAGACCTTCTGGCCGCGTTCTTCCTTCCACCACGACATCGTCACGTGGTCGGGCATGCGGGTCTCGAGTTCGCGGCCGAGGGCGATGACGGCGCGGCGTACCTCGACGAAGGTCCACTCGGGGCGGATCGGGACGAACAGGTGCAGGCCGCGGCCTCCGGAGGTCTTGGGCCAGGCGGTGAGGCCGTGGTCCGCCAGGACGTCCCGCATCTCGTGGGCGGCGCGTACGGCGTCCGCGAAATCGGTGCCGGGCTGCGGGTCGAGGTCGATGCGCAGTTCGTCGGGGTGCTCGGTGTCGTGGCGGCGCACCGGCCAGGGGTGGAAGGTGAGGCAGCCGAGGTTGGCGGCCCAGACGAGCGCGGCGACGCTGTCCGGGCACATCTCGTCCGCGGTACGCCCGCTCGGGAACCGGATGCGCGCGGTCGGGATCCAGTCCGGCAGGTACTTCGGAACGCGCTTCTGGTAGAAGGACTCGCCGTGCACGCCGTCCGGGTAGCGCTCCAGCGTGGTCGGCCGGTCGGCGAGGGCCCGGAGCATCCCCGGGCCGACGGCCATGACGTACCGGACGACGTCGCCCTTGGTGAAGCCCCGCTCCGGGAAGTACACCTTGTCGGCGTTGCTCAGGCGGACGGACCTGCCGTCGATCTCCAGTTGCTCGGCAGCGCTCATGCCTCAGGGTAACCAGGACTATGTGACGAGTGCCGTATTTGATGGCAATTAATGATTGTTGGTGTTGATCGGGGTTTATGGGGGTTTGTAGTTGCAAACTGGGGCCATGCGTCTTCCCGTGATGCCCCCGGTCAAGCCGATGCTCGCCAAGGCCGCCGCCCGGATCCCGCCCGGCATGCACTACGAGGCGAAATGGGACGGCTTCCGCGCGATCGTCTTCCGGGACGGCGACGAGGTGCTGATCGGCAGCCGCAACACCAAGCCGCTCGACCGCTACTTCCCCGACGTCGTGGACGCCGCGCTGCGGCTGCTGCCGGAGCGCTGCGTGGTGGACGGCGAACTGGTCATCGCGACCGGCGACCACCTCGACTTCGACCGTTTGCAGGACCGCATCCACCCGGCGGAGTCGCGCGTACGGCACCTGGCCGCGACGACCCCGGCCTCGTTCGTCGCGTTCGACCTGCTCGCGCTCGGCGACGAGTCCTACATGGAACGGCCGTTGACCGAACGCCGCGCGGCCCTGGAGCGGGCGCTCGCCGACACGCCGGCGCCGGTCCACCTCGCACCCGCGACCACCGATCCCGAGGTGGCCGCGGGCTGGTTCGAGCGGTTCGAGGGTGCCGGGCTCGACGGCATCGTGGCCAAGGACCCCGCCGGCCGCTACCGGCCCGACGAGCGGGCGATGGTCAAGGTCAAGCACGAGCGCACCGCCGACTGCGTGGTGGCGGGCTTCCGCGAGCACAAGTCCGGACCGATCGTCGGATCGCTGCTGCTGGGCCTGTACGACGACAGCGGGCGCCTGCAGAACGTCGGCGTCAGCTCGTCCTTCACGATGGCCCGCCGCGCCGAACTCGTCGACGAACTCGCGGCCTACCGCATCGAGGACCTCGCGGAGCACCCCTGGGCACGCTGGGCCGAGGCCGAGGCGCACGAGACGGACCGCCTACCGGGGGCGGTGAGCCGCTGGACGGGCGGGCGCACGCTCGACTGGGTCCCGCTGCGGCCGGAGCTGGTGTGCGAGGTAGCGTACGACCACACGCAGGGCGACCGGTTCCGGCACACGACGCGGTTCCGGCGCTGGCGGCCCGACAAGGACGCCGCCGACTGCACCTACGCGCAACTCGCCGAGCCCGCACGGTATGACCTCGCGGACGTCCTCAACGCGTAGCGCCCAGCCGCGCGACTTCGCCCACACCGTCCGGGCCCTCGGGCCCACGCCTCGACACCGTACGGCTCGCCCGGGAAGAGCGCGCCGCCACGCCCCGAGGCCGCCCGGCGCGGCCCTCGAAGGAGTGCCTCCGCATGAACCGCTTCGCCGCCCGCGGCGGCAAGTACACCGCGCTCGCGGCCATGCTGTTCGCCGTCTCGATGACGTTCATCGACCAGTCGATCGTCTCGATCGCGGCTCCGGACATCGTGCGCGAACTCGGGCTCACCGCCTCGGGCGTGCAGTGGGTGGTGAACGCGTACCTGCTCGCGATGGCGGCGGCGTTCGCGCTCGGCGGGCGGCTGTCGGACGTCCTCGGCCACCGCCGGATGGTGCTGATCGGCATCGCGGTGTTCGCGGTGTCCTCGGCGCTGTGCGGCGCCGCGCCGTCCGGCGACATCGCGCAGACGTGGCTCGTGGTGTTCCGGGCCACGCAGGGCATCGGCGGCGCGCTCATGTTCCCGGCCGCACTCGCGATCGTCGTCTCGGTCTTCCCGGTCGAGGAACGCGGGCGCGCCCTCGCGCTGTTCTTCGGCCTGTCCGGCGGACTCACCGCGCTCGGCCCGATCCTCGGCGGCTGGCTCACCACCTGGACGTGGCGCGCCATCTTCTGGGTGAACATCCCGGTCGCGATCGTGGCCCTCGTGCTCACGCTGCGCGCCGACATCCGCACCGAGCACCGGCGCGAACGCCTCGACCTGCCGGGCGCCGCGCTGGTGGCGGCCGGCATGGCGCTCGCGGTGCTGGGACTTCAGCAGGCCCAGTCCTGGGGCTGGGGGAGCGCCGGCACCTGGGCGTGCATCATCGGCGGGCTGGTGCTGCTCGCCGTGTTCGTGGTAATTGAACTGCGCACCGAGGTCCCGCTGATCAAGGTGCGCGTCTTCAAGGACCGCGCCTTCGCCGCCGACAACGCGGTGCTGTTCTTCGCGATGATCGCGTTCGTCCCGGTCTTCTTCTTCGCGTCGGTGTACTCGCAGGTCGCGCTGGGCTCGTCCGCCTCCGAGGCCGGGCTGTACCTGCTGATCTTCTTCGCCGGCTTCGGACCCGCGGCACAGGTCGGCGGACGCATCCTCGACAAACGCGGCGCCAAGCCCGCCATGCTCGCCGGAACACTCCTCAGCGCGGCCGGGTTCGCGCTGTGGGGGCACAAGGCCACCGACCTGTCGCTCGGCGCGCAGTGGATCTACATCGTCATGGCCGGAGCCGGGATCGGGCTGCTGCTCGGCCCCGCGTCGACGGACGCGGTCAACCGGTCGATCGGGGCGTCGTACGGCGAGGTCACCGGGATCACCCAGACGGTACGCAACTTCTCCTCCGCCCTCGGCATGGCCGCGCTCGGCACACTCCTCGTGCACTCCACCGCCAACCGCATCACCGACACGCTGCGGGACCAGGGGCTCCCGGGCACCGAGGCCCGTGCGGTCGGCGACTCGATCGGCGACAGCATCACGGGCGCGGGTGGCGGCGACCACACCGGCAGCGGACCCACCGCGGAACTCGTGCAGCGCGTCTGGCCGGCGATCCAGAAGGACTACGCGGAGGCGACGCAGGCCGTCTTCTACGGGATGGCCGCCGCACTCGTGCTGAGCTTCGTGGCCTGCCTGTTCCACCCGGGGACCCGGGTCACGGGCGACGGCACGGCGGCGGACGGCGGTTCCGGGCCGGGAGACCGGGGTCGTCCGGGCGACGCGAATCCCGGTGAACCGGGTTCTGGTGAACCAGGTTCGGGAGCAGCGGGGCCGGGTGGTGCAGGGCCGGGGGACGCGGGGCTCGGGGGCAGGACGGTCAACGGGTCGCCCGGTCCGCGCCGATAGGCGGCGTCTCGGCAGCCGCGGCGGTCGCGGCCGTCTCGGCCGTCTCGGCGGTCGCGCCTGTCGCCGTTGTGCGGAACCGCGCCCGGTAGGCCGACGGGGTCACCCCCAAGCGCCGCCCGAAGGCCCGCCGCATCGACTCGTCCCCGCCGAACCCGCTGCGCAGCGCCGCCGCCGTCACGGCCTCGCCGTCGGCGAGCAGGGCCTGCGCGGCCTCGACCCGGGCGGCCTCGACGTACCCGGCCGGGGACTCGCCGAGCCGGTCCCGGAACAACCGGGTCAGGTGCCGCACGCTCAAACCCGACCGAGCCGCCATCGCCGGTACGGAGTGGTCCCCGGCGGGGTCCGCGGACACCGCGTCCAGGACCGCCCGCAAGGCGTCATGCCGCGGCGCCGGGCCCCGCAGCGCGGCCGAGAACTGCGACTGGCCGCCCGGCCGCTGCATGAAAACCACCAGGTCGCGGGCCACGTCGCGGGCGAGGGCGGCACCCGCGTCGGCCTCGACCAGGGCCAGCGCGAGATCGATGCCGGCCGTGACGCCGGCCGAGGTCAGGACCCGCCCGTCCCGCACGTGGATCGCGTCGGGCTCGACGCGTACCCGCGGGAACCGGCCCGCCAGCGCCGCCGCGTGGCGCCAGTGGGTGGTGGCGCGCCGCCCGTCCAGCAGGCCGGCCTCGGCGAGGGCGAATGCTCCCGTGCACACGGAGGCGACCCGCCCGGCGGCGGGGGCGAGTTCGGCCAACGGCGCCGTCAGCGCGCGTGGCGCCGGGCCGGTGGCGAGCTCCGCGGATCCGGGGACCACCACGGTGTCGATCGGGCCGAGCAGGACGGCGTCCGCGCGGGAGTCCACGGCAAGGCGCCCGGAGGCTGTGGTCACGTCCGCCCCGTCCGCCGAGCAGACCGTCCAGCGGTACGGCGCCCCCAACTCACGCGCGGTCGCGAACACTTCGAGCGGACCGGTGACGTCGAGCTGCCGCATGCCGTCGAAAGCGAGGAAGACGATGTGGCGCGGTTGTGCGGTCATGGTGCGAGCCTACGCCGCGGGGATGGCCTGATCCGAGGGATACGTGGCCGTTCGGACATCGCGTGCGAAGCAGCGGGAGCGGAGGGTGGAACGTACGGCGGCAGAAGCCGCGGCCCGGCCGGGACCGATGCCGCGAAACCTGCCGCAGCCGCAGCCGCAGCCGCAACCGAACCGAGGAGTTCCCATGACGCGCATTGCCGACATCGCCATCCCCGACAGCCGTATCGCCGCCGAGGCCACCGCGCTGGTCCGCGACGTCACCGACGACCTGCTGTACGACCACTCCCGCCGCGTCTACCTGTTCGGCGCCTGGCAGGGCACCCGGAAGGAACTGGCGTTCGATCCCGAGCTCCTCTACGTGGGCGCGATGTTCCACGACCTCGGGCTGACCCCCGCGTACCGCACCGACGACCGCCGCTTCGAGATCGACGGCGCCGAAGAGGCCGCCGCGTTCCTGCGGTCGCATGGCGTACCGGAGGACTCGGTGCGCCTCGTCTGGGAGGCGATCGCCCTCCACACGACGCCGGAGGTGCCGCACTGGATGGCCCCCGAAGTCGCGCTGGTCACCGCGGGCGTGGAGCTCGACGTGCTCGGCATCGGGTACGCCGACCTGCCTGCGGCCACGCGCGACGCCGTCGTGGCCGCGCACCCGCGCCCGGACTTCAAGAAGCGCATCCTCGCGGCGTTCACCGACGGCATTGCGCACCGCCCGGTGACGACCTTCGGGAACGTCAAGGCGGATGTGCTGGCGCACTTCGCCCCGGGGTTCCGGCGCATCGACTTCGTGGAGGTCATCGAAGGGTCGGACTGGCCCGAGTGAGCCGAGGCGCGGCACGCACGGTTACCTGATGCCGCTGCCCGACCGCGCGGCGCTGTTGCCGCGGGGCCGACCCCAGGGGAGTCAGTCGGCCGGGGTGTGGATCCCGATGCCTTCGTCCCCGGCGGCCAGTTCCGCGAGGGACAGGATCCCGGTCACGTGGTGGACGCCGGCGTCGAGCCCGACGGCCCGGCGCGCGGCCCGCACGGTGACGACGGCGGTGGCACGCGACTGCGAGCGGCCCTGCGCCCAGCAGGCGCGACCGGTGGCAGTGCGGGCGTACGCCAACCACCGGTCGCTTCCTGGCAGATGCAGCCCGCGCGGGGCCCGCGAGCCGCCCGGCACGCGCGTCAGCAGCGCGAGCGCCGCCGTCGCGGCGCGCGAGTCCATACCGAAGTACGTGCGGACCGGAGCGCCCAGGTCACGCGTGAGCGTGTGCTGATCGGAGAAGTCCGCCCGGTAGAGCCGCCGTCGCCCCAGGCCGGGCAGCGCGAACGGCCGGCCGCGCGTGTAGTTGCGTACGGGCGGACCGCCGCCGGTGTCCGGGAACCGCCGGCCGAGCAGGTCGTAGCTCCACGCGGTCGCGGCCGGGCCGTGCTTCTCGCCCGCGCCGAGGACGAGGGCGATGTCGACCGGGCCGGGGGAGTCGGCGTACGCCGCGGCGGCCAGCAGCGTCGTCAGCCCCGGCGCCAACCCGACGCTCAGCACGACGGGCGCCGCCGGGGACATCGCCTCCACCGCGTATACGTAGCCGGTGGAGGCGGTCATGTCGACGAACGCGGCGCCGGCGTCGGTCGCCCGCGCGACCAGCCGGGGCAACTCCACGCCCGCGGCGTTGACCACGACGTCGATGCCGTCGAGGGCCGCGGGCGGCAGATCGCCGTGCCGCAGATCGACGACGCGGTCGGCGCTGTCGGTGTCGCGGCCCGCGGTGTACGCCGTGTCGCCCGCCTCGCGCAGCGCCGCCACCACGTGCCGACCGACGGCCCCGTAGCCGCCGAGCACAAGAACCTTCATCGCACGGTTCCCCCGGTCCCTTCTTGTCGCTTTGCGTCGGTTGAGGCCCCGTTGAAATCCCGTGTGTCCGCTGCGTCAGCGGACGTCGACGATCTCGGCCATTTCGCCGACCGGCTCGGTGACGAGGGCGAACGCGGCCCGTACCTCGGGGAGCCGGTCGGCGTCCGCGACTGCCGCGGCGGCGTCCTCGGGGGTGCGGTAGTGCCACTGATCCATCCAGGTCCCGTCCTCGAGGCGCGAGAGCCGGGCCTCGACGAGGCCGGGGACCTTGGCGCGGACGACGTCGACCATGGCGGCGCGCCGGGTCAGCATCTCCTCGGTGTCGGCGGGGTCGGTCTTGAAGCGCACGATGCGGACAACGCTCATGGTGACTGGGCTCCATCTCTGGCGGCTGCAACTAGTGCTCACAACTAGTGCTCACTGCTAGTTCTCGTGTCTAGTGCCTATATCTAGAGTTAAACTTTAGTAGATGCTCTAGAGCTACACTCCAGCCATGACTCCAGTCAAGAGCGGCCGCGCGAAGCAGGCCGAGAAGGCGCGGCAGACGCGGCGCAGGATCATCGACGCGGCGCACCGCCTCTTCACCGCCCAGGGCTACGGGGCCACGACGCTGCAAGAGGTGGCGAAGGAGGCCGGCGTCGCCGTCCAGACCATCTACTTCGTCTTCGGCAACAAGCGCACGCTGCTCAAGGAACTGGTCGACGTCACCATCGCCGGTGACGACGAACCCGTGGCGACCATGGACCGCGCGTGGTTCCGCGACGCGCTCGCCGCCCCGACCGCCACCGCGCACCTGCGCGCACACATCGCCGGGACCCGCGCGGTCCTGCAACGGGTCGCGCCCATCACCGAGATGCTCGCCGCCGCTGCCGCGACCGACCCCGACGTGGCGGCCCTGTGGCCCGGCGGCACCGACCCGCGCTTCATCGTGCAGTCCGCGGCGGCCGAGGCGCTCACCGCCAAGCCCGGCGCGCGGCCCGACGTCCCGCCGGCGCACGCCGCCGACCTGCTCTACGCCATGCTCAGCACGGAGTTGTACCTGCTCTTCGTGCGCGAACGCGGCTGGACGCCGCGGGAGTGGGAGGAGTGGATGTACGCCACGCTCGCCCCGCAACTCTGCGACGTCTGACGCCTACGTCTGGCCAGTCCACCCGCGGACGCGCACCCTCGGGGGCGGCGGCGTCCCGAGACCCTTACCTCTACCAGCCGTCGGTGTCGCCCGGTTCGGCCCTGAGCGTCACCAGGTCCGCGGCCCGCCGAACGCCGCCCGCCCGCGCCGCGTCCCGTTGCCGCCGCGCGCCGTTCCCGGCCGACCGCACCGCCGCGACGAGGTCGAACACCTCATCGCGGTCGCCGGTTTCGGTCAGCGCGTCCTCGACGTGGGCGAGCAGGTCGTCCACCAACTGGCCTGCGGGCACCCGGCATTCGGACAGCGGGTCGACGCCCGGACCGTCCAGCCCGTACCGGGCCGCCGACCACATCGCGGCCTCCGCGACGAAGGGGTCGCCCGGCGGCGCTTCCCGGCCCGCCTTCAGGTCCAATTGCGCCCGGACCACCAACGCCCGTACCAGGCCCGCCTGCAAGACGGTCTCGTCGACCGTCGCGAGGGCGTCCGCGACCCGCACTTCGACGGTCGGCACATGTTCGGACGGCCGCGCGCACCAGAACGTCATCCGCGAGTCCACCGTGATGCCGAGGTCCGAGCGCCGTGCCAACGCCTCTTCGTACGCCGCCAGATCGGCGAACCACGGCGGTACGCCGAAGCCCGGGAACCGGCACTGCGTCACCGCGCGCCATGAGGCGTACCCCGTGTCGCGCCCGCCCGCGAACGGGGAGTTCGCCGACAGCGCCAGCAGTGTCGGCAGCCACGGCCGCAAATGGTTCACGACGGCGACCGCCGTCTCGCGGTCGTCTATGCCCACGTGCACGTGGCACCCGCAGGCCGAATAGTCGGTGGCCACGGCCTGGTAGAGGTCGCCCACCTTCTGATAGCGCTCACCCGCGGACACCTCGTGCACGGCACCGTCCGGCGAGTCAGGCGCGAAGCCCGTGGACAGCACGACGGCCCCGTGGACCTCGGCGGCTTCCGCGAGCACCTGGCGGGACTGCGCGAGTTGGGCCCGCAGCGCCGCCAGCGTGCCGCACACGCCGGTCGCCGCCTCGACCTGGGAGGCCAGCAACTCCGGCTTCAGGTCCGCGGCCACGGCCCGCCCTTCAAGGGTGTGCAGGATGTCGGGTACCGCCGCCACCGGTTCGAGCCGCACCGGGTCCGCGATGAGGAACTCCTCCTCGACGCCGAGGGTCGCGTCCCACGGCGGAGCCGACTCGTCGAGCATGTACTCGGACCTACCCTTCGTCGGGGACCGTGCGCGCAAGACGACCGTCGGCGGCTCGGTGGAGAGCGCGGCTACCGACCTGCTTCGGACCTGCTTCCGACCTGTGTCAAACCTGCTCCCGACCTGCTTCCGACCTGCTGGGACGTGGTCTCGGAGCACCCAGGGCGTCTCCCGGCATCAGGAGTCTTCTCCCTCGGAGGTCCCTGAAACACCCCGGAATCGCCGCGGAATCTCCCCGCGTCCCTGTCCACGCGCGTCCTCCGGTGCGGACAATCGGTGCTGCGCCGCCCCGCCGCGCCCGCGGACCCGTTCGGCGACCGGCGCAGACGGCGTCGGGCAAACCGGGCCCGCGGCAGCCCGAGCGGCCCGGTCAGACGCCGCAAAACCCTTGCAGCCAGCGGTACTTCATCTGCGTGGCACACGCACGCAGGTCAGTTGTGCGATCACGCAGCTATGCACCCGGCTCGTCGGGGATCGTGTGAACTGCCGCTTCCTCTGCGGTCGCCGCGCCGCCGTCGATACCCACGTCGTGCCCGAGCCCCCGGTATCCGTATTGCGACGCCGCCTCGTCGTCGGCCAGTCGTCCGGTGCGCTCGTCGCCCACCTGCCCGTCGACCGGCTCGCCGTTGCCCCCCGCCAGGTCGCCGATGCCGTCGCCGGGATCCGGTGTCACCTCGGGCTGCTCTCGCGAGAGGCGCCGGTCCAACGACTCGCCCGCCTCCTGCTCGCCCTGGGTCGTGCCGTAGTCCTCGACCGCGAGAGGGCGTTCGGGCGGCGAGTAGCCCTCGTCCAGTGTGTCGTCGAGGGTCCGTTCGCCCAGGGCGTTCTGCAGGTCGAGGTCGTCGTTCGGGGGATTCCCCGCGTCCGAGTTCGCGGGCTGGTAGACGTCGTCGCCCCGTTCCTGGTCCGACATCGGTGGCTCCTTTCCGAATTTCCGGAGTCCTGCGCACAGCGTGCCTTGCCACGGGGCTACCCGTGTCGGGCGGACCGATGCGGCCGGGTGATCCTTTGCCGGGAGACCCGCACATGGCGCCGCGCCGTGTCGGCCGCTCACGGAAGCGGTACGGCGTGCAGCAGCTTGTGCCCGAAGGAGTCCGTCCCCGTCAACGGCCGCGCGATGTCCCCGGCGATCTGGACGCGGAACAGCCCGCTTGCGTCGGCGTAGACGGGAAAGCCGCCCGGACCGTGGAGTTCGGTGCGGTGCACGGTCAGCACCGTCGGTGGCGTGTGCGGTCCGCCGCTGCCGCCCGTGAGGGTGACGGCGTAGCGATCGGCTGTGGGCGGCATCGCGCGGCCTCCTGGACTCCACCGGGGCGGTGCGCGTGATCGCCCGGCCTCGACTACCCGGGTACTGCCACCCATTGTCGTCTCTTTGCCAGAGTTTGATGCTGTTTGCTCCGGCAACGACGTTTTCTTGCGGGGGCACCGCAAATTGCGCCGGTCAGGCCGCTTCACCCCCGTCCCAGTGGGTAGCGCGCAACCCTCACACACCTCCCGGTCCGAGCGTGCTCGGGCGGCCGTCGTCGCCGTACGGACGGCGCACCGAGAACTCGGGGAGAAGGGTTCACAGGCACATGCCCACGGGACAAGAGCATTTCGAGGTCCGGCCCGCTCGATTCGAGGGGCGGATCATCGGCCCGAATCCGAATCCGGATCGCGAGCAGGGCCGCGGGTCGGCGGCCCGAGGACTGGAACTGCGCCGGATCGAGGGCGAAGGCGGGCCACTCGGTGCGCTGACCGCCCGCTATTCGGGCGGCCGCGGGGCGGACTCGCGGGTGGACCCGCCGTCCGCGGGCGGCGGCTGGGCAGACTGGACCGGCGGGGCCGGCTCGTCGGGGCGCGGGCGGGAACTCAAGGTCCCGAACCCGGCGATCTCGTGCGGGAGCCGCCGACGTCCGTCTTGCGGCATCTCGTTGGGTTCACGGGCATGGCTCACGTTGTCGTCGTGCGCGGTCCAGGCGACCTCGCGGGCATTGTCCGGGGGCGGACGTCGGCGCTGCCGGACGCCGTTCACGACCGGCCAGATGAGCAAGCCCGCCACAATCACGGCGGCGATGAACGCAAGAGTCAGCGGTACCGCCAAGCTCGCGGCAAGTTCTTGAGTCCTCATACTTTTCGGCTACCCGATCACGGGCGAATGATCCGTTTTCGGCGATCTTTCCGAGCACCTCGGCCGACCCGCTTCCGGTGCGCCGCTAGGGTGGCCGCATGACTGCCTCTTGGGACCCCGAAACCCACGGTGTACTGCGGCTTCCCTCCGGTCGCCGGGTCCGCGGACGCGGCCTGCGGCGCCCGCTCCCGGACGGCCCGCGCCCCGGATTCGGGCTGTACCTGCTCGGCCATGAACCGCCGCCCGTGGACTGGGACAGCCGCTGGCTCCGCTGGCCCGACTTCCGCCTGCCGGCCGACCGGGTGGACGCCGTCGACGCGCTGCGCGAGACGTGGGAGCGGGCCGCCGACGAACGGGTCGAGGTCGCCTGCGGGGGCGGGGTCGGGCGTACCGGCACCGCGCTCGCCTGTCTGGCCGTGCTCGACGGCGTCGCCGCCGACGAAGCGGTCTCCTACGTGCGGGCCCACTACGCCAAACGTGCGGTCGAGACGCCCTGGCAGAAACGGTACGTGCGCAGATTCGGTACGCGGGCGCCCGGCCACTGAGGCGACACGCGCGGGGATCCGGTGTGGCCGGGTTTGCGGGTATTGCCGGTCGGACAATGAGAACGTCCTTACCCGTCGTCGAAGGAGCTGCCCATGGTGTCCACTGTTGTCGTCAACGGCCGCTCCGCACTGCGTCTCGAACGCCGCCTGCCGCACGATCCCGAGCAGGTGTGGGCCGTGGTCAGCACCGCCGATCGACTGGGCCGCTGGTACCCCTTCCCGGTCGCGGCGTTCGAGGCCCGGGTCGGCGGCCGCCTCGCGTTCGACTACGAAGGCGGCGTCATCGAGGCGACGCTCACCGATTTCGACCCCAAGCGGCGGGTGTTCGCCTTCGACGAGCACGACCTCGGCGGTAGCGAACGGGAGTTCGACGACCACGTGCGCGTCGAGGTCCGGGCGGGGGAGGGCGGCGGCAGCGTCGTCGTCCTCACGCACGTGCCGACCGACACGAGCAACGCCGAAGGGGTCGCGGCCGGATGGCGGCAGTGCCTCGACCGGCTTGCCGCCGAGATGGGGTAGGCGGATCGGGAGTACGCTCTCCCGCTGCACCCACCGGACTTCAGGCGACCCCGACGAGGCTGTCGGGGTCGCCTGACCGGAGGCTCAGGACTGCCGGGGCCGTTCGGTAGGGCGGCGGCGCGGAGCCGTCGACGACGACGCCACGGAGCCTCAGTCGACCTGCAGCACGGACAGGATGTTGCCCGACGGGTCGGTGAACCACGCGATCGGCGGTCCGGCCGGGTCGCGGCAGATGCCCTTGTCGTCGGCCTCGAACCCCTCGTACCGCTGCATCGTCACACCGCGGGCGGTGAGTTCGTCGACCGCCTTGTCGATGTCCGACACCGGGAAGTTCAAAATGGTGAACGTCGCCGGGGTGTGGTCGTCCTTGGGATAGGCCATGACCGTGGTGCCGCCCGGCAGGTGGAGTTCGAGCAGACCGTTCCGCTCGATCGTGGACACGCCGAGCAGGCGGTCGTAGAACTCCTTGGCGGCGGCGACGTCGCGCACGGCGAAGCCGCTGAACGCCTTGCTGTCCTCAAACATCAGGGGGCCTTTCGCTGTTCTCGCGGTTGGAGGGCGGCACGTCTTCGGCAGCGCACACGTCGCGGACGCCGGGCTCAGCCGGCGGCGACGGCCTGGACGAGGGCGTTGTCGAACGCCGGGAGGTCGGCCGGCTTGCGGCTGCTGACAAGGGTGTTCGGCCCGTCCTTGCAGACCACCACCTCTTCGTCGACCCAGTCCCCGCCCGCGTTGCGGATGTCGGTGGCGAGGCTCGGCCACGAGGTCACCCGTCGGCCACGCAGCACACCGGCCTCGACCAGCGTCCACGGACCGTGGCAGATCACCGCGACCGGTTTGCCCTGGTCGAAGAACGCCTTGGCGAAGGCCACCGCGCCCTCACGGGTACGCAGGAAGTCCGGGTTCGCCACGCCACCGGGCAGGACGAGGGCGTCGAAATCGTCCGCGGACGTGTCGGCCACCGTTGCGTCCACGGTGAACAGGTCCGACCGGTCCAGATGGTCGAAGCCCTGCGCCTTGCCGCCCTTGGTCGACACGAGCTTCGGTGTGCCGCCGGCCCCCTCGACCGCCTGCCACGGCGAGGTCAGCTCGACCTGCTCGAAGCCTTCGGGCGCGACGAGGAACGCGATCTTGCGTCCGTCGAGTGCCGCTGCCATGGGATGCCACCTGCTTTCGTCTTTCTTGGGTCCGGTGTCTCTCGGTCGGGTGTCTCCCGGTCGCGTCGCGGCGACGGGACCGTACCGGTCTCGCATGCGCGAGGCTGCCCTCGGTCGGAATCGGCAAACACCGGCCCGCACAAAGCACCGAGAAGGCCGGAGGAAAGCGAGTACGACGTATGACGGCGGTGGCAACCGGGTCCGGGGCGACCGGAAACAATCGAGTACTCGGCCCCCCAAAGGCATCGGAGTTGAACCGGGAATTCGGGGCAGCGGTTGAGCATGATACCTCTCATACTCGTACTCCTCCTGGCCCTCATCCTTTTCGGCGCCGGTTTCGCGCTCAAGGTGCTGTGGTGGCTCGCCCTCATCGTGATCGTGGTGTGGCTGCTCGGCTTCCTTTTCCGGGGCGCGGGCACCGGCGGCGGTCGCCGCCGGTGGTACCGCTGGTAGTCCCGCATCGCCGATGAGCGGGCCCGCGGATTCGCCGAAGCGGTCGTGGTGGGCGGTACTGCGGCGCACCGTCACGGAGTTCAAGGACGACGAACTCGGTGACCGCGCCGCCGCGTTGACCTACTACGGCATACTCTCGCTCTTCCCCGCACTGCTCGTGCTGGTCTCGGTGATCGGCATCGTCGGCGAGGCGGCGGCACGCGAGATCCTCACCAACCTCCAACAACTGGCCCCCGGTTCGGCCCGTGACGTGCTCAGCGACGCGGTCACGCAACTGCGTTCCGGGAGCGGCACCGGGTCCACGGTCGCGATGATCGGCCTGGCGCTGGCGATGTGGTCGGCATCCGGGTACGTCGGGGCGTTCATCCGGGCGTCCAACGTGGTCTTCGACGTACCCGAGGGCCGACCGCTGTGGAAGACCACCCCGCTGCGGCTCGTGGTGACCATGGTCCTGATGGTCCTCGCCGCGACCAGCGCCTTCATCGTCGTCCTGACCGGCGGCATCGCCGAAAAGGTCGGCACCGCGCTGGGGATAGGCGACCACGTCATGACCGTGTGGTCGGTGGTGAAATGGCCCATTCTGGTGGTCATCGTCATGGCGATGATCGCGATTCTCTACTGGGCCACGCCGAATGCGAAAGGGCGTGGTTTCCGATGGGTCACTCCGGGCAGCGTTCTGGCGCTGGCCATATGGATGCTGGCATCGGGCGGATTCGCGGTCTACGTGGCCAACTTCGCCTCGTACAACAAAACGTATGGCACCCTCGCGGGCGTCATCATCTTCCTCACCTGGCTCTGGATCACGAATCTGGCGATCCTGCTCGGTCTGGAACTCGACGCCGAACTGGTCCGCGAACGCGCGATCGTCGAGGACGGGCTCCCCAAGGACGCCGAGCCGTACGCACGCCCGCGAGACACCCGCAAATGGACCGACGAGGAGCGCGAGCGCCTGAGCGGTCGTGACTGAACTCCCGTCGGCAGAAGTCCCAGAGGAGAGAAGCAGCCTATGACGACGATCGAGCAGTCGGTGGATGTCGCGGTGCCGGTGCGGTCCGCGTACGACCAGTGGACGCAGTTCCGCGACTTCCCGAGGTTCATGGAAGGGGTCGAGCGGGTCGACCAGGTCGACGCGACGAGCACCCACTGGGTCACCCGGATCGCCGGTATCGAGCGGGAGTTCGACGCCGAGATCACGGAGCAGATCCCCGACGAGCGCATCGCCTGGCGCAGCCGCTCCGGCCCCGACCAGGGCGGTGTGGTGACGTTCCACCGCCTGGACGAGAGCCACACGCGGATCATGCTGCAACTCGAGCACGATCCCGAGGGCATCGCGGAGACCGTGGGGGACAAGCTCGGCTTCATCACTCGCAAGGTCCGCGGGGACCTGGACCGGTTCCGCACCTTCATCGAGGCCAGGGACGGCCGGTCCACGGGCGCCTGGCGCGGCGAGGTCTGAGGCCGGAACAGCAGACACGGCAGGCACGGAAGGAACTGCAGGAACAGCAGGAACTACACAGAGGTACCAAGGCAGTCGGGCGGCGGCCCCCGGAGGAGAACTCCGGGGGCCGCCGCTTTGTGTCTGTGTCTTGAGCCGGTGTGAGCGGTTGTGTCAGTGCGAGTCGGTCTCGTGCGAGTGGGCCTCGTGCGAGTCGGTCTCGTGCAAGTGGGGCTCGTGCGAATGGGTCGCGCGACTTGTCGCCTGTGCCGTCGTACGGCGTCATCCGCCGCGCTTCGCCCGTTCCCCGCCGCCGACCACGTCCCGCACCGCGGCCTCGATCGCCGCCGCGTCGATCCCCGCGTCCGCGAGCTGCTCGTCCGGTGCCGCCGACCCCGGCATGTGCCGGACCGCCAGCCGTACGAGCCGCGGCGGGGTCCCCTCGCCGACGCCGCCGGCCCCGTCCTCCGCGGCCTCCGTCCGCGCGAACACCTCGGCCACCGCGTCCCCGAGCCCGCCCTCGGGCCGGTGGTCCTCGACGGTGACCAGGCAGCCGGTCGCGGCCGCGGCCTCGCGCAGCGCGGCCGCGTCGATCGGCTTCACCGAGTACGCGTCGATCACCCGAACCGGTACACCCTGCTCGGCGAGCCGGTCGGCGGCCTTCAGCGCCTCGTGCACGGTGATCCCGGCCGCGACGAGCGTGGCCCGGTCGGCGTCGCCCGAGCGGAGCAGCTTGCTGCCCCCGATCACGAAGTCCTCGTCCGGCCCGTACACCACCGGCGTCTCGCCGCGCGTGGTCCGCAGGTAGCGGATGCCGGTCCCGTCGGCCATCTCCGCGACGAGCCGGGCGGTCTGGTTGGCGTCGCACGGGTACAGCACGGTGCTGCCGTGCAGCGTGCGGAACATCGCCAGGTCCTCCAGGCCCATCTGGGACGGCCCGTCCTGCCCGATCGACGTTCCGGCGTGCGAGCCGACCATGCACAGGTCGGCGCGGCCGATGGCGGCCATGCGCAGGAAGTCGTGCGCCCGGGTCAGGAACGCCGCGAAGGTCGCCGCGTACGGCACCCAGCCCCGCGACTGCGCGGCGACCGCGGAGGACACGAGCTGCTGTTCGGCGATGTAGCACTCGAGGAAACGCTCGGGGTGCCGCTCGGCGAACGGCTGGAGCCCGGTGGAGTCGCCGACCTCGCCGTCGATGGCGATCACGTCGCCGCGAGCGCTGCCGAGCGCGGCCAGGGCGGCGCCGAAGGCCTTGCGCGTCGGGACGCTCTCGCCGATCTCGAACGTCGGCAGCCCGGCGTCCTTGTCCCGGTCCGCGTCCCGGTCGCCGGGGCGCGGCACCGCGTGCATGCGCACCGGCGGCCGCGTGCGTACGGTCACCCGTTCGCGCGGCTCGCCGCCGAGGGCCGCGATCGCCAGGTCGGGCTGTGGTACGGGCTTGCCGTGCGCGCCCTCACGGTTCTCGACCTCGGGGACGCCGCGGCCCTTGAGCGTCCGCGCGATGATCGCCGTAGGGCGGCCGAGGGTGTCCTCGGCATTGACGAACGCGTCGTCGATCGCGGTCGTGTCGTGGCCGTCGATGGCCCGGGTGTGCCAGCCGAAGGCGTTGAACCGGTTGGTGTACGCGTCGAGGTCCCAGCCGTGCCGGGTCGGGCCGCGCTGGCCCAGCCGGTTCGCGTCCACCACCAGGACCAGGTTGTCGAGCCGGTGGAATCCGGCGAACTCGGCCGCCTCCCAGACAGAACCCTCGGCCAGTTCGCCGTCCCCGCTCAGCACCCAGACGCGGGGGACGCCCTCGGACGAGGACGACGAGGACGACGAGGACGACGAGGAGGCGCCGGAGCGGTGGGAACCGTCCGAGCCGTCGGATCCCGCCGAGCCCCCGGGACCGCCGGACCCGGACGGGCGTTCGAGGCGGGCCATCGCCCAGGCGAGGCCGGCCCCGAGCGGCAGCCCCTGGCCGAGCGAGCCGGTCGCGAAGTCGACCCACGGGAGGCGGCGCGGCGTCGGATGGCCCTCGAGGCGGCTGCCGCGGCGTCGGAAGCTCTGCAGTTCGTCGTCGTCGATCGCGCCGACGGCCCGGTACATGGCGTACAGGAGCGGAGTGGCGTGGCCCTTGGAGAAGATCAGCCGGTCGTTGCCCGGATGGGCCGGGTCGTCGAAGTCGAAGCGCAGGTGGCGCCCGAGCAGCACGGCCATCAGGTCGGCGGCGGACAGCGACGAGGTGGGGTGGCCGGAGCCGGCCGCGGTGGAGGACCGGACCGCGTCGATGCGCAGCTCGCGAGCGAGTTCGTCCATCTGGGTGTCACGTGCGTCGAACGTGCGGTCGGGCATGGGGAGAGTCCTTCCGTACGGCAAGCGTGTGGCCTGCCGCGCCGCTGCCCCTGTCGTCCCTCCCGAAACCGGCCCGGGACCCGCAAATCACACCCGAGGAGGCGTTCGCCGGTCCCGGGCGCCACCCGTGCGCCACCGCGTCCGCCGGTGTGGGACCCGTGTTGTTGTGCCGCGCTTACCGCCCGGCGGATCGCCGCCTCGGAAGCGGGCCTATTCGCCCTTCCACACGGGCGGCCGTTTCTCGGCGAACGCGATCGCGCCTTCGCGGGCGTCCGCGGACGTGAAGATCGGGCCGACGATCGCCTGCTGGCGGGCGAACGCCTCGTCCGCGGGCCAGTCGGCGGAGGAGACGACGACCTCCTTCGTGGCCGCGACCGCCAGCGGCCCGTTGGCGGCGATCCGGGCCGCCAGTTCACGTGCGGCCGCGAGCGCGCCGCCGATCGCCGTGAGGCGGTTGACCAGGCCGTACCGGTGGGCCTCCGCCGCGGTCAGCGGGTCGCCGGTGAGCGCCAGTTCCATGGCGATCTGGTACGGGATCCGCCGCGGCAGCCGCATCAGTCCGCCGGCCCCCGCGACAAGACCTCGCTTGACCTCGGGGATGCCGAACTTGGCGTCCTCGGCCGCCACGACCATGTCGCACGCGAGGGCGATCTCGCAGCCGCCCGCCAGCGCGTACCCCTCGACCGCGGCGATCACCGGCTTGCGCGGCGGCCGGCTCGTGATGCCGGCGAAGCCGCGTTTCGGGTGCAGGGCGTTGTCGCCCGCGACGAAGGCCTTGAGGTCCATGCCCGCGCAGAAAGTCCCGCCCGCGCCGGTGACGATGGCGACCGAGAGGTCCTTGCGGGACTCGAACTCGTCCACGGCGGCGGCGATTCCGTCGCTCACCGCGCGGTTGACGGCGTTGCGGGCCTGGGGGCGGTTGATCGTGACGAGCATGACGCCGTCGGTGTGCTCGACCAGTACCTCGTCGGACATGCGAAGCCTCTCGTGAGTCGGGGGTGCCGGGGCGAGGGGAGCCGGGGGAGGGGAGCGGGGCGAGGGGAGCGGGGCGCGGGGTGTCGCGGCGCCCGGCGCCCGGCGGGGGCGGTGCGGGGGGTGACAAGCCCGCGGACCAGCCGCGGATCGGTCGCGGATCAGCGCGGCGCCATGCGTATCGCCCCGTCGAGGCGCAGGGTCTCACCGTTGACGTAGCCGTTCTCGATGATGAACTGGGCCGTCTGGCCGTACTCGTCGGGTGTGCCGAAGCGGCGCGGGTTGGGCACGCTCGCGGCCAGCGAGTCGCGGATGTCGTCGCGCAGCAGGTCGAACAGCGGGGTGTCCATCAGCCCCGGCGCGATGGTGTTGACGCGGATGTTCCGGCCGGCCAGGTCGCGGGCCGCGCAGACGGTCATGGCGACCACGCCGCCCTTGGACGCGCTGTACGCGATCTGGCCGATCTGCCCCTCGAACGCCGCGACCGACGCGGTGAGCACCACCACGCCGCGCTCGCCGTCCACCGGTTCGCCGGCCGCCATGGCCGCCGCCCCCAGCCGCAGCATGTTGTACGAGCCGATCAGGTTCACCCGGATGACCTGCTCGAACGCCGCCAGTTCCCCCGGGTTCCCGGCGCGGTCCACGACCCGGATCGCGCTGCCGATGCCCGCGCAGTGCACCACCGCGCGCAGCGGGCCCGCCTCGCCCGCCGCGTCGATCGCGGCCTGGACCTGATCGGGATCGGTGACGTCGGCCGGCACGAACCGTGCGCCGTCCCCGAGTTCGGCGGCCACCTTGTCGCCCGCGGACTGCGGGAGGTCGACGATGACGACGTGTGCCCCGGCCCGCACGAGCCGCTTGACGGTACCCAGTCCCAGGCCGGACGCGCCGCCGGTCACGAGTGCCGAGATGCCTTCGATGCGCATGGAGAACTCCCGCTTCGGGCAGCCGCGCCCGCCAACTGCCGTACGGGCGCGGCACGCTGCGACGTAATGAACGCTCGTTAAGCTAAGGCGCTGGGAAGGGGAAGGCAAGAGCGCGAGCCACGGCGGACGGCCCTGCACGGCGTGCGTCGGCAGGGGCCGTGTCGAGGCGTACGCGCCGGTGATCTATACAGAAGAGAAGGAAAGTCCAGGCGAGAGGGAGGTGTCCGTGGCACCGCAACGACCGCTGCCGCCGGTCGAGGAGGTGCGGCCGGGGCTGTGGAGCGTGCCCGTGCCGCTGCCCGGACTCCCGCGCTACGTGGTCGTCTACGTCTTGGAGACCCCGCGCGGGCCGTACGTCATCGACAGTGGCTGGGACAACGACGACAGCTACGCGGGCCTCGCGCGCGGCCTCGCGCAACTGGGCACCTCCATCGCGGAGATCCGCGGCGTCGTCGTCACGCACGCGCACTTCGACCACTACGGCCTGGCCGGGCGCATCCGCGCGGAATCGGGTGCCTGGGTGTCCCTCCACCCGTTGGACGCCGAGGTCCTCACCCTGTGGGAGACCGACGCGGCGCAGCGGCACGTGGACATCCTCGCCGCCGCCGGCGCCCCCGACGCCGTCGTCGAGGCCGCCGCGCAACTGGCCCGCCCCGGCCGACGCGTCGAACTGCCGCGCCCCGACCTGCTCCTGGAGGACGGCGAACGCCCGCCCGTACCCGGCTGGAACCTCCGCGCGGTGTGGACGCCCGGGCACTCGCCCGGCCACCTGTGCTTCTGGGACGAGGACCGCGAACTGCTGTTCTCCGGGGACCACGTCCTGCCGCGCTTCCCCGTCGGCATGCACGACGCGGGCTACCACGGCGATCCGCTGACCGACTTCCTGGGCGCGCTCGACCGCCTCGAAGAACTGGACCCCGACGAGGTGCTGCCCGCACACGAGCACCGGTTCACCGACCTGGCCCCGCGCCTCGCCGCCCTGCGCGAGCACCACGAGGGCAAGTTGGCGCAGGCGATGGGCGCGGTGCGCGACGGCGCGTCGACGGCTTGGGAGGTGGCGTCGCGGACGACCCGCCGCCCGCTGGAATCCGTGTCCGGGTTCCCGCTGCAGTCCCTGCTGGTGGATACGACGGCGTGCCTCAACGCGCTGCGCACACGCGGGGAACTGCGCGGCGAACCGCCCCGGCTGGGACGTCCGGCCCGCTGGTTCCCGACGGCCTGACGGCGGAAAACCGGTGGCACGCGAAGTCTTCGCCGCCTACAGTCCCTCTGTCGGACGCGCCCGTGTCCCGACGGACCCGGCTCGCCCGAGCCCCGAGCACCGGAGGTGTTGATGACCCGGCCCGCGCCGAGCGCGCCTCACCGCGGTACGGACGCACGCGTCCGCTGACCACCGCTCCGCCCCGACCATATCCGGCCCGTGAGGCCCCGCTCGGCCTGCTCCTGCTGCCCCGCACCATCTCAGCCAGGAGTACCGGGTGTCCGACAACACCACGCGCGAGGACCGCCTCGTGCGCACCGACGTGCCGAGCGACAACGCCGTGCACGACGACTTCGCCTGCCCGCACTGCGGGCTGACCCTCCGCGGCGCCGCCCCCGACGGCGGACCGCGCACCCACTGCCCCAGTTGCCTGCACGCACGGCACGGTGCCGCCCGCGACTGCGGCCGCCGGATGGCGCCCATCTCGATCGCGGTCTCCCGCGATGGCGCCTGGACGCTGATCCACCGCTGCACAGGATGCCGCGAACTGACGGCCAGCCGGGTCCGGGACGACGACAACCAGCTGCTCCTGATGCGTACCGCGGTACGCCCGCTGGCCCAGCCGCCGTTCCCCCTCGACGCCTTCGGCGACCTGTGAGGGGATGACAACGTGCCACGCAGGAACTCCAGTCCGGGAACGCGGACCGCCAAGCGCCGCAGAGCCGTTCGGCCGCCCGGCGGCGAACGCGGCGACAGCTTCCGCTGTGTCGGCTGCCGCCTCGACGTACCGCTGCACGCACCGGGGACGGCGCATCGCAACCACTGCCCGCACTGCCTGGCGAGCCGTCACGTCGACGGACGCACGCCGGGCGACCGGTCCGCGGTGTGCCGCGCCCCGATGGCGGCGCTGACCGTCGGCGTCCGCGACGACGGCGAGTGGATGCTCGTCCATCAATGCCGCGGCTGCGGCACCCTCCGCGCCAACCGCATCGCGGGGGACGACAACCCCGTGGCCCTGATGCGGCTGGCCGTGCGGCCGCTGGCCGGGCCGCACTTCTCCGTCCGGGCGCGGTCGGTGTGCCGATCGCCGCGCGGGGACCGATGAGTTTCCGGACGCACAGCGGTCTGCACTCGTGCAGCACTTCCGACCGCACATCTCGTACGAGGGGACCCCCGACGATGGGCAAGACGATCTCGAAGGACGGCACGGTCATCGGGTACGACAGGACCGGCCGCGGCGACCCGGTGATCCTCATCGGCGGGGCGCTGTGCGACCGCCAGGTGCACAGCGGCCTCGCCGCGTTCCTCGCGCCGCACTTCACCGTGTTCAACTACGACCGGCGCGGGCGCGGCGAGAGCGGCGACGCGCCGCCCTACGCGGTGCGGCGGGAGATCGAGGACATCGCGGCGCTGATCGCCGAAGCGGGCGGCAGCGCCGCCTTGTACGGGATCTCCTCCGGCGGCGCGCTCGCCCTGGAGGCGACCGCGGCCGGCCTGCCGGTCACGCGTGTCGCGGCGTACGAACCGCCGTACCTCACCGCCGCGGCGGATCTCGAGGCGAACACGCGGCACACCGATCCGGTGCCGGGCCTGATCCGCGAGGGCCGGGCGGAGGAGGCGCTCGAGCACTTCCTCCGCGCGACCGGCATGCCGCGCGAGGCGGTCGCGGAGATGCGGACGACCCCGGCGTGGCCCGCGCTGGTCGCCGTCGCGCCCACACTGGTCCAGGACTTCGCCGTCATGGGCGACGGCTCGGTGCCGGTCGAACGCTTCGCCGGGATCCGGGTGCCCGCGATGCTGCTGGACGGCTCCGCGGGCATGGCGTTCATGCACGACGCCGCGCTCGCCGTCGCGGCGGCGATCGAGGGCGCCCGCAACGTGACCCTCGCGGACCAGACGCACGAGGTATCGCTCGACGCGCTGGGTCCGGTGCTCATCGAGTTCTTCGCGGAGCCGTAGCATCGGGCGCAGGCCACGATCCGGGAGGCGCGCATGGTCCGCTCAGGCGGCGACTTCGACGTCGTGGTGGTCGGCGGCGGACACAACGGCCTCGTCGCCGCCGCGTACCTCGCCCGGGCGGGGCGCTCGGTGGCCGTGCTGGAGCGCCGAGCCGAGACCGGCGGTGCGGCGGTGTCCGACAGGCCGTTCGACGGGATCGACGTGCGGCTGTCGCGGTACGCGTACCTGGTCAGCCTGTTCCCCCGGAAGATCGCCGACGACCTCGGGCTGCCGCTGGTGCTGCGGCGGCGCCGGATCGGGTCGTACACGCCGCGCGGCGGCGACGGCCTGCTCGTCGACGCGGAGGACCCGGAGCGTACGCGCGCCGCCCTTACGCGCGTCGCCGGTCGCCGGGACGCCGACGCGTGGGAGGCGTGGGGGCGGACCACGGCCCGCCTCGCCGCCCGGGTCTTCCCGACGCTGACGGAACCCCTGCGCCCGCCCGACGAGTTCCGCCGCATCGTGGACGACCCGCGGGTGTGGGAGGCGGTGTTCGCGACGCCACTGTCCGATGCCGTGGAGGCCGCCTTCGAGGACGACACCGTCCGAGGGGTCGTGGCGACCGACGCCCTGATCGGCACGTTCGCCCCGATGGACGACCGGCTCATGCGCCAGAACCGCTGCTTCCTCTACCACGTCATCGGCGGCGGCACGGGCGACTGGGACGTCCCCGTCGGCGGCATGGGAGCCGTGACACGCACCCTCGCCGAGGCCGCCCGCGGTGCTGGCGCCGACCTGCGCACCGGCACGGACGTCACCTCGGTCAGCCCGGACGGCGAGGTCACCTACGTCGCCGACGGCACCGAACTGCGCGTCACCGGACGCCACATCGTCGCCGCGGTGGCACCGGACACGCTCGAACGCCTGCTGGGCGGCACTCCCGAAGGGCCATCCCCGGAGGGCTCGCAGCTCAAGGTCAACATGGTGCTCGCCCGGCTGCCGAGGCTGCGCGATCCACACGTCGACCCGGCCGACGCCTTCGCGGGGACCTTCCACATCAACGAGGGCTACCGGCAGTTGGCCGCCGCCTATGCGGAGGCCGAGGCCGGCCGCATTCCGTCGCTGCCGCCCGCCGAGGTCTACTGCCACACCTTGACCGACCCGACGATCCTCGGCCCGGCGGAACGCGCGGCGGGCGTGCACACATTGACACTGTTCGGCCTGCACATGCCCGCGCGTTTGTTCGCCGCCGACAACGACGGTGCCCGCGCGGCCGCGCTCAAGGCGACGCTCGCGTCCCTGGACAGCGTGCTCGCCGAGCCGATCGAGGACTGCCTGCTGCGCACCCCGGACGGGCGGCCGTGCGTCGAGGCGCGGACGCCCGTCGACCTGCAGGCCGAACTCGGTCTGCCCGCCGGACACATCTTCCACCGCGATCTCGCGTGGCCGTTCGCCGAGGACACGGACCAGGCCGGGACCTGGGGGGTGGAGACCCGGTACGAGCGCATCGTCCTCGGGGGCGCCGGGGCTCGGCGCGGCGGCGGGGTCAGCGGCATCCCCGGCCACAACGCCGCGATGGCCGTGCTGTCGCGCACCTGACGCCCCTGGCGCTGACCTGAAGCCCCCTGGCCCTGAACGTCTGGCCCTGAACGTCCCCGCATTTGGCGCGGCCGCGTGTTTCCGGTCGAGAGCGCGGGGCAGCGGATCGGTGCACCGCGGACGACGGCTCGGAAGTGCATTTGCCCCGCGCCGGATTCGCGGTGGTCGCGGCGGCCACCGCGGTGGTCGAGGTGTCCGCCGCCGTGCGCGCCGGCCGGGCGACGTGTGGGCCCCCGGCCGGGCGCGGACCGGTCACGGGCCGGTCAGGGGAAGGGAGTCGGGTCTGGTCGCCGTGGGGGGCGGCCGGGCCCGGTTCCCCTTCGACCCGATCCTCCTTGCCGCCAGGTTCCCTTCGGCCGACCGAGTTCCCCTTCCCCCGGGTTCGGCTTCCCCCGGTTCCTCCACTTCGAATTCCCCGCCCCCGGTGACCGTGCCCGATTCGCTGTCTTGTCGATTCATGTATTTTCCCGGGCGTTTCGCGCCGCCTGGAGTGTGAGGGGTCTCCAGCTGTCGTCGTCTCATCGCGTTCCGCCATACTGCTGCGCGGAATTGACCCCCCGGCGAGATGAAGGACAGATCCTTGACGCACGTTCCACCGCCGTGGCCGCCTGCTCAGCCTCCCGGGGCGACGGGCCAATTCCCCTTCCAGCCGGGCGCGTACGCGCCGCACCCCGCGCCGCACCCGTCCGCGCCCTCGTCGGCACCGCCGCCCGGTCCCGGTCCCGGCGGACCGCAGGGTAGGCCGCCCCGGACCTTCGGCACCGTCGCCGGCAAGGTGCTCGCGTACCTGATCAACCCCAAGGGCGCGGCCCAGCGTGCGCTGAAGCCGCAGAACCGGCTGGCCCCGCCCGACCCGCGCATCGACCAGCTGGGCCTGATCCGCACGCTGATCGGGATGGCGGTGGTCGTGTGGGTCGCGGTGAAGTACGACAGCGTCGAGGGCGACAAGGTCTTCAGTGAGGCGATCCTGCACGTCACGATCTCCGTCGTGGTGGCGATGGTCGCCGTTCCGCTCTGTGCGCTGGCCTTCGTACTGCTCTCGCACGACAACGTCCGCCGGGAGACGCGTCGGGCGATGCGCTATCCGATGACCTCGATGGCCTGGTTCCTCGGGGCGGGCGGCATCCTCGCGGCGGTGGCCGCGAGCGGACTCGTCGAGGCCAAGCCGGACCACCCCGCCATGTGGGTTCTTCTGCTGCTGGGACTGGCCGGCTTCATCTGGACCGGCTTCTTCGCGATCTTCGCCTTCTTCCTGGTCCCGCGGCACCTCTTCGCGGCGGCCGACGGGCACCTGCTGATGCCCAGCCTGCTCGCGCCGACGCTGTCCTGGGCGGTCGCCGCCGTCGACTTCGCGTCTCCCGGCAACAACCGGGTGCCCGCGGTGGTCGCCATCGTCGTGACGCTCGGCGGGCCGGTCACCATCACCGCCCTGTCGGTGTGGGAGGCCAAGCGGGTCCGCGAGCTGTACGGGGTGACCTTCCGCGGCGGGCCGTGGCCCGCCCGCGTACCGGCGCACGCGGTGCAGGCGGCCCAGCAGAGGGCCCAGCGCCAGGCGTCCCGGGCCGCGGTGGTGACCGGCTTCGCGAGCGGCGGTCTCCTCGGCTGGCTCCCGCGGCAGGTGGCCCGTGCGGCGTCCGGGTCATGGGCGGCGCCGACCGGCGGCAGCGGCGGCGGCATGGCCGGGTACCAGCCCGGCTACGTCGGGGTACGCCCGTTCCCGCATGTGGCCCACGTGGTCGGGGTGCTCTTCACCTGCGGGTTCTGGAGCCTGGGATACCTGACCTCGTACCTGCGCTGGAAGCGGCGCAACGCCGCGGCCCTTCGCAACCACGGCGGTGCCCCCGGCGGCGGGCCCGGCTGGTACTGACGGGCCGCTCCGGTGCCCGGGCCGGGCGTCAGAGTCCCAGCCCGACCCAGAAGCGTGCGAGCTGGTCGAAGGCCAGCACGGCGACGGCGCCGGACGCGCACACCACCGTCGTGACGAGTCCGGCCGCGCCCCAGGCGCGGTCGGCTCGCGCGGACGTCTCGTCGCGGGCGGCCGGCAGAAACAGCGACAACCCCAGTGCGCCGCCCAGGACCGCGGCGACGATCCCGAGGCCGAACCAGACCACCGACCCGCCCTCGCCACCGGGCACGCCCTCCCACAGCATGGCCATGCCGCCGAGCCCGAGGCCCCAGGCGAGGAGCAGGGTGAGCGCGCGGACCGGGAGCGCGACGAGTGCGGGGGAGGACAACCACATCAGGCTTCGGCGCGTCGCCTCGGTCACCGGGCCTCCAAGGTGTCTGGCAAGAGCGTCTGTCGAGAAATGTCTATTTGGAGATGAGTCGTCATGATTTGACGGCACTCCTTTCGACGCTAGAGCCGACTTCGGCGAGTGGCAGCCCGGCGCATCCGAAGGAGTGACAAACCCTTCTGTTGCCCAAATATGGACAACACGGAACGTATGGTGATTTGCCATCCCGGGCCGTCAAGACGATTTCGAAACTTTTTGGGTAAGCGGACCGTCACGCTCACTCTGCGACATATCCGCATGTCATCCCCGCAGGCAGGAATGGCCGTCATGCGGCTTCGGCGACTTGACGCGGCCTTTATCCGTCCGGAAACGCACCTCGCGAGTTGTGGTCGCACGAACGTTCTGTCTAGCGTCACCCCCGGTTTCGCCGCCCAGGCGTGGCCCGCCGACCGGAACGCCGAATCCCGTCCCCGGTCCCGGCGATGATGCACGACATCCGGACGGGAGCGGGGGAACCAGGTGGTATGCCGTACCCGGACATCCGGGTCCGGCTCGGGGTGAAGCCGCGCAGCGCGCGGCCGGGCCGCTCCGGTCCGAATCCGACAGCTCACCTCGCAGGCGGCAGGAGAGGAACGACTTCATGCTGTCTGCCCACAGCGTTCGCTGCCTGGTGGCCGCCGCCGGTATAGCCGGCCTCGGCGCCACGCTCACCGCGACCGCCGCCCACGCCGCGCCCGCCGCCCCCACCTTCCCGCGGAACGCCCCGGTCTCGGCGCCGGACGACGCGGCCGCCCCCGCACCGGACGTCACCGTCACCCCCGCACCCGCACCCGCCGCCGCCCCGGCCGCGCCCGCCCCGCTCGCCACGTACACCGTGGTCGCCGGCGACACCCTCTCGGAGATCGCCCAGGCGAAGGACATCCCGGGTAACTGGCAGGCGCTGTACGACATCAACCGGGACCAGCTGCCCCGCGGCGCCGACTGGATCGACATCGGCCAGGTCCTCAAGCTCGCGGGTGTCACGCAGGACGCCGCGCCGCAGAGGCCGGCCGCCGCGCCGAGCGCCCCGAGCACGTCGACCACCGAGAAGACGTCCACCAGGACCGCGCCGAAGACCTCGACGAACACCAAGCCGCAGAGCTCGTCGTCGAAGCTGACCGTCGACGCCCCCGCGAAGGCCCCGACCCGGTCCACGAACCAGGACACCTCGGGCACCACCGCCAAGACCACGACCACGCCCAAGACGCCGACGCAGCAGTCGACGGGCAGCACCGTCGCCGCACCGTCGTCCGGCAAGGCCGCCACCGCCATCGCGTTCGCGAAGGCGCAGCTCGGCAAGCCGTACGTCTACGGCGCCGCGGGCCCGGACGCGTACGACTGCTCCGGCCTGGTCCAGGCCGCGTGGAAGGCGGCCGGCGTGTCGCTGCCGCGCGTCACCAACGCGCAGTTCGCGGCCGGCAACAAGGTCTCGGTCTCCAACCTGCAGCCCGGTGACCTGGTCTTCTACTACTCGGGCATCAGCCACGTCGGCATGTACCTGGGCGACGGCAAGATCATCCACGCGCCGAACTCGCGCAGCGTCGTCAAGATCGTCGACGTCGACTCGATGCCGATCGCCGGAGCCACGCGCCCCGCGTGACCCCGCCCCCTCGGTGGCACACCCGGCGGCCCGACCGCCGGAGACACAACCCCTGACCGGCCCCGCGCGGACGGCGGTCCACGCTTCTCAGCTCGTGGACCCGCCGTCCGCGCGGGTGTCCGCAGGGGTCTGCCGCGTTTCTCGCGCCCGCCTCCGGGCAGGCGACGAGTAGAGACCCCGGCGCGGTACGGAGGTGTCCATCATGTCCGGGCCCGCACTCAGCAGACGCGAGCGCCTGATTCTGCGCGACATCGAACGCGACCTCCTCGACGACGAGGAATTCGTGCTCCGCATGAGCGACCTGATGCGTGCCGTGCCTCCGGTCGACGAGCGCACGGCCGGCGAACCTCCGCCCGTCGGGACGCTGCCCGACCGGACCGTGCCGGACCGCGCGCCGCCGCCCGTCGGGCACCCCCGGGAAAGGCCCCCTCGCCGAACGAGGCTGCGCCGGATACGGCCGCCGGGCGCCTCGCCGTACGGCGACGCGCCGCCGCGGGCCCGGTCCCGGCGCACCCGCTTCCGCGAGGCCGTACGCGACCACGGACTGGTGCTCCTCGTGCCGGTTTGCGCCGCGCTGGCCGCCGTGACGTTCGGCGGGGCACCCGTGTACTTCGCCGCGGTGTTCGCCGTCGTGCTGGTGGCGACCGTCGCGGTCGGCGTCAGCCGCTACCGGCACCGCCGTCGCCGCAGGTCCTGAGCACCAGGTCCTGAGCACCAGGTCCGCGTCTCCAGAACCTGGGCACCGGAACCTGAGCACCAGACCCGCCGCACCGGAATCCTGAGCGGCAAGTCCTGATGACCGTGGCCTGAGCGCCGACGACGACGGCCCCGCGCGTCAGCCGATGCCGCCGGTCGCCCGGATGTTCTGGCCCGTGAGCCACCGCGCGTCGTGCCCCGCGAGGAACGCGACCACGTCGGCGACGTCGGACGGCTCGCCGAGCCGTGCCAGCGGCGACATCTGCGCGGCCATCTCCAGCGCCTCGGGCGGGTTGGTGCCGCGCAGCAGGTCCGTGTCGGTCGCGCCGGGGGAAACCACGTTGGCGGTGATGCCGCGTATCCCGAGCTCGCGCGCGGCGACGTACGTCAGCTGCTCGATAGCGCCCTTGCTCGCCGCATAAGGCGCGATGCCGGGGGCCGACCGCACGGTGTTGAGCGTCGAGATCGTGATGATGCGGCCCCCGTCGCGCATCTGCCGGGCGGCGTACTGGAGCAGCAGGAACACCGACCGCATATCGGTTGCCAGGACCTTGTCGAACAGGTCCGGGTCGAGGTCCGCCAGCGGTGTCGGGACGAACGCGGTCGCGGCGTTGTTGACCAGGATGTCGAGGCCGCCGAACTCGGCCTCGGCCTCGCGCACCAGGCGGTCCGCGGCGTCCGGCTCGGTCAGGTCGACCTGCACCGCCCGCACCTTGCCGCCGTGTTCGGCCACGCAGCGCACGACGTCCTCGGCGGCGGCGTGGCTGGTCGCGTAATTGAACAGCACGTGCGCGCCGTCCCGGCACAGGCGTTCCACGATCCCGCGGCCGATCCCGCGCGAACCGCCGGTCACCACGGCCGTCTTGCCCTCCAGCGATCTGCCCTGCGGTGTCTGGTCCTCCGGCATGGGAACTCCCCGAGTCACGTGCGGACAACGTCTCCCAAGCCCTGCCCACGGTGATCACAGGTCATGCCGTCGGGCCGGGCCGCGTCGGCGGGGAGCGTACCGCCGCGGCCGCCCCGCCACTCAGGTCAGCGTGTCGGCGCGCATCACCAGGAGCAGCACGGTCAGACCCGCGACGGCGACCGCCGCGCGGAAGGGCACGGTCGAGTCGGCGTCCGGGACACCGATGCCCAGCCCCGCGGTCGCCGCCGCCGCTGCCAGGACCGCCCAGTCGGTCGGCCGCGCCGCGCCGGCCGGGCCGAGGGCCATGGTGGCAACGGCCGTCAGCAGCACGGCGGGTGCGATGCGCCGCACCCGGGCCGCACCCAGGCGGTGCGGGAGACCGCGCACGCCCGTCGCCCGATCGGCGTCCAGGTCAGGCAGCACGTTCACCAGATGCGCACCGACCCCCAGGAGCGCCGCCCCGGACACCGCCCACCACGCCGGCCACGGCGCCCCGGGCAACCCGAGGGTGACGAAGGCGGGCAGCACGCCGAACCCCACGGCATAGGGGAGCGGCGACAACACCGTGCCCTTCAGGCCCAAGTCGTACGCCCAGCCGCCGAACACCACACCCGTCAGGTGCGCGGCCGCCGCCTCCCGGCCGCCCAGCAGCGACAGCGGTACGCACGCCGCCAGCGCCGCACCTGCCGCGAGGCCCAGCGCACGCAGCGACAACTCGCCCGTGGCCGCCGGTTTCTCGGACCGCCCCGCCACCGCGTCCCGCCGCGCGTCGACGGCGTCGTTGCACCATCCGACGGAAAGTTGCCCGGCCAGCACCGCGGCTCCGACGCCCGCGGACCCGGCGGCACCCCGACCCGCACCCGCGGCGACCGCCGTCACCATCGCGGTCACGGCCGCGGACGGCAGCGGGTGGCACGCGCGGGCCAGCGCACGGCAGTTCGCGGCGAGGCGCCGTACGCCCGAGGCCGGTCGCGCGCTGGGCGCGCCGGGCGCGGGAGACCGCGGCACGCCGCCGACGCCGTACTCGAGCGCCGCCTCGACCGCGGCCGAAACCCGACGCGGAAGGCCCCGCGCCCGGCGCGGCGTGCGTCGGACGGCCGGGGAGGGGTATTCGCGCATGGCCGCAAAGGTACTCAACCGCCACCCTTTTCGCGTTTCGACCCGACGGGAAGGACCCGCCGATGTGCCGCACATGTCGGGAACACAGCGTGGGAACAGTCGCCATAGACCACGCCGCGCCGCCACCACGTGCGCTGCCGACCGATCCGGAGGCCCGCGCGGGCCACGCCGCCGGCACCGCGCCCGAGGCGGCCCCCGAAGCCGCGCCCGGGATCGCGTTCGAGGCCTCGGTGGCGGCTGCGTCCGAGACCGCGCTCGGGACCGCGCTCGGGACCGCGCTCGAGACCGGGACCGCGCTCGAGACCGAGACCGAGACCGCATTCGAGACCACGCTCGCGGCTGCGCCGGCACCGACGATCGCCGCCGTCCAGACCGCTCTGCCCGCACACCGCTACCCGCAGCACCGCCTCACCGACCTGGTCGGCGACCTGTGCCTGGCACCGGGCGCCGACCGTACCGTCCTGCGCCGCCTGCACGCCGCCGCCGGGGTCCAGACCCGCCACCTCGCGCTGCCCGTCGAAGAGTACGCGGACCTCGGCGACTTCGGCCGCGCCAACGACGCCTGGACCGCGGGCGCGCTCGCCCTCGGGGAAGAGGCCGTCACCCGCGCGCTCAAGCAGGCCGGACTGGAACCGGACGACGTCGACCTGATCGCGTGCGCGTCGGTGACCGGATTCGCCGTACCGTCCCTCGAAGCCCGCCTCGCCGTACGGCTCGGCATGCGCCCCGACGTCAAGCGCGTCCCGCTGTTCGGCCTCGGCTGCGTCGCCGGTGCCGCCGGGATCGCGCGCGTGCACGACTACCTGCGCGGCCACCCGACCCACGCCGCCGTCCTGCTCGCCGTCGAGCTGTGCTCGCTGACCGTCCAACACGGCGACGACTCGCCCGCCAACCTCGTCGCCGGAGCGCTCTTCGGGGACGGCGCGGCGGCGGTCGTCGTGCTCGGCGACCAACACCCGGGCGCCCGACTGGCGGAAGGGCCCCACGTCGTCGCCACCCGCAGCGCGCTGTACCCCGACACCGAGCACGTCATGGGCTGGGACATCGGCGCGACCGGGTTCCGCGTCGTGCTCAGCCCGGAAGTCCCCGAGGTCGTACGCACCCATCTGCACGACGACGCCACCCGCTTCCTGGCCGACCACGGCCTGACCGTCGACGACGTCGGAACCTGGGTGAGCCACCCCGGCGGCCCCAAGGTCCTGCACGCCGTCGCCGAGACCCTCGGCCTGCCTGACGACGCCCTCGCCGTCACCTGGCGCTCGCTCGCCGCCGTCGGCAACCTGTCCTCCGCGTCCGTGCTGCACGTCCTCCAGGAGACGCGCGACGCACACCGACCGGCACCCGGCACATGGGGCGTCCTGCTCGCCCTCGGCCCCGGCTTCTGCTCCGAACTCGTCCTGCTGCGCTGGTGATCGCAGACTCGCGAAAGGAGACCCCGATGCTCTGGTACACCCTGCTCGTTGCGGCAGTGGCCGTGGAACGCCTCGCCGAACTCGTCGTCGCCAAGCGCAACGCCAAATGGACGCTCGCCCGCGGCGGCGTCGAATACGGACGGGAGCACTACCCCGTCATGGTCGTGCTGCACACCGGCCTGCTCGCCGGATGCCTGCTCGAACCCGTGCTCGCCGACCGGCCGTTCGTGCCCGCCCTGGGCTGGCCCATGCTCGCCCTGGTCGTCGCGTCGCAGGCGCTGCGCTGGTGGTGCATCCGCAGCCTCGGCCCGTACTGGAACACGCGCGTCATCGTGGTGCCGGGCGCGGAGCCGGTACGGCGCGGGCCGTACCGGTACCCGAACCTGCTGCGCCACCCCAACTACGTCGCCGTCGCCGTGGAAGGGGCCGCGCTGCCCCTCGTGCACAGCGCCTGGACCACCGCCGCCGTCTTCACCGTCGCCAACGCCGCCCTGCTGACCGTGCGCATCCGCTGCGAGGACACCGCACTGCGCCACCTGGTCCCCGCGTGACCGGCGCGCACCCCACGGCCAGGGCCGCCGCCGACGTCGACATCCTCGTCGCGGGCGGCGGACCGGCCGGCCTGGCCACCGCCCTGCACGCCTCCCGCGCCGGGTTCACCGTCGCGGTCGCCGAACTGCGGACCGCACCCGTGGACAAGGCGTGCGGCGAAGGCCTCATGCCGGGCGGCGTGGCCGCGCTGCACGCACTCGGCGTCCACCCGCCCGGCATGCCGTTCGCGGGGATCCGCTACGTAGCGGGAGCGCGGCACGCCGAGGCACGCTTCCGCGCCGGTCCCGGACTCGGCGTACGCCGCACCGACCTGCACGACGCGCTCCACGACGCCGTGGTCAAGGCGGGGATCGCGGTGCTGCCCGCGAAGGTCACCGGGATCGACCAGGACCCGGCCGGCGTCACCGCGCACGGACCGGACCTGCGGGCGCGCTGGCTGGTGGCCGCCGACGGGCTGCACTCGCCGCTGCGCCGCGCACTCGGGCTGGACGCCCCCGCGCCCGGGCCCCCGCGCTACGGCCTGCGCAGGCACTACGCGGTCGCGCCCGCATCGGAGTTCGTGGAAGTGCACTGGGGAGCGCGGGCCGAGGCGTACGTGACCCCGGTCGGCCCCGGCCTGGTCGGCGTCGCGCTGCTGACCGGCGAGCGGGCGCCGTACGACAGCCAGCTCGCCGGCTTCCCGGAGCTTGCCGTCCGACTCGCCGGCGCGGAAGCCGTGACGCCGGTCCGCGGCGCGGGCCCGCTGCACCGCCGCGCGACGCACCGCCGGAAGGGCCGAGTACTCCTTGCGGGTGATGCTGCCGGATATATCGACGCCATTACCGGAGAGGGCGTCGCGCTCGCGCTGGCGGGGGCCGAACTGCTCGTCGCTTGCCTCGCGGACGGACGGCCCGACGCGTACGAAAGACGCTGGCAGGGCCTGACACGCCGGTACCGCGTGCTCACCGGCGCCCTGCTCCGGGCCCGACGGACCCCGGCCGCGGCCCGGCTCATCGTGCCCGTCGCGCGGTACGTCCCAGGGGTTTTCCCGGCCGCCGTCAACGCCGTGGCACACCGCCGCGGAGGTTTCCGGGGCTGATCTTCGGGCAGCGCGCAGGACACATCCCGTGAACCAGGCCACCTCCGCAAACCACCGTGCCTGGTCGGCGATCGGAGGAGGCAGCGTGTCGAGAACGGACACCGAATCGGGAAGCGCGACGACGGTCACCACGCAGGTGCCCGCGCGGCTCGACCGATTGCCCTGGTCGGCTTGGCACACCCGGATCCTCATCGGCCTCGGCGCGGTGTGGATCCTCGACGGCCTCGAGGTCACCGTCGTCGGCAACGTCGCGGGACGGCTCTCCGAGGAGGGCAGCGGCCTCGACATCACGGCGGCGCAGGTCACCGGCCCCGCCGCGGCGCTGTACGTGGCCGGTGCGTGCGTCGGCGCGCTGGTGTTCGCCTGGCTCACCGACCGCTACGGCCGCAAGCGGCTGTTCATGGTCACCCTCGCCGTGTACCTCGCGGGCACCGCAATGACCGCGCTGGCCACCGAGGCGTGGATGTTCTTCTTCTTCCGGTTCGTCACCGGGCTCGGCATCGGCGGCGAGTACGCCGCGATCAACTCCGCTATCGACGAACTCATGCCCGCCCGCTATCGCGGGCGCGTCGACCTCGGCGTGAACGGCACCTTCTGGCTCGGTGCCGCGGGCGGCGCGCTGCTCTCGGTCGTCATGCTCAACACCGCCATCTTCCCGATCGACGTGGGCTGGCGCCTCACCTTCGCCCTCGGCGTCGTCCTGGGGTTCGTGATCCTGCTGGTCCGCAGGCACGTCCCGGAGTCGCCGCGCTGGCTGTGCATGCACGGCAGAGCCGACGAGGCCGCGGCCCTCGTCGACGACGCGGAGAAGCAGATCGTCGAGCACCACACCGGCAAGCGCCTCGAACTCCCGGAGCCCAAGGGCGAACTGACGATCGACGCGAGCAAGTCGCGGAGCCTTGCCGCGATCGGCCGTACGCTCGTCCGCGACTACCCGAAGCGCTCGGTGCTGGGCCTGGCGCTGTTCATCGGACAGGCGTTCCTCTACAACGCCATCACCTTCGGCTACGGCTCCATCCTGGAGACGTTCTACGACGTGCCGAGCGACCGCACCGGCTACTACTTCGCCGTTATCGCGGTGGGCAACCTGATGGGGCCACTGCTGCTGGGACCGCTCTTCGACAGCGTGGGGCGGCGCGTGATGATCACGTCGACGTACGTCGGCAGCGGGCTCGCCCTGTTCGTCACCGCATGGCTGTTCGGCCAAGGACACCTCAACGCCACGACGCTGACGGCCTGTTGGTGCGTGGTGCTGTTCATCGCGTCGACCGGTGCGAGCAGCGCCTACCTGACGGTGTCGGAGATCTTCCCGATGGAGGCCCGGGCCTCGGCGATCGCGCTGTTCTACGCGGTCGGCACCGCCGCGGGCGGGATCGCCGGCCCGCTGGTCTTCTCGGACCTCACCGAGAAGGGCGATGTGTCGGACACGGTCCTGGCGTTCTGCATCGGCGCGTCGCTGATGACGATCGCGGGGATCATCGCCGGATTCCTCGCGGTGCGCGCGGAACGCCGCTCCCTGGAGGACATCGCGCCGCCGCTCCAGTCGGTCAGCCCCGGGACGTCTTCAGGCGGCGACAACCCTGGAACGCCTTCAGGAGACGTCAGCCCCGGTACGTCTCCAGGAGACGCAGCCACACCTCGCTGACCGTCGGGTACGCCGGCACCGCGTGCCACAATCTGGTCACCGGAACCTGCCCGGCCACCGCGACCGTTGCGGAGTGCAGCAGTTCGCCGACGCCGGGGCCCGCAAACGTCACCCCGACCAGGCAGTCGCGGTCGAGGTCCACGACCATGCGGGCCCGGCCGCGGTAGCCGTCGGCGTACAGGCTCGCACCGGCCACCGAGCCGAGGTCATAGTCGACGACGCGGGTGCGCAGGCCCTTCTCCGCGGCCTGACGCGCGGTCAGCCCGACCGCGGCCACCTCGGGATGGGTGAACACCACCTGGGGGACCGCGTCGTGGTCGGCCGTGGCGGCGTGGGCGCCCCACGGGCGGGTGTCGGGCTCGCGCCCTGCGGCGCGTACCCCGATCGCGTCCCCGGTCAGTCGGGCCTGGTACTTGCCCTGGTGGGTCAGCAGCGCACGGTGGTTGACGTCGCCGACCGCGTACAGCCAGCCGTCCTCGACGGCGGCGACCCGGCACATCTCGTCGACGTCCAGCCAGGACCCGGGCTCCAAGCCCACGCTGTCGAGGCCGATGTCGTCGGTACGCGGGGCGCGCCCGGTGGCGAACAGGATCTCATCGGCCTCCAGTTGCGAGCCGTCGTCGAGCGTCACCGTCACCGGCCCGCCACCGTCGGGGCGGCGCAGTTGCGTCGCGGAGACCCCGAGGCGCACGTCGACGCCGGCCTCCGTCAGGCCCTCGGCCACCAACTCACCCGCAAAGGGCTCGACTTGGTCCAGCAGAGCGGAGCCGCGCACCAGCAGGGTGACGTGCGATCCGAGTGCCTGCCACGCGGTCGCCATCTCCACGCCCACGACCCCGCCGCCCACGACGGCGAGCCGGGCGGGCACCTGCGTCGCCGAGGTCGCCTCCCGGCTGGTCCACGGCCGGGCAGTCTCGACGCCGGGAAGCGGCGGAACCATGGCGCGGCTTCCAGTCGCCACGACCACGGCGTGCCGCGCCGTCAGCGTGCGCGAGCCGCCGTCGGTGGCGCGCACCACGACGCGGCGCGGGCCGTCGAGGCGGCCGTGTCCGCGTACGAGATCGGCGCCGATCTCGTCGACCCACTCGGCCTGGCCGTCGTCCTTCCAATTACTGGTGAACCCGTCGCGGCGGGCGAGCACCGCGGCGACGTCGAGGCCACCCGTCACCGCCTGGGCCGCGCCTCCCACACTGCGGGCCGCGGCAAGCGCCTGGACCGGGCGCAGCAGCGCCTTGCTGGGCATGCACGCCCAGTAGGAGCACTCGCCGCCGACCAGTTCGCTCTCCACGATCGCGCAGGTGAGCCCAGCCGCGCGCACACGGTCGGCGACGTTCTCGCCGGCAGGCCCAGCGCCCAGCACGATGACGTCATACACCGACTCGCTGTTGTCCCCGCCCGAGTTCATCGTGACCACCCTCCGTCGCCGCCTGCTCCCCGCGACCCTACGTGACACACCCACCCCCAACCGCGCGCGACGCGGTCAGGCGGGCGAGCAGCCCACGGCGCTTCAGCCGGGAGGTCTAGCAGCCCCGTCATGCAGCCGAGCCCGCGACCAACCACCTCAAGCGACCCCGCACTCGCCACCACGTAGGAAAAGCGCGCCGTCCATCACCACGCCACGGTCGCCGTCTCGGAGATCGGCGCGTGGCTGGGCACCGGCCGCACGGCGGTCTGCGTGGCTTGCTCGGCTGGGGTCATGTGCTCGGTCTGCTTGGCTTGCGGGGCGTGCTCGGATTTCGTGGCGCGCCCCGGCTCCCCTCCTGCCCGACCCTTCCATATCTCGGGAACGTCCGCCGCGGGTCCAGGGTGCCGACGATGCCCGCCAACCATCCGAAGCAGCGAAGGTCTCGCCACCGGGTCGAACACGTCGAACACGCGCGACGCGTCGGACGCGGGGTCAGTCCGGGACCGGGTCGAGGCCGCGCTTGCCGCGGTAGCCGGGGCGGCAGCGGCGCAGGCGTCGGAATGTCAGCAGTCCGCCGCGGGCCGCGCCGTGCCGTTCAAGGGCGGTGACGGCGTACGTGGAACACGTCGGCGTGTAGCGGCAGCACGGCGCGCGCGTGGGGCTGACCTCGGAGCGGTAGCGGCGCACCGCGCGCAGCATGCGTGCGTCCAGCCGGGCATCGCGACCGCGCGCGGGCCGCAGCAGGCAGGCCAACGCGATGGCGAGCAGCCGGAGTTGCAGCCGCATGATCAGCAGCCCGCAGTCGCATCCGCCGCAGTCGCATCCGTCGCCGCAGGACGAGTCGCCGCCTCCGCCGTCCGCGGAGCCGCCGGCGTCCCCGCCACCGCCGGAATCTCCTCCTCCGCCGTCTCCGCCACCGCTGTCGCTCGCGGCCTCGACGGCGTCCGACCAGTCGCGGTTCTGCTGCTCTTCCTCCTCGGGCCCGGGTTGCGCGCCGTCGGCGAACGGGTTGCCCATGCTCATGCTGCTCCCAGCGGTCCGTCGGGTGGTCCGGTGCGGTCAGGATCCGTCCCGGACAAACACGCGGTACGGGCTCCCGCGGTTTCGCGCGCGTCGCAGACTGGACAGCTAACGCCGTTAGCCCTAGAGTGGAAGCAGTTGGCTACCACTGTTAGCCGCGGGCGATGTCCGTCAGATCCAGGGGGATCATCATGAGCACCGACATCTTGACCACTCCGACTGCGGCGCACCGCGCAGCCGCCCGGATGCGCGTCGGCGCATGGGGCGGACTCACGCTCTTCCTCGCCGCGTTCGCGATCTTCGAGGCGCAGAAGTACGGCGTCCCGACCACCGCCGCCGCCGTCCTGTTCTTCCTGCTCCCGGACACCGCACGCCGGTTCGCCGCCGGGCACCGCCGGGTCGTCGCCCTCGCGCACAACGCCTGGCTGCCGACCGCGATCCTGGTCGGCTACACCGTGGGGCCCGTCGTGTGGCCCCCACTGTTCACCGCGGGCCTCGGCTGGCTCACCCGAATCGCGATCACCCGAGTCGCGGTCGCCCGGCTCGCCGTCGCGCGACTCGCGGTCGCCCGGCTCGCGACCGCCCGGACGGTCCGCCATGGGTGAACGCGCACAGCAGATCGTCGATGCCGCGCTGGAGATCCTCGAGTCCGACGGGCGGGAGGCGATGTCCATGCGCGGCATCGCCGAGCGCGTCGGCATCCGGGCGCCCTCACTCTACAAACACTTCCCGGACAAGGCCGCCGTCGAGGTCGCCCTCATGACGGTCGGCTTCGAGGCCGCCGCCGACGTGCTGGAGGCGGCCGAGGCCCAGGACCCGACCGTCGTCTCGATCGCACTGGCCCACCGGCGCTTCGCGCTGGATCGGCCGCACCTGTACCGGCTGACGACCAATCAGCCGCTGCCGCGCGAGGCCCTGCCGGAAGGGCTGGAGGCCCGGGCCGCCGGACCGATCACGCGCGTGGTGGGTGGCGATCCGGACCTGGCCCGCGCGGCCTGGGCGTTCGCGCACGGGATGATCATGCTGGAACTCGACGGCCGCTTCCCGCCCGGGGCCGACCTGGAAGGAGCCTGGCGCGCGGGCTGCGACGCGTTCGCCGCACAGGTCGCGGGCCGCGCGCGTGCCTCCGGGCGGGGCCGCCCAAAGGCGTAGGGCGTCGGGCACGCGGGTCGGTCGTAGCGAGGGTCGCGGGGGAGAGCGGCCCGCGATCAGCCCGGCTGCTCTTCACCGCCCCTGCCGTCCCCGCCTTCGTCGCCGTCCGCACCGCCGCCGGCCCCGCCGTCCTCACCGGCCAAGGTGTCCAGGATCTGCTGCCCGTACTTGTTGAGCTTGTTCTCACCGACCCCACCGACGGCCGCCAGGTCGTCGAGGGTCGTCGGCGCGCTCGCGGCGATCTCCCGCAGTGTCGCGTCGTGGAAGACGACGTACGCCGGGACGCCCTGCTCCTTCGCCGTCGCCGCCCGCCACGCGCGCAGCCGCTCGAAGACCGGCACCGCCTCCTCGGGCAGGTCCACGACGGCCTTGGCGCTCTTGCCCTTGCCGCCCCCCGAGGAACCCGACGAGCCCGACGAGCGCGTACGTGCCGCCCGCTCCGGCTCCCGCCGCAGCATGACCTCGCGCCGCCGCCCCAGGACGTCGCCGCTCGCGTCGGTCAGCACCAGCGTGCCGTAGTCGCCCTCGACGGTCAGCAGTCCTTGGGCGAGGAGTTGGCGGATCACCCCGCGCCAGGCGTTGTCGTCCAGGTCCTCGCCGACCCCGAATACGCTCAGGGTGTCGTGGTCGAACTGGATGACCTTGGCGGTCTTCTTGCCGCGCAGGATGTCGATGATCTGTCCGGCGCCGAACTTCTGGCGGCGCTCGCGGGCCAGCCTGAAGACCGTGGAGAGCACCTTCTGCGCGGCGATCGTCCCGTCCCAGGCGGCCGGGGGATTGAGGCAGGTGTCGCAGTTGCCGCAGGGGCCGCCCTTTTCGCCGAAGTAGGCGAGCAGTTGCACGCGGCGGCACTCGACGGTCTCGCACAGCGCGAGCATCGCGTCGACGTGCGCGCCCTGGCGGCGGCGGTGCGCCGCGTCGCCCTCCGAGTCGTCGATCATCTTGCGCAATTGCACGACGTCCTGGAGGCCGTAGGCCAGCCAGGCCGTAGACGGCAGTCCGTCGCGTCCCGCGCGGCCGGTCTCCTGGTAGTAGCCCTCGACCGACTTGGGCAGGTCCAGGTGTGCGACGAAACGTACGTCGGGCTTGTCGATGCCCATCCCGAACGCGATCGTCGCGACCATCACGACGCCGTCCTCGCGCAGGAACCTCGCCTGGTTGTCGGCGCGCGTGCGGCCGTCGAGCCCCGCGTGGTACGGCAGCGCGGTGACGCCGCTTTGCACCAGGAACTCCGCGGTCTTGTCGACCGACGCACGCGAGAGGCAGTACACGATCCCGGCGTCGTCCGGGTGCTCCTCGCGCAGGAGGCGCAGCAACTGCCGCCTCGGCTCCTGCTTCGGCTCGATGCGGTACTGGATGTTGGGCCGGTCGAAGCTCGCGACGAAGTGCCGCGCCTCGTCCAGCTTCAGGCGCGCGGCGATCTCGCGGTGCGTCTCCGGGGTCGCGGTCGCGGTCAGCGCGACGCGTGGGACGTCCGGCCAGCGCTCGTGCAGTTCCGACAGTGCCAGGTAGTCCGGCCGGAAGTCGTGGCCCCACTGGGCGACGCAGTGCGCCTCGTCGATCGCGAACAGCGAGACGGTGCCCTGGTCGAGCAGCCGCATCGTGGCGTCCACGCGAAGCCGTTCGGGTGCCAGGTAGAGCAGGTCCAACTCGCCGGACAGGAAGTCCCGTTCGACCTGCTGTCGCTCGTGCGGCATTTGCGTCGAGTTGAGGAATCCGGCGCGTACGCCGAGCGCGGTCAGCGCGTCGACCTGGTCCTGCATCAACGCGATCAGCGGCGAGATCACCACGCCCACGCCGCGCCGGACGAGCGCGGGGATCTGGTAGCACAACGACTTGCCGCCGCCGGTGGGCATGAGCACGAGGGCGTCGCCGCCCGCGACGATGTGGTCGATGATCTCGCGCTGGTCGCCGCGGAAGGAGTCGTAGCCGAAGACCCTCCGCAGTACGTCGTGCGCGTCGTCGATGCCGTCGAGCGTGCTCATCCGGGCATTCTAGGGAGCCGGTCCGACCGCCACGCCCGGGTGCGGGGAAGCATCGCGGTCTTGACCGGGTTTGACCGGCCCGGGGGTACGAACAGGTGCCCGGCCTCCCGCGACGATCGGGATTGGTTAGGCTTGCCTAACCGACAACCGGCGGGTCCGACCGCCGACGTCGCCGCACGGCGGTGGAGGAGCATCCATGAGCACACCGGCCAGCACGCCCGCCCCCAAGCGCCGCTCCGTGATCGACCTCGTCGTGCGCGAGACGCGCTGGATCACCCCGCACATGGTGCGGGTGACCGCGGGCGGCGACGGCTTCACGGGCTTCGTCGACAACGGCTTCAGCGACGCGTACGTCAAGGTGCTGTTCCTCCGGCCCGGGGTGACCTACCCGGAGCCGCTGGACATGCAGGCCGTGCGGGCCGAAATGCCGCGTGCGGACTGGCCGGTGACGCGCACGTACACCGTGCGGCACATCGACCCGCAGGCGCGCGAGCTGAGCATCGACTTCGTTTACCACGGCGACGAGGGGCTCGCCGGGCCGTGGGCGGCGAACGCGAAGCCGGGGGACCGGATGATGCTGCTCGGCCCCGGTGGGGCGTACGTGCCGGGCACCGACGCCGACTGGCACCTGTTCGTCGGCGACGAGAGCGCGCTGCCGGCGATTGGTGCGTCGCTCGCGCGCGTTCCCGAGGGCGTGCCGGTGCGGGCGCTCATCGAGGTGGCGTCGCCCGAGGAGGAGCAGGAGTTGGCGACGCCCGGCGATGCGCGCATCACGTGGCTGCACCGGTCGAACGGCGCGAAACCGCTGCCGGAGGTCCTGCGCGAGCTGGAATTCCCGGCCGGTCGCGTCCAGGCGTTCGTGCACGGCGAGGCCGACACCGTGAAGGAGATGCGCCGGCACCTGCTGGAGGAGCGGGGCGTTGCGCGCGAAGACCTCTCGGTTTCCGGATATTGGCGCCGGGGTCGCGACGAGGACGGTTTCCAGGCTGACAAGGCCGCTGAGCGCGAGTCTTCGGCAAAGTAGCCGCGCGTCCTGTCCATACGTATACGTACGGGTTTGTGATGACGCGCGTAACCGGCAAATTCCTCACTTAGCAGACTTCCGGCGCGGTAGAACCGGAACCGGTCGCTCGACTTGCGGACACACCCGATCAACGCACATCGTATTTGGCCATTGGCTCACAGCGACGATCTCGCCACGGGCCGAAGACGCGTCGCCACGTTGACGGAGTGTCAAACGATAGGGCGATCTTGGCCGCACAAGACGCAGAACTCATCCGGGCAAACCTCGCCGTCGTCTCCCCCAAGGCGTCGGAACTCACCTCCCACTTCTACGCACTGCTCTTCCTGCGCGAACCCGCGCTGCGCGATCTGTTCCCCCCGGCGATGGACGCGCAGCGCGACCGGCTGGTCCAGGCGCTGGTGCGCATCGTCGGCGATCTGGACAATGCCGACGCGCTCGCCGGCTACCTGGGCCGCCTCGGGCGCGACCACCGCAAGTACGACGTGGTCTCCGAGCACTACGCCCTCGTCGGCGAGTGCCTGCTCGCCGCGCTCGCCCGGTACAGCGGCGAAGCGTGGGACCAGGCGACCGCCGACGCGTGGGGCCGCGCCTACAACGCCGCCGCCGCACTCATGACCGGCGGGGCCGAGGCGGACGCGCTGGTCAACCCACCCCACTGGAACGCGGAGATCGTCGGGCACGAGAGGCCCGCCGACGACATCGCGGTGGTCACCGTACGGCCCGAACTCCCGTTCCCCTACCGGGCAGGGCAGTACACGACCCTCGAAACGCCCTGGTGGCCACGTGTCTGGCGGCCGTACTCGATCGCCAACGCGCCCGGTGACCACGGCCTGCTCACGTTCCACATAAGAGCCGTGCCGGCCGGGTGGGTCAGCAACGCGCTGGTCCGCAAGGCCGTCGTCGGCGACCGCATAAGACTCGGGCCCGCCATGGGCGAAATGGTCCTCGACCACCACACACTGCACCCCGTGCTGTGCGTCGCCGGCGGCACCGGACTCGCGCCGCTCAAGGCGATCGTCGAGGAGATCGTCTTCGCGGGCCACGAACGCTTCGTCGACCTCTTCTACGGGGCCAGCGAGCACAGCGGCCTGTACGGCCTAGACGAACTGCTCCGCATTTCGCAGCGCAGCCCGTGGCTGACGGTGCGGCCGGCCCTGGCCGACATGGCCCTGGCCGGTATCAGCGGCGGTGTCGCGGACGTGCTGGCCGAGTACGGGCCGCGCTACGACTGCGACGCGTACCTGTCCGGACCGCCCGAAATGGTCCTCGACAGCGCCCGCGTCCTGCGCCGCCTCGGCCTGCCGCAGGCGCAGATCCACCACGACCCCGTGCTCACGGGCTTCGGCACGCCCCCCGCCGATGCCCATGCAGTAGGGGCCTTTGTGTGACCGGCCGCCACGCCGCCGCGAAGCCGTCCGCACCGCGTACGAGGAGCATGTTGACCGACCAACTCATCCACCCGACCACCACCGCACCGCCGAAGCCGTCCCCGCCGCCGCGTCCCGCCGTACCGCCCGCCGCCGTGCCACCCCCTGCCGTGCCACCCCCTGCCGTTCCGCCCGCGGCGGGCACCGCGGCCCCGGCGGCGACGGCGACCCCGGCAACCCCGGCAACCCCGGCAACCGTCCCGCCGCCCGCCGCGGTCCCCCCGCCCCGGCCCGCGTCGAGTCCTGTCGAGTACGCGCAGGCCAGGGACTTCGTGGAGCAGTACCACCAGGAGACGGACACGCCGGGCCTGGAACAGCGCTGGCACGCGGTCCGCACCCAACTGGAGGAGACCGGGACCTACGTCCACACCAACGCCGAACTGACCTGGGGCGCACGCGTCGCGTGGCGCAACTCGGCGCGCTGCATCGGCCGCCTGTACTGGAACAGCCTGCACATCCGCGACCGGCGCCATGTGCACCGCGCTTCGAGCGTGGCCGCGGAATGCTTCGAGCACCTGCGCACCACGTGGCGGGGCGGCCGGATCCGGCCGACCATCACGGTGTTCGCCCCCGACAGCCCCACCGGGCGCCGGGTCCGCATCTGGAACGAGCAATTGATCCGGTACGCGGGATACGAGCTCGACGACGGCACCCGGCTGGGCGACGGGCGCAACACGGGCATCACCGAGTTCGCCCGCAAGCTCGGCTGGGCGGGGCCCGGGACGCGCTTCGACGTCCTGCCGCTCCTCGTCGAGACCGACCAGGACCCGGTGACCTGGTTCGAACTGCCCGCCGACGCGGTGCACGAAGTCCCCATCGAACACCCCGAGTACACCTCCGTCGGCGAACTCGCCCTCCTGTGGCACGCCATCCCGGCGATCTCCAACATGCGCCTGGAGATCGGCGGGATCTCGTACGGCGCGGCCCCGTTCAACGGCTGGTACCTGGAGACCGAGATCGGCGCCCGCAACCTCGTCGACGCCGACCGGTACGACGTGCTGCCGGAGATCGGGCGCCTGCTCGGGCTCGACACCTCCAGCGAACGCACGCTGTGGCGTGACCGCGCACTCGTCGAGCTCAACCGCGCGGTGCTGCACTCGTTCGACAGCGCCGGCGCCACGATCGCCGACCACCACACCGAATCGGCCCGATTCCTGCGGCATGTGCGCAAAGAGGAGGACGCGGGCCGCGTGTGCCCCGCGGACTGGAGCTGGATCGTCCCGCCGGTCTCCGGCGGGCTCACCCCGGTGTACCACCGCTACTACGACGAGGCCGACCTCACCCCGGCCTTCCGCCTGGACCCCGGCGCGATCCGCCGGGCGCGAGGGGAGGATCCGGGCAACGAGCCGTAGCCGCAGTAGAAGAGGAGTGCCGCCGGACGCGGGCAAACCGCCCGTGCCCGGCCGCTCTCCGATGCGCGCGTTCGGGCCGAGCACGCGCGGTGGTTGTCGCCGCCGCACCCGCAGGAGGCCGTCGCTTCGCGATGCGCGGGTTCGAGTCCCGTCACTCGTCGCCTGACACGGGCGGTACGGACAGCTCGCACGCCCGCGCGTCAAGAGTTACCCCCTGCCGCGGGGCCTGCCTTCGGGCCAACGGGGGACTTCGGCGCGCGCCGGGAACGTCAGCGCGGCAGGTAGACCGTGCGGTTCTCCCGCCGCGCGGTGAGCGCGGCCGCCACGCGCGGGGACGTGTGACCGGGCAGGTAGTCCTTGGCGTCGTCGGGAGCGACCAGGGCGAAGTCGTCCAGTTCGTCTTCCTGGAGCCGGATCCGGGCGATCGTGTCCGCGTCGAGTTCCCCCGCGTCGAAAAGCCAGTTCACCATCGGGCGCGGGCGTACCCCCTCCGCCGGGGCCCAGTCGACGGCCAGCAGGGCGCCCGCGCCGAGCGTCAGGCCCAGCTCCTCGCGCAGCTCGCGGACGCACGCTTCGTGCGGGAGCTCTCCTTCGTCGACCAGGCCGCCCGGGAGCGCCCAGTACGGGCGGTAGTTGGGCTTGACCAGGAGCACCCGGCCGCGGGCGTCGGTGATGAAGCCGCAGGCCGAGGCGTACACGGTGGGGAGGGTTTCGTACCACTGCTCGGGCGGCAGGAACTCGCGGGTCACGTCGTCGACGGTACTGCCTCCGAGGCCCGCGGAAGCGCGTACGGCGCGCGAACGGGCACGGCCTGCCGTGGCAGCCGCGGCCCGCACATCCTGCCGTCGCGTCGCGCGATGGGCCTTGTCATCAACAGATGACCGGTTTACGCTCCGGCCGTTGCTTGATCAAATTCCGTCGGGGGCGGCGACTGGAGGCTTCGGCGTGGCAGCGGCATCCTCGGCGGCATTCGCGGACGGCTCGATATCCCTGCGGATCTATCCGCACAACGAACTCGACGCGCCAGGCGTGGCGGCCGAACTCCTCGGGCACGCGGCCGCGGCGTCCGACTCCGGGTTCGACGGCGTCATGACCAGCGAGCACCACGGCGGGTTCGCGGGCTACCTGCCCAATCCGCTGCAGGTGGCCGGGTGGATGCTCGACCGCATGCCGCGCGGCTGGGCGGCCGCGTGCCCGGTGCTCCTGCCGCTGCGCCCGGTCGCGATGCTCGCCGAAGAGGTGGCGTGGCTCGCCGTACGGCATCCCGGCCGCGTCGGGGTCGGCGTCGCGCCCGGCGCGCTCGACCTGGACTTCAACGTCATGGACGTCCCGCGCGACGACGCCATGCCCCGCTTCCGGAACGGCCTTCCCCGTCTCGCGCGCATGCTGCGCGGCGAAGAGCTGGGGGAGTTGGAGGGCGACCGCGCGCTGGCCGCGTGCGCGAAGGCTCCAATCCCGGTCATCAGCACCGCGATGAGCCCGCCTGCCGTGCGCCGCGCGGCCGCCTCGGGCGCGGGGATCATCTACGACGGCGCCTCGGACCCGGCGCGGATCCGGGAACTGACGGAGCGCTACGTGGAAGCCGGCGGGCAGCACCCGCGCGTGCTGATCCGCCGCGTGTGGCTGGGCGACCCGCCGCGCGAGGCGTTCGAACGGCAGCGCGACGTCTACGCCTCGTACACGCCCGAGGCGGCCCAACGCCATTGGCGCGACACCGGGTTCGTCTGCCACGACGACCCCGCCGCCCTCGCGGAGGAGCTTGCCGCCACGATGCGCGACACGGGAGCGACCTGCCTGAACCTCCGGGTGCAGGTGCCCGGGGTCACCGCCGACGCCGCACGGGAGCAGATCCGGGCGCTCGGCGCCGAGGTGCTCCCGCGGCTGCGGGCCGCGCAGGGCAGCTGACCCGACCGCACACCGGCCCCGAATCGGACGCCGGCACCGCAGTGTGCCGCGCGTCCGACCGCACTGTCCGAACCTGCCCGAGGAGAACCTGTGATCACCGACCGACTGCGCCTGGACGGCCGTACCGTCATCGTGTCCGGAGCCGGCGGGGGCGGCATCGGCACGTCCTGCGCGCGGGCCGTGTCCGAGGCGGGCGCCGTGGTCGTCGCGGTCGACCGCGACCAGGACCGCCTCGACGCGATCGAGCTGCCGGGCGAACTGGTGCGGGTACACGCCGACATCGGTACGCCGGAAGGCGTCCAGGCGGTCGTCGACGCCGCCCCCGGCACCCTGTTCGGCCTGGTGAACGTGGTCGGCGGCAGTCTGATCCCGCACTGGGCCCCCGCCCTGGACTTCGGCCGCGAGCAGTGGGACGCCGCGCTCGACCTCAACCTGCACCACGTGATGTTCCTGTCCCAGGCGGTCGCCCGGCGCATCGTCGAGCAGGGCGGCGACGGGTCGATCGTGACGATCTCCTCCACCGGCGGCGTGGTCGCCGCGCCGTATCACGTCGGCTACGGCACGGCGAAGGCCGCCGTGCTCGGGCTGACGCGCACGCTGGCCCTCGAATGGGGCCGCTACGGCATCCGGGTCAACGCCGTCGCGGCCGGTTCGATCACCACGCCCCGGGCCACCAGCGCCCCGCAGGACCCCGCCGTCGCCGGCCGCGGCGTGCCGCTGGGCCGGCGGGGCACCCCGGACGACGTCGCGGGCGCGGTGCTGTTCCTGATCTCGGACCTCGCCGCGTACACCACCGGCGCGGTCCTGCCGGTGGAAGGCGGTGCGCTGCAGCGGCTCGGCCTGTTCGACGACGAGAACATCCCGGTGCACGTCACCAACCCGCAGATCCTGGCGCGCATCCACGGCACGTCGGAGAACTGACCGGGGTTCGAGACGCCGCGAAACCGGGCAGCGGTCCGGCGTAGCGTCCGACGATCCCCAGGAGTCCCGGTATGTCCGCGAAACCCCTCGACGGCAAGGTCGCCCTCGTCGCGGGGGCGACGCGCGGCGCCGGGCGCGGCACCGCGGTGCAGCTCGGGGCGGCCGGGGCGACGGTGTACGCCACCGGCCGCAGCACGCGGGGACACCGCTCGGAGTACGACCGGCCCGAGACGGTCGAGGAGACCGCCGACCTGGTCACCGCCGCGGGCGGGCACGGCATCGCCGTACCCACCGACCACCTGGAGCCCGACCGGGTCCGCGCGCTCGTCGAGCGGATCGACGCCGAGCAGGGCCGCCTCGACATCCTGGTCAACGACGTCTGGGGCGGCGAGGGGCTGTTCGCGTGGGACAAGCCGGTGTGGGAGCACGACCTCGACGACGGCCTGCGGCTCTGGCGCCTTGCGCTCGACACCCACGCGATCACCAGCCACTTCGCCCTGCCGCTCATGCTCCGCACGCCCGGCGGCCTGGTGGTGGAGATGACCGACGGCACCGCCGAGTACAACGGGGCCAACTACCGCAACTCCTACTTCTACGACATCGCGAAGTCGGCCGTGCTGCGGATGGCCTTCACGCTGGGCCACGAACTCGGCCCGCGCGGCGCGACCGCGGTCGCACTCACGCCCGGCTGGCTGCGCTCCGAGATGATGCTCGACGCGTACGGCGTCACCGAGGAGAACTGGCGCGACGCGACCGAGCGCGCACCGCACTTCGCGATCTCCGAGACGCCGTCGTACGTCGGCCGCGCGGTCGCCGCGCTCGCCGCGGACCCCGAGGTCGCGCGCTGGAACGGCCGGTCCTTGTCCAGCGGCCGGTTGGCCCGCGAGTACGGCTTCACCGACCTCGACGGCAGCCGCCCCGACGCATGGCGCTACCTGGTCGAGGTCCAGGACCCCGGAAAGCCCGCCGACACCGACGGCTACCGCTGAGCCCGTTCAGCAGGCCGCGTACACGTGGCCCGGCTGCCCGGGTGCGGTCACGTCGCGGTCGCGCAGCACGATCGACAGCCGGCCCGCGAAGCCGCGGCAGGCGGTGTCGAAATCGGCACGCGCGTACTCGACGACGAAGACCTTGTTGTCGTAGGCCGCGGCGAAGGCACCGCACTCGTCGTACTTCGCGCACTCCTCCGACACCACGAAGTCGAAGCCGACGGAAGCCCGTTGACCGACCATCTCCACGGTGTTCTTCTGCGCGAACGCCAGGCCGGCCGTGTGCGCGCGGGCCGCCAGCAGCTTCGCGAACGCCGCGTTGTGCGCGAGCGTCAGCTTGCCGTGCGAGCGGCCGAACGAGTCGAGGTTGTCCGCCTCGACCGCCTGGAAGCCGCGGCGCGCGCAGTCGTCGATCCACGGCCCGACCACCGCGATCAGCGCGTCGCGCTTGGCCGGGGTCGACACGTCGAGCAGCGCCTCGCCCCAGTCCTCGTCCATCACCACCGCACCGCCGTCGCGCAGCAGCAGGTCGGGGTGCTGCTTCTCCCACCACGCCGTGGCGTCCGGCTGGGCCTGGAAGGTGTTGACGTAGCAGACGTTGTACGCGCCGCCGAGCGGTGCCGCCCCGCGGTCGCGCACCACGACGCCCACGCCCGCCTTGGGCTGGTACGGGCCGCCGATCTGGTAGTCGAACGGCGTGTTCGCGGCCGGAGCGGCGCCCGGGCGCGCTGCCGGGGGAGGGGCGGGGGTACCTGGCGCGGGCGGCGCCGGGGCCGGCGGGGGAGCCGTGGTGGCCGCACCCGGAGCGCCCGGGGCGCCCGTCGTGGAGGAGGCGGCGGGTGCCGGGACCGCCGGGGGCGCGGACGTGGACGAGGCGGTGCCGTCCGATCCAGTTGCGGGGGAGAGGGGTGCGGGCGCTTCCGGCGATGCCGCGCTGCCGTCCGAAACCGCGGCACTCGCCCTGGCGTCCGCGCCGGAGCCGGACCCGGAACCGCATCCCGCAACCAGTAAGACCGCGAGAGCGGCACCGACCGCCACCGGCCCTCGTACCCCTCGTCCCCCACGCCTGGTCACCACGCGGCCACGGTACCCGTCGCCGCCGCGCCGCCCCGCGTTCAGTACGGAATGCGCGGAGTCCCGCGCGGCCTGCGCCGCCTGCCCGCCGGACCGGGAAGGATCGGCTAGGCCGGTGTCCGAGGGCCACGAACCGCGGTGCGCGGGCCCGCGTGTGGGCCCCTGCGTGTGGGCTCGCGGCCGACGCGGCTACGCGCGGGGGCGGGCGATCTCGACGTTCTCCAGGATCCCCAGTGCGTCCGGCACCAGGACGGCCACCGAGAAGTAGGTACTGACCAGGTAGGACACGACCGCCTTCGGGTTGATGCCCATGAAGCGCACGTTGAGCCCAGGCTCGTACTCGTCCGGGATGCCGATCTGGTGCAGCCCGACCACACCCTGGTCGTCGGCACCCGTGCGCATGGCCAGCACGCTCGACGTGTGCCCGTCGGCGATCGGGATCTTGTCGCAGGGGAACAGCGGTACGCCGCGCCACGCCGTCACGCGCGTGCCCGCCACGTCGAGGTGGTCCGGGTAGAGCCCGCGCCGGTTGCACTCGCGCCCGAACGCGGCGATGGTCCGCGGGTGCGCCATCAGGAGCTTGGTGCCGCGCCGCCGCGTGAGCAGCTCGTCCATGTCGTCGGGTGTCGGAGGGCCGGAGTGCGTCTGGATGCGCTGCTTGGGGTCGGCGTTGTGGAGCAGTCCGAAGTCCGGGTTGTTGACCACCTCGTGTTCCTGGCGCTCGCGCAGCGCCTCGATGGTCAGCTTCAACTGCTGCTCGACCTGGTTCATCGGCTGGTTGTAGAGGTCGGCGACCCGGCTGTGCACGCGCAGCACGGTCTGCGCGACGCTCAGCTCGTACTCGCGCGGGGCCAGTTCGTAGTCCACGAAGGTGCCCGGCAGGTCCGGCTCGCCGTCGTGGCCGGACGCGAGGGCGATGTCGGCCTCGCCCTTGTGGTTGGCGGGCTGCCCCGCGTCGGCGCGGAAGCGTTCGAGCGCCGCCGCCAGCGCCTCTGACCGGACGGCCAGTTCGCGGAACGCCGCGGCGGGCAGGGCAAGCAGCGTGCCGGCGGTCGCGGCGCGCACCCCGAAGTCCCAGGTGGCGTCCGGGTCGGTCAGTGCCTCGTCGCCGAGGTGGTCGCCTTCCGCGAGGGAGCCGACCGCGCTGTCGTGGTCGTACTTGCCCGGCCGGAACCGGTCGACCTTGCCGTGCCCGACGAGCAGGATCTCGTCGACCGCGGATCCGGCCTCCACGATGACCTCGCCGCGCGCGAACTCGCGCTGCGTGCACCGCGACGCGAGTTCCGCGAGCAGGTCCTCGTCGTCGACGCCGCGCAGCGCGGGCAGTTCGGCGAGGGTCGGGGGGACGACGCGCAGCTCCGCGCCCTCGCGGACGAAGGCGACGCGGCCGCGCCCGACGGCGTACGTGAGACGGCGGTTGACGCGGTAGGTACCGCCGTCGACCTGGACCCAGGGAAGCATCCGCAGCAGCCAGCGCGAGCTGATCCCCTGCATCTGCGGTGCGGACTTGGTGGTGGTGGCAAGGTTGCGCGCGGCCGCCGTACTGAGACTCAGTCGGGCGGCCTGTTCTTCGGTCTGCTCGGGCTCCGCTGCGATGGACATCGGCTTCCCCTCCGGCCGGTGCGCTGTTCGACGCGCGGGCCCCGACGGCGTGGTCCGGGCCGAGGCCCCGGGGACGGCCCGCGAAGGCAGCTCCCGCTGACCAACCGGTCGTACGCCCGCGCTCCCAGGTAACGGCCGCGGCATGCCCATGATCAACGGCGTGCGGGCGCACAGCAGCGGCGCGCGGGCCCGCAAGTGGCGCGCCCCGCGCGACGCGGCCCGCCGCGTGTGCCCTCAGACGCGCGGCGAGGCGAACTGCCCGGTGGCGGCCTCGATGTCCGCCGCCGCGGCGTGCAGCATGCGGTGCGCCAGGTCGGACAGCGCGCGGGCCGCGGCAAGCTCGTCGCCGATCTGCGGAACGTCACGGTCGGCCGGGTGCTTGCGTGCGTTGCCCCAGGCCCGCAGCGCGTCGCCCGAGCCCGTGTCGAGCCGGGCCTCGGCGTGTGTGCGTACCGAGATCCCGCCGTCGAACTCGTCGACGCCGGTCTTCTCGGTCAGGTAGATGTCCACGGTCCAGTGCTTCATGGCGGGCATGGTCCCCACCTCCGCTCGGATGGCTGTCCGCGTCCCCGGTCGTTCCATTGTCGGACGCCACAGCGGAGGTGGGAACCTCCCGTTTTATCGCTTTTCTCTGTATTTTCTGGGTCGGGTTTTCCGGACCGGACCGGTCAGCCCAGTCAGCTGGTCAGCGCCGCCCGAGCCGGTCCATGAGCAGCACGCCGTCGTTGCTGAGCAGCAGCCCGGCCACGCTGGTCTTGTGGAACACGGTGATGCGGCCCTCCTGGTACGGCCACAGCGGCACGTCCTTCGACACCGAGGCCATGAGCGCGGTGTACGCCTCCTGCCGCAGCGCCGGGTCGTTCGTCTTGCGGCCCTGCTCCAGCGCGGCGTCCGTCTCTGCGCTCTTGTAGCCCAGGAAGTTCGTCGGGCTGGAGCTGTGCAGATAGGCGTAGACGGTCGGCTCGACGTCCGAGACGGTCCAGTTGTGCAGCGCGGCCTCGAACGCCCGGTTGACGCGCACCGCCTGCGTGTACGACACGATCGCCATCGCCTGCGTCTTGACCTCGATGTTCTTCAGGCCGTTCAGCTGCGTCTGGACGTACTCGCCGGTCTTCGTCGCCTGGTTGTTCTGCGGCACGAGGTACGTGAACTTCAGCGGCTTGCCCTCGGCCGCGAGTTCGTCGAGCAGCTTCTGCGCCTCGACGCGGTTCGCCGACGGCAGCTTCGGCGCGTCCGGCTTGACCAGCGGGCTGTCCGCGGGGAACAGGCTGGAGCTGGGCACGCCCTGGTTGGTGAAGGCGATCTTGTTCATCTCGTTCGGGTCGAGCGCCAGCGCGACGGCCCGGCGGGCGCGCGGGTCGTCGAACGGCGGCTTGGACGAGTTGAACACGATGGCCTCGCCCACGATCACCGGCACCTGGGAGACGCCCAGCCCGAGGTCACGCGCCTTGGCGGCGTCGGTCGAGCTCGCCGAGACCTTGAGGTCGCTGCCCCCGGTGGCGACGCTGTTGAGCGCCTGCGTGCTGTCGCTCATCACGCTGAAGACGACCTTGTCGAGCACCGGCCTGTCGGGGCCCTGCCAGTACTTGGGGTTCTTGGTGAACACCATCTTGCTGTCCCGCGCCCACTCCGACAGCACGAACGGCCCGGCGCCGACCGGCTTTGCCGCGAAGCCGGCGGGGTCCTTCTGGAGCGCGGTCGGCGACGGGATGAAGGCCAGCGACGACGCCACGACGCGGTCGAAGTTGGCGTTCGGCGCCTTGAGCGTGATCTTGAGGGTCAGCGGGTCGACGACCTCGGTCTTGTCGATGGCGGCGGCCGAGCCGGCCACCAGCGAGCGGCGCTCGGGGTTCTTGTGCTCGTCCCACGTCCACTTCACCGCGGCCGCGTCGTACGGCGTGTCGTCGGTGAACTTCACGTTCGGCTTGATCTTCAGCGTCCAGACCTGGCCGCTCGGGTCCGGGACCAGGCTCTCGCCGATCTGCGGCAGGGGCTTGCCGGTCTTGGGCTCGCTGTAGAAGAGCGAGTCGTACATCGCGTTGAGCCGCGAGCTGTCCGTGTAGTAGTTGCTGATGGCGCCGAACGGGTCGACCCGGGCCATGTCGGTGACCGAGATGACCTCCAGGGTGCCGCCGGACTTCGCGGCGCCGGTGACGCCCGGGTCGACGCCGTCGCTGCCCTTTCCGCCGCCTCCTCCGCAGGCGGCGGCGAACAGGCCGGTGAGCGCCGCCGCCGCGGCGACGAGTGCGCGGCGGCGGCGGCCGAGTGGGCCGCGGGAGTTCGCAGGGGCCATGTCGTACGTCCTTCCGGGAGCTGTCGTACGGAACGTCCGGGCCCGCCACGGAACAGGAGTATCCGATTCCGCTTCGATTCCGGCGTCGCACGTCCGTTGACACGTGCAGTGCAGGGGCAATGCCTAACTGACACTGCGTCAGATGTCTACAGTGCTTCGTCGGGTAAACTGTGAAGGGTCGAATAATCGAAACAATCGTTCGCTAATCGTGCGGGAATCGGCTTCCCTTCTCACCGCGCCCGGCCGACACTGGCGCCCATGCCCGCACCTGAATCCGCACGTCACACGCCCCGCGCGGCCGTACCGCAGGCCGACCGCACACCGCATCCCGTCGTGGACGGCGACGGCCACATCGTCGAGGCACTTCCCGTCCTCACCGAGGTGATCCGCAAGGTCGCCGGACCGGACGCGGCCGACCACTTCCTCGGCTCGTCGCCCACCTACGCCTCGCGCAGCAGCACCGACGGCCGCCTCGCCGAGCTGACCGGCGACCAACGCCGCCCGGGCACCTGGATCCCGCCCTGGTGGTCGCTGCCCGGCAACACCCTCGACCGGGCGACGGCCTTCCTGCCCGCCCTGCTGCACGAGCGCATGGACGAGATAGGGCTCGACTTCGCGGTCCTCTACCCCAGCGTCGGCCTCGTCGCCTCCGGCCACCCCGACGACGCGATCCGGGCCGGCGCCTGCCGCGGCGTGAACACCTACCTCGCCGAACTCACCGACGGGCTCCAGGACCGCATGACCCCGGCCGCCGTCGTCCCCACCCACACCCCCGACGAGGCGATCGCCGAACTCGAACACGCGGTCGGCAGCCTGGGGTTCAAGGCCGTGCTCGTCAACAACATCGTCGCGCGCCCCGTCCCCGGCGGCCCCGCGGGTGCCCGCTGGTACGACGTCCTCGCACTCGACAGCGTCCACGACTACGACCCGCTCTGGCGCCGCTGCGTCGAACTCGGCGTCGCCGTCACCGTGCACACCCCCACCATGGGCATCGGCCTGCGCCAGTCGTCCACCCGCTACGTGCACAACCACATCGGCACCTTCGCCGCCGGCGGGGAGGCCTTCGCCAAGGCCCTCGTCATCGGCGGCGTCGCCCACCGCTTCCCGACGCTGAACTTCGCCTTCCTGGAAGGCGGCGTCTCGTGGGGCGTACAACTCCTCGCCGACCTCGTCGGGCACTGGGAGAAGCGCGGCGGCCCGAACATCGCGGCACTCGACCCGGCCGGACTCGACGCCGCGCTCTGGGACGACCTGTTCGCCCGGCACGGCGGCACGCACTTCGCGGCCCCCGGTCTGGCCGCGGGACTGCGCGGGCAGGCCGACAACCCGCCGCCCGACCTCGACGACTACCGGGGCAGCGGCATCGCATCGCCCGCCGACATCGCCCGCATGTTCGAGCGCTTCTACTTCGGCTGCGAGGCCGACGACCCCACGATCGCCTGGGCGTACGCCGACTCCCTCAACCCCTGCGGCGCCGTGCTGCGCCCGCTGCTGGGCTCCGACATCGGCCACTGGGACGTCACCGACATGCGTGAAGTCGTCGGGGAGGCCCGCGAACTGGTCGAGCACGGGCACCTCACCCCCGCGCAATTCCGCGAGTTCGCGTGCGACAACACGGTGCGCCTGCACGGCGGCATGAACCCGCGGTTCTTCGACGGCACGCGCGTCGAACAGTACGCCCGGAAACTCCTCGGCCACGCCTGACCGTTGCTCGCCGCGCCGCCGAATCGCAGGGCCCGAGCCGGTCTGGTCCGGCCCGGTCCGGTCCGGCCCGGTCCGGCCCGCGCCGGCCGGGCCGAGGCGCCCCGCACCGCCTCCTGTCCGCCTCCTGTCCGGCTCCTGTCCGGTCCTTGTCCGGCCCCGGGGCGCCCGGCCCGCGGCCCCGCCGAAGGCATCTGCCGCGGGCCGGGCGCGGCCGCTTGCATGTCGGATTTATCCAATCCTCCCGCAGAGGCCCGCTGGGAGAGTGAGGTGACGTGGACAACCGCAGGGGGAACGGATGGCACAAAACCACCACGTCGTACGGCCTGGCGCGGCGCACGACCCGGGAGCGGCCGACGAGGAGGCCCGCGTCGAGGCGGGGATCACCACCGACTACGCGGCACCGCGCACCGGCCTCGAGGAACGCCTCGTCCGGCTCTGGGAGTCGGCCCTGCGGTTCGGCCCGGTCGGCATCGAGGACGACTTCTTCGAACTCGGCGGCGACTCGATGCTCGCCGCCCGCGTGCAACTCGACGTCGACCTGGAGTTCGGCGTCGAGATCTCGGCCGCCGCACTCTTCCTCTCGCCCACGGTCGCGACGCTGGCCGAGGCGGTGGAGGAGGCCCTGAAATCCGCCGGGGCCGGGGTATGAACCGGCACGCGGTTCCCGACCTGGCCGATCCCGGTCTGTACGCCGACCACGACCCACACGCCGTGTGGCGGGCGCTGCGCGCGTACGACCCCGTGTACTGGCAGCCTGTCGGCGCCCCTCACGCCGCCCGGGGCCAGGGGGCCGGCGGCCCGCGTCCTGACGCGGGCCTCGGCTTCTGGGCCGCCACCCGCTACGCGGACGTCGACCGCATCCTGCGCGACCACGAGGTCTTCACCTCCGAGCGGGGCACGCTGCTGAGCCTCATCGGCAGGCCCGACCCGGCGGCCGGGCACCAGATGGCGGCCACCGATCCGCCCCGGCACGACGCCCTGCGCGCACCCCTCCACAAGGCCATGCGCGTCAGGTCGGTGGACGCCCACACACGCGAGGTACGCGCGGGCATCCGCGCCCTGCTGCCCCTCGACGGGGGTCCCTTCGACTTCGCCGCCGGCATGCGCGACCTGCCGCTCGTGGTCCTCGGCCTGCTGCTCGGGCTCCCCGAGGCGGACCGGCCGCACCTGGCCCGGCTGGCGATGACGGCCTCGGCCGAGGACGACCCCGACCTCATGCTGCCGGAGGGTCCCGCGGCGACGCTGCGCCGCGCGCACCGCGAGTTGTTCGCGTACTTCACCGACCTGGTCCGCGCCCGGGCCCGCGATCCCCGCGACGACCTCGTGGGGATCATGCTCGGCATGCGGCACGACGGCGTGCGCATGCCGCCCGCCGCGATCGTGTCCAACTGCTACAGCCTGCTGCTCGGCGCCGCCGTCACGCTGTCCCAGGTCCCGGTCGCCACGGTCATGGCCCTCGCGGAGAACGGCGGGTACGCGGCCTGGGCCGCCCGGCCCGACCTGCTCGACAGCGGCATCGAGGAGAGCCTGCGGTGGGCCACACCCGCGCGCTACTTCATGCGCACCACGCGGCGCCCCGTCGAGCTGTCCGGCGTCGTCGTCCCGGAAGGCCAGCCGGTCGTGGCCTTCCTCGCGTCGGCCAACCGCGACCGCCGCGTGTTCACCGACCCCGACGTGTTCGACGTCGCCCGGCGCCCCAACCGGCACCTGGCCTTCGGGGCCGGTCCGCACTACTGCATCGGCGCGAACATGGCCCGGCTCACGCTGCGGCTGCTCTTCACCGAGCTGTTTGCCGCGTACGCCAAGCTCGACGTGGTCGGCGAACCGGTGCGCATACGCTCGGTCTTCCTCGCGGGCGTGAAGAGCCTCCCGGTGCAGGGCCGCCTGCGCCGTGCCCCCGTCTGACGTCTTCGGCGCGTCCCCCGGGGATCCGCGATCCCCGGGGGCGGTGCCTCAGCGCTGGAGGAACCGTGCCGGCAGGGCCCCGACCTCCGCGTCGGTGATGCCGTGCCGCTCCAGGAGCGGACCGAACCCGCCGTGCTCGCTGGCCACTTCGGCGAGGAAGGTGCGTATCGTCTCCTCCTCCGCGCTCAGGATCGCCGCGGGTACCGCTCGGCCCGCGAGACCGGGCAGCACCGCCGTCGTGTGCGCGCGGATCGCGTCGAGCGCAAGCTGCGTGCGCGTGTAGTCGGCGACGATCGTGTCCTCGTCGGCGCCGAGCAGGTCGAGCACGCAGGCCGCGACGATGCCGGTGCGGTCCTTGCCCGCGGTGCAGTGCACCAGGGCGGGGGATGCGGCCGGGTGGGCGAACGCCCGGACCAGGTCCGCGAGATGGCCGGCGCCCTGGGCGGCGATCGTGGCGTACCAGAGGCCGAACTCGCGCGCGCCGAAGGGCGACGGCCAGGCCGGTGCGGCGCCCGCCGACTCGCCGCCGGCCGCCCCGGTGGCTCCTCGGAGAAGCGGGGCCGGTCACTTGAGGCCCGAACGGACGAAGGCGTCGATGACGTGGCGCTGGAGCACCACGTAGAGCAGCAGGATGGGCAGGCAGGCCAGGCCCGAGGCGGCCATCAGGGCACCCCAGTTGTTGCCCTCGGCGCCCATGAAGCCGCGGATGCCGACCTGGACGACGGAGTCGGAGCGCTGGAGGACCATCGTGGGCCAGAAGTACCCGTTCCAGGCGGAGATGAACAGCAGGATGAACAGCGACGCGAGTGCGGGCCGCATGTTGGGGACCACGACGCGCCACAGCGTCCCCCACGACGTACGGCCGTCCATGCGGGACGCGTCGAGGAGTTCCTTCGGGAACGCGGCAAGGTGCTGACGCAGCATCAGCACGGCCATCGCCGAGCAGAGCGTCGGCACCACGATGCCCGACAGCGTGTTCAGCAGCCCCAGCTTCGACAGCGTCACGTAGTTCGGGATCATGGTGACCTGGAACGGCACGAGCCACGTTCCGACGAACAGCAGGAAGAGCACGCGCTGTCCGAAGAACCGCCAGGCGGCGAACGCGTAGGCCGCGAGCAGGGCGATGAGGGTCTGGCCCACCGCGCTGAGCAGCGCGACCAGGAACGTGTTGGCGAGCATGCGGTCCATCGGGATCGCGTCCCACACGTGCCGCACGTTCTCCAGGCTCACCGGCCACGGCAGCAGCGACTGCCCCAGGGCCGTGCCGGGCTCGCGGAACGCGACGATGTACATCCAGTACACCGGGAACACGCACACCACGCTCAGCGCGCCGAGGACGACGTGTCCGTCGGGACATTGGGTGAAGCCACGGATCCACAAACTGAACTAACGCTGCTAGCTATATGACTAATAGTCGCAACGTCGCTGATGGGACGGTTTCGGCGGTCCGCGAGACGCCGTTCGGGTGACAGTTGCAGCGTGAGATACACCGCATGGGCCGTTTAAACGCGTGAGCAAGATTTTTACGGGAAACAAACGGGCATGGTGACTCGCTCGCGCTCCGTCCTGTTCCAGCGAACGACGGTGGTACCCGCCTTTGCCCTCGTCGCGCTCGTCCTCACATGGGGGCGGGACGTGCCCGGCTGGGTCGTCGCGGTGGCCGCCGCGCTGCTCGCGGGGGCGGTGCTCGCCGCCGTGCACCACGCCGAGGTGGTGGCACACCGGGTGGGCGAACCGTACGGGTCACTCGTACTCGCGATCTCCGTCACCGTCATCGAGGTCGCGCTGATCGTGACCCTGAGCGCCGACGGCGGCGACAAGAGCGCCTCACTGGCCCGCGACACGGTCTTCGCCGCGGTGATGATCACCTGCAACGGCATCTTCGGACTGAGCCTGCTGGTCGGCGCACTGCGCGGCGGCGTCGCCCGGTTCAACCCGGAGGGCACCGGCGCGGCCCTCGCCACGGTCGCCACCCTCGCCGGACTCAGCCTCGTCCTCCCGACCTTCACCACCAGCAGCCCCGGCCCAAAGTTCTCCCCCGGCCAACTCGTCTTCGCCGCCATCGCGTCCGCCCTGCTGTACGCCCTCTTCGTGGCCACCCAGACCGTGCGCCACCGCGAGGAGTTCCTGCCGGTCACCTCCGAAGGGCACGTGATCGAGGAGGAGGAGCACGAGCACCCGCCGACCACGCGCGACGCGTGGACCAGCCTCGGCCTCCTCGGGCTCGCCCTGGTCGCGGTCGTCGGGCTGGCGAAGGTGGTCTCGCCGACGATCGAGTCCGGCGTCGAGAAGGCCGGCCTCCCGCACGCCGTGGTCGGCGTCGTGATCGCCCTGCTGGTCCTGCTGCCCGAGTCCATCGCCGCCGTCCGGGCCGCGCTGCGCGACCGGGTGCAGACCAGCCTCAACCTCGCCCTGGGGTCGGCGATGGCGAGCATCGGACTGACCATTCCCGCCGTCGCCGTCGCCTCGATCTGGCTGGACGGCCCCCTTCTGCTCGGACTCGGCAGCACCCACATGGTGCTGCTCGCGCTGACCGTGGTGGTGGGCATCCTGACCGTCGTGCCGGGGCGCGCTACACCGCTGCAAGGCGGCGTGCACCTGTCGCTGCTCGCCGCGTACATCGTCCTGGCGATCAACCCCTGAGCCGGGTCAACCGACTGCGGATTGCGCATGTCCGGCCGGAACCGGGGCAGCGAGCAAGAGACTTCATCCGACGCGCCGCATCCCGACCGGACGCGGCGCCCGACGAGAGGCAGTCATGCCGATCGGAACCCGAGTCCGCAGCATCGTGCGCGCCGTCACGCCGCGCCGTCGCCGCCGTCGCACCCGAGGAGGCGGGGGCGTGGGCATCGGCGCCCGCCTCGGCCGCATCCGCATCGGTGCGGGCGCCGGCCGCCGCGGCGCGGGCGGAGGCGTCTCCCGCTGACCCGCTCATCGACCGCCGAACCGCGCGCATGCACCCGGCGCGTCGCCTGTAGGCCGCAATGCCCGGCTCGCGCACCCGCGCCCCCCGCGGGTGCGCGCTGCCGTGTCGGGGAGGGCGGCGCCCACGCCGTGCGTCTCGCACCTGTTGTCCTGCCCGGCTTCGTGCCGGTGCGTCGGCGCGGTCGTGCTCGGGTCGGCGCCGGGGCAACGAACGTCCCCCTCCCCGCTGATAAAGTCGCGGCCATGAGCCCAGCACCGCCGGCGCACCGTTCCGCAGACCCGGCGGGAGAGACCACGGGCACCACCTCGGACCTCGCCACCGCCGTCGCGGCGGAGATCGGCAACGCCACGCGCGGGCTCGCGCAGGCGTACCAGGAGCTGTCCGACCTCTACCGCGGCGGCGGCGCGACACCCGACGACTCCCGCCTCACGCAACGCCACGTGCACGCCTACCTCGCGGCCCGGCTTCCGGCGACGCTCGCGGTCGACCGGGCGGTGTTCGACGCGGTCGTACGCCGGCGTCCCGACTGGCACCCGGCCTCCGTGCTCGACCTGGGCGCCGGGCCCGGCACCGCGGTCTGGGCCGCGGCCGAGGCCTTCCCGTCGCTCCGCCGCGCGGCCCTCGTGGAACAGGCGTCCGCCATGATCGACGCGGGCCGTCGGCTCGCCGCGCGCTCGGCCTCGGCCGCGGTACGCGCCGCAACCTGGCACCGCGCGTCCGTCTCCGCGCCTCCCGCCGAACCGGCCGACCTGGTCGTAGCCTCCTTCGTGCTCGGCGAACTCCCGGACGACACCCTGGCCGAGACCGTGGACCGCTGGTGGGACCTGACCCGCGGCGAACTCGTCGTCGTCGAGCCCGGAACCCCCGCGGGCTTCGCCCGGTTGCGCCGCGTGCGCGACCGGCTGATCGCGGCCGGGGCCACCATCAGTGCCCCCTGCCCTTCCGACGCGGCGTGCCCGATGACCGGCGACGACTGGTGCCACTTCGCCACGCGCGTGACCAGGTCCGGCGTGCACCGCGTCGTCAAGGGCGGCGAACTGGGCTTCGAGGACGAGAAGTTCGCCTACCTGTCGGCCTCCCGCCAGAATCCGGCACACGCGTCGGCCCGCGTTCTGCGCGCCCCGCAGATCCGGCCCGGCCACATCCGACTCACCGTCTGCGAGGCGCCGGAGATGCGCGAGGCAGTCGTCGCGAAGAGCCACAAGGACGCGTTCCGCTGGGCGCGCAAGGCGCACTGGGGGGACGAGGTTCCGCCCGGAACGCTCAAGGACGACCGCCGCAAGGGCGACCGCGACCCGGCGTAAATCCCCTGCCCCTGGGCGTACTTCGGCGGCATTCGGGTGGCGGCGTCCGGGCAGCGGATCCGCCGGGCGCGCACGCCGACGGTCCCCGGTTGCGGATGGTGAGGCTCCGGGCCGCCGCTTTCACGACGGCCCGGAGTGACCCCATCCACACACGCTTCAGATGTACCTTCCGGACCGTCCGAATTTCGGCAGGCGACGCCGCGGCGCGCCCGCGGCGGGCACGAGACCACCCGTTCGGCCGCTTCCCGTACGGCCCTTCGCGCCATTCGCGTTACCCGACGCCGATCCGGGGCAGCCGCAGCACAGAGAGACGGGGGGCCACGCACCGGGGCGGCGACGCCCCGAACTCCACCTCATAACCGAAGGGTTGCGGACATGTTGCTGCTGGGACTCCTGCTCCTGATGGCGACCGGCGCTTTCACGTTGCTGCTCATATCCGAGAACCGCACCGGGACTCCGGACTACACCGTGACGCTGTTCGACCAGGACATCGCGACCATGAGCAGCCTCCAGGTCTTCCTGGCCGGAATAGCCCTCGCCTTGGTCTTCGCGTTCTCCGTCTGGATGACGACCGTGGGCGGTGTGCACGCGCGGCACCGCATGGCCGATCTCCGGGAGGCGCGGGCGCAGGCCAAGCACGCCTCTGCGGAGGCGCGAGAGGCGAACGCACAGCTCAACCGCACGCAGGCCGAACGCGACGCGATTTCCTCGCGCCTCGCGGAGACCGACCGGGCGGCCAAGGAAGCGGCCCGCGAGGCCCGCGTCGAGGCCCGTCAGGCCCGCGCCGCGGAGAAGGCCGAACGCAAGGCCGAGGCGAGCCGGGCGCGTACCGCCCGCAAGACCGCCGAGGGCGATACCACCACCACCGAAGGCAAGCCGTCGCGTACCGCCGACATGAAGGAGCGGTTCCGCCACCTCATCCGGCACTGATCACCGGGCGCTGACGGTGCGAAGCGGCACCACCCCACCGGGCACTCGGATCGACTAGCGACTACAACTGCGTCCCGTCCCGCAGCCGTTCACCATGCGGCTGCGGGACGGGACGCAGCCGCGCGCAGATGCGCGAGCAGGCCATGGAAGCAGATCAGACGGACCTGATCGGGGGCGGAACCCGATCGGGCAGCGCGGGTCAGTCCATCGCCAGTCAATGCGGGCCAGTCAATGCGGGGCACTGCGGCGCAGCCGAGGCCGGTGCGGATCGGTGTCAGGGCCGGCCGTCACACCGGAACCGGTCTCGGCCACCGCCCCGGCAGCGGCACGGTCGCCCGTACGATCTTCCCGTCCGGCGCCGGCAGCACATGGATTCCGCCGGTCAGGCGCGTGACGATCAGCAGCCCGTAGCCCGTCGGCCTGCCGCGCCGCCCCGCGATCGGCAAGTACCCGTGCGCGGTGTCCTGCACGGCGATCTCCGCCGCCGCGTTCGTCAGGGTGACCGTCAGTCGGCAGGGACCCGGTGCGTGCCGGCAGGCGTTCGCCACCAACTCCGCGACCACCAACAGCACATCGGTCACCGCGGCGTCCGCGGCGTCGAGTCGGCGGCCCACGCGTACGCCCGCCAGGAACTCCGTGGTGGCATGCCGCGCGTCGCGGACCGAGCCCGGCATTCCGTCCAGGTCGACGACGAGTACGCGGTGCCCGTCGTCCGTCGTGCTCCAGCCTTGCATGCCGTGTGACCGCGTGGTGCTCATGCCGCTGCTCCGCGCGCGCCACCGGAAGACGAACCACCGGGCGGCTCTTCGGACGACGCCTGCGGCGCCTCTCCTTCGAGCTGCCGACGCAGCGAGGCGAGCGTGGCGGCCAACAGCCGCGACACGTGCATTTGGGAGATCCCGAGGTGCGCGGCGATCTCGCGCTGCGGCAGACCGTGCCAGAACCGCAGTTCCAGCAGCAGCCGCTCGCGGTACGCCAGCGCGCCCATCAGCGGCTTCACCGACTCCCGGAAGTCCACGAGGTCGAGCTCGCGGTCGTCGTAGCCGAGGCGCTCGCTCAGCGGCGTACGCCCCTGCGGCCCGCTGTCGCCGTCGTGCTCGCCCCCGGTGCCGGCGTCGAGCGAGTCGACGAGGTACGCCCGTCCCGCGTCGCGCCCGTCCTGCACCTCCTCGGGGGTGGCGCCGATCCGCTTCGCGATCTCCTTGGTGGTCGGCTCACGGCCCATCTCCTGCTCCAGGTGGTCGGACGCCCGCGTCACCGCGAGGAACCGCTCCTGGAGACCGCGCGCCACGTGCACGGGCCACGATGTGTCGCGGAAGAAGCGCTTGATCTCGCCCGAGATGGTGGGCAGCGCGAAGCTCGCGAACTCCACGCCGCGGTCCGGGTCGTACGCGTCGACCGCCTTGATCAGGCCGATGATGCCGGTCTGCACGATGTCGTCGTACAGTTCGCGCCTGTGCGAGTGCTCACGCGCGATGTACCGGACCAACGGCAGGTTCAGTTGCACGATCGTTCCGCGCACGTCCCCGTACTGGGGGGACTCCGGGTCGAGACCCCGCAGATCGCGGATCAGGTCGTCGCTGAGGGCGCGCGCCTCCTGCTTGCCCATCGCGCGCAGTTCCTGGGTGCTGAATCGAGGCGGCCACGTCCGGCCGTCGCGAATCCGCACGGTCACGGGATCGGTCACGGGATCGACTCCTTGCACGTCGATGGCCCTCGGGACCGCGGGAGCACGCGTGCTCGGCACGCGCTCCTGACAGTGGTCCCGTGGGAGTCAGGGCTCCGCGGGTGCCCGGCTGCTTCAGGCGAGCGGCTTGCCCCGGGCACATGTGTGCCTCGGCAGACGGCGCACATACCGCCCTGTCGGCCGGGCCCCTCTGCGGGCGCTCACCGGCCACTCCTGGGCCCTTACCCACTCTCCGGCGGAGAAACCCGACCCTGCCGACCCATCGGCGATCCGCCGCCGACCAGCCCTTTCCCGCGTATGGGCGCGATTCGTCCGGGGCGTACGGGGTAGCGCGCGAGCATGACCGGACTGATTCAACTCAGGACACGCCGCGGGCGGTGGGGCACGTCCGTGGGCGCGCTCTCGGTCGCCGCGGTGCTCGCGCTGGGCACCACGGCGTGCGGCGAAGACAGCAATCCCGACGACGTACGCGACGCGGTCTCCTCGGTGGAGAGCGCGCTCAACCGGGCGGGCGACGAGTTCGACGACTTCAAGAACGGCGTCGACGCCAAGAACCAGGTCCAGGTCGGCCAGACCGTCAAGGACGCGGACGGCCGCTTCTCCGTACCGGTGACCGTGGCGAACACCGGCGACAAGGAGGCCGACTTCCTGATCCAGATCGAGTTCCGCGACGCGTCCGGCGACATGGTGGACACGATCGTGATGAACATCGACAACGTGGCACCCGGGCAGCAAGGCGACGGAACCGCGCGCAGCCACGTCAAGCCGGCCGCGAACGTGACCGCCCAGGTGAGCCGGGCGCTGCGGCACTGAGCGACCGGAACACCGCCCGGCGGCGAGATCGTGATCACGGTCCGCCGCCATGGATTCGGTGGGACTCCGCTGTTAGCGTCGCGCGGCGTACGGCCGCGCACCTGGGAGGACCACCGCATGGGCCACGCCGAAGACCGCATCGACCCGCAATTGCGCGCGCTGCTGCCGATGTTGCCGAGGGTGGACGTCGCCGATCCCGTGGGCTTCCGCGAGGCGCAGCGGGTACGCCAGGCGCAACTGGCCGCCACGGCCGGACCGTTGCCCGGAGTCACGGTCGCGGACCGGACCGTCCCGGGCGTGGCCGACGGGCCGGACGTGCCGATACGCGTCTACGCACCCGACCGCGACCCGGCGCTGCGCGGTGTGCTGGTGTGGTTCCACGGCGGCGGATACGTCTTCGGCGACATAGCGAGTTCCGACCGATCCTGTGCCGCACTCGCGGTCGAGGCGGACTGCGTCGTCGTCAGCGTGGAATACCGGTTGGCGCCGGAGGACCCGTATCCCGCGGGTCTCGAGGATGCCCACGCCGCGCTCCTTTGGGTGGCCGAGCACGCGTCCGAGGTGGTCGGCTGGGGTGTCGACGCGTCGCGGATCGCGGTGGGCGGGGTGAGCGCGGGCGCGGGGCTCGCGGCGGCACTGGCGCTCTACGTTCGGGACAAGGGCGGCCCCGCGTTGGTGCTGCAACTGCTGGACAACCCGATGATCGACAATCACGTGGGCACCGTGTCCGCGAACGCGTTCACCGACACCCCGCTGTGGACCGGCCCGCAGGACAGGCTCGCCTGGAGCGCCTACCTCGGCGGCCTCGCCGGGTCGGCCGAGGCCGACGTACCGCCGTACGCCGCCCCGAGCCGGGCCACCGAACTGGCGGGCCTGCCCCCGGCGTTCGTCACCGCGAACGAGTTCGACCCACTGCGCGACGAGGGCATCGAGTACGCGCTGCGGCTGCTCCAGGCCGGCGTACCCGTCGAACTCCACCACCGCCCCGGCACCTTCCACGGCTCCAACTTCCTGCCCGGCGCGGAGGTCTCCGAGCGAGCGAGGGAGGACATGTACGCGGCGGTACGGCGCGCGTTCGCGTAGCGGCGACTCGCTCGGCGGGCCGCGCGTCAGACCACGACGGCGTGCGGCACCCCGGCGCGTGTGACCGGGCTCGGGGCGAACGCGACCCGCACGTCCAGACCCCCTTCGGGCCGCGGGACGACGCCCAGCGCGGCGCCGTGCGCGGCGGCCACCGCGGCGACGATCGACAGACCGACCCCGAGGCCCTCGCGATCGCTCAGTCGCGCCTCGTCCAGGCGGCGGAACGGTTCGAAGAGCAGGGCCACTTGGTCCGGCTGCACCACGGGGCCGGAGTTGGTGACCCGGACGAAGGACCAGCCGTTCTCGACGCCCGTCGCCACCGCGACGCGGCCGCCGGGCACGTTGTGCCGTACGGCGTTGTCCAGCAGGTTGGCGACCAGCCGTGCCACCAGCGCCTCGTCGCCCAGCACTGGGGCGGTGTTCAGGCTGCCGGCCACCGACTCGACCCGGCGACCGCCGGCCGACGCCTCCGCACGGCACCGGGCGAGTAGCGGCTCGGCGACCTCGGCGAGGTCGAACTCCGCACGGCGGCCGAGGCCGCGCTCGCTGCGCGCCAGGGTGAGCAGCGCCTCGATCAGCTGCTCCTGGCGCCGGCTCCCGTCCAACACCCGCTCGCATGTGGCCCGCAGGTCCTCGACGGATGCGTCGGGGTCGGCGAGAGCGACCTCGACCACCGCGCGCTGGTAGGTCAACGGCGTCCGCAGCTCGTGCGAGGCGTTCGCGACGAACCGCCGCTGCGCCTCGAACGCGCCCTGAAGGTCGCCCAACAGGCCGTCGAACGTGTCGGCCAGCTCCTTGAGTTCGTCCGGCGGCCCGCCGGCGTCCAGGCGCCGGTGCAGATCGCGCGCGGAGATCGAGCGCACCGTGACCGTCATGGTGTGCAGCGGGCGAAGGACCCGCCCCGCCATCAGCCAGCCCAACGCGATGGACAGCACGGCCATGACGCCCAACGCGACCGCGGACGCCGCGAGCAGGTCCGCCAGTTGCCGGTCCCGCTGCTCGGCAAGGCTCTCGCCGAGCAACTCCTCGGGGGTCGAAGGGTCGCCGGGGTCGCCGGGCAGGACCCCTCGGATACGTATCTGCGGGCCCAAGGGCGATCGCGCGTCCTGCCAGGGCAGGGCACCGGCCGCCAGGGCGTAGGTCACGACGAGCAGCACCGCGCCCGCCGCGAGGAACAGGGCCCCGTACAGCGCGGTCAGACGAAGGCGAATGGTCCACACGCCGGCGCCCTAGAGCCGGTACCCGGCCTGGGCCACGGTTGCGATGACCGGCGGCTCGCCCAACTTGCGGCGCAGGCGGCTGACCGTCACCTTCACGGTGTTGGTGAACGGGTCGGTGGCCGCGTCCCACGCCCGTTCCAGCAGCTCGTCCGCCGACACGACCCGGCCCCGGGCCGACATGAGCAGCTCCAGGACCGCGAACTCCTTCGGACTGAGGACCAGTTGCCGGCCGCCACGCCGCGCCTGCCGCCGACCCGCGTCGAGCACGAGGTCGCCGAACTCCAGAACCGGCGGCACGTCAGGTTGCGCCCGGCGTCCCAACGCCCTTATCCGGGCCACCAGTTCGGCGAACGCGAAGGGTTTGGGAAGGTAGTCGTCCGCGCCCACCTCAAGGCCGTCCACCCGGTCCTCGATCGTCGAGGCCGCGGTGAGCATCAACACCCTTGCGGGGGAGCGGCGTCCGACGAGGGTACGGCAGACGTCGTCGCCGTGTACCCGGGGGAGGTCGCGGTCCAGGACGACCACGTCGTACCGGTTGACCGCGATGCGTTCGAGCGCGGACTCGCCGTCACCGGCAATGTCGACCGCCATCCCGGCCCGCCGCAGCCCGGACGCCAGTGTCTCCGCCAACTCGCGGTGGTCCTCCACGACGAGAACGCGCACGTACTCCACCCCCAGGCCGTCCGACTTCGGGACCATCGTCTCCTTCCGCGCGTTACAGCACGGTAAGTACGGCCGCCCGCGTCCGCCCCGAAGGCCGGTCGGACGTCACCGAAGTGGACGACGCACTCGGCCCCGGGAATCGCGGCAGATGCCGTGTCGGCGGGAGGGGGGTGAGGGCGACGCCGGGGGAGTACATGGCGGCTCCTGCGATCGTGGTCGTGCGGTCTGTCGGCGCGTCGGGGCCGAGGATCCCGGAGGCGCCTGACGGCAGGATTCCCGGCCGGGACAAGAAGATCGTGAGGAATCCCGACGCGTGCCACGCCTGTGAACCGCACTGGGACCGCGCTCGGCCGCCCGAGGGCGGGCCCGGCGCGTCTCACCGGTTTTTCACACTCGTCGGCGAAGCTCGGCGCATGACAGCGAACAACATGTCCCGGCGCAGGTTCCTCGTCGTCGGGACCGGCACCGCGGCGGCCGGCCTGGCGCTCGCCGCCTGCGGGGACGACTCCGGCAACGGCTCGGGCGACAACGGCGCCAAGGAGGGGGCGGCCCCGTCCGCCTCGGCGTCGCCGCAGGCGTCCGGTTCCGGCACCACCACTCAGTGCGTGCTGACCGCGAACGCCACAGAGGGGCCGTACCACCTCGACGACGCACTCGTGCGCCAGGACATCACCGAGGGCAAGCAGGGCGTCCCGCTCCGGCTGCGCCTGACCGTCCAGGACACGACGGCCTCGTGCGCGGCCGTCGCCGGCGCGGCCGTGGAGATCTGGCACTGCGACGCGTGGGGCTACTACTCGGGCTTCACCACCGCGAGCCCCGGGGGCGGAGTACCCGCGGAGAACACGGACGGCAGCAGCGCGAACGACCGGACGTACCTGCGCGGTTACCAGGTCGCGGGCGCCGACGGCGTGGTGGAGTTCACCACCATCGTGCCCGGCTGGTACACGCCGCGCGTCATGCACATCCACGTCAAGGTGCACACCGGTGGCGCGCAGCAGGACGGCACGTACGAAGGCGGCAAGGTCAACTTCACGGGACAGCTCTTCTTCCCCGACTCCCTCGGGGGGGAGGTGTTCCCGCTCGCGCCGTACAACCGGCACTCCGGAACGCCGACCAAGCTCGACGGCGACAGTGTGTACGGCGGCGGAGGTGCGTCCGACGGCCTCATGACCGTGACGCCCGTTCAGGCGGCCACGCCGTCGGCCGGATACGTGGGCACGCTCACCCTCGGCGTCGACACCACCAAGGAGAACAGCGGCGCGGGCGGACCGGGTGGCGGCCCGCCGGGAGGCGGCGGTGACAGCGGCGGCGGCCGCGGCTGACTCGGGCGGACCCGCTTTCCGGTGCACTCCGGACGCCGCCCCGCTCCCGGTCCGCACGGCCTGTGCCCGCCCTGGCCGGGAGCTCCGCACACGTGTCTGGAGAGTCGCGCCGGGCTGTGGCACGATCCGTCAGCACAGGGGCACAGTCGTTCGAGCCGTGCCCGGGTTCGCCTTGATCCGTTGGAGTGAACGCATGTCGATAGTCCACGTGCCCGGCCGGTTCGACGGCAAGACCGCACTCGTCACCGGAGCCGGATCGGGCGTCGGCCGCGCGACCACGCTGCGCCTCGCGGCCGAGGGCGCGAACGTCTACGCCCTGGACATCAACACCGACGCGCTGGCCGAGACCGCCAAGCTGGCCGGCGGCCTGGCCGGCAAGGTCGCGACGCGCGTCACCGACGTCGCGAGGCGCGACGAGTGCTTCGCCGCGGTGGCGGACTGCGTCGCCGAGTTCGGTGGCCTGGACGTGCTCGGCAACGTCGCGGGCATCGCGCGCGCCGAGCACGTGCTCGAGGTGACCGAGGCGGACTACCGCCGCATGATGGGCGTCAACACCGACGGCTACTTCTTCATGTGCCAGGCCGCGATCCCGCACCTTCTGGAGCGCTCCGGCAACATTGTCAACATCGCGTCGAACGCGGGCGTCATGGGCCTCGCGTACAGCGTCGTCTACACGATGTCCAAGGGCGCCGTCGTACAGCTGACGCGTTCGCTGGCCTGGGAGTTCATCAAGACGCCGCTGCGCGTTAACGCGATCGCGCCGGGCGGCATCGAGACGAACCTCGTCGCCAACTACCAGATGCCAGCCGATGTCGACTGGGACATGGTCGGCCGCTCGACCACGCCGCGCCCGATGGCGCAGCCGGAGGACATCGCCTCGATGTTCGCGTACGTCGCCTCCGACGAGGCGCGCAACGTGCACGGCGCCATTCTCAACAACGACACCGGCCTGACCGCCGGCTGACACGTCGTCAACCCTGGTGCGGGGCCCCGCCGTCGGTACGATCGTCTGCGTGGCTGCAGACGGGGGCGCGGACGGCGGGGCACCTGCAAGTACGGGCGAGGCGCGGAAACCGCGCCTGGGGCCGTGGGACACCGGCGCGAAGGTCCTGCACGCCCTGGGGCTGGCGACGCTGCTGGTGTCCGAGTATCTGCGGTTCTACATGGACGACGTGCGTGCGGGCCGCCCGGTGCCGAACACCGTCGAGTCCGCCCTCGAATCCGCCGTCGCGGCGGCGCGGGACGGCTCGTTCCACCGCACGTTCTGGGACATCCAGGAGGACGTCTCGTTCGGCCAGGAGCGGGCGGCGCTGTGGGCCGCGGTCTTCTTCGCAGTCGTCGTACGGCGCAACAATCACGGGCCGACCGACCTCCAGACGGCCATCTCCGTTGTCACGGCCGCCTATTGCGCGATCGCCGCGCTGGCGGGTTCGTATCTGCTCTCCGCGGGCCCACCGGTGCTGTTCGCGCTGCTCTTCTCGTTCGGCGCGATGTTCACGGTCACCCGCGAGTAGCCGTCAACGGGCCGGATAGGTCGCGCAGATGAGCGTCGAGTTGTTGCGGGCCAGCCAATACCAGTAGCGCGTCCGGTCGTTCGTCGCGCGCCGGCACATCGAGTCGGTGAGCGTGCTCGGCGCCCGGTACACGTTCGTGATTACGAGGATCGAGTCGTACTCGACCGGAATGCGCTGGGCGCCGCAGTCGGCCCAGGTGAACAGGTTGCCGGAGTACTGCGGATCGCTCGACGTGCCGCCTTCGCGGCTGACCAGGAAGCACTGCCCTTGCTTGAACTGCCGTTCCAGGCACAGGGAGACGTTGCCGTAGCCCCAGCGCGCGTACCCGGCGTCGGCGGTCGGGCAGGTGCCGTTGACCCCGGCCACCCGTGCGTACGCCTCCCATGCGCCGCACGGCACCTGCCGCGGCACCTCGCTGTTCCAGGTCCCGGCGCTGTCGCCGAGCAGGTACGCGTTGAGGCACGTCCCGACCCGCGCGGCAGCCTCGAAGGCCTCCTGGCGGGGATCGTGTACAGGCGCCGGTGGGGCCACCGGCCGCGGGTACGTCGGGTCGGGGGCCGCGGTGTACGGGTCCTCGGCGTCCGGATCCTCGGTGTCCGGGTCCGAGGCATCCGCGGGGGGAGCGGCACGGCGCGTGGCCGTGGCGTCCGGGAGCCGCGGCGTGCCGCCCGGCCCGGCCGTGCCGACCCCGCCGGTGAACGCCGTCCCGCCTCTCCCCGAGTCGTCCTCGAGGAGGAAGGGCAGGAACGCGACCGCGAACAGCACTGCGGCCAGTGCCAATACGAGGCTTCCATTGGTCGTGGACTGCGATTCCCCCGTCATCGTCCGCATGGTACGGACTCGGCGGCCGGACGGAAACCGATCCCACCCGCCGTGCGCCGAGCACTCGTTCGCGACCGCGACGCCCGAATGGGCGCCTCTGTAAGCCGGATGGTCGTCCGGAGTTCACCGGCAGCCGCTCGAAACCGATCGCACAGCACTAGCGTCGGGCAGCGGACCGAGAGACTCTGGGCGACGGCCAGACCGTCCGCGACAAAGGGGGCACAACATGGACCGGCGTACGTTCCTGCGAGGCACCGCCGTCGGAGCGGGCACCGTCGCTCTCGGCGGATCGCTGTGGAGCTCGGTCGCGGGCGCCGCGCCCGCGCAACCGGGTGCCGGGCCCTACGGGGCGCTGCTCGGCCCGGACGCGAACGGCGTACGGCTCCCGGCCGGCTTCACCTCCCGCGTCGTCGCCCGCAGCGGCCGGTTCGTGACCCGAACGCTGCACCTGTGGCACGGCGCGCCCGACGGCGGCGCGTGCTTCCCGGACGGCGACGGCTGGATCTACGTGTCCAACTCCGAACTCCCTTTGGTGGGCGGGGTGTCCGCGCTGCGTTTCGCGGGCGACGGGCGCATCCGCGGGGCGTACTCGATCCTCGGCGGCACGAACGTGAACTGCGCGGGCGGCGCCACCCCGTGGGGCACGTGGCTCTCCTGCGAGGAGGTGCCGTTCGGCCAGGTGTGGGAGACCGACCCGTACGGCCGCAACGGTGCCGGTGCGCGCCCCGCCATGGGCCGCTTCAAGCACGAGGCCGCCGCGGCCGACCCCGACCGCCGCGTCATCTACCTCACCGAGGACGAAGGCGACGGCTGCCTCTACCGGTTCACCCCGGACACCTGGGGCAACCTGTCGAGCGGCCGCCTGGACGTGCTGTGCGCGCCCGCCGAGCCGGTGACCGGGCCGGTCACCTGGCGGCCCGTGCCCCGCCCCGGCGACTGGCTCGCTGGCACCCGCAACCAGGTCGCGGAGGCGCGGCACTTCGACGGCGGCGAGGGCGCCCACTACCGCGACGGGCGGCTGTGGTTCACCACCAAGGGCGACAACCGCGTGTGGGTGTACGACGCGGCGGCCAGCGTGCTCGACATCGCGTACGACGACGGCCTGGTGCCCGCCGGGACCGCCCCGCTCACCGGTGTCGACAACATCACCGGCCGCCCCAACGGCGACCTGTTCGTTGCCGAGGACGGCGGCGACATGCAGATCTGCCTCATCACCGCGGACGCGACGGTCGCGCCGTTTCTCCAGGTCACCGGGCACGACGGCTCCGAGATCACCGGACCGGCGTTCAGCCCGGACGGCCGGCGGCTGTACTTCTCGTCGCAGCGCGGCACCTCGAACTCACCGCTGGCCGGCGTGACTTTCGAGGTGACGGGCCCCTTCCGGGACGCCGCCTGAGACATCGGCCGGGTCCGGGGCGGGCCCCGCGCCCGTCCCGGACGCGACAGGCCCCGCGCCCGTCCCGGACGCCACGGTGCGTCCGGCCCGCTCCACCGTGCGGCGGCCGGAACGCCGCTCCAACCGGGCGGACAGGACGGCGAGCGCCAGCGCCGACAGTGCCATCAGGGCGCCGACCCAGTTCGGCGAGGTGTAGCCGAGGCCGCCGGCGATCACCACGCCGCCGAGCCAGGTCGCCAGGGCGTTGCCGAGGTTGAACGCCGCGATGTTGCCCGACGAGGCCAGCGTCGGCGCGCCCGCGGCCTGGTCCATGACGCGCTTCTGCAGGGGCGGCACGGTCGCGAAGCCGAAGGCCCCGATCAGCATCAGGGTCACCGCCGCGGCGGCCTTGTGGTGCGCGGTCGCGGTGAACAGGGCGAGAGAGGCGGCCAGTCCGGTCAGCGAGATGTACAAGCTCGGCATCAGGGCGCGGTCCGCGAAACGTCCGCCGACCAGGTTCCCGGCGAACAGGCCGACGCCGAACAGCACCAGGAGCCACGTCACGGAGCCTTCGGAATAGCCGGCGACGTCGGTCATCATCGGCGCGATATAGCTGATGGCGGCGAACACCCCGCCGAAACCGAGCACGGTCATCGCCATGGCCAGCCACACCTGGACATTCCTCAGCGCCTCGAACTCCGGGCGCAGACGGGTGTCGCGGGCGGCCTCTCCGCCGACGCCCGCGCCCGCATGTGCGGGCACCAGGGCGGCGATACCCGCGAGCGCGAGCACGCCGAGACCCGCGACGACGGCGAACGTGGTACGCCAGCCGAACGCCTGGCCGAGCCAGGTGCCGGCCGGTACGCCGACCACGTTGGCCGCGGTCAGGCCGGTGAACATGGTGGCGATTGCGGCGGCCCGCTTGCGCGGCGCCACGAGGTCAGCCGCGACGACGGCGCCGATGCCGAAGAAGGCCCCGTGCGCGAACGCGGCGACCACGCGGCCGGCGAGCATGACGCCGAAGCCCGGCGCGAGGGCGGAGAGCAGGTTGCCGGCGATGAACACGCCCATCAGCGAGAGCAGCATGCGCTTGCGCGGCACCCGGATGCCGAGCACCGCCAGCAGCGGGCCGCCCACGACGACGCCGAGGGCGTACACCGAGAGCACGTGGCCCGCGGTCGGGATGGAGACGGAGTAGGTGTCGGCGACCTCGGGCAGCAGGCCCATCGGGATGAACTCGGTCGTTCCGATGCCGAAGGCGCCGATGGCCAGCGCCAGGAGTGCAAGAGGCATGAGAGGGCTTTCGTCGGGGCCGGGGACGGCACGGCGTAGCGGTTACTTGCAGACGACGTTACTTGCATGCGCGGGATATATGCAAGAGCGGGTTAATCGCGCCAGTGGGGTATCATGGCGGGCAAGAGTCGGCGCGATGCCGGCTGTGAAGGGGAGTGCGGTATGCGTGGACCGGAGATCGACGGGCGCGTCCTCGCCCAGGGCTGGTGCGCCCTCTCGCTGCTCCACGACCGGATCGACGCCCACCTGGAGAAGGCGCTGCAGGGCGCGCACGGGTTGAGCGTCCGGGAGTATTCGGCGCTGGTCGTGCTGAGCGAGCAGCACGACGGGGATGGCGGCCACCTGAGCATGACGCGCCTCGCGGACACCGTGGCCCTGAGCCAGAGCGCGACGACGCGGCTGGTCACGCGCCTGGAGGAGCGCGGCCTGCTGGTGCGGTACCTCTGCCCGACCGACCGGCGCGGCATCTACACCAACGTCACCGACGCGGGCCGGGCGCTGTTCGACCGGGCGCGCGAGACCAACGACCGGGCACTCGAGGAGGCCCTGGCCCACGCCGAGAAGTCGCCCGAGCTGCGGCCGCTGGTCGAGGTCGTGCGCGCCATGCAGCACGCCGCCACGGCCCCGCGGGCCTGATCCGGCGACGCACCCACGTTCGGCGCAACCACCGCCTCGCGGCGCCGCCGCACGTGATCATCGGGATTCCGGCACACGGAGGGAACCCGATTCGATGAGCAGCAGTGGCAAGCCGCCCGGCCGGCGCGGCCCTGACGACGAGCCGTACGAGGACCCCACCCTCGACGCCTCCGAGTCGCTGGTCACCGACGACCTGAGTGCCGACCCGCTGGACGTCGGGGTCGAGCCCCCCGACCGCTGGTCGGCGGCCGAGCGCTTCGGCACCACCGCGGAGGAGGCCGAACGCGGCGAATCCCTCGACCAGTTGCTGGACGAGGAGGAACCCGAGCTGGAGCCGGAGGACATCGACGACATCGACGACCGCTGGGCCGAGGGGCCCGAGCCGCGGTCCGGCCGCCTCGTCGACGAAGACGAGGGGATGTTCGCGGACGACGTCGGCGTCGACTCCGGTGCCGCGTCCGCCGAGGAGGCCGCGGTGCACATCCTGCACGAACGCGAGCCCGTCATCGACGGGCAGCTGGGCCTGGAGTTCGACGCGGACGCGGAAGCCGACGCGGATCCGGACGCGGACACGGATCCGGGCTCCGGGCCGGATTCGGGCGCGGATGCGGACCGGGACACGGACGACCGCGCGGACCCGGACGGCCGCTGACGTACCGGCAAAGCAGCCGCCCGGCCGCCGGGGCTGTGGAGGAGCCCGGCCGCCGGGCGGCCTCGTTTGTTCCCGTTCGGTGCGAACCCGGTGCGAACCCGGTGCGAACCCCGGGCGGCCGATGGTGCGATCGTCGGCGGTGCGAACGCCGCCGGGCACCCTCCGGCCCCCGGCCTCAGGTCACCAGGCGCTGCCGCAACTTGACGAGCGTGAGGACGTCGAGGCCCAGCCCGTCGGTCAGGTACTTGCCGAACGAGCCGTACCGGGCGTCGATCGCGGCCCGTGCGGCGTCCAGGTAGCGCTGGTCGACACCCAGCAGCGGGTCGAGCAGCGACGGGTTCTGCATCCTGCCGCTCGCGAGCAGCTGCTGCTTGAGTGCGTCGTTGCCCGGCTTGAGGTACTGGTTGCTGAGCAGGTAGTCCTGGTTGACCGTGCCGGTCGGCACACCGACGGCCGTCAGCAGGATCGCGGTCATCCAGCCGGCCCGGTCCTTGCCCGCCGAGCAGTGGTACAGCGACACGGTGCCGTTGGCCACGCCCTTGGCCGTCGCGGCGAACTGCGCGCGGATGGCCGGGTCGTCGACGAACGTGCGGTACATGTCGACCACCAGCTGCGCGGCCCTGCCGTTGCCGAGGATCTGCTCCTGCTTGACCGGGTCGCCGGACGTGATGACGGCGTAGAGCGTGGTCATCAGGCCGCCGTCGGAGACGGCCAGGTTGGTGTTCGGTACGCCGGCCGGGTACTTGTCGGGCCCGTTCGCCGCGATCTCCGCCGCGGTGCGGAAGTCGACGATGCCCTTCAGCTTGAGCGCGGCCATCTGCGCCACGCCGTTGGGCGTCACCTTGTTGAGTGCCTCGGACCGGTACAGCACGCCGGAGCGCGTCTTCTCCCCGTCGTACGTCCGGTAGCCGCCCAGGTCGCGGAAGTTCGCGGTGCCCTCCACGGGGACGAGCCGCTGGGCGGTGGGCGGGGCGTGCGCGGCGGCCGACTGCCCCGCCGACGCGGCGGGCCCCGCGGCGATCCCGCCGCCCAGCAGGGCCGCGCCGACACCGAGTGCGATTGCCGTTCTGGATCCGCGTATTCGCATGTGCGTCCACTCCTTGCGAGGGTGGTCTCCTGGTCCGCCGGCGAGCGCGGGCATGCTGCACCACACCCGGAAGTCGTGCTTCCGCTCCCCGGACGAGATTCACCATACGGATGCGTATGGAAAGCGGAAGGGGCATGCGCCGCCGAGGGCATGCCGAAAATGCACGGGTACCGCGCCGCGCGGCATCGATCGCCGGTGGCCGGGAGGGCCAGGGGATTTCCCTAACATTGGCGCGTGATCCCCTACATCGCGGCCTTGGTGTTCTTCGTCCTCTTCGCCGCCGGCGTGCTGCGGGACCGCCGCCGCTTCCGCAACGCCGTCTTCCTGGGCCTCGCGCTGGCGACGCTGGCGATCGGCGTGGTGGACGACCTGGCCAAGGCGCCCGTCGAGGTCTTCGAGATCGTGGTCGCGGCGATCCTGGTGGGCCCCGCGCTCGGCATCCTGGTGCTCGCCGGGCTGCTGGTCGCCAACGGGGTCACGATGGTCCGCAAGGAGGGCCGCGGCATCGCGAACCTGCTCTCGCTGCTCGCCGGGCTCGGCATCCTGGCGTTCGTCGCCCTGCTGGGCGCGGCCGTGGCGGTGGACGACCGCCCGCTGGAGATCGTGGCGACCAGCGCGCTCCTCGTGGTCGGCTACGTCTCGTTCCTGTTCGCGTGCTTCATCGGGTACGCGTACCTCTACGGCCGCATGCCCGTCCGCGGCGACGTCGACTACATCGTCGTCCTCGGGTCCGGCCTCGTGGACGGCGACCAGGTGCCGCCCCTGCTCGCCGGCCGACTCGACCGGGGCCTCGCGGTGTACGAGGCCCAGTCCGCGCGCGGCGGCAAGCCGATCCTGCTCGTCTCGGGCGGCCGGGGCACGGACGAAGTCGTCCCCGAGGCCGTGGCGATGGCCGACTACCTCCTGGCGCGCGGCGTGCCCGCCGACCGCGTGGTGCGCGAGACGCGCTCCACCACCACCACCGAGAACATGCGCTTCAGCAGGGAGATCATGGCCGAGGCGAAGCCGGGCTTCCGCTGCCTCGTCGTCACGAACAACTACCACGCCTTTCGGGCCGCCATGGAGGCGCGCAAGGCCGGGCTGGGCGCCCAGGTGATCGGGTCGCCGACCGCGCGCTACTTCTGGCCGAGTGCGACCATCCGCGAGTTCGCCGCGGTATTCCTCGCGCACGCGTACGTCAACCTCGGCATCTGCGCCGCCCTCGCGCTCGCGGTCGTCGCCGCCTGGACGCAGGCCTGAGGAACCCCTGAGGCGGCCCGGGCCGCTGCCCCGACGCCACCCCGACGCCACCCCGACGCCGCCTGGGCATCGCACCGACATCGCACCGTCGCCGCCCCGGCCCGGCCCGCCGCGCCGAACCATCTGGATTGCGCGTCACAACACTTGTACTTTGCAAGAGCAGATGCTTGACTCCGCGCACGGGCCCGACCGCCACGGTTGCGGCCGGGACCGGCAAGTAGCGTCGAAACGCGAGGAGTTGCCCATGTCGTACGACCTCGCCCTACGCGGCGGGACGGTGCTCGACGGCACCGGCGCACCGCCGTTCCGTGCCGACGTCGGAGTACGCGACGGCCGGATCGCGGAGATCGCCCCCACCGTGCGCGGCGCCGTCGAACTCGACGCCTCGGGCGCGGTGGTGTGCCCGGGCTTCCTCGACCTGCACACGCACTACGACCCGCAGGTCCTGTGGGACCCCTGGCTCACCCCGTCCAGCGGCCAGGGCGTCACCTCGGTCGTCGCCGGCAACTGCGGCCTGTCGCTCGCGCCGTGCCCGCCGGCCATGCGCGGATCGCTGGTCCGGATCCTCGAACACGTCGAGGACATGCCGGCCGCCGTCCTCGATGCGGGCGTCGACTGGTCGTTCACCACCTATCCCGACTACCTCGCCCGGGTCGGGCGGGCCGTCGGCATCAACTTCGGCGGCTACGTGGGCCACAACGCGGTCCGCATGACCGTCCTGGGCGAGGACGCGCACGACCGCGCCGCCACCGCCGACGAGATCGACCGCATGCGCGCCCTGGTCGCGGACGCGTTGCGGGCCGGCGCGCTCGGGTTCTCGACCGACCGCAGCGGCTTCCACATCGGCGACCGAGGGCGGCCCGTGCCCTCGATGAACGCCACGCAGGCCGAGGTCGAGGCGCTCATGCGGGTCACCGCCGAGGTCGGGCGCGGCATCTGCCACGTCGCGCCCGGCGAGGACTTCGCCTGGCTCTACGACTTCCAACCCGCGCTGGGACGCCCCATCACGTGGTCCGCGCTGCTCACCTACCCCGAGGGCAGCCCGCGGGCGCACTGGGCGGACAAGCTCGCGGTGCACCGCGCCGGGCGCGAGGCGGGTGCAGACGTACACCCGCAGGTCACGTGCCGCCCCATCGAGCAGCGCATATCCGCGGCCGACCCGTCCTCGTTCTACTCGGTCCCCGCGTGGGCCGAACTCGCCCCGCTCGCCCCGGCGCAGCGGGCCGAGCGCTACCGCGACGCGGCGTGGCGGGACCGGGCGTACCGCGAACTCGACAGCCGCCGGTGGGTCAACCCGCGCTGGGCCGACATCACCGTCGTGGAAACCGCCCGCCACACCGGCCTCATCGGCCGCGGCATCGCCGAACTCGCCGCCGAGGCACGGCAATCCGGACGCCCCGAGGACGCCGCCCGCACGCCGCTGGACGTCCTGCTCGACCTCAGCCTCGCCGACGACCTGCGCACCCGCTTCGCCGTCACGTTCGCCAACGACGACGGGGACGCGCTGCGCACCCTGCTGGCCGCGGAAGGCTGCGTCCTCGGCCTGTCCGACGCGGGCGCGCACGCCGGGCAGATCTGCGACGCGCACATGCCCGTCGACTTCCTCGCCAACTGGGTCCGCGACCGCGAACTCATGGCACCCGAGCAGGGCGTGCACCGCCTGACCGGTGAACCCGCCGACCTGCTCGGCCTCGCCGACCGCGGCCGGGTGCGCGTCGGCGCGGCCGCCGACCTGCTCGTCCTGCGCTGGGACGACCTGCGCGCACCCACCCCGCGCCGGGTCACCGACCTGCCCTCGGGCGGGGAGCGCCTCGTCGTCGACGCGCCGCCCGGCCTCGAACACGTCGTCGTCAACGGCAGCGTGACCCGCCGTGACGGCGTCGATGTCGGCGGCGACCTGGCCCGCCTGCCCGGCCGCCTTCTCTGACCACCGCACCGGGATCCGCGAGTCGGCTTGCCGCCGACGCATTTGCGGGTCCCGGTCCCGCCCCCAAGACCGGAGTCCGATATGACCGGCCTGTCGCCAGAGCAGTGGATAATCTCCTCCGACTCGCACATCATCGAACCGCCCGACCTGTGGCAGCGCGTCGCCCCCGACGACGAACTCCCGCGCGTGGTCCGCGAGGACGACGGGGACTGGTGGTACGTCGCGGGCCGCCGCACGATGTCGTTCCTCGGCATCCAGACCGGCGAGCGCTTCGCCCACGACCCCGACCGGCTGCGCACGTCCGCCACCTTCGAAGACGTGCGCGACTCCGCGTACGACCCGGCCCGCTACCTCGCCGAGAACGAGTCCGACGGCATTTGGGGCTCGGTCATCTACCCGTCCCAGGGCCTGGTGTCGTACGCGGTCCCGGAGAGCGGCGTCCTCTCGCGCTCGGTCCGCATCTACAACGACTGGCTCGCCGACTTCTGCGCGCACGACCCGGCACGGCTCAAGGGCGTCGCGATGCTCAACACCGACGACCCGGCCGAGGCGGCGGCCGAACTGCGCCGCGCCCACGCGCGCGGGCTCAGCGGCGCGCTGATACCGGTGCGGACTCCCGTGTGGAACCCGTACCGCAGCCCCGCGTACGAGCCGCTCTGGCAGGCCGCCGAGGAACTGGGCGTGCCGATCTCGCTGCACGTGGGCACCGACCGCGCGGACCCGCGTACGGGCGAGTTCTTCCTCGACATCAAGGAGGTCCCGCCGTCCGTCTTCGTCAACAAGGACCAGCAGGTACGCGCCGCGCTCGGCGACCTCATCCTGTCCGGCGTGTTCGAGCGGCACCCGGGCCTGCGCGTCGGCACGGTCGAGCACGAGCTGAGCTGGATCCCGTTCTTCCTGACCCAGATGGACTACACGTACACCGACCGCCCCGCACGCGGCGATTGGCACCGCTTCGCCGACCCCGACGTGCTGCCGTCGCACTACTGGCACAACAACTGCTTCGCGTCCTTCCAGGAGGACGCCCTCGGGGTGCGGGTGCGCGACGTCATCGGCGTCGGCACGCTGATGTTCGGGTCGGACTACCCGCACACGGAGTCCACGTTCCCGCGCAGCCGGGAGATCCTGGGCGGCGTCCTGGCGGACCTGCCCGCGGACGAGGCGGCACGCATCGCCTCGGGCAACGTCGCGGCGCTGTACGGTTTCACGCCGCCTGCCACCCGCTGAAGGCGGCAGCGGCTACGCTCTCCGGATGACGACCGGTACCGAGGACAGGACCGAGGCCGGGAAGGCCGCCGCGGCGCAGTCGCGGGCCGAGTTGTGGCGCCGTCGGCTGCCGTCGATCGCCGCGCTCTGCCTCGTCTTCGTCGTGGCGTGGGTGCTCGACCCGCCCTGCTGCTGAACAATGCGGCCGCGATCCGCGGACCGGCGCGCCGAAAGGCGGCCGGGTCGCGGATCGCGGCGTGCACCTACGGGGCGGACGGCACGCCGCGGGCGTACTCCTCGATCAGGTCGACGTATTGCGTCAGCAGCCGGGTCAGCTCCGCACGGTCCTCGGCCGGCATCGGCGCCAGCACGTCGCGCATCAGGGCGAGCCGGGCCCGGGTGATGCGGCCCGATACGGTCTTGCCGCGGCGGCTCGCCCGGACCGACACATAGCGGCGGTTGGCCGGGTCCGGCTCGCGCTCGGCGAGGCCGAGGCGTACCAGCGGGTCGACGGTGCGCGTCGCGGTCGACGGGTCGATGCCGAGCCGGGCCGCGAGTTCGTGCATGCGCCACACCGGACGTCCCGCAAGGCATTCGAGCGCGTCCACCTGCACAGGCGTGAGCTGGGTGTCGCCTACCTGGTAGAGGTCCTGTTGCAGCAGGCGGCTGGGCGAACTGCGGCGCAGGCGCAACACCGCCTCGACCAACCCGGCGTCCGGATCGAGGGGTTCGGCGGTGGTGCCAGAGCTCATCGGTTCCGTCCCTCACCCGGCGCGGCGCCGCGACCGCGGCGTGACGTATGCAGGGCGCAATTCTTGCACCTCGCAATCCCGGGTGGGAAGGACGGGCGGCCGGGCGGCGGCCGGGTACGGCGCTCCGTGCGGCCGTCCCGTGGGACCGGTGTCGGCCCGCCCGGGACGGCCGCGGCGGCTCAGGTGAGCAGGGTGTCGAGGAACGGGTTGGTGAACACCCTGTGCGGGTCGTACGCGTCGAGCGCGGCAACGCCGGTGTCCCAGTTGTTCCCGGCCGGGAGACCGCTGCGGAACGAGTCCGGCACCGTCGTCCCGACCGTGGTCGGGTCCGACCAGGCGGCCGTACCGCTGTAGCCCCAGCCCTTCGACCACTCCACGCGTACCTGCGGGTAGCTGCCCGAGTAGTTCGCGAGTACCCACTGCTCGGTCTCACGGTAGAACTGCCCGCTGTACGGGGTCCCCGGGGTGGTGAGGATGTCGAGCCACACCGCCACGTCCCACTCGGGGTGGTCGGGCCGCGTCCGCAGCGCCGACAGCGTCGGGTGCACCGCCCCCGCGACCCCCGTGTGCCCGGGATCGTCCAGGCCGGTCACCCGGACCTCCAACGGCCCGTTCATCGGGAACCTGCCCTGTGCCTGGTAGGACGCCAGCGCTCCCTTGTAGTAGGCGTGGAACTCGCTGACCACGCGCTGGATGTCGGCGCGTTTGGTGAGGATCGCGTACCCGTTCGCGGTGACTCGGAAGGTCGTCGGCCGGATGTAGAGCATCGTGTTCTTCGACCAGCCCCACAGGTCCCACGACAGCGTCGCGAGCAGGCCCGCGCTCGACGTCGCCCCCTGGAGGTTGCAGAACGCGGGTGTGAGGCCGGAGTTCCCGGCGATGATCTGGCCGAGCAGGTCGGCGGCCTCGGTGGGCAGGAAGTCGCTGAACGGGTAGTTGTAGGGCGCGGTGACCTGGCGCGACAGCGGCGGCTTGGTCGGGGCCACCGTCCACAGCTTGACCCAGGGGTTGTCGGTGAAGGGGAACCAGATGACCTCCACGCGGCCGCTCTGGTTCACGTACGACGCAAAGGAGTTGGCGCCGGCGGTCGCCGGGGGAGCGAAGATGTCGTCGGCACTCACGGTCATCCAGCTCTGGCAGCGCAGCCGCTGGTTCTGCCCGACGCGCAGCGTGGCCTCGACCACGAAGCCGCGGCCCAGGCTCACCAGCAGCGGGGCGATGGCGGGGTCGGTGCGCTGGAACGTCCTGAGCCTGTACTGCGCGGTGGGCGCGTCCCAGACGACGGCGGTCAGGGACAGCACCAGGTTGCTGATCGAGCCGTACGTGTGGCCGTACGGCCTGGTCTCGCCCACTGCCGGCACGGCGGTCCCGTGCGCGTCGATGGCCAGGACGCCGCCGAGGGTGATGTCGCCGGGTGCCGGCACCGCGGTCAGGCCGTAGCCGGACGCCTCCAGCGTGGCCAGCAGGACGTCCATCGACACGCCTGCCTGCGCGGTGACGCTGGGCGTGGCGCCGGTCTGCACGGCGATCGAGGTGAGGTTCTGGGTGGTGTCGACGAGCAGCGTGGCGGCGCTTCCGGCGTCGGCGGTGACCAGGATGGGGGACCAGTTGTGGCTGTGGCCCTTGGCGCGGAGCGTCCAGCCGTGCGCCTTGGCCCAGTTCGCGAGGATGACGACGTCGGCGGGCGTCGCGGGCGCACACGTCCACAGGTCGTCGACGCGCAGTTCACCGGACCAATTGCGGTACGACTGCTGGTAGACGGCGATGCCGGGCGGCGGACCGGGCGGCGGCGGCACGGTGGCCTCCGCGCCGCCGACGGGTATGCGGGACAGGGGCGTCCACTGCGCCGCGGTCAGCGCGGCCGCGGCGGCCAGGCCGCCCAGGACCGCACGGCGCCCGGGGTCGGAGGCGTCGGACGCCTCGGAGGTTGCAGTTGCCTCGCTGGGGTCTGCTGTGTGGGTCATATGACTCCGTCTTCGTACGCGGTACCGGGGGTGGTACGTACGGCAGAAACACGGCGACACGTGACCGCACACGTGGCGGAGCACCCGACACACGTGTCAACCGGGGAGCAAGAGTGCCGCCGGGCGGATCATTTTTCAATCAACCGACTGATGCATATTTGGCAAGGTTCCGGGAGTTTGGACGGGAACCGGCCAACCGGAGGCAAGGGTGCGGCAACCCGATCGGCGCAGCAGATCAGGGCAGCCCGCGCCGAACCGTGAGACGTTCCTTCAATGGGCGGCACCGTGCTCCGGCACTGCCGCCCGCCCGTATGCCCGACTGCGTTCACCCGCATGGAGGAACGATGCCGCAGGCCGTCCGCCCCACCGCCGAACTGCTGGCCGAGCTGCGCAGGCCGCGTCCGTACCCCGCGGTGTCGGTCACGCTGCCCACGCACCGCCGCCGGCCGGAGAACCAGCAGGACCACATCCGGCTGCGCAACCTCCTTGAGGAGGCGGGCCGACGGCTCGCGGACGACCCCGACGTGCCACGCGAGAGGCGCCTCGCGGTCGCCGAGCATCTGCGGCTCGCGGGCGAGGAGTTGGACCCGGAGCGGTTCCTCGACGGGCTCGTGCTGTACGCGTCGGAGGACGAGCACCGCATGTACCGGGTGGGCGCGGAGGTCTCCGAGCGGGTGGTGTTCGGCACGACGTACCTGACCCGCAACCTGGTCGCCGCGGAGGCGCGGTCGCGCCCCTACTGGGTGCTGGTGCTCAGCGAGGACGACGTTCGGCTGTGGCACGGGCGCGGCACCCAGGTCGAGCCCGTCGAAGGCGACGGCTTCCCGGTCGCCAACCCGGGCGAGGAGCGCGACGGACCGGTCACCCGCGAAGGCGGCGGCCTGGGGGTGTCGCAGGACATGCGCAGCATGTTCACCGAGGCCGACGACAAGCTCGCCGCCGCGCTGGACGGGCGCGCGCAGCCGGTCGTCCTGGTCGGATTGCGGCCGCAGACGTCCCTGTTCCGCTCGGTCACCCGGCACACGGACCACATCGCGGCGGAGCTGGACAAGGGCGGCCTGCGAACCGTCACCCCGGCCGAGCTCGCCGTCGAACTCGCGCCGGTGCGCGAGGAGTTGGCCGAGGCCCGGAGCACGGCGGCGCTGGCGGCGCTGGACGCGGCGCGCAGCGGACGGCGGTACGCGGCAGGCGTCCAGGACGCCTGGCTGCCCGCCCACGAAGGACGTGTGGCGCACCTCGTCGTCGAGGACGGCCTGCGCATCACCGCGCGCCCGGAGGCGGTGGAGGGCGCCGAGCGGGCCGCGCTGAGCGTCCTGGACGGCGGCACCCCGAGCGTCGACGGCGTCGAGGACGACATCGTCGACTCGCTGGTCGAGGCAGTGCTCGACGCGGACGGCGTCGTCGACTTCGTCCCGGACGGAACGCTCGCCGAAGCCGGCGGCCTCGCCGCCGCACTGCGGTTCTAGGGAGTGTCTTCAAGTTCGCGGGCCCGGCGAGGATTTGAAGACACGACCTAGTAGTGCTTTGTTAGCTCGGTCTGGGTTTGCGGTGGGCGGTGGGGCGTCTGCAGGTGGGGCAGGTGCCGTGCCAGGTGGCGAGGAGTTGTTGGAGGTGGTGCACGACCTGGTAGAGAGTCAGGTGCTGTCCGGGGCTTTTGGGTCGGCGTCGGCAGTGGTGCGGATCTCGGTGCAGAACAGGTGGGCGGCGGT